>JBAXVX010000017.1:0-83773 GCA_037128705.1 Bacteroidota bacterium | reverse complement strand
GCACGGGGTTGGGATTACTCCTTTGCAAAGACTTCGTCGAAAAGCATGGTGGGAAATTATAGGTTGAAAGTGAAGAGGGAAAAGGCTCCATGTTTTATTTTACAATCCCTTACCATGCGAAGGACTGACATGGAATATCATTACAAGTGGTGTTTCAGAAGAAGAAGATAAAGAAGTTCAAAATAACGCATAACAATATTAATTGCCGAAGACGATGAAATTCTGATTCCCTCTTCTCAGCCATGATCGATAAATACAGCCATGAAGTTTTACATTTGAAATCAGCAGTTGATGCCATTCATACCTGCCGGAATAATCCTGATATTGATTTGATTTTAATGGACATTTTGATGCCGGATTTGGATGGAGATGCAGCTACGCGTCAAATCCGCGAGTTTAATAAGGATGTCATTATCATTGCCCAAACAGCCTTTGCAATGGCAGATGACAGGGAAAAAGCGCTGGAGTCCGGATGTAATGATTATATTTCAAAGCCAATCAGAATCGATGCACTCAAGGGGTTGATCCGACAATATTTCACTGTATCATAAGCTGGTTGAAGGGGTTATTCAAAATCGGCGTAAGGTGGTCAGATGAACAATTTTATCCAAACAGTCGGAGTAAAACAAAAGGGATTTTGATTTTAACTTGATAAAAATGAAAACGAAAAACAGAATCTGGGTGAACTTCTCCCTGACAGTGGGAATTGCGTTGTTATTTGTTAACGGTTGCAGCAAAGACGAAACAAGTCAATACATTTCTACAACAACTGATTATTCGCAGGCTTCGCATTGGATGTCGCTGCCGGCAACAGTTTACCCTGTTGATTTGTTTTATCTGTATCCTACCGCCTGGTCAAACAGTGATTCAATGCCCGTGATTTGTGCGATTGATGACTCTTCTATGTTGGTGGAGGCCCCGGAGTCTTATGCACGGCAGGCTACTGCTTTTGATACCATTGCGAATATCTACGCACCTTTCTACAGGCAGGATAACTCGTCGGGTGTCAACCGGTGGAATGTTATTGCTGACATCCCAACATCGGATGCAACGGCTGCTTTTGACTACTATATCAAACACTTTAACCACGGCAGGCCGTATATCCTGCTTGGACATTCGCAAGGGGCAACGGTCATGACGAACCTGTTGTCGGGATACTTGAAGAATAATCCGCAGGTGTATGCCCGAATGATTGCAGCATATGTCATTGGCTCTCCGATTACTCCTGCATATCTCCAGGAAAATAAGCATCTTAAATTCGCTACCGGCCCTGACGACACGGGCGTAATTGTATCATGGAATACAGAAGGTCCAAACATGACCGGGGTTAGTCCGGTGTTATATGGTATGGTTGGTCTTGTCATGAATCCGATTAATTGGAAGAGAGACCAGACCCAGGCTACATTTGCAGAAGGATTGGGATCACTTTTCCCAAATAGCACAGGGGAATTTGTCCCGGTACAGCAATGCGCTGATGCCCGTATTGACACACTGAAAGGAGTTTTAATCTGCAATACGCCATCACAGATCCAACCGATTCTTGATAAGGTAAGTACGGCGCAGGGCTTCCCTTTAGGTGTTTACCATACTTTCGATATCCCGTTTTATTTTAGCAACCTCAGGGCCAATGCAGCGCAGAGAATACATAACTACCTGAACAAATAACAGTGATTGATATCAGTACAGGATAGCTTTTCCTTTTTTTCAGTAATTTCTTTTTTATTCGTCCCGTAAGCTTTCGTAAATTTGACAAAGGGCAACCAAATTCAATGACCAAATTAAAGCCATCATGGAAACGAACGAAACCAAAAAGGGCCTTGAAGTGAAAATCAAAAAATTTACGGCTATAGCTGTGCTGATCGCCGGAGTCGCGATTATGCTGTCGGGTTGCCGTAAAAGCGACCACAGCGTCACAAAGAACCCGGTCTCCATTCAGAAAATGGAAAACCACTATAACGTTACCCTGGATTATTCGAATACCTCACATCGTGAGATGGGTCGTCAGTTTGCATTTGCCATCAAACAAGCAATGCCGGACTATGAGGCGACCATTGATTTTTTGTTAGCTATGCACATGGTTTTGCTTGAGAATTTGAAAGATCCATTAACGTTTGCCACTGTCAAAGAGCGGGCACAAATAATGTATGAAAATCTCGATAGTGACTACAAAGATGAGATTGCGGGCATGCAGGATGTTTTTAATTATGATGTTGACAAACTGGTGGATGGGCGGCTCTCGAAGAATGAATTCCTGATTTACCAACTGTTTTCAGAAATTATGCGGCCGGAATCCTGCTCTGCATCCGCAGCAACCGGCAATGCGTCTGCAACTGGAAACACAATCATTGCAAGAAACTGGGACTGGCTCAGCATGGCGCGATATGGCATTGCTTATCTGCACGCAATCACCACGTATAAGAACGGCAGCAAGACAATTACCAATATCGGTCCTCTGGGGCAGTTAAACGGTCTTACCCTGTTCAACCAGTATAAACTATTCGGTGCGGTTATCAATGCAACAACAGGCGCCCCTTATCCATCAGATCTTTCAAACAGGCGTTCCCTGTTTTTTGACCTGCGTTATGCTTTCGAGAATTTTTCGACCCTTGCTCAGATATCTGATTTTATGAAGGATACAAAGAAACTTTATTCGTACAATCATTCGATACTGATAGCCGATCCGGCAACTGCAGGCGTCGTAGAAAATCAGGTAAACAATAAATCAGACGGAGCCCCGGGAAATCGCAGTTTCAGAACAGAGTCATCCTCGCTGAACCCCCGCTTAACTCAGACTCAAACCTGGGGTATTCCCGGTATCTTTGCAGCCGTTAACGATTTTCGCCTGCCGAATAATTCCTGGGATAGCACGAACCTTGAAAACACATCACGCTGGACCTCTTTCAGAAACAAATATGCGGGCGTTTCTTCAGGCCAGCGTGTTGATATCGAGATGCTAAAATCCATTACAGGATATCCGGGACCGGATAACGACGGCAAAATGACTAACGGGGCGATTTTCACTTCCGAAATGCAGCAATTCTGGGATCCGTCTAATCCTTTGTCTCTATTTGAACCCGTAGCCGACGCTCAGGGGATTTCGAAGGCTTATACAACAATGCAGTCAGTAATAATGGATATGAACACCATGGAACTATGGATCCACTTTATTCCTCCAACTTATTTTGGGGAAAAACCGCCATTACGCCCAACTTATCAGAGAATTCCGAACCCGATTTATTGAAAAAAGTATAAAAAATTAAAATTTAGTTTTTACACATTAACTAAAGGCCAGTAAATCAGCGCCATATAAAACAGGTACAAGCCCGAGTTGAAACTAAATAAAAAAACTATTTTTGTGTAACGCTTATCAAAGTAAAGAAATGTTCGTTCTTTTTGAAGTGCAGGCAGGGTGATTATGAACAGCGACGCAAGGTGGTAATTTAGTTGGTATCCCAAAAGCATCACTTACAACTTTTATAAATTCTATTATGACTGAGATATTTCAACAGGAACCTAACTGGTTAGTACGGGCCCTGGCCAGTTTTTTACTTGGTTATTTCTTTACTTACATAATCAAGGGCACCAACTACATCTGGCGAAAGATTTTTAGCAAAAATTATCTCACAGGACAGTGGAACAGCTACTACCAGGTGTGGGAAAATAACAGGCCGGTTCTTAAACGTGAGAATTGGACAATTAAGTTTGGTTACAACAGCAAACTGAGAGTGAATATTGCTACAGAAGACAGCCTCTCCTTTAGTGGAGAGTTGCTTGAGGAGAAAGGAAATTTAATTGTTATTATAAAAGCAAAAGAATTTAATGAAAGGGGTTTCGGCAGGTACCCGATACCAATTCCAGGCAACGACACGATCGTTGTCGGTCTTTATTTAGGGGTTGACTTCAACGGGCATGCAACAGCCTGTGTAAATATTCTTTCCAGAATCGAACTTCAGGTGAATGAACTGTCAACTCTGCTAAAGGACAATACAGATGTAGATGCAGCAAATGGAATGATGAGACTGAAACATTAGCAATAATTCAATTTATGAAATTACTGAATAAAAAACATTGCCGCCCCATTCTGGCATCTTTATGCGTGGTATTTCTTCTTACAAGCTGCATCCGTTCATCAACAAAGGAGGAAAACAAAGACACTGCGGAAAACTATCTGAAGAAGATAGATTCGATTAAACAGGAGGTCCGCCTGAGTGCTGAACTTCAAAGTGTGCTGGATAAATTCCCTGCTCAAATGGAAATTACCATGGCACTGGAGAAGGCTAAAGCCGGTTATTATTTCGAAATCACAAATTCACCAGGCAATGTTGCCAGATATACCACCGAAAAGAGCAAGGCGCTTAACCTGGGGGTCTACAGCGCCGATTTAAATTATTCTGTGGCATTCAGCCGCACCGACGAAACCAATAAATTTGTTTACTGCACCAGCAAACTGGCTGATGAACTGGGTCTTTCAGGGGTTTATGATCAGCCGACCAAGGAAAAATTAAAAAAATACATCAACAACAAGGATTCTTTGATGGCTTTGACCAGTTCATTATCTGATCAAACGAAAAGTTTTCTCTCTGAAAATGATCGCAACGAGGTGGCGGTTTTAATTGCTGCCGGCGGATTTGCCGAGGGCATTTATCTTGCTTCGTCGCTCGGAGAGATGGCTGTCCGGGATAATTCAAAGATCATGGGGATTATTGTTGGGCAGAAGGAGAATTACGAAAACCTGATGCAAATTCTTTCTGTTTATAAAAATAATCCGGAAATACAGCCAGTTGTCGATGCCATGGAGATGCTGAAAGGCCTGTGGAAGAACTCCGGAATTGATTACGGAAAGAAAATTCCACTTTCAAAAGCTGTTGAAATTTCTAACCTGACCAAAAGAGTAAGGGAAATCCTGGTGAAATAAAAGAGATTCCTCCATCACAAGGTAAGCACGATATTGACCCCGTTATCATCGCCAAGTTGCCTTTTGTATATTCATCGGGTATTTTCCGCCGTCCGTCGTGAAGTTATTCCTTTCAATCGAAAACTGATCGACCACTCCGTCAATCCGTATTATTTTTGCTTCATCAAATTTTCAAACAAAAAAAAATGAAAGCAAAATCAATCATCCTCGCAGCAATTTTCACCCTCTCGTCACTGAACGTTCTTTTTGCAAAAGATAACAGCGTTTTGATTCCAGCGATGAACGCCACCGAAATTTTAACTTTGAAGGTTCTTGCCCCGATTACACCGGCTGAAGCCTCTTTTGAAGATGTGATTTCCGGGATGGATTTCTCAAACCTTGCTCCGGCAACTCCGATGGTAGCCGATTTTGAATAAAAACACCCGCTCAACATATTGTCCCTTGATTTTTAAGGAGGCCGTCTCAAACCAGGAGGCGGCCTCTTGTTTTTTACCTCGTTTTACGACGAACGCGATCGGTCTCAATAATGCCTACCTTTGACTACTCAATCAATCTCTGACATTTATCATGACCGAAAAGGAGATCATAATCAAAACAGCAGAATTCGTTCAATCCGAATTAAAGGATGCGGAGGGGGGTCACGACTGGTGGCATATTGAACGGGTCTGGAAAAGTGCCAGGACGATCGCTGCTGCCGAAAACGTCAACCTTTTTATTGTTGAACTGGGAGCTTTGCTGCACGACATTGCTGATTCAAAGTTTCATGGCGGCGACGAGATCATTGGCGCCACGAAAGCCCGGGCATTTTTAACAACTCTGGGCGTTGAGGAGCACACCATCGGGCACATTATACAGATCATTCAGAACATCTCTTTCAAGGGGGGAAACTTCACTCCTGGTTTTTTTTCGCCCGAACTGGCCGTCATCCAGGATGCCGACCGCCTGGATGCACTAGGAGCCATAGGCATAGCCCGGACATTCAATTATGGTGGATTTAAGGGCCGCGAGATGTACAATCCCTCCATCAAACCAGCAATCGGGATGACCAGGGATCAGTACAAAAACAGTGATGCCCCTACCATCAACCACTTTTATGAAAAGTTGCTGCTGTTGAAAGACAGGATGAATACAGCTTCCGGGCGAAACATGGCCGAACAGCGGCACCAGTTCATGCTTGCCTACCTGGAACAGTTTTACCGGGAGTGGGATGGGATCAGTTGAACTTTTCAAGTTCCGTCACCTCCGCAACCTTCGTGCTCCCTATACCCGGAGCGTAGATCACATGAAGGACCAGCCCGGTCCCGGGAGAGAGATATTCGTCGCATTCATACCCTTCGCGGTAGTGGATCATATGGTAGCGGTAGCAGGCGAACTTCCCGGCAGGAACAGTAACAATGTCGTTCACCGATACGACCGTCACTTTCGTACTGTCGGGGGTCATATACACTTCATCCCCCGATACCGGATAGCGGTAGTAGAGCAATGGGGTTACGGGTGACTGCGGGACTGACTGATACAGAAACCACCATCCGGATGAATTGTTGCGGCAAATGGTCCGTACTGAATGGTCGTAGGTCAGTACGAACCATTTTTCACCGTCGATGAGGGTGTCATTGATCACGTCGTTCACATGGGTGGTTTTCACCTTATCGGATGTGGTGGTAGTAAAGTCCCAGTGGTAACCGATACTGAGCGGGAAGATCTCGGGAGATTTTACCGGCTCATCGGATGTCCCGGTCTTTTTGCATCCTGCCATGACCAACAAGGCTGGAATTAAAAGAAAAAGTAGTTTTTTCATAGGTTCAAGAATTATTCCTGTTCACTTTTTCTCAGATAACAACTGGATAACAGAAGCTTTGCCGCGGTGATAATCACCCTCTTCAACCAGCGTTTCCATCTGATCCAGGAAAAGGATCCGGGTGCCGGAAAAATCTGTTTTTATCTCTTCAAGGGAGAACAGCATTGCCTCGTCCCTGGGCCCCCCGGTATCAAATTGAAGTTGTTCTTTCGAATAACCAATGAGAATCACCTTTCCTCCCGGCTTCAGAAACCGGAGAAGGTTGCGGTGGATCTGTTGACGGGCTGGTGAAGGGGTATGGACAAAAACCAGGGCGACAACATCGAAAAAATCAACCGGATAATCAGGAACATTCAAATCGTGCAGGCTGTAAGTAATCATGACATGCCGTTCTGCTGCAAGCCGGAGCGCCTTTTTTCTGCCCTCTTCACTCTGATCGAAGGCCCATACTTTCCACCCCTTTTCCGCTGCATACACTGCATTTCGCCCTTCACCCTCGGCAGGGAGGAGGATTTTTCCCGGTGAAAGTTTGTCCAATTCCAGTTTAAAAAAGGTATTCGGAGAGGTTCCGTATACATATTCGGATTCAGCGTACCGCTGATCCCACATTTTTTTGGTCATGATCGGGTATTTTATGGATATTCCTGAAATTCTGATAAATAACCTTAAGGTTAATCCATGATTTATTCTTTGTTCGCCTCCTTATTTGTTAAACCGGGTGAGGCTGTTCTGGGTAATTAAATTCCAATCCGGTTTGCCAATAAAGGATGCAAGATCTTTGCTGTCGGTATATGACATGGCCGAAGAGAGGTAATCGATAAAATTCTCAATCCATCCCTCCACAGTATACTCTACCTGGACCATTCGCGTAACTCCCTCCGATGACCGGAGTTCATTTCCCAGGTGGGCCTGGACCTCCTTGGTACTCATTCCGCGGAATTTTTTGTAAAAGACCGAGCCCATTTTAAAGGCGGTTTTCACTTCGTCACTGTACTGGTCCACCTGGTCGCCCGGAACGGTATACCCTTCGAACTTCTTGTTGGCAGAAAAGGTGTTCCCGGCCGATTCAAGCGCTTTGTTCAGCAGTCCGCCGCACATGACAAAATCGGCTCCGAGGGCAAGCGCTTTGATGATATCCGCATATTTCTTGATCCCGCCATCGGCAATTACCCTGGCAAACGGTCCGGTCCGGGTGCTTTTTTCCTGGTTGATGTCGTGTATCAGGGAGGCCAGCGGATAACCGATCCCGGTATGAACGGAGGTGCTGCATCCCGATCCGTTCCCAACGCCGACCCTGACAAAATCGGCGCCCAGGGCCGACAATTCGAAGAAGGTCCCCGGGTTGGCGACATTGCCGACCATGATCACGATCTGCTGGGAATACTTTTCTTTGGTTTTCCTGACCAGATCCATCAATCGCTTCATGTTGCCATTGGCGATGTCGATGCACACCTGCACTTTACCTGCATCTTTCAATGGATTTCCGTTTCCAAACAGCTGTTCAAACTGATCGAGGCTTAAGGCAATCCATCCGTTCGAACGGAGACAATCCTCCACGATAAAATGCTTTGTTTCGGTTCGGGGAACGATCGGATAGATATGGTTTTCCATGAAAATGTTCCGGTGTGCAAGGTCGGTCACCGTATCCATGGGTGCAGTAAACAAAGGAAGCATGCCCTCACTGTCCATGACGGAAACCGTCTTCCTGGAATTTATCGTGCTTTGTACGGCAGGCTGAATTAAAATATCATCGAAATCAAATTTCAGGCTTCTATTTTCCATCCTCAGTCAGTTAAGTGTTTCCTGAATTTTCACCACGTAAAATTACGCTGCCCTTGCAAGATTTCCTAAAAGAAGGGGATATTTAATTCTGATTCCCGGCAGCTCTTGTTATGAAAATATTATTTTGGCGGTTGGTAAATTTATGGGAATAGCTTTATTTTGCGGAAAAATTCAATCCTTGATGGGTCCAGGCAGATTTTCCTTCATTTCGCTTCTCTTATTTTTCCTTTCCCTTTCGTTTTCAGCAATTGCTCAACCCTGGGACTACATCAAGGAAAAGGATGGTATCAAAATATTTACGCGAAAAGAAGCGGGTCATGCATTAAAATCATTCAGAGGCGTTGCCGACATCTATGCCTCTAAAGAAAAGGTGTTCAACCTGATCGGGAATGTTAAGAATCTCGACTGGTGGGACAAAAACCTGAAGGAGATCAAGGTGCTTTTTTATGAAAAGGACAAAAAATCGGAGTATTACCTGGTATATGATTCTCCCTGGCCGGTAACCGACCGCGATTTGTGTTCGGAGGCGCGGATCACCACCGATTCCGTCACGGGGATCCGGAAGATATATTCGAAACCTCTTGACGGAGTTATTCCGGAAAAACCAGGGCTGGTCAGGATCGAAGAATACTGGCAGCTCTGGACCCTGACCCCCACGGGCAAGAATGTTGTTCATGTGGAACTTGAAGGCTATGTTGACCCGGCCGGAAGTGTTCCGGATTGGATCTACAACATGGTTATCACCGATACCCCGCTTAAAATAATACGCGGGATCAAGTTGCGGCTCGAGAAAAAATGATAATGCTGTTTTCAGGTCTGCTAAACAGGTTACCAGAATAATATTAAATCTTCATTAACAAATTGTTAACTTCGGTTTAAACGCTCTGGATCAACCGATATTTGCATAAAAATCGTTTATGCAAATTACAACCTGTCAATTCAATGATTCCTATTTCCCGATCATGGATGGGGTGGGGATGACAGCCCATAGTTACGCATACTGGCTGAATGAAAAGTATGGTAAAAGTATGCTGATCGCTCCGAAGGTCAAGGATTATAAGGACAATGTAAATTATAAGGTTTACCGCTTCAAGTCGGTCCTGCTTCCTGGAATGAATCCTTACAGGGTGGGACTTCCTTTGATCGATGTCACCTTTAAAAAGAAGATAAAAAAAATAAAATTCGACCTGCTCCACGCTCATTGTCCGTTCATAAGCGGGCAACTGGCGGTTAAACTGGCATCAAAACTCAAGGTGCCGCTTGTGGCGACCTTCCATACCAAATATCGCGATGACTTTCAGAAGGTGATCAAAAACGACCTTTTTGTCGAATTCCTGTTAAAAGCCACCCTTGATTTTTACAAACAGGCCGACCTGGTTTGGGTCCCTAACCAGGCCACAGGGTATACTCTCAGGGATTATGGATACACGGGGTCCTATGAAATTATGCCCAATGGCACCGACATGGATATTCCTGACAAGGCTAAATTATTGAAATACAGGAAAAAAGGGCTGGAGCGGATCAAAACCGGGAGCAATGAGTTTGTAATGCTGTTTGTAGGTCAGCATCGTTGGGAAAAGAATGTACGGCTTATTCTGGATGCCATGAAAATCCTAAAAGGTTACGGGGAATCATTTAAGATGGTCTTTGTAGGAGAGGGATATGCTGCACGTGAAATGATGAAACTTACGAGACAGTATAAGATCCAGGACCAGGTTGTATTCCTGGGTGTCATTACCGACCGTAAAGAATTGCAACATATTTATGCTGCATCGGACCTGCTTGTTTTCCCATCGGTGTATGACAATTCCCCCCTGGTATTGCAGGAGGCTGCCGCGTTTGATGTTCCATCGGTGATTGTGCGCAACAGCTCTTCTGCCGAAGGGATCCTCGACGGGGTGAACGGATTCCTTGTTGAAAATGAGGTAGCTTCCCTGGCAACCAGGATCCGGGATCTGATGAAACACCCTGATGCAATAAAAAAAGCGGGAGAAGGGGCAAGGAAATCGATTTACCATCCCTGGGAAGCCATTGTTGATGATGTATACCAACGGTATGTGGAATTGATCAAGGAGCATAATCCACCAATGCCTCACCAATGGGAGGATGATGTTGAGTAAGCGCGCCGTTACCTCAGATTAAATTCTTTCAAAAGTTCGCTGAAGGTCTCTTTGTGACTTGGAGAATCAGCCTGTTTCGAAGCGAGGTCATATTCCTGTGCATAGGGATCTTCACGGTAATTGTAAATTTTCCATTCACCTTCATTGTATTCAAGCGCTGAAAGGTTTTCCACCCAATCCCCTGAATTAAGATAGGTAACCGATCCATGCGCATTGGAGATGGTCCGGATTTCGGGCTGGTGGATGTGTCCGCAGATCACATAAGAATAGCCCTTTGAGATGGCAATTCCTGCGGCGGTCTCTTCGAATTTATTGATATAGGATACGGCGCGCTTTACCCGATGCTTTATTTTTTGCGAAAAGGAGATCTTTTCACGGCCAAGTATGGTCAGGAAGAAATTGAACATGCTGTTCATCAGGATTAACAGGTCATAGCCGAATGAGCCGAGCTTTGCAAGCCATTTGCTGTATTGCATGGTAATATCAAATACATCGCCATGAAAAATCCATGTTTTCTTACCGTCAAGGTCGAGCAGGAGTTTATTGACCAGTTTAAAGGAACCCATGCTGAATTTTACAAATTTCCGCATGAGCTCATCGTGGTTTCCGGTGATATATACAACTTTCGTGTTTTTTGCGATCAACCCGGTCAAGTGCCTGATCACCATCAGGTGAGATTTGGGGAAATACCGTTTGCGAAATTGCCAGATGTCGATAACATCCCCGTTCAGGATAAGGGTTTTGGGCTTTATACTGCGCAGGTATTTCAATAACTCCCTTGCATGACACCCGAATGCGCCAAGATGCACATCAGAAATGATTACAAGGTCAACAGTACGTTTTGGAACGAAATGAGTTTTCATGATAATCTTACAAAGGTAAGAGGAGCATCTAACAGCAATGTTAACAGGGTATTACATAATTATTAATTAAATGTTAAGAAATCTTTAAGTTTCTAAAACCCCGGGAAAACTGATAAATTAATCCGGAAATTTGTCGGCAAATAAATGGTATCATGAAAAGAAACAAACAAAAAACAAAAGGCAAGGTCAGTATTTCAAGTAATGAATCACTTCCTTTGCTTCGGGGGATGTTCATATGCCCTAAGTCCATAAAATATCTCAAAAACGCTTCATATTCAGAATTTCTGCGCGATTTTTTTGCCCTAATAGATCCTTTTCAACCTTCAGCCATGGAACAAATCAATGGAAAGAAAGATTCAAACTGGTCCATCACAGAAGAGGGAACTCTCATGATTAAAACCGGATAACTGTCAGGATATGAAGATGCCAGAGAATGAACCAAATCCACCCGACAGGGTGTTGTGGATGACGGATACCTATGGAGACCACAACGGCGTTTCGACGGTATTGAAATCCATTCACCAGGAGATAAAATCACGAAATCTGCCGATTGACCTGATGCTATGCAGCAGCACGATCGAACCCGATGACCACCTCATTGTATTGAAACCTGTTTCGGAGTTTTCCCTTCCGCTTTACCGGCAGCAACCATTCAGAATACCCAACTTTGTATCTGTTCAACGTGCCTTCAGGCGGGGCAACTACAACAGGATCATCTGTTCGACTGAAGGACCCATGGGGCTTGCTGCACTTTGGCTTAAAAAGGCTTTCTCGGTTGAAACTTTCTTTTACTTGCATACCGACTGGCTGACCTTCGCAAAAGAAGTTTTGTCATTGGAGGAAGTAGGTCTGCGAAGACTGCAGAAAGTGCTTAGGGTCTATTATAAAAGATTTGGGAACATATTTGTGCTCAATACAGACCAGAAGCAATGGCTAACCGGCAAAGGAATGGGTTTTGACTCTTCCCACGTTTTCCTTACCGCACACTGGGCCGATAAGTTTTTTTGTGACACGTTGCCATTCGACCAGATCCAGCTTCCGTTTAATCCTGAAGGGCCGGTGATGCTCTATACCGGACGGATAAGCAAAGAAAAGGGAGTGATGGAACTTCCCGGTGTTGTCGGGATGGTCAGATCAGTTCTACCGGAGATACAAATGGTCATTGCAGGAACAGGCCCTGCTGAAATGGAACTTAAAAGAGCCCTGCCGGAGGCTTTTTACCTGGGATGGGTTAGTCACGAACATTTGCCTGCACTTTTTAAAGCTTCTGACATCCTCTTGCTGCCTTCTCGCTTTGATACTTTTAGTTGTGTAGTTCTTGAAGCGCTGAGCAGCGGGTTGCCCGTTGCGGCATACAACGCCAAAGGCCCCAAGGATATTCTGGAGGATTCGGTAAGTGGTTTCCTGGCCGGGAATGCTGAAGAGATGGCTGGAAAAGTGATAGGTTTTTTCCTGGACCCAAGTATTCGCAAGGAGATGAAACTGGCTGCCCGGAGTAGGGCAGAGGCTTACCAGGCTGAAGATATCATGGACAGGCTGTTGCAGGATACCGGACTCATGCCGCAATCATGTCCGGTATGAGCAAGCAAACTGCCGAACCCTGGATTTGGTGGAAACACGGGGTGATCTATCACATCTATCCGCGCAGTTTTCAGGACTCCAATGGAGACGGGGTTGGAGATATCCAGGGCATTATCCGGCGCCTGAGCTACCTGAAGGGGCTGGGAATAGATGGCATCTGGATTTCTCCCATGTATAAATCTCCCATGATTGATTTCGGATACGATGTCTCCGGTTACCGGGAGATCGATCCGGTATTTGGGACCATGGCCGACTTCAGGGAACTGCTGGAGAAAGCACATACAGCGGGGATCCGCATTATTCTCGACATGATCCTGAATCACACCTCCGATCAGCATTCCTGGTTCATTGAATCTTCTTCTTCACTCGACAATCCCAAAAGGAACTGGTATATATGGAAAGAGGGAACCAGGGGAAGCCCCCCGAATAACTGGAAATCGGCCATGGGAGGAGGTGCCTGGACATTCGACGAACGAACCGGACAATATTATCTGCACTCTTTTTTCAAAGAGCAACCCGATCTCAACTGGAGGGATCCGGAGTTACCGGAGGCTTTTTTCAATGAAATGAAATTCTGGCTCGACATGGGGGTGGATGGCTTTCGGCTGGATGTGATCAACATGATAGCCAAAGATAAAAAATTCAGGGATAATCCTGTTTTTTTTGGCATTCAGGCGCTGCAGAGGCACGTGTACACACGGAACCGGAAACGATCGATCACCATTGTAACTCAGATCCGCAAGCTGTTTGATCAGTATGAAAACACGGCTGCCATAGGCGAGGTCTATGTCTCTCCCCCCGGCGACGCCAGAATCGCGGCGCGTTACCTTGCCAATGGAGATAACGGGATTCACCTGGCATTTGATTTTTCCCTGATTTTCAGTGTTTGGAATGCCTATTCCTACTATAAATGCATCAAGGAGTGGTACGACCGAATCCCTGAACGAGGATGGCCCTGCAACGTTTTTTCAAACCATGATCTCTTCAGGAACATTGACCGCATTCCATGGAGAATTCACAGGGAGGAAAAGGCCAAAGTTGCCGCCACATTGCTGCTGACGCTCAGGGGCACTCCCTTCATCTACTATGGTGAAGAAATCGGCATGCACAACGGATCCATCCGGAAACGCCATATCCGCGACCCGCTTGGAAAGCGTTACTGGCCTTTGTTCAAAGGCAGAGACAAGGCACGCACCCCCATGCAATGGAATGAAGAATCCGGTGGAGGTTTTACCACCGGTTATGCCTGGCTGCCGCTGAACATGGACACCTTTTCCCGCAATGTAAGAGAGCAGGAGAGTGAGCCTGCTTCATTGCTGAATCATTACAGGTGTTTGATAAAGATCCGCAAATCAAGCGAAGCCCTTCAAAAAGGCTCCTGGATTCCTATCCTCAATGGGCAACAGGGAATACTGTCCTATTTCCGCAACACGGATAAGGAACGAATCCTTGTTGTCCTCAATTTTACAAGGAACCAGAAAACAGTCTCATTGCCTGAGCACACCTATGGAGAGGTGCTCTCATCCACTCACCGGATACCCGAAGAATTCAACTATTTTCAAGCGATGGTCATAGCCCCGTTTGAAGCAACTGTATGGAAAGTGTCCCTGTAAACAGAGGTTAACCATCAATGAAAAATAAAATCAGAAAGAAATCAGGGATTTCGGTGTTGAGATCAGTATTTACAGCGCAAGAACAGAGTTCTCTGAACCCAGTCCGCTCGGTACATATTTATCGGCTTCAGGATCATTTTCCCAGTTCGTACCATCAACAAGGTAACGATACTGGTACTCTTTGCCTGTTTCCAGATCCAGTGAAACCGACCAGACTCCTGTTTTGGATTTTTTTAATGGGGTTTCACCAATTTGCCAGTTGTTGAAATCACCAACGAGCAGGATGGAGGCTGCAGATTTATACTGATCTCCCGAGAGAGAAAATTTGACTTTACAAACTGGTTTTGCTTTTAAGAACTTCTTTTCGATACTCATAATAATGTTTGTTTAAATTAAATGTGGCTGCAAAATTACAAAATATTTTTTATACGATGTTAAATCAGTGTTAAATCTAAAATGAACCAAATAAAAACACAACATATTTTAGGGAATATTGAACTCATATCTGTTGCAGATATAATGAACGCTATTCCCATACTTAAGTATCAGGGAGGAATGAACCTGGCCATTGTCCTTCATCGGTTAATGAAGATCGATAAAATTAACAAGCTATATGCTCCCTTGCATGAATTATCAGCAATCGATTTTATTGATTCTTTGATTAGCCAGCTGGATTTTCATTTTGAAGTGGAACCAACCGAGGTCCAAAACATACCGCGCAACGGGCCCTTTATTGCCATTTCAAACCATGCCTACGGTGGAATTGATGGTATCATCCTAATGAAACTCCTTCACGACATAAGACCTGATTTTAAGATCCTCATGAATTTTCTACTGACAAGGATCAGACAAATTGGAGAATTTGGGTTGAAGGTGAATCCCTTTGAAACAGCACCAAATGCTTATTCCAACTTCGGTGGACTGAAGGAGGCTCTTAATCATGTGAGAAGCAATCATCCTTTAGTCATATTCCCGGCAGGTGAAGTGGCCTCCTTCAATTTGAAATCAATGAAGGTAGAGGATAAAAAATGGCCTCATTCGGTTGTAAAACTGATCAGGAAGGCGTCGGTTCCCATTGTCCCAATCTATTTTGAAGGCCATAATGGTTTTCTCTTCAACCTCCTTGGCATGGTTCATCCCATGATAAGAACAGCGCGTTTGCCGGCTGAAATGCTCAATAAATCGGGAAAAATTATCCATGTCCGGATCGGACGACCGATTTCTTTGAAGGAACAGAATAAACTCACTGATATCAACAACTTTGGACGCTTTTTGAGAATGAGAACTTTTTCTTTGGGGATTGATCCTGAAAAAAGCAAAAGGTCATACGCCTTAGGGAAACAAGAACCACTCGTTCAGCCTGTTCACCCCGATTTGATTGCAAATGAAATTGAAAAATTGAAATCCGACAGTTTATTGTTTTCGATAAATGAAAACTTCGTTTTTTGTGTATCTTCCGACCGGATCCCTGAAACCATGAAAGAATTGGGACGGTTAAGGGAAATCACCTACCGCGAAGTTGGTGAGGGAACCAATAAGTCGCTGGATATAGACAATTTTGACCTGTATTACCATCAGCTTTTCATTTGGGATGCTATTGATAAGAAGATCACAGGAGGTTACCGGGTAGGATTTGGGAAACAGATTGTTCAATCACACGGAATTAATGGGTTTTACCTCAGCACGCTTTTTCATATCAGCGATCGTTTTACCTCTTTGCTTCAATTATCGATGGAGTTAGGACGGTCATTTATTATCAAATCCTGCCAGAAAAAACCACTTTCCCTTTTCCTCCTGTGGAAAGGGATACTGTATCTATTGTGCAAGCATCCGGAGTACCGCTACATGATTGGACCTGTAAGCATCAGCAATGCCTGCAATACTCTTTCAAAGGCCCTGACGGTTGAGTTTTTAAGGAAAAACCATTATAATAAAGAACTGGCTGCTTTTTTTGCCCCACGAAAAAAGTTCATTCGCCGGTTCCCCTCTGTAATAAAGAAAAGAGTATTTCATAAAGCTACAGTGAATGGAATTGGCAGCCTTGATAATTTCATTCAGGCATTTGATCCGGCTTTTCAGACACCGGTATTGATCAAAAAGTATTTAAGCATCAATTCCGAGGTCCTTGGCTTTAACGTCGATCCGCTGTTCAACAACTGCCTGGATGTACTGATCATGACAGATATTCTGGATATCCCTCAGGAAACCATCAGGGCACTTTCGAGGGAGTTTAATGACCATACGATCCTGGAGCGGTTTACAATACCTGATGCTACTCACAGGGAACCAATAATAAATTGAAGCACAGTATGAATGTGGCAGCATATGCTTATATTTGAATAATAATAGATTTGCATACCATTATAAACGATCTTGAAAATGAAAAAAGAAAAAAAAATGACCCTTCCCGAAGTGCAGATTCTTGGGGATTTGAAGGATGTTAAAAATTTGATCAGAAGCATTGAAAAGAAAAAAAGTCTTGTGATATTCGTGAATGGAGAGCAAGAATCATTCTATGTTGAAACAGATGGAAAAATTGAATTGATTTCACAGAAAGGGATCAAGCGATTGGAAAAAAAGTTCAAACTGATCTTCTTTTCATTTTTCCCCAGCAGGAAAAAAACAAAACCAGTGTTAAATGAAAGCGTTGAAGCGTCAGCGCCCGTAGTGGAATTAACAAAAGAGGTAAAAGATCATACGAAAAAACCAGGCAAGAAAGAAAAGAAAGAGAAATAAATATCATTTCACCCCTCATCGAATTTGTATCCGACCCCTTTAATGGTTTTGATGCTTTTAATGGAGAGTTTTTCACGTATCCTGCGGATGTGAACATCAATGGTGCGGTCGCCCACGACCACATCCTCTCCCCATACATGGGTAAAAATTTCATCACGAGTTACCACTTTATTTTGACGTAACACGAGAAACTGAAGCAGTTCAAACTCTTTTCGAACCAAATTGATTTCCGTATTATCCTTTACTACCAAGTACCGGGTTTTATCAATGCTAAATCCTTTAAGGACAATGATATCACTTTTTTCAACCACCTCCTTGTATCTTCTGAGCAAAGCCTGTATGCGACTGATAAACACTTTCGGCTTTATGGGCTTGGTTATGTAATCATCAGCCCCGGATTCCAATCCGGCAATCTGCGAATAATCTTCTCCCCGGGCGGTCAGAAAAGCGATCAGGGTGCCGGCCAGTTCGGGAATCTTACGTATTTCTATACAGGTTTCCATCCCATCCATCACAGGCATCATGACATCGAGAATAACCAGATGTGGTTTGTATTCCATCGTCATTTTCATGGCTTTCTGCCCATTTTTGGCTTTTAATACCCGGTATCCCTCTCTCTCCAGGTTATATCCCAGGAATTCAAGGATATCCGGTTCGTCGTCAACCAACAAGATGGTGATCTCGTTGTTCTCCATTATATGGTGCTCTTAGTACTGATTTAATGTTTTTCCAAGGGGAAAACCGACATGTTAGTTCTTTGCGAAGTCGTTTTCAGGTTGAAAAAAGTGCAAAAGTATTTACAATAAAACGGAAATCCGGGGAAGCAGGATTAATTAATTATTAAATCTGATAAGGGGAGCTGTTCATAATAACTTAACCCAAACTTTTCATTCAATTAATATGTATGTTTGTAATACTAAAAATATTTTTATGATTAACGATATATTAATCAATAGTGGATCTTTCTTAACCATATTGTGGGGAATTATCCACGTTATTCCGAATAAAAAAGTGATGGATGCCATTGGGAAAAAAAACTGGGAGATGAGGGAAATAGTTCTCATGGAATGGATTCTGGAGGGAATTACCCTGATTTTCATCGGAATTCTTGTTTTCATTATATATTATTACGGAGAGGGGCCAAATGTTGCCTGTCATATTGTGTTTCGCAGCAGTGCCGCAATGTTAGCAGCGATGGCAACCTGGACCCTGATCACGGGAACGATTACTTCCTTCAAACCATTAAAAATCTGTCCTTTTATCAAACTTATAGCCGGAGCGTTAATTTTCTTTGGAAGTTATTTGTAAAATAAGGAATCCACATAGTGAAATAATTACAAATGATACCTTTTCAGCCAGTTTTTGACCTTCGACACGATGTTGAATTTTTGAATAAACTGCTTTCCTGTCATGGCAACGCCGACCCCGAAGATATTTGTTGAAGCAAGGATTACCGGGTAAACAACAGCATATTGGGTTAAGGTCAGTTTGAAGAAAGGCAAGAATATGATTACTGCCCAGAGGATCCAGGAAAGTACAATCAGAGAAAAACCAATGATTCGTAATAATCCGTGATTCATGTATCAGGTCGATGGCTTCAAAAAGATCATGAACGCTTACACATTTTGTTTAAAAATCCTTTCAAATCCTGTATAGGGTCTCATTTCCATCAACTCAAACCGGGTCATTCCATTTTTCACCAAGGGCAAATCGTGCAACATCTCATCACAGGCTGCTAAAGAGGAGAATTCCAGGATCAGGATGGCGTCGTGATTTTCATTGAAATAATACTCTCTGACAATCTCATCATGATAAAGCTCATACAAGGCGATCGCTTCATCAGATAAAACAGTTGTCTCTTTTTCCGGATCAATTTGACGGACATTTTTTTCAATAGCCAGGATTTTCATACTTCAAATTATTAGGGGACTTTTTTGTTAGTTCTTTCAATTTGTTCGGCATTGAAAAGCTTTTTCATTTTGTAAATGGAGTTTTATATCTGCGTTTCAACCTTTAAAAGGGGCAAGGTATAGATTGTTGATAAATCAAAAGTTAATAAATTATTAATTCTGACCAATGTGTGCAGGACCTCTCCATTGTTAATTTTTATTTAATCTTTAATTGATAATTCCGAAACATCCGATGGACTTAATGATATGATCTTTGCTGCCTGATATATTCTCATGTAACACTGATCAGCAATGTATGGCCATGACCGAATTCAATCGGATGAAAAAACTGTCAAACCGGACAATCGTAATACTGCTATTAAATTGCCTGTTGACATTTACCAGGTTATCAGTTCAGGGGAAGCCAACGAACATCTATGATAGTATAACAATGGATACACTTTCAAGCAATTCTACCCAATTAAAAATTCTTTCCTGGAACATTGGAATGCTACCTGTTCTTGAACTTTTTAAAGAGAAAGACGATCGGGCAGAGGCCATTGCACATGTTCTTAGTTCATGTGATTATGACATCATTGTTTTCCAGGAAGCATTTACTGCGCATTCCCGTGCTGTTTTAAACCAAACTTTGCATGATCAGTACCCCTTTGCTTACGGACCGGTTAACGGATCGAAATTGTCATTTAAATTTAACAGTGGTCTCTGGATTTTAAGCAAAATACCACTTCAGATAAAGAAAGAGATCGAATTCACGGCCAATGCGGGATTTGATTCCTTTGCAAGAAAGGGGGCCGTATTATTTGAAGGCCAATTTCACAACAGTTCGTTTCAGCTGATCGCGACTCATTTGCAGGATGACGATTATCCGCAGTCCATCAGGGACCTCCAGCTTTCCGAAATTTTCGAACAGTTGATCTTCCCCTTTTCAGACATGAGTACGCCTCAGATCATTTGTGGCGATTTTAATACGGATGAAAAAAAGGGTGATCATTACAGGGGGATGCTGACCATACTGAATGCCGAAGACGGTGCAATTTCAGGAAAAATAAAGATCACTTTTGATGACGAAGCCAATGATGCCTTTAAGTCGGGGCATGGAAATCCCCGCCTGATTGATTATATTCTTACCAGGAATTCGAATGTAATCCAATGGATCAGCCGCAGGGTCGCTGTTTTAAAAGTGAGGTGGGGAAGAGGAACCGAATATCTTTCTGATCATCATGGGATGGAAGCGATTATCGTGTTCAGAAAAGGTGATTATCTGAGTAAGGTCTATTAAATACTTGACAACAACTTTCTTTAAATTAAATAATATTCAATGAAAAACAACAGGCAACTAGCAACAAACGACTCAATTGACGTCAGAATAGAATTGTCGAACCATCAAAATATAATTCCGAGGTCAAAACTTTCGTCCGGGTCACTAACAAACAAATACCCCATCATAATTGATGGTGGCAAAACGACAATATTTATTACGGATCAAAGTAAAGAGATAGAGATAAGACAAAAATACGAAACACGAAAAGTCTCCAAAGCCTTTTCACGTTCAGCAAAATCTAAATCAAAAAATATTTCACAACCAGTGATTGTGGAATATTAATTCAACGAGATTGTTGATTTTGCAACCCACTGCAATTTCAAGATTTCAAGGCATCATGCAATTCGTGTTTACGGACTGTAGGTTTTTGCATTTCCATCAACAGAAAGTTAATTCCGTGCGAATTGATAGCTATCTCAAATAGTTATATTTTACCTGACTACATTTCCCTGGAAAGTGAACAAAAGATGTAGAAAAGTATTCGGGAGCCCGCTTTTTAACTATTTGATAAATTAACGCTAATTTTGTTAAACGGATTGTTGAATTGGAAGTCCCGTTATAACTTTGTTCATCTGTTGAAAACTGCTAACTTCTATGTGATGAAAAAACAAAAGAAGAATTCAAAAAGGGAGGTGTTGGGAAAGAGTTTCTCTACTACCAGGGCCGGCCTGGCTTTTAAGCATGGATTTTATCTTGAAACAGCATGGATACTGTCTCTCCTTTGTGAGAAAAAAGCCAGGAACCTTCTTAAAAAGATCGAGCAGGGCCACACGGTTCAGGGCTATTCCTTCGAACAATCCATTAAAAGAATTAAATACCATCACCAGTCGGGCCGGATCCCGTCGCTTGTAAAACACATGGAAACGGGGCTGATTGATGAAATGCGCGAATGGAAAAATTTCCGCAATGCCATCCTCAGGGATATGGTCAACGTTCACATCTCCCCAAAACGGTTGGAACGCCTCGCCTCGGAAGGAATCACAATCTATAAAAAATGGAATATGTCGCTGAAGCGCATAAAAAATGAGTTGTAGATCCCCTGTATTGGCCTTAAAAAGAAAACCCAGCCTATAATATGAAGAAGAACCCCGATCGGTATATCAGTGAATTTCTCTACCGGTTTTACAGGAAACATACGGCTTCGTTTCTGGCCAACGTTTACAAAGCAGGAATTACGGGTGCATCGAAGGATATTCATAAAGCCCGGCTGGATGTTAAAAAAATTATGGCCATCCTCGACCTATTGCAGATCGTACGATCAGGCAAGGAGAAGGATCCGGGCTATGAGCGGATCTTTAAAAAATTGTACCAGGCGTCAGGCAGCATCCGGGAAATCCAGGTAAACCAGTTATTACTTACCAAATCGGGGGTCGGGGCGACTGGTTTGTCACTTTACAGGGTTGAGCTGCAGAAGCAGGAAAGGGACCGGACCCGGGAGTTTTTGCAGGTTATCAGGAAATTCAGGGAGAAAAGTCTTACGCATATTGAAGGAAAGATCAGGAAGGAGATTTTTGAAATAACGTCCCGTTCGCTGAAAAAGAAAACCAGCAGGTATGTTGATACCAAGACGGCTTTTTTCACGAAAAGGCCGGTTAAAGTAAATGATGAGAAGGCGCTGCATACAGTCCGCCAGCATTTAAAAGAGCTGTCCACGGTACTGACCCTGGTGCTCAGTGTTAAATTTTCAGAGAAATTTGAGCAGATCGTTGAAAGGTTGAATGCAACTGAAATAATGATCGGGAACTGGCATGACCATGTTGTTTTGGCCGATTCCATAACAGACTTTCTCGACCGGGCTGCAAAACCTTCAGAACAACCACTGGAACAGATCCGTAACTACCTCGAAACCCTGGTTGAAAGCAACAGTAAGGAATTTGTACGCATCAACAGCGAGTTAGACAGGATGATTGACACAGGTTTGTTCCCTGATCACCAGGATAAGATGCATACACCGGCAGATGTTCTCTCCCAATGAACGTAACTTGAAGTTATCATGAGAAAATGTAATAATGTTGTCTGGTTGACAATCCTGGCTGTTTTTCACATGGCATGCAGCCAAAGCGATGAAAAACTTTCAGTCCTGTCTGCCCCGGCCGGCAATCGCTATGTTGGCATCAACAAAGCGGGCATTACGGTGATCCCTAACGGACGGTTTCTCACACCGGCAGGCTGGTCGGTCGAAGTGGCACCCCATCCTTATGGACTGGCGGTAAGCGACGATATGGATGTGGCGGTCACAGCCAACTCCGGCGTCAGCCCCATCTCCATCTCCATTATCAAGGGATTGCAAAGTGGTCGTCCCACGATAATGCAGGTCCCCCCGGGCTCCAGGTCAGACCAGGGGATCCTGGCTTCGGTATTTATGGGACTGGCCATTTCTCCGGATAAAAAGTTGGTTTACGTGGCGGGAGGCCAGGCAAATAAAATTTACCTATTCTCAATAGCCGATGGCAGTAAGGTTGATTCGGTTGATTGTGCCCGGGAGACAGCGGGTCAGAAATACCCGGATGGTTATATCGGGGATATGGTACTCGGAAAAGATGGCCGATACCTCTTTGCCGTGGATCAGACCAATTTCAGACTGGTGATCGTTGATGCTCAAAAAAGGCAGGTAGCGGCGAGTGTTCCGGTTGGCCGTTATCCATTCGGCCTTGTTCTTTCTCCGGATGAAAAACAGGTGTATGTTGCCAATGTCGGGATGTTTGCTTACCAGAAGGTAGATTCTATCGAAGAAAAAAAGGATTATGTCAACGCATTGAAATACCCGCCTTTCGCCTATGGGTCGAAGGAGATGAAGGAGGGGGTGACCATTGGTTCGGTCCGCGTTCCGGGGACCGGGGAGCTCAATGTTCCGGAATCCTTCTCCGTTTGGTCGGTGTCTGTTGAAAACATATCCAAACCCGCCGTGGTTGCCAGGATTAAAACCGGAACACTTGTTGGCGACAAGGTGGAGGGGATTCCTGCTGTTGGCGGCTCCAGCCCGAATTCGGTCGTAGCCACTTCAAAATATGTCTTTGTCAGCAACGGGAACAACGATAACATCTCCGTCATCGACATTCAAAATAACCGGATCATCAAAGAGATCAGGCTTGAACTGAATCAAGCCGTCAGACACTTCAGGGGTGTTATTCCATTCGGACTGGCTGTTTCGCCGGATGAAAAGCGGCTGTATGTTGCGGAATCGGGCATCAACGCCATCGGGGTCATCGATATTCCGTCGCTCACTGTAACAGGGCATATCCCGGTTGGCTGGTTCCCTTCGAAGCTGGCTGTGACAAAAGACGGGAAAAAGCTGATCGTTGCCAATGCGAAAGGATATGGCAGCGGGCCAAATGGCGGAAAAGCATTTCACCCCGGTCCTGAAGGAACCTACATCGGAAACCTGATGAAAGGGACTGTTTCCGTCATTGACATTCCTTCAGAGGAAAAATTAATCAGTTACACCCGGCGGGTTATCAGCAACAATTTCAGGATGGGAACCCTCGGTGAGGCCAGGCAGAGGCGAAAGGATAATCCTGTCCCGGTATTCGGAGGAGAAAGGGAGACGCCGATAAAATATGTTGTGTTTATCTCCAAGGAAAACCGGACTTACGACGAAGTGTTCGGGCAGCTTGCGAAAGGGAGCGGGGATGCATCCATTGCGCGGTACGGGAAGAATGTCAGTTTTTCCAATAAAGATCATACACGTCGGGTAGACCATGCCACCGTCATGCCAAACCACCTCAGGCTGGCCACCCGTTATTCGGTCGCTGATAATTTTTATGTTGATTCCGATGTTTCGGCTGATGGTCACCGGTGGCTGGCGAACACCTATCCCAACGAATGGGTGGAATCGACGGTCCCTGCGAGTTACGGGGGGAACCGTAACTATAAACCATCCTCCAAGGCACCCGGGAGCCTGGGTATGACCGGATCGGCCGGCGCCATCTATCCTGAAGATTACAACGAAGCAGGATCGATGTGGGACCATCTTGAACGGAATGGCGTTGAGTTTTTCAATTTTGGTTTTGGCGTGATGTTCGAACCGGCTTTTTATGCCGATACCTTCAAGTATTTCGGGATTCGCTATTTTACCAACTTCCCTATGCCGGCGCCCATGTTTTCAAGAACCTCAAAAAGCTATGTAACATTCAACATGGCCATTCCGGACCAGTTCAGGGTAAGCCAGTTTATCGGGGAGTTCAATGAAAAGTGGACGGGAAAGGGAAAAGAATTGCCAAGCCTCATCACGGTGATCCTGCCAAACGACCATGGCGCCGGGGAGCGGCCCGAAGCCGGGTATCCCTTCAGGGAGAGCTACATGGCCGACAATGACCTGGCCGTTGGCCGGATTGTTGAGTTCCTGTCGCATACCCCGTACTGGAAAAACATGGCCATCGTTATAACCGAAGATGATGCACAAAACGGGGTCGATCATGTGGATGCCCACCGGAGTATCCTGATGGTCATTTCACCCTACGCCAAAAAAGACTATGTGAGTAAAATCCACTATAGTTTTGGCAGCATTTTTAAAACCTTCTGGAACCTGCTGGGACTGCCCTACCTGAATCAATATGATGCAGGAGCCACCGATCTTTCCGATATATTCACCTCACAACCTGACTTCAGCCCCTATGTGGCTGTACCCTCCGATTTACGGATCTTTGATCCGCAAAAGGCATTGACTCCGCTGGATGAAAAATTCGACTGGAAGGCACTTTCAATATCTCCTGACCTGGACAATCCAAAAGACATGGTTTTGGATCAGAAAGAGAAAGAAGTATACCGAACCGGGGATCAAAAGTAAAAATGATTAATTTTACCTTTGATTGGGCCAAAATAATATTATTGATCCGGGTATGAAGAAGACAAAAAAGAGTGCTGCGAAAGCGGAACATTCAAATAAAAAATCAATACAGCAGGCAAAACTGGCCGTTAAAAACAAATTTTATTTGGAGGCCTCCTGGTTGATCTCCTCATTACTTGAAAGCAGATTGAAAAATCTCCTGAGAATAGCCGACCATCATCAGCCATCAGCCGGATTCACCCTGGAGCAATCGATCAAGCGGGTCAAGTTCCTGTTGCTGACTTCGGAAAACGCCACGCTGACAGGGGCATTTGATGTCGGACTCATCGATGAAATCAGGAACTGGAAAAATCAGCGGAATACCATTCTGAAAGACATGCTTGATGTACATGTATCGCAAAGCCGTTTAGAGCGGCTTTCATTGGACGGGATGCGGCTTTCCAGAGATTGGAAAAAAGCCGCAAAACAATTTAAATCCGATCATACATGAAAATGTATTTTCTGGTTCCGATAGTTTTCTTTGCTTTATACACCCGGGTTTCATTTGCTCAGTACACTCCAAATGACCGATGCGTGGAGGATAGTCTCTCACGCACGATGCCGCGTGAGAGCCAGGTTGAGCGTGCTGAATTCTACCTCAGGCTCGCGAAAATGTGGGATTCCGTTCCACAGAAATCATATAATTACATTCTGCTGGCAATGCCCATATCCATCCATGAAAATAACATAAACCTGAAGGCGCGGACCAGGATGGCGCTCGGTGATTATTGTGTTGGGAAGCGCAGGTTTATTGAGGCCATGGAGCATTATGAGGCAGCGTTGAAACAATATCATTGGGCACACAATGAAACGGGTGAAATGGCTGTTTTGCGTCAGATAGGATCCTTAAATGGAAACCTGGGAACTTATAATGTAGCGCTGACCTATTTTAATGAAGGGCTGGAAATTGCAAAGAACACAAGAAACATGTCAATGCAGGGAACATTCCGGAACCAGATAGCAGTTATATATCAACAGATGGGGAATTATCACCAATCCATGCTGTTTTTTCAGCAGGCATTGCTGGATTTCCGCATTGCCGGGAAAAAGGTAGATGAAATGAATGTTCAGAATAACATCGGAAACTTACTCCTGGACCAGAGAAGGTACGATGAAGCACTGGTTCATTATTCTTGGCTTATTACAAAAGGGGATACCTCAGATAATAACCTGATGGGAACCGTGTATACACGCATGGCCCACATCTATTCAGAAAAGAATGATCATTTAACTTCATTAAACTATAACAGGAGAGCACTGGCGAAAAGGCAGCAGATTCATTCTGCCTCAGGGGTATCCAGTTCGCTCATTAACATCTCCGGTGATTTTTTCCATCTTGGGCAACTTGATTCGGGAAGGTTTTACAATGATCTGGGAATGCGCATAGCCATTCAGAACAACTGGAGAAATTATATTGAAAACGGATATCGCCATTTGTATCAATATTATCTAACCCATGGGAACTATGAAGAGGCCCTGACCTACTATCATCTTTACAGTGCAGAAAGCGAAAGAATTTCACAGGAAAGGAGTAAAAGCAACATCAACATTCTTGAGGCCAGGAGACAAATTCAAAGGATCCAGGAATCGGAAAACCTGCTGATTAAAGAGCATAAAATTCAATCGCTGAACATAAGCAACCAGCTATACCAGTTTTCCTTTGTTAAAAGCATTACCGCCCTGGCAGGGATCATCGTGGTGATCTTCCTGGTCGTCTTTTTAATCAGCCGCCAGGTCAGGCGAAAAATGCAGGGGATAAACAAGTTGTTATCCGCTGAAATCCTGGAGCGGAAAGCGGCAGAGAGACAAACCAGCGAACGGGAAAGGCAATATCGTTTTCTCACAGAAAATTCTGCTGATTTTATCGCCCAGACGGATGAACAAAAAATCCAGATCTATACCTCCCCTTCATCCCTTAAGTTGTTTGGATACAATCAACTGGAAATTATGGGGAAATCGTTGTTTTTCCTCACCCATCCTGATTATCAAGCCTATACCGAATCAGTATTCAATGGACTCACCGAGACCCGGTCGCCCAGGCAAATTACCTACCAGGCTCGGAAAAAAGATGGAACTTTTTTTTGGGTTGAATCAATCATCAATCCGCTTTTTGATCCGGTTGACGGTATTTTCAAAGGGGTTGTCACCGTTACACGAAATATCCAGGAACGTAAAACCAAAGAATTCGAAATTATGGAAGGAACGAAACAGAAGGAGAATCTTCTGAAGGAAATTCATCATAGGGTGAAAAATAATTTTGCCATTCTGGTAAGCCTGATCAATATGCAACTGGCACAAAGCAAAAACCCGGAACTCGTCCAATCCCTGACAAATCTTCAGCTTCGGATCCGGACCATGGCCCTGGTCCATGAAATGCTTTACCGATCGAAGGATTTCGAGAGCATATCCTTTCTGGATTATCTGCGGTCACTGGCCTCGGTTATAGCAGGGACCTTCAACAGGCATGATATCGTGCTCACTTTTGAAGCCCAGGATTCTGTCATCGATATTGAAGCTGCTATTCCCCTTGGGCTTATCGTAAATGAAATCCTGAGCAATGCTTACATGCATGCATTTCCCGATAACAGGGCAGGTCACATCCGGATCTCCTTTATGAATGATACTGAAAAAAGAATGAGCACCCTGGTTTTGGAGGACGACGGCATCGGGATGCCTGATGGATTGAACCGGGGCCAATACAAGACCATGGGACTGCAGATCATACAGATCCTCTGCAAACAGATTGAGGGAACCCTCACGGTGAAGAACAACCCGGGAGCATCCTTTACCATTACTTTCCAGACATTTCCCGAATAAAGGAGGCTGAAATATTCCGCCCCCAGATTTCATTTCCCCTCATCCGTTAACAATTATTTAACATAACGGTAATCATTTGTTAACATGGGCAGCGGGAGGGTGAGATAACTTTGCCGCAAAATTAAAACCCATGAACATGAAAAAACTTACGAACCTTCTTTTAACCTTTGGATTGATCCTTCCGTTATTGGTTTTGTCCACCAATACCAAGGCGCAAAAGCAAATTGATGAGCTGAAAAAAGAACAGGACACCCTGAAAGAAAATGTAATCACCCTGCGCGATAAGATCAGCGGTGTGGAAGAAAGAGTGGCAACGGCCGAAGGCGACTTGGCCAAACTGACCAAGATTAAATTGTCAGGTTACATCCAGGCCCAGTATATGCATTATGAAGCGGCAAACGCATATCCCAGCAATGTCTTTATGCTCCGCAGGGTCAGGATCAAATTTCAATATGAACCCATCAACGGCGTTGTATTCGTGTTACAGCCCGATTTCGTTCCCGGTAACATCACCCTTAAAGATGCCTACGTGCAATTGAACGACCGGTGGTTAAAGACCTTTTCATTGTGGGCTGGTAAATTCAACAGGCCAAACTACGAAGTGGAGTATTCATCCAGTAACCGTGAAGTTCCAGAGCGTTCACGCGTAATCCGTGCCATCTATCCTGATGAACGCGCAACCGGTGCCAAGCTGGAAATTGCACCCCCGAAAATTCCTTTGAAAATCCAGTTGGCCGTGTTCAATGGTAACGACGGACTTACCATCCCCGATGCATCGGGAGCCAACATCAACCCGTTGAACAACGATTTTGACAATCACAAAGACTTTATGGGACGCGTGACCTACACCTTCAAACTCGGTAAGGTTGGCGCTCTCGGAATTGGTGCTCATGGCTATTATGGTGCCATCAAGGCCAACACCACCGATGTTCTCAACTCCGATTATACTTACAACAAATCGCTCGACAACATCGGCAAACTGGTCAGGAAAAACTGGGTAGGCTTTGAAGCACAGCTCTACTTTGATTTCCTCGGCGGACTCGCCCTCAAGGGAGAGTATATCTTTGGTGTGAACGGAACACCCGGATATATGTCCAAAACAAGTGTGGTAAGCCCGATGACCTCTGTTCTGAAGAATGATACCCTGACCCTGACCACCCTCACGACCAATACCACCAACAACCGGCCTGCCATCGAAAAAAGTTTCAGCGGCTATTATGTTTACCTTATCAAGAACATCGGCAAACGTCACCAGGTTGCCGTACGTTACGACTATTATGATCCCAATACAAAAGTTGCATCCGATCAGATCGGGATTGCAAAATGGGATGCAGCCATCAAGACCACGACAACCAATAACTTCACCTATGCCGGAACAGATGCAGTCATCGCAACCAACGCACAAACAAAAACGGTTGTGGTCAACAACCTGAAAAGCGGTACCAGCGATATTAAGTATCAAACCATTTCCCTTGCTTACACATACTTCTTTGATGATAATATTAAAATCATGCTTGGATATGAGATCCCATTGAATAAAAAAGTTGGTGTGAATGCCAATGGTGTCGGCAATGTAACCTCTTCCTATGCCGTCAATGGCGAACCGGGAGTATATGATTACAGCCAGGCCATTAAGCAAAACACCCTCACCCTTCGTTTGCAGGTGAAATTCTAATTCCAGGACAATTAAAAAATAAATTACTATATTTCGTAAAATTTAAAGGAAATGAAAAAATTGAAATCAAAATTCGGAATGGCAGCAATTGTGGTGATCGCCTTACTTGGCTTCGCCTTCATGCCTGCTCCCAAAAAAATAACCGTAAAAGGATCTGATACCATGGTCATCCTGGCACAGAAATGGGCTGAAGTATACATGAAGTCGCATCCCGAAACGGTGGTCCAGGTAACCGGAGGAGGTTCAGGAACCGGTATCTCCGCCCTGATCAATGGCGCAACCGATATCTGCAACTCCAGCCGCCCGATGAAACAATCGGAGATGGATAAACTGAAGGACCGTTATGCTTCACTCGGAGTTGAAATTCCCTGTGCAAAGGATGGCGTTACCATTTTTCTGAATGAATCAAATCCGGTGAAAGAGTTGACCATCAAGCAGCTCAGCAACATCTTCTCAGGAAAAACCCGCAACTGGAAAGAGGTTGGCGGACCCGACCAGGATATTAAACTGTATGGCCGTGAGAACAGCTCCGGAACCTATGTCTTTTTCAAGGACAATGTTGTGAAAACCGATTACGCTGCCAGTTGCCAGACATTGCCAGGAACTGCTGCCGTAGTAAATGCCGTATCGAAAGATAAATTTGGCATCGGGTATGGTGGTGCTGCCTATGCGGCCGGCGTGAAACATTGTGCCGTGAAAAAAGATGATAAAAGCCCTGCTTTTGTTGCCAATGCTGAAACAGTAAAATTGGGTCAGTATCCCATAACCCGTTATCTTTATATGTACCTCTGCAACAGGCCAACCGGCGAAGTAAAGTCTTACATCGACTGGATCCTCAGCGCGGAAGGACAGAAACTGGTAACCGAAATCGGATATTTCCCTGTAAAATAGTTTTGGTTAGTAATGTGTAAATCGGTGACTGGCAGCATATAAACAATGTTGCCTTTTGCCGTTAAAAAGATACAATGGAAGAACCTTCAGAAATACCAAAATTTGTTTTCAGCAGGGAGTCGTTAAAGAAGAAATTCCGGTTATCGGAGTTTCTTTCGGAGAAGATCATCACCGGAGTGGCGTTTCTCTCCATCACCATCATCATATTGATCTTTTTCTTCGTTTTCAAGGAGTCCATTCCCATTTTTCAATCCAAGAAGAAGGAGATTGCAAAAGTTGAAACGGTTCAGAAGCAGGAGCAATACGGAACTGACAGCAGTGTGGCGACCAACGCCTCTGGGCAGGAACAGTATGGCGTTGAACCAGCCGGTCGCACCAACGCATCGGGTCAGGAGCAATATGGGGTGACGGAGAACGATTCGCTGATGACTGAGAACCTGCCACTCGCTGAAGATACCGTTGTTCACGGATCGGATGAAGCCACTGCAAAAAGCCTTTTAGGCACCCAATGGCTTCCTGTTTCCGACAATCCAAGGTATGGACTCATCCCTCTTTTTGTGGGAACCTTGAAGATCACCCTGATTGCCATGTTGTTTGCAGCTCCAATTGCCATCCTGGCGGCCCTCTTTTCGGCCGCATTTGCACCCTACTGGCTGCGCGAAATCATCAAACCGGCCATCGAACTGCTGGCTGGTTTCCCATCGGTGGTCATCGGCTTTTTCGCCCTGATGGTGATGGCCTCCTTTTTCCAGAATATTTTTGGTTACGATGGCCGGCTGAATGCCTTTGTTGGTGGGGTCGCCATGGCCCTGGCAGCCATCCCGATCATTTTCACCATTACCGAAGATGCGCTCACCGCCGTACCGCGCACCTATACCGAGGCCAGCCTGGCACTGGGAGCCACCCGGTGGCAGACAGCCCTGTTTGTGACCCTTCCGGCGGCAACCCCTGGAATATTCGCGGCGATCCTGCTCGGGATCGGACGTGTGTTTGGTGAAACGATGATCGCCCTGATGGCCACCGGAAATGCGGCCATGATCGGGATCAATCCCTTTGAATCGGTCCGGACCCTGGCCGCCACGATCGGGGCCGAAATGGCTGAAGTTGTATTTGGCGATACCCATTACAATGTACTGTTCCTGATCGGCTCCCTGCTCTTTATCTTTACCTTCAGCCTTAATGCACTGGCTGAGTTCTATGTGAAAGGCAAACTGGTGAAACGTTTTCAAGGGAAACAATCATGAGCAGGCAAAAATCGATAACCGGCGGTTTATTTGTTGGAGCAACCGCATTCTCCGCCCTTCTGATCATTGCCATTATCATCGTTCTCCTGGTTGTGATCATCAACGGGGGAAAAGGCACCTTTTCCTGGGAGTTTCTGACTGCCTTTCCCAAAGATGGCATGATGAAGGGAGGAATTTTCCCGGCCATCTTTGGAACGGTTTTCCTGGTTCTGATCATGTCGGTTGCAGCAGTCCCGTTCGGCACGATCACAGCCATATATCTGACAGAATATGCCCATGAAAAATCCATTCTGGCGCAAACCATCCGGTTTGCCGTGAGAACCCTGGCTACGGTCCCTTCCATCATCTTCGGATTGTTCGGGCTTGGATTTTTCATCAAGTTTGTCGGCGGCGGGATGGATGATGTTTTTCTCGGCGGGCAGCTGAAATGGGGACAACCCAATATCCTGTGGGCCAGTCTGACGATGGCCCTGCTGACCCTGCCGGTCGTAATTGTTTCGGTTGAGGAGGCCATCCGCACCGTACCCCGCGAACTGCGCGAAGCCAGCCTGGCCCTGGGCGCCACCAAATGGGAGACCATCAAACGCATCGTGATACCGGGTTCCCGTTCGGGGATCATGACCGGCACCATCCTGGCTGTCAGCCGAGGCGCCGGTGAAGTTGCCCCTATTTTGTTTACCGGGGCGGCCTATTACCTGGCAACGCTTCCCACCTCGCTGAGCGATCAGTTTATGAACCTGGGATATCACATCTATATCATGGCGACCCAGTCGGCCAATGTGGATCAGACGCTGCCCATCCAGTTTGCCACCACCATGGTTTTGTTGCTACTCACATTTACCTTAAATTTAGCCGCTGTTATCATCCGCTCGAGACTACGACGGAAAGCGAAATGACCCATGAAGAAAGCTGAATAATGAAAGAAACAAAAATTAAAACAAGAGATTTAAGCCTCTATTATGGCGCCAAGATGGCTTTGAATTCCATCTCCATGGATATTCCCGAGAAGGAGGTTACGGCATTCATTGGCCCCTCGGGATGCGGAAAATCGACCTTTCTTCGTACCCTGAACCGGATGAACGACCTGATCCCCAATGTGCGGATCACCGGCGAAGTGCTCGTGGATTCGCTCAACATCTATGACAAGCAAATTGATGTGGTCAACCTGCGGAAAAAGGTAGGGATGGTGTTTCAGAAATCCAATCCCTTTTCAAAATCGATTTTTGAGAATGTCGCCTATGGTCCGCGGATCAACGGGATTAACAATAAATCGAAGTTGGAGGAGATTGTGGAAGTTTCCCTGAAAAAGGCCTTTATCTGGGAAGAGGTGAAAGACCGCCTGCATGATTCGGCCATGGGATTGTCGGGGGGCCAGCAGCAGCGCATGTGCATTGCTCGCACGCTTGCAGTGGAGCCCGAGATCATCCTGATGGACGAACCGGCCAGCGCCCTCGACCCAATCTCAACAGCCAAGATCGAGGAGCTGATCTTCGAATTGAAAAAAAATTACACCATTGTCATCGTAACGCATAACATGCAGCAGGCTGCCCGTGTAAGCGATCTCACGGCCTTCTTTTACCTGGGCGAACTGATCGAATTTGGCAAGACCAGGAAAATTTTCACCACGCCCGATAAGAAGCATACGGAGGAATATATCACGGGGAGGTTTGGATAAGAAAAACGTGACAGGTGACGCGTGACGCGTGACGCGTGACAAAAAAAATCGTAAATCGTAAATCGTAAATTGAAAATATGGAACGGCATTTTGAACATGAACTGGAAAAGCTGAACAAACGGCTTCTCAGGATGAGCTCCCTGGTGTACGACCAGGTTCACAACGCACTGGATGCATTGCTAACATGCAACATTGAACTGGCTCAGCAGGTCATTGACACTGACAACAAGGTGGATAAGCTGGATGTGAAAATTGATAAACTCTGCCAGCGAATTTTTGCCCTGACACAACCTGTTGCGACCGACCTCAGGCTGATCATGTCGGCGCTGAAGATGAACAATGACCTGGAGCGCCTGGGCGACCTTGCAGTTAACATTTCTGAAAAAACAGAGGGTGTCAGCGAATACAAGGAGATTCTTGCCGAGCTTCATGTCGATGAACTGGCCAACATGGCCGATCTGATCGTGAAGGATGTGGTCAACATCCTGCATACGCGAAATATAACCTTTGTAAAAGACATCTTTACTTCGGCCAGTGCCATCGAGGAGAAGGTTCAGTCGGTATCGGCACGGATCCTGGATGAGATGATGCATAAAACCGAGGTGATCGTGGTGGCCACCAACCTGATGATCATCCTGACCCAGATCGACCGCATTGCCGGTTACTCAACCAACATTGCCGAATCGATCGTCTTCATCGTGGAGGGGCGGATGATAAAACACAAAAAAGCCTTCAGCCATGAGGAGAAAAGCGGAAATGGCAGTGAAGTCGCCTCTGAATCAGAAGCGATGCCTGAATCAAATGACAATCCTTAACATTCCCCTCGTTTCTCCAATCAAAATAGTATGTCATTAAATCTGCAAGTCCTTCAATCAGATGAAAACATCCTGAAAATCGATCATGCCAAAGATGATATCAGAAAGGTATAAGAGATGGCAGGGCTCTCTGTGATGTTAGTGTAACACTGCTATTTATGCAACCAAACCCTCAACAGGGTAAGCAGTTTTTCAGTCTGAACCGGTTTTGAAAGGTAGTCGCTGGCCCCGGCCTCAAGGCATTTTTCGCGGTCGCCCTTCATCGCCTTGGCGGTGACGGCAATGATCGGAAGTTGCTGAAAGCGCGGATCCTTCCTGATTTCACGCATGGCCGTGTAACCGTCAATTTCAGGCATCATGATGTCCATCAGCACCAGGTTCGTATCGGGATTGGCCCTCAGTTTCTCAATGCCTTCCCGACCATTTTTCCCTACCAGGATGTTCACCTTTTTCTCTTCCAGGATTTTGGACAGCACATAAACATTGCGCATGTCGTCATCGCAGATCAGGACCTTCTTATTCTCGAAAACGGTATCGGGAAGAAAGCTTGAACTGGTCTGCAATTCCTCGAACCTGGAGTGGCTCTTCACCACCTTGTAGACGCCTTCGGCCTCCCCGGAATTTACACCGGAAGGTTCCCGGCTGTTTTCAGAGATCATGGCCGGTGCCGCCATTTCAGGAGCGACGGCCGATACGGTAAGGGTTAAAGGAAGATACAGGATGAAGGAGGACCCTTCCTTTTCCTGGCTGTGAAGGTGGATCTCCCCGCCAAGCAGCCGCGACAGGCTGCGCGAAATGGTAAGCCCGAGCCCGGTCCCGCCAAATTTCCGGCTGATGGTGCCATCGGCCTGCTGGAACGCTTCAAAGATCACCTTGGCTTTTTCAGCAGAGATGCCGATCCCGGTATCTGAAACCTCAATGGCAATGGAGTTCTGGGAATTCAGTTCCTGATGGGTGAATTTTGTCTTTTTATCAGGACGGTAAACACGAAGCTTCACCCCTCCCTTTTCCGTGAATTTAATGGCATTCGACATCAGGTTTTTCACGATCTGGAGAACCCGCTGTGAATCCGTCATAATAAATTCCGGGAGATTTTCCGCAAAGTCGGTTTCGAGACTGATCCCCTTTTTATCGGTGATATGGGAGAAGGCCTGGATCACATAATCCTTGAGCTCTTCAAGGTTCATCTCAGCGATGTCAATTTCATATTTACCGGCCTCCACTTTCGACAGGTCAAGAATGTCGTTTATCAGGTCGAGCAGGTCCTTCCCGGCAGAGTTTATGATATTGGCAAATTCAATCTCATCCTTGCTCATCCCCTTGTTCTTATTCGTTGAAAGGAGTTCGGAAAGCACCATGATGCTGTTGAGGGGGGTGCGCAATTCGTGCGACATGTTGGCCAGGAATTCCGATTTGTAGCGACTGGCGATTTCGAGGGCCTCTGCTTTTTGTTTGATCTCATACTGGGCCTCTTCCAGCGCTTCATTTTTGAAGCGAATATCGTCCCGCTGGAGCTCCAGAACTTTCGAGCGTTCTTCCAGCTCTTCGTTGATTACCCGCAGCTCTTCCTGCTGGTGCTGAAGGTTTTCCTCCGAAAGACGCAGCGCCTTCGTCTGCTCTTCCAGCTCCTGGTTGATCTGGCGCAGCTCTTCCTTCTGCATGACCAGTTCATTGGCCTGTTCCTGTGTTTTCGACAGAAGTTCCTCAACCCGTTCCCTGGATTTTGCGGTATTGATGGCGACCGAGATGTTGTCGATGGCTACCTCGAGGAAATTCTGTTTCTGGTCATCAAAAGGTTTGAACGATCCCAGCTCGATCACCCCGATCAGCTGGCCTTCGAACAGAACCGGGGAGATGATAAAATGCTGTGGTTTGACCTTTTCGGGCCCGATGTTCACTTCCGGAGAGCTGTTCTCGGAGGCAAAAAAGGAGATGGATTTGCGTTCCTTGGCAACCTGGCCAACCAGTCCTTCGCCAATGACAAGCGATTTGCTGATGACCGATTCATCCTGAAAGGCAAAGGTAGCTTCGAGCCGGAGAAGGTTTTGGTCATCTTTGAGATACAGCAGTCCCATCTGGGCCTCGAGGTAGCGTGAAAGGAAGCTGATGATTTCCCCCGAAAGATCATAGATGCTTTTTTCACCGCGGATCTTCATGCCCAGCTCGTTGATCCCTGTCTTCAGCCAGTCCTGGTTCATAATCTCAATGGATGCCTCCCGGAGTTTCACGGTCATCTCATAGAGCGCAATTCCCAGGGTGTCCTTTTCACTGCGGGGCATGATGTTGGTCGTGTAATCGCCGCTTGCAATGGATTTAGCCTGCTTGACGACGTTTTTAAAACTTTCAACCATCTGGTTCATGCTCTGCGCCATGACATCCTTTTCACTGCGCACCGTCACCGATTTGCTGAAATCGCCCAGGGCGACCGATTGGCTTACGTCGGCAAAGGTTCGCAACGATTTCACCAGCCAGTTAAAGGTATCTTTCATCTCGCCAACCTCGTTGTTTGCAACGCGTACATCACGGAGGATCAGCTCGCCATGGGCCACCTGCTTGGCCCATTCCGAAATTTTCTTGATCGGGGTTACAAAACGGCGGGTGACAAAGGTCGAAATGATCAGTACCATGATGGTGGTGATGATCAGCGAGATTTTGGCAAACGAGGAAAGTTCGCGCGCAACAAGGTGGGCTTCGTCCTGGTCAATCTCTTCGACCAGCGCCCAGTTTACGCCCAGTTTCTCCAGGATATCGATGTTCCGGTACAGCCCCATTACATAGGTCCCTTTCGAATTCTGGTAGATGCTCACCTCTTCGTTGATGGGCCTGCCGTCGGGATCAAGGGTTATATTGTTCACTTTAACGCCCTGCCAGATCCTGGTTTTGTCATTTTCACCGGATTCGATGAGTATTTTTGATCTGTCGCTGAGTTTACTGGCCGACCTCAGCTTCATGTCGGTTCCCACCAGGTAAACGTGGCCTGTGCTCCCAAACCCGATGCCGAACTGTATGATCTTGTCAATTTTTTCGGTTGAGATCCGAACGGCAATAATGCCCATTTTTGTTCCATTGCCATTCTGTACCGGCTGGCCAAGGAAACCACATAGTTCCTTATTGGCCGAAGCATAATATTCAAGGTCGGAAAACAAGGGTTTCCCGCTTTTCATGATCTTGTAGCAGGTTTTACCAAAGGAGGTCGAGGAGAGGGGCCCGGTAAACAGCTCCTGCCCCAGGTCCTGTCCTTCGTTAAGCTCAAACAAAATAACGCCGTTGGGATTGATGAAATAAATATTGGTGATCCCTTCAGGCATGTAGGTCTTCTGGAGATTGACACGCAGTTCTTCCGAAATATTTTTCCATTTCTCAGAAGAGGGGAGCGGGGCATTGGGTTTAATTTCCTGTGAATACTGTTGCTGCAGGCCCTGAAGCATCGTTATGGTGGTATGGTCGCGCCCCACATCCTCCAGGTAATCGGTCATGTCCTGGAAATAGCTGTTGAGGTAATTCATACGAAGCTGGGAGGTGGTGAAGAGCGATTTTTTCGCCATCACATTCAAACCCTTGTAATAATAGAGGAAGTTAATATAGCTCAGCGTTGCCAGGGGGATCAGGGAAATCACCAGAAACCACAGCAACATTGACTTTCCGATTCCCATATTTTTCAAGGTACGGTAATCGAATTCGGTTAAGGTCTTTATCAGTTTCTTCCACGCATGAACGATAAACATAGGCGATTGGTCATATTATTTATAACAAAATTTTTCGATGGTCTGAAATACATCTTCAGGATGAAGCGGTTTTGAAATATAATCATCCATTCCTGCCTCCAGGCATTTTTCCCGGTCGCCTTTCATGGCATTTGCCGTAAGTGCAATTATCGGGGTTTCCAGGTTTTTTCCCTCCTTGTCGTTCCGGATTCCGCGGGTGGCTTCATAGCCATCCATCAGGGGCATCATGACATCCATCAATATCAGGTCGTAAGCGACGTCGTGGGCCCGCTGCAGGGCTTCCTGCCCATTGACGGCGGTGGTGGTGGTCCAGCCTTTTTTCGCCAGGAGCTGAACTACGATTTTCTGGTTGATCAGCTGATCTTCGGCGAGAAGGATGTTGAGTTTTCGCTCCACACGTTCCCTGGGCTCAAGTTGAAACTCAGGCTGGCCGGACGAAGAAAGGTTGAAATCTGTCCGGAATATACGTTGGATGATATTTCGCAGATCTTTCTGAAAGGTTGGTTTGAACAGGTAGAATCTGATCCCCGATGTTTGAATCATGTGGATCGAGTGGATCGATTTATCTTCAGTTAAAAGCACCAGCGCGGGCGGAGAATCCTGCGGGAACACACTCCTGATCTTATCAAACAATTGTCCCTGTTGTGACTGGAGTGACTGGTCAACAAAGATGACCCTGAATTTTTTACCTTCCGGGGTTCCGATAACGGAAAGTGCTTCGCCGGATGAACAGGCGACCGAAGTATGGACTCCCCATGCTTCAAGGAAGGTTTTCATCTGTGCGGCATGTTCACGGTGCCCGTCGATGATCAGCACCCGGAGGGACTGAAGGTTTTCAGGCAGGATCAGTTCCATTGAATTCTGAGGTGAAACAGGCAGGGTAAATGGCAGGGTAAAACAGAAGGTGCTCCCATTGCCGTATGTACTTTCAACCCCGATGCTCCCGCCCATCATCTCGACCAGCCGTTTTGAGATGGTCAGCCCCAAACCGGTACCTCCATAACTTCGTGACATGGAGCTGTCGGCCTGGTAATAGGATTCAAACAGAAGGTCAAGTTTCTCAGCCGGGATCCCGATGCCCGTGTCTTTTACGATAAATTTCAGGGAGACAGATTGATCATTCATCTCCGGCACTTCGATGGCAAGGGTAACGCTCCCTTTTTTTGTGAATTTTATGGCATTCCCCAGCAGATTGATCAGTACCTGGCGGACACGGGTGGGGTCGCCGATGACCCGGTCGGGCATGCCGGGAGGGTGAAGGCAGAGGAATTCGAGTTTATTCTGGAAGGTTTTCACCGAAAGAAGCCTGATCACCTTTTCAACCACATCACGCAGGCTGAAGTCAATGGTTTCAATCTCCAGTTTTTCGGCTTCGATTTTTGAGATATCGAGGATCTCGTTGATGATCTCAAGCAACGATTCACTGCTTTGTTTGATGTCGGTGAGGTGTTCGACATACTGCTCAGGGATGTCGTTGTCCATCAGGATCAGGTCGGTCATCCCGATGATGCCGTTCAGCGGGGTCCTGATCTCATGGCTCATGCTGGCAAGGAAGGAACTTTTGGCCATGTTGGCCTCCTCGGCAGCACGTTTGGCTTTGGCAACCTCCTCGATGGTTTTCTGCAACTGCCTGGTGGTGACCTGAAGGGCGTATTTTTGCTTGAAGAATTCGATGTAGGCCCTGATTTTATTCTGAAGGATCTTCCGGTCGAGGGGCTTGTAGAGATAGTCGACCGCGCCGGTTTCATATCCGCGGAAAATTTGCTTGGGCGCACGATAGGTGGCGGTGATAAATATGATCGGAATGTTCTTGGTCCGCTCGCTGCCACGCATCAGCTCGGCCGTCTCAAATCCGTCCATCCCGGGCATATTTACATCAAGGAGTACCAGCGAAATATCATGCTCAAGCATCATGGCAAGCGCTTCATTTCCCGACATGGCCTTGATGATGTTCAATTCATCATTCTGAATAATGCTTTCAAGGGAGATCAGATTTTCGGAGCGGTCGTCAACAATAAGAATATTGAATTTCTCATGCAGGGTATCCATGGGTAATCACATTTTATAACAATCCATTTTGGGAATTGTTATGGAACGGCTTGTCGGAATATCTTATGCACAAATATATTATAAATTAAGTTAACACAGAAAAATTACTTTATTTTTGCCCCACCAACACTCTGACAATGACACACCAGCCCGGCTTACCGCTGACCAGCCACACCAAACGGGATTACATCCTCTCGATCACGATTATTGGCATCTTTTTCTTCATTTTCGGCTTCGTTACCTGGCTCAACTCGGTATTGATCCCCTTCCTTAAAATCACCTGTGAAAAAAACAATTTTGAATCCTATTTTGTCGCCTTCGCCTTTTATATTTCCTATTTCGTCATGGCCATTCCCTCGTCGATGGTCCTGCATAAAACCGGGTTTAAAAACGGGATGTCGCTGGGGTTGATTCTGATGGCCATCGGGGCCCTCGTGTTCATCCCTGCGGCCTATTCAAGGATGTACGGGCTCTTCCTGACCGGACTTTTTATCCAGGGAACTGGGCTTGCCGTGCTGCAAACCGCTTCGAACCCCTATGTGACCATCCTGGGCCCGCTCGAAAGCGCAGCCAAGCGGATCAGCATTATGGGGATCTGCAACAAAATTGCAGGGGTGATCAGCCCGCTTATCCTGGGGGCCATCGTTCTAAAAGGGATGGACCGGTTTGATAAAAACCTGCTCGGGGCGATGGATGAACTGCAAAGGACCACGGCACTCAACGAACTGGCTGGCCGGATCATTCTTCCCTATATCGTGATGGCGGTTGTTCTGGTCATCCTTGCCTTTTTACTGAGATATTCAACCCTTCCCGATATCGATACGGACAAGGAGGATGAAACCACCTCTTCGGCCAACAGTACCCGTACCAGCATTTTCCAGTTCCCGCAACTGGTACTGGGAGTCCTGGCCATTTTTGTTTACGTGGGAGTGGAGGTCATTGCGGTGGATACCATCATCAATTATGGAAAGTCTCAGGGGTTTTCATTTGAGCTGGCCAAATATTTCGCCTCTTACACCCTGGCCGCCATGGTGCTTGGTTATATCATCGGGATCATCGTGATTCCAAAGTACCTGAAACAGGAAACAGCCCTGATGATATCCGCCATCCTGGGCGTTGGATTCAGTATCCTGGCGATCCTGATGCAGGGCGTGTATCATACCTCCGTTCCCATCGAAATGGCCGGAATATCGCTGACCCTGCCCTTCGATCTTTCGGTGTTCTTTATTGCCTTGCTGGGTCTGGCCAACGCCATCATGTGGCCTGCTATCTGGCCCCTGGCCATTGACGGGCTGGGACGGTTCACCAAAATCGGATCTTCGCTGCTCATCATGGGCATTGCCGGCGGCGCCCTGCTGCCACTGCTGTACGGACGGATGGTCGACCTGTTCAATCCCACCCAGGCTTACTGGATCCTGGTTCCCTGTTATTTTATTCTCTTGTATTATGCATTTTCCGGACATAAAATCCGTTCCTGGAGGTAACCGCAAACACATGAAACCAACCCTTTTAATACTCGCAGCCGGTATGGGCAGCCGATATGGAGGCCTGAAACAGCTTGACAAAATTGGACCGACGGGCGAAACGATCATCGATTATTCTATTTATGATGCCATTCAGGCCGGCTTTGACAAGGTGATGTTCATCATCAAGGAATCGATTGAGGATGATTTCAAGGAGACCTTTGTAGAGCGGCTGCAGGAAAAGATCGCGATCGATTACGTGTTTCAGGAAACATGGATGGTGCCCGAGGGCATTGAAATCCCCGATAACCGCAGCAAGCCGTGGGGCACCGGCCATGCCGTGATGATGGCCGCCGGCAAAATTGATGGTCCGTTTGCTGTGATCAATGCCGACGATTTTTACGGAAGAGGCGCCTTCATGTCACTGGCCGGCTATTACAGGGACTGGACACCGGCGAAGGCAAACGACTATTGCATGGTCGGGTACCGGGTTGCCAACACCCTGTCGGAATTTGGCGCTGTTTCACGGGGTGTTTGCCTGCCCGATGAACACGATTTCCTGGTCGACGTGGTGGAACGGACCCACATTGAACGGCGGGAAACGGGGATAGCCTATAAGAATGAGCGGGAGGAGCTGGTCACGATCCCCGGCGACACCCTTGTTTCCATGAATTTCTGGGGCTTCACCCCCTCTTTTTTTGGATATCTGAACAGGGGGTTTGAACAGTTCATTCAAAAGAACGCGGAAAACCTGAAGGCGGAATTTTTCATTCCCACGATGGTCAATGAACTGATCAGGTCGAAAGAGGCCACCGTCAGGATCCTTCATTGCGAGGAGCAGTGGTTTGGAATGACTTATCAGGAGGACCGTTTGGCGGTCGTCAAAAGCATCCGCGAACTGGTTCGAAAAGGAGTTTATCCGGAAAACTTGTGGGGCTGATCCAATTTTTTGGGCACACTGCCGTTATCTAAACCCGGGAAATCAAATAAAATGCCTACTTTTGTCCTTGGTAAATCCACATTTATGAAACTTTTGAAACATACCCTGATCAGCCTTGCCGCTGTTGTATTATTTACCCTGATCCTAGCTCCGCTTGCCGGCCGGGCCCAGGTTGTGAACGAAGCGACCAAAAAACGCATCAGCATTGGCGTTGGATTGTTTACCGATATCTGGATGAACACCCCCGATGGAATGAAGACCCGCACCATCAACCAGGGGTTCAATGTATTTGGCACCTACAATCTTCCGTTGGGAAAGAGCAGGTTCAGCTTTGCAATCGGGCTGAGCATCAGCATCCACAACCTTTACTGGAATTACCGGTTTGAAGGAAGCAACGACTCGTTACAATTCAAACCCATTCCCGATGGGGAAAGCTACAAGCGCAGCAAACTGACCCTGCCCTATCTTGAGATCCCCCTCGAATTCCGTTATAAAGCCAAGAGCAAATTTGCCCTTGGAATAGGGTTTAAAGTTGGTTACATGGTTTACGCGCACTCCAAATATGTGGGGTCCGACTATCTTTTCGGTACCACAGGGACCCTGGTCTCTTCGATGAAGAACATTGATAATATTGAGAAATTTGCCTACGGTCCTACCCTGCGGATCGGCTACAAATGGATCCATGTGACAGGATATTATTCGCTTTCAAAAATTTTCAGCAACGGAAAGGGGCCGGAAATGTATCCGATTTCGCTCGGTTTTGTGCTGATGCCCTTCTGATCAGAGCAGAATAAGCAGCAACGTCATTACGATTACTCCCATCGCATAACCCGTATAAACTTCGGCTGGTTTATGCATGTCCGATTTCAGCCGGGCGAATCCGATGATTCCTGCCAGGATAATGCTTGAAGAGATCTCGGCCGCGAAATTAATCCCGAAATTCATGGAAAGTCCGAGAAAAAGACCGGTAAAGCTGCCGGTAGCAACCATATACAGGCTGATTTTACGATAGAAATTTACGACCAGCGAGAGGGTGGCCAGCAGGGTGGCTCCAAGCATGTAATAGCTGAAGATCGTTGAAATATGAATGCCTTTCAGCAGGTAATAGGTTACATAATAGAATACGGAGATTGCCAGGATCGGGTAGATCTGGTCCTCTCTCCGGGCCAGGATGTGCGAAGATATCAATCCAAGCCGCGCCAGAAGCCAGGTGAAAACAAGCGGGAACAGAAAGGTGGTCAGGAACACCAGCCCCGAAATGATCAGCTTGAAGGAGAGGGGAACCATCTGCGAAAGCAAGGCATTCAGGTTCAGCAGCACCAGAAGGACATAGGTTGGGATCAACAGGGGGTGGAAAAGAGATGATATACCCCGGGCAAGTTTTGTTTCCATCTGGTGATTGTGTGTTAAAGTTCCTTTCTGAGGCGGGCCACAGGGATATTCAGCTGTTTGCGGTATTTGGCGATGGTACGGCGGGCAATGTTGTATCCTTTTTCTTTCAGCAGGTCAACAAGTTCATCATCGGTAAAGGGTTTCGACTTGTTCTCGGTCCCGATGGTATCGGAGAGGATCTTCTTGATCTCACGGGTTGAAATCTCCTCTCCTTCGGTATTGAGCATCGATTCGCTGAAGAAGCTTTTCAGCAGGAGTGTTCCGAAGGGCGTTTGAACATATTTGCTGTTGGCTACGCGGGAGATGGTGGAGATGTCGAATGATACGATCGTGGCAATGTCCTTCAGGATCATGGGTCTGAGCTTCGTGTCGTCGCCGGTGAGGAAATATTCACGCTGGTAATCCATGATCGCCTTCATGGTTGTGTAGAGGGTTTCCTGCCGCTGTTTGATGGCATCAATGAATCCGCGGGCGGCATCCAGTTTCTGACGGATGAAGATCAGGGCATCTTTTTCGGCCGTTTTCCGTTTTGCACCGCCATATTCATGCAGCATGCTGATGTAATCGCGGTTCAGCGAAAGTTCCGGCGAATTCCGGGTATTCAGGGTGAGTTCGAGGGTGCCGTCGGTATTGGTGATGATGAAATCGGGAATGATGTAATGACTGTCGCGGGAGACCTCCGAAATGGTGTTCCCTGGTTTGGGGTTCAGGGATTGGATCTCCGTGATGGCCTCCCTGAGCTCCTCCTCCGAAATATTTCCCTTCTGAAGGATCTTATCGTAATGTTTCTTACTGAATTCCTCGAAGTAAAATTTGATGATGATGGCTGCCAGTTCCGTTGCATAGGTGCGGTCGGCCTTGTGTTCAAGCTGGATGAGGAGGCATTCCTGCAGGTTACGGGCGGCAATTCCGGGAGGATCAAAGGTTTGCACGGCCTTGAGCACCTCGAGGATTTCGGCCTCGGTGGCATCAATGGCCTGGTTGAAGGCCAGATCATCGGAAAGGGCCGGGATCTCGCGGCACAGGTATCCCGATTCATCGAGATTCCCGATGATGGTGGAGGCGATGATGTACTGCTTGTCGGTGAACTTGTGCATCCCGATCTGGCTGATCAGGAAATCCTGGAAGCTGACCCCCGAGATAATCGGAATTTCACGGGTTACCTCATCCGGGCTTTTATTGCCTGCTGCCAGTTTATATAAGGGAATTTCATCCTCATCTACGTAATCCTCAAAGGTAAATTCGTCATCGGCCGAGGCGCCGGATTCCTCCTCCTGGAATTCATCCTCCTCCGAATCAATGGAATCGAGCGTTGAATCCTCTTCATTGGCATCAATGTCATCCTCTTCGCTGCTGTTCTCTTCCAGTGCCGGATTTTCCTCGATCTCCTGCTTGATCCGCTGATCAAGGGACAGGATCGGCTCCTGCAATAAACGCATCACCAGCACCTGCTGCGGGGAGAGTTTCTGTATTAACCGCTGTTGTAATTTCTGGTTTAACATGATCACAAATATAGCAATTAAAATATCCACCCGTCGTTATCCATCGGTGAAAAAATGATCCCGATCATTAAAATACAGAAGACTGTCTATTTTATATTCAGGGAAACCCGGATTTGAATAATTTCGCAGAAACAGTAAAACCATGAAGGCGATTCCGGATTTACGCCCGAAACCCTACACCGTCTTGATTCACATTCTCGTTTGGATAGCATTTTTGCTTGTCCCGCTCCTTTTTATCGAATCGGCCGAAGGAAGAGAGCGCTTCATGATCATGGGCTGGTTCCTGCAGTTGCTCATGGCAGCCTATTTTTATTATAACTACCTGTTTTTGATCCCCCGTTTTTTATTAAGAAAAAGGATCGGCCTCTACTTCCTGATGCTGATCCTTGGTTTGATCGTCATCAGCGGACTCAATATTCTTTTTGCAATCTCCACCGCGGGTTTGATCGCGCATCATCATCCATTCAACTTCTGGCGTACCGCTTTAGTCCCGTTTTATCCGGCCATTATGGCCTTTGCTTTAAGCAGCTCGGTGCGGATCACCATGGAATGGTTTAAAAACGAACGCCAGAAAAAGGAGATGGAGGCTGAAAAACTTTCCTCCGAACTTGCCTTCCTCAAGTCGCAGGTCAACCCGCATTTCCTTTTCAACATTCTCAACAACATCTGCTCCCTGGCGCGGAAGAAATCGGACGAAACCGAAAATGCCATCATCAAACTCTCCCAGATCATGCGGTACATGCTGCAGGATTCACAAGACGAGCGGGTGAGCCTGGAAAAAGAGGTGGAGTACCTGCAAAGCTACATTGAACTGCAGCGCCTGCGCCTGCCCGAAACGGTGAAGATCGATTTTTCGATCGAAGGCCATCCCGAACTGTTTTCAATTGAGCCGCTTTTGCTGATCCCCTTTGTCGAGAATGCCTTCAAGCATGGCGTAAGTTACCAGGGTGGTTCGCAGATCCTGATCAGGCTCCGTTCAGATGACCACCTGATTTCCTTTGCCGTTGAAAACCACATTGCCAAGGGGAAGGATGACACCGTAGAACAAGGGTCGGGCATCGGGCTGAAAAATGTGAGGCGCCGGCTTGAACTGCTATACCCGGCGAAACATGACCTTCAGATCAGCGACGACGGAAAAATGTATAAAGTGAACCTTGAAATCCGGTTTTAAATGATGATACGCTGCCTCGCCATCGATGATGAACGACTTGCCCTTGAACTGATCGAGGATAACATCAAAAAAGTTCCCTTCCTGGAATTGGTCCAATCGTGCCGTTCCGCCGCAGAGGCCATGGAGATTTTACGCAACCAATCCATCGACCTCCTTTTTCTTGATATCCAGATGCCCGACATTACCGGCATACAGCTTTTAAAAAGCCTTCCGCACAAACCCCTGGTCATCTTCACCACGGCTTTTTCAAATTATGCCACCGAGGGTTTTGACCTCGATGTGATCGATTACCTGCTGAAGCCCTATCCGTTTGAGCGTTTCCTGAAGGCGGTGAACAAAGTTCAGGAATACCTCGATCTGCGCGATCGCGCTGCAAATCAACCCAATGCCAAAGAACCGGGAGCTCCGGCCGGTTTTTTATTTGTCAAGGCTGATTACAAACTCTACAAGATAAACCTCCAGGAGATCCTTTATGTTGAAGGATTAAAGGACTATGTGAAGATCTACATCCATGACAAGCCCATCGTTACCCAGATGAGCATGAAGTCGCTGGAGGAAAAACTGCCCCCGAATGAATTTATCAGGGTTCACCGCTCCTTCATCGTGGCCTTTAACAAGATTGACTTTGTTCAGAAACAGATGCTGACCATCGGGAAAAAGGAAATCCCGATCAGCGACCATTACCGGGATCAGCTTTTTAAAATCATTCATTACGACAAAACATCCGAATAATATGAAACGAACATCCTGGCTTTTTATCGCCCTGCTTATTACAGCAGGGCCGGCCGGAGCCCAGAACAAACCATGGACCTTCCAGCAATGCCTTGACACGGCGCTGCAACGGAATATTTCGGTCAATCAGAGCCGCATGAGCAACGAACTCAACAAAGTCACCCTTGAACAGGTAAAAGCCAACCGCATTCCAAGTGTCAGTGCCAATGTAGGCGAAGCACTGAATGTCGGAAAAAACGTCGATCCGACCACCAACTCCTTTGTAACAGAGGCATACCATTCAACCAACCTGGGCATCAGCAGCAGTTATAATCTGTTCAATGGCCTGCAAAATGCAAATACGATCAGGCAAAACCGCCTGAATGTGCAGGCAGGGGCTTCGGACATTGAAAAAGCGAAAAACGATGTGATCCTCAATATCACCACCGGATATCTGCAGGTTCTGTTTGCGCGTGAAATACTATCAGCCGCAAAAAGCCAGGAAGCAGCTACCGCTGCACAGGTCGACCGGACCGATAAGATGGTCAATGCCGGCAAGTCACCCGAAAGCGACCTGCTTCAGATTAAAGCCCAGATGGCCACCGACAATCTCGCGGTCATCACGGCACAGAACCAGCTTGACATGGCCAAGGTGACCCTTTTGCAACTGATGGACATTCCCATCACCGATAATTTCGAGATTGTGGTTCCCTTGATGGATGAATCGGCAGCCGGGGCCCTGCTGACCAACGAGGAGATCTACCAGAAATCACTGACCGTTCAGCCTCAGATTACCAGCGCATCACTGAGAACAAGTGCCTCGATGATGGCCCTGAAAGTTTCACAGGGAGCTCACTGGCCCCGCGTAAGCCTCGGAGCCAACATGAATACCAACTATGCCTCCAGCCGGACAAAGGGGGGGGCGGTAAACCCTGAAGGATATCCGTTTTATGAGCAGGTATGGGACAACATCGGGCAATCCTTTACCATGGGAATTTCAATACCCATCTACAGCAACCGGCAGATAAAAAGCAACATCGACAAGGCCAAAATCAACCTCATCACCACGCAGCTCAATGAACAAAATGTAAAAAATGTGTTGCGCAAGAGCATCGAACAGACCTATACCGATATGCGTGCCTCCGTGAAGAAATACGAAGCCACCAAACAGCAGGTTACTTCCGTGGAATCGGTTTATAAAAATTCAGAGAAGAAATTCACGGTAGGGGTGATGAGCGCCACCGATTTCCTGATCCAGAAGAACAATTTCACCCAGGCCCAGTCGAATCTCATCCAGGCGAAATACGATTACATCTTCAAGCAGAAGATCCTGGATTTTTACCAGGGGAAGGCGATACAGTTTTAGTGACGCGTGACAAATAGTATTTAGGTTTATGATTTAATTTAGAAATTTCAAGGTCAAGGTTATGAAAAAGAGTTATTGGATTATTCTGGCTGTGGCGATCGTAGGTATTGCGATTGCGGTGATATTCATTTTCGGGAAGAAGAAAAGCGCGGTGATCGAATGGCGCACGGCCAAGATTGAAAAGGGCGATATCCAGGTGACTGTCAGGGCCAGCGGAACGCTGCAGGCCGTTACGACAGTACAGGTTGGAACCCAGGTGTCGGGAATCATCAAAAAGATCTATGTTGATTTTAATTCCGTCGTAAAAGAGGGGGAGGTTATTGCCGTGCTTGACACAACGTTCCTTGTCCAGGCGGTGGATGATGCAAAGGCATCCCTGAAACGTTCGGATATCCAGGTAAATCAGGCGAAGCGTGATTATGACCGGACGAAAGTATTGTTTGACCAGAAGGTGGTGGCACAGGCTGACTATGACCTGTCGCTGTCGACCTACGAAACCGCAGTAACCAATGCCTCCTCTTCGCAGGCTGCTCTGAACCGTGCCAGGATCAACCTTCGGTATGCGACCATCGTTGCGCCGATTTCCGGGGTGGTGGTATCCAGGGCCGTTGATGTCGGACAAACCGTGGCAGCCAGTTTCAGTACGCCAACGCTGTTCACCATTGCCAACGACCTCACAAAAATGCAGGTGCAGGCCAACATCGACGAGGGCGATATCGGAAAAATCCAGGTCGGCCAGGCAGTAAAATTCAGTGTGGATGCCTATGCTGATCTCACCTTCGACGGAACCGTACGTCAGGTCAGGTTACAGCCTGTAGTTACCCAGAATGTGGTGAATTACACGGTGATCATTGACGTTCCCAATCCCGACCTGAAGTTGTTGCCCGGGATGACCGCCAACATTACCGTGATGGTGCAGGAGGAGAAGGATGTGTTGAAGGTTCCGGCAACGGCCCTGAGATTCAGCCCCCCGCAGGAGTACATCGACGAGATGGAAAAAAACCTGCCTGATTCCATCAAGAAAAAACGTGCCATGTGGGGCCAGGGAGGCGGTCGCCATATGGGTTCCGGCAACGGAACCGGGGGTGGTGCAGGGAATGGTACCGGAGGCGGCATGGAAAGAGGTAATGCAGGCAGTGCAGGTCGCCAGGGGACTTCATCCGGCGGCATGATGATGGGCGGAGGAACCGCGGGAGCTGCGGCAGGCGGAATGCAGGGTGGTTCAGGCGGCGGTGAACGCCGGCGTGGAAACTTCGGCATGATCTGGATCAAAGTAGGGGATTCCATTAAACCAAGGCGGGTTCGTACAGGAATATCGGATGGACTGAATACCGAAGTCCGTGGTAAAATAGCGGAGGGAGAGGAGGTCGTTCTCAGCATGACCTCGTCGCAGGGAACACAGACCAGCCAGCAGCAACAACAGCAAAATCCATTTGCACCGCAGATGCAGAGAGGCGGCAGTCCAAGGGGAGGAAGATAACATGAACAAAGCCATTATATCGGTCAAATCGCTGGTCAAGATTTACAAAATGGGAGATGTGGAGGTCCATGCCCTCCGGGGAGTCAATACGGACATCCTGAAGGATGATTTCGTGGCCATCATGGGTAAAAGCGGCTCCGGTAAATCGACCTTTATGAATATCCTCGGCTGCCTGGATGTCCCTACCCGGGGTCAATACCTGATTGACGGCGTGGATGTAAGCACCCTTTCAAAGGATCAGCTGGCCAACCTGAGAAACCATAAAATCGGGTTTGTTTTTCAATCCTTTAACCTCTTGTCGCGAACCTCGGCGTTGGAAAACGTCGAATTGCCGCTCATGTACAACAAAAAGATCACCTCCCGCGAAATGCGCGAACGGTCGCTGAATGCACTCGAAGCAGTTGGGCTTGCCGACCGCGCCCACCATTTCCCGAACCAGCTTTCGGGCGGGGAGCAGCAGCGGGTGGCCATTGCACGGTCACTCGTGAATAACCCGGTAGTGATCCTGGCCGATGAGCCTACCGGGAACCTTGATACCCGGACCAGCCTTGAGGTGATGGGCATTTTCCAGAAGCTGAATCAGAAGGGGATTACCATTGTGATTGTAACCCATGAAGCCGATATCGCAGCCTATACCAAGCGAAACATTTCATTCCGCGATGGCAGGATTATTAAGGCTATTGAAGTGGAAAGGCAAAGAAATGCCACGGAGGAATTGGCACTTATGCCTGTTATTGTGGAGGAGGATGACTTATGAAAATGAAAAATCTTTTAATAGCGACTGTACGATCTTTGTCTAAAAACAAGATGCGGACCTTTCTCACGATGCTGGGTATCATCATCGGCGTGGCATCGGTCATTGCCATGCTGGCCATCGGCCAGGGGTCGAAGCAAAGCATCCAGGCGCAAATTTCCACCCTGGGCACCAATGTCCTGATGATCTGGCCACAGGCCAGCAGCACAGGAGGCGTGCGCATGGAGGCAGGATCTTCCCAGAAAATGACCCTGGAGGATGTGGCTGCCATCGCCAACCGCTGTCCTTCCGTGGCTTTCGTGACTCCCCAGGTACGTACCAGCGGCCAGCTGGTATCGGGGAACCTTAACTGGCGGACCTCTGTTTATGGTGTTTATCCCAATTATTTTGATATCCGGAATCTGAAATTGTCCAGTGGCAACCTCTTCAGCATGAGCGACGACCGGAGTGCCTCCAAAGTATGCATTGTCGGACAAACGGTGGTAACGAACCTGTTCGGTGCCGATGCCGATCCAATCGGCAGCTACATCCGGATCAACAAAATTCCATTTAAAATTATCGGCATCACCGAGAAGAAGGGACAAAATGCCTTCGGGCAGGACCAGGATGACATGGTGATTGCGCCATTTTCCACGGTACAGAAACGCATGATGGCCATCACCTATATTCAAAGCATGCTGGCCTCCGCTACAACAGAATCGAAGATCCCGGCCGCTTCGCAGGAGATCACCGATGTGCTGAAGGCCAAACACAACCTGGGGCAATCGGAAGACCCCGACTTCACCATCCGCACCCAGACCGACATTGCCAACGCCGCAACCGCAACTTCAGGCATCTTAACCATTTTACTGGCTACCATTGCAAGTATCTCACTGCTCGTGGGCGGCATTGGCATCATGAACATCATGCTGGTATCGGTTACCGAACGCACCAGGGAGATCGGCATCCGCATGAGCGTGGGTGCACGGGGCCGCGATGTTTTGCTTCAGTTCCTTTTCGAAGCATTGCTGATCAGCCTGCTTGGTGGTTTTATCGGGGTAACCCTGGGTGTATTGGTTTCACAACTGATCGCCAACATTCTGAGCTGGCCGGTAGCCATCACCATCCAATCCATTCTTATGTCGTTCATATTCTCGTCGGCCATCGGTATCTTTTTCGGCTGGTACCCTGCACGCAAAGCCGCCAGTCTCAACCCGATCGATGCATTAAGGTACGAGTAACCTGATTTCATTCAGGATATCGGCGGCAATCATTTCGGCCGGCCGGTTTCCGTCCGTGATAAACACACGTTCCTTCAGCTTCAGTTTTTCAAAAGCTTCATAATACTTATCCCTGACTTTGATAAGATTTTCAGTGGTTTCAAAAAGTTCGAGCGAACTTCTCCCGCTGGTAAGCCGCTTCATGCTTATTTCGGGGGATATATCGATGAAGATATTGATGTCGGGACGCAGCAGCTCAGCGCTTAAGGCATTGGCCTCAATCACCCAATCGAGCGACATGTGAGCTCCGTGATAGGCATACGATGAAAAATAATAGCGGTCGGTAATCACGGTATAGCCCTCCTCCAGTTTTTTCAGTACGCCATTGTTTTTTTCCAGCAGATGATGCAACCGGTCGGCTACAAAAAGACCGGCGATGGTCCTGTGGTCAGCCTCCATCTTGTGGGTGAAGATATTCCGGATGATAACCCCGATCGGGCTGTCGGTCGGTTCAAAGGTGAACCAGACTTTATGACCCTCTTTGGTCAGATGATCGGTAAGCAACCTGGCCTGGGTACTTTTCCCGCTTCCATCAATCCCTTCAAAGGCGATGAACAGATTTTTTTTCTTCGTCATGATCACAATGTAGTAGCCGGGTAAAGATAAAGAAATAAAGCAATCGATCGATTAATCTTTAACGCATCTCACAGAGAAGGCATTGGCGCGGCTTGCGGTATACCTTGAGACGCTCGGATTGAAGAGGTTCATTCCCCGGGCCATGGCGCGGTCGGTCCCGCTTGGGGTGCTGGTCCAGTAGAGGGTTCCGGTAACGTTTCCGGAGGTGTAGGCCCAGGTGTCGTTGAAATATAAAAGACCGCCCAGCAAAGCATGGAAACCATTGTCAAGGTAAGCATCCTTCATGTAACTCCCGGCAATTCCATCCGGGGGAACAATCAGGGATTCAACGGCCAGCAGAAGCGATTGCCATTCCGTTTCCGAGGGAATATGCCATTCGGGGGGACAGACACCCTGGTTTGCCGAGGTGCTGCCATAGCGCATCAGCTCATCCCACTGGTATAGGCCGCCGTTCGTGGTGCAGCCCGCATCAGCCGGCAGACAGTATTTTTCGTTGATGCAGTTGTCGGTCGACGGCAAATCGGCAGCAAGGACATTGCCGAAGGTGAGATTCCCGGCCATCCAGCATTTGCCGCCGATGAGCGAAGTGTTGTATTTTTTCCCGTCGCGGACATCGGTCAGGAAACCGCCGCAGGTGAATGGATTGTTCTCCACTGTAATTTCAACCACAGGCGGACTGGCCTGACAGCCATAGGTATTGGTATAGGTGAAGGTGACCGGGTAGGCTCCCGGGGTGGCGCCGTCGGGATCGAACTCATACAGACCCGATGAAACATTCAGGCTGACCCTGTTACCCGAGAAAACACTCTGCCCGGCGATGAAGGGTGAGGCCCCGCGAAGGGTGAACTTTTTCGCATGGGGCGTGGTGACCAGGTCGAAACAGGGGATGAACACAGGATGGGAGATGGGGTAAACGGTGGTTGTGTAATCTGAAGAGGTTGTACAACCCGAACTGTTATTGGTCCCGGTTACGTGAATGACGGCATTGCCGGATGAAAGCCAGTCGATGATCACTGCATTCGACCCCTGGCCCGAAGCAACCGTGCCGAGGCTCAGCGGGCTGATGGTCCAGGTAAAGGTGCAGCCCGGATCAGCCGGTGTCTGAAAGGGATGCCGGATGGATTCGCATTCGGGCCCTGCTGGTGCTGTGATTACAGTTACCGGCAGATAATTTACCGTCACATCGGAACGGGTCGGCGCAGGGTCGCTGCACCCATAGGCATTGGTGAAATTCAGACTGACCCATTGCGGCCCCACACCATTCCAAAGGATCGTAACGACGTTGGAATTGGAGGATGAACTGAAACTTCCACCCGAAGACACGGTCCACTGGTACCCGGTCATCCCTGGCTGGGCCGTGTAGGTCGCGGAGGATAACACACAAACCTGGCCGGCAGGACTTTGTTCAATGACGGGCGTGGTAGATTGATTTACCGTCACCCCAAGATCTTTCGGCGCAGGGGCGGTGCAGCCTGTCCCCATCGTATAATTCACACTCACATGCTGCATGACGGGGATATTCCAGGTTACGGCTACCGTGTTGTCAGAAGCTGTGCCCCCGCCATTGATTGTTCCTCCGGGGGAGACGGACCAAAGATAGTTTTGCATGCCCGCATCGGTCGTATAGGTGGTTTGGATTCCGGAGCAGACCGTATTTGCTCCTGTCAGGATAGGGTCAGGAAGCGTGTTCACGAGAACCTGTTTTTGACTGGGTATTTCCGCGTTGCATCCGTTGAGACCGGTATAGGTCACCAGGAGGGTGTGCGTGCCCAGGGTGTTCCAAACAACATTGATCAGGTCGGGAGTGGGACCCGGAGTCACAGTTCCGCCAGGCACGGTCCACAGGTAACCCGACATCCCGGCTTCGGTAAAATATTGAGGTCCCGGGGAGTTCAGACAGGCGGCAGCCGGTCCGGAAATGGTGGGAACCGGCAGCGGTTTTACTGTAACGGGATAGAGTGCAGGCGCCGCTGCTGCACAGAGCGTGGCGGGGTCGGTATAGGAGATGCTGACCGATTGTGATCCGGCGCTGTTCCAGGTAACCGTGGCTGAATTGCTTGTTGAGGTCCCGCCTGCCGTGATGGTGCCGCCTGCAACGGACCAGGCATAGTTTAACTTCCCTGGTTGGGTGGTATAGATCTTCCCGGTGGAGCCCCTGCAAACCGAATTTTCACCGGAGAGGATGGTTGGTGAGGGAGGAGAGTTTACAGTGACAATAAAAACGACGGGGGCGGCGGCGGTGCACAGTGTGGCAGGGTTGGTATAACTTACTGCGATGGATTGGGCCCCGGCGGCATTCCAGGTTACGGTGGCCGAATTATCAGAAGCACCACCCCCGGCCGTGATCACGCCTCCTGACACTGACCATACATAGCTGCTCATGGCAGGCTGTGTGACATATACTTTTCCGGGGATGTTGAGACACACTGAATTTTCGCCGGAGATGAATGAGGGCACCGGAAGGGCTTTGACAGTTACATTAAAAACTGACGGACCGGCTGCACTGCAACCGGTAGAAGGGTCGGTGTAGTTGATGCTGACGGAACGGGCTCCGACCGTATTCCAGGTGACCGTGACAGAATTACTGGTCGCACTTCCGCCGGCGGTGATGGTCCCCCCGGATACCACCCACACATAATTTTGCATTCCGGTTTGTGTGGTATAGATGTTCCCCGGCACCCCCTGGCATACCGAATTATTCCCGCTAACGACCGAAGGGGTTGGCAGCGGTTTGACGGTAACATTGAGAACCGTTGGGTTCGGCGCTGTGCAGGATGAAGCCGGATAGGTATAATTCACGCTGACCGTTTGTACCCCGGTGGCGGTCCACGTAATGGTGGCAGAATTGCTGGCGGATGTCCCTCCCGAAGTGATGGTTCCCCCGGTAACTGCCCAGATGTAACTGGTCATCCCCGCCTGCGTGGTGTAGACATTGCCGGGAACTCCCTTGCATACCGAGGTTAAACCTGAAGTAAATGTCGGTGAAGGAAGGGTGCTTACGGTAACGTTCAGGATGAAAGGTGCAAGGGCCTGGCAAAGGGTCACAGGATCCGTATAACTTACCGAAACAGTCTGAGCCCCAACCGTATTCCAGGTGACCGTAGCGGTGTTGCTGGTTGAGGTTCCGCCGGAGGTGATGGTTCCGCCGGCCGAAATGGTCCAGACATAGTTTGATTTATTCGGATCCGAGGTGTAAACAATCCCGCTTGAACCCACACAAACGAGGCTGCTGCCATTCAGCGTGGGAAGGGGATGGGGGTTGACCGTAACCGCAAGGACGAATGGATTTGCCGAGGGACATAGGGTTACTGGATCGGTAAAGCCGACGGAGATGGATTGGGCGCCGGCCGTATTCCAGGTAACCGTGGCGGTATTGCTGGTTGATGTTCCTCCGGAAGTGATGGTCCCTCCGGCCGAGATGGTCCATACGTAATTTGTTTTGCCCGGGCTGGTTGTGTAAACAACCCCGCCTGTGCCGGCACAAACCTGGTTCATCCCGGTCAGGGTTGGAAGGGGTCCGGGATTGATGGAGATTGCCAGCGATGAGGTGGGTCCTGTTGCTGCACAATTTGAATTGGTTCCCCAAACCTGCAGCACGCCTGAGGATGCACCCGCCCCAAAACTCAGGGTGATTCCGGCACTGCCGGGTGTAGCCTGGTTTATGGTAACTCCGGTTGCAGGCGTGTAGGTCCAGTGATACTCCTCGGTATTGACATCAGGGGTCACTGAAAAAACATGACCACCGGTGTTTGCACAAAATTCCTGGGGAGGCTGCTGCAAAAAGACCAGGGTGGCAGGTCCCCTGTATTCCTCGATGGTGACCGGGTTTGTTGAAGTGGATACATTATACCACCAGGTATTCATGGTGTTCAGGTCACCGGAGGGTGATCCTGACCAGGGATGACATCCGGGGGGACTGACACAACCCGGTGGGTTTGCATGGTTTGTTCCCGATGGGATATTGGTGTCATCCCAGTACACGGCTGGTGTGGTCCCGGCCGGGCTCACCAGGGCGATGGTAAATCCGCTTGAATTTTGCTCCACATCGTAGAGCGGAAGGTTCGTCAGCCCGTTGATGTATTTGACCGTAAACTGGATGGTTGTATTATTTGGTATAGCAAGGCCTGTGGGGGTGGTTCCGTCCAGACCATCCCAGTCAAACAGGTTATCGCCCGCCACAACAGCCTGGTTCAGGGTTCGGGGCTGGTATGGTGACGGGAAGGTGAGGCCAATCTCTGCATTCCCCGGTTTATCGACGGTAACATGAAATACAATGTGCCCGGTCTGGCAATTCTGCAAGCCGTAAGGAAGCGGGGCGATGAGCTGTCCCAGGGTGGTGGCCGGAGGAAACACAACCGGATCAGGAGAGTTCAGGAAAATTTTATATTGCGGGAACAGCGCCTGCTGGTGATAAAGAGATTTCCTGTTGGTGATCCAGGCTGCAGAGCTGTTCCCGCAACCCGTTTGATTGCAGTACTGGATCCAGTGTCCGCCCGACATGCCTGAAAATTGGGCGGAGGTCACAATTCCGTCGTCTGAAATAAAGTAATTTTTACCGGTAAAGTTTACGGTTTCATAAAACTGCCAGCATTTGGAATACAACCGCCCTGGCTTTTCCTCGTGCGTGGCCGCATTTCCTACCGTGATGTCAAACAGGGTGAGATTAAAATCCCCGGTATAAATGGCATTGTTCCCATTATTCCTGGCCGAGAACTCTATGTAATAGGTTCCCGGGGTGAGCGGAATGAATTCGATGGCGTTGTATCCGCTGGTAATGGGAGGTTGCGGCAGTTGATTCGGCCCGTTTACCGCCTGGCTGAAGTTGGAGATATAACCGGTCCCTGAGGTGGGAAGGTTTTGTTCTGCAAGAACAACAGCTCCTGCCAGGTTTTTAATACGAAATACGATGTGGTTTCCGCCGGAAATGGCACCCTGAAAGCCCAGGTATACATGCTCATCTGATAATGTGGCAAAATACAGCCGCTCGGCATCAGTAGCGCTCTGGGTATTGTCGTAGGCTGCAAATTGTGACCTAATCCCGGCTCCCGAACTGCAATGCCCTGCAAAATCATTGCAGATATACAGTACGGTACTCTGAACATTGTTGCTGTTGAGCTGGGGTGTTCCTTCTGCAAAAGCTGATGGAATGGCCAGGATGGACAAAAAAACGATAAGAAAAATGGGTTTCAGGAAATCCTTCATCTTTACACTATAAAGGTAGTTGTTTTCGGGCCCGCATTAACACCTCCCTGTTTATAATTTCTTCCTCTTCCAACCCGATGGCTCGGCCAAATGACTTTACTTTGCACCTTCCAATGGAAAATTTCGCCATTCTAGCACCGGTTTTACTCTCTTATTTCATCCTGGTTACCCCTTCCAGGATCCGTTATCCGTATACCCTTGCAATCACGCTGTTCATCATCCTGTTCACTTCGGTTCCGGCGGTGAATGTCCTGTTTCATCCTACCCGGGCGGCGATGCTCTTCCTGGCCAGCGGCCCCATGGGTTCGATCACCTTCACCCTCGACAGCCTCAGCGCCTTTTTTATCCTGGTCACCAACTTCACCGTTCTCACCGGGCTTCTCTATTCAAACGGGTACCTGAGGTCCTACAGGGAAAATAAAACACCGGCCCGGTTCGCCCTGCACTACTTCAGCTACGTGTGGCTGCACATATCCATGCTGTGCGTGCTGATGCTCCGCGAAGGGACCGCCTTTTTGATTGCCTGGGAACTTATGGCCGTTTCATCTTTTATGCTGATCCTTTTTGAAGCTGAAAAACGATCGACCCTCAAAACGGCCGTCAACTACCTGATCCAGATGCATGTGGGACTCGTCTTGCTGATCATTGCCTTCCTGCTGGCTGAATCAGTTACCGGGAAATTCGGGTTTGACGCCCTTCCCGTTTATTTTTCAGCCCATCCCAATGTCCCGCTCTTTTTCCTGTTCTTCGCGGGCTTCGCCATCAAGGCAGGATTTATTCCCTTTCACACCTGGCTTCCCGAAGCGCATCCCGCTGCCCCGTCGCATGTGTCGGGGGTGATGTCGGGGGTGATGATCAAAATGGGAATCTTTGGCATCGTGCGCGTGCTCACCTATGTTCAGTCCGACCTGTATACCATCGGCATCCTCATCATGGTCATCGCCGTGTTTACCGGTCTTTACGGGATTGTCATGTCCATCGTTCAAACCGACCTGAAAAAACTGCTGGCCTATTCAACCATCGAGAATGTCGGGATCATCGGCACCGGGATCGGACTGGGGGCCATCGGGCTGGGACTGAACCAGCCTGCACTGATCCTCCTGGGTTTTGGCGGCGGGTTGTTCCATCTGCTCAACCATTCGCTCTTCAAGTCGTTGCTGTTTTACGGTGCGGGATCGGTTTACAAAGCCACCCATACCAGGAACATTGAATCGCTGGGCGGACTGGTCCACACCATGCCCCGCACAGCCGCCCTTTTCCTGTTCGGTTCGGTGGCCATCTGCGCCCTGCCTCCGCTCAATGGGTTTATATCGGAGATCCTCATCTATTACGGCCTGTTTGCAGGATTGCAGGCGAGCTCGGTTTTTCAGACCATGTCGATGCTGATGACCATCCTGGCGCTGGCGATGATCGGCGGACTGGCCCTCTTTGGATTCTCGAAGGCCTTCGGACTCACCTTCCTCGGCACGAACCGTTCCGGGATCCATGTGGAGGAAAATGCCGTCACCCCGGAGATGCTGTTCCCGAAGTTGCTTATTGCCGCTGTCATCCTGCTGATCGGACTGGCCCCCATGCTGTTTTTATCTCCCCTGATGGGGATGATCGGGGTGCAGTTTCATGTCAGCCCGGAGCCGGTGGTTGGGCCGCTGGTCTTTGCCTTATCCAAAATAAGCCTGATGGGCATCATCCTGATCCTGTTTGTGGTAGGATTTCTTTACGTGCGGATGCGGGTGTTGAAACCGGCCAAAGTGGCTTACGGACCTACCTGGGGATGCGGGTACACGGCCGGAACAGCCCGTCAGCAGTACACCGCCACCTCCTACGCCGCCAACTTTGCCGAACTGGCCAACCCGGCGCTGAATGAGAGGGCCGATTACCGTGAAATTCCCGAGGAGGAGATCTTCCCCCAAAAGCGTTCATTCTCACTCCGGCCGACCGACCTGTTCGGGTCGGTGCTCAACAAGTTCACCGATTATTCCATGCTGGCCCTGAAAAAAATCGCGCGGCTGCAAACCGGCAATATCCAGCATTACATCCTCTATGCCTTCATCTTCATGCTCATTATTTTTATCCTGCTTTATCTGAATGTATTATGATGGGATTCCTGCTCGCCATCGTCACCGCGCTCTTTTTCCCCGGCATCATCCTCCGGGTGAAAAGCATGGCCAGTGGCCGTAAAGGGCCGGGGATCATGCAACCCTGGAAGAACATTTGGGTGCTGCTGCACAAAGGCAGTGTGTTCAGCACCACCACGAGTTTTATTTTCCGCATGGCCCCGGTCATCTACCTTTCGACCATCCTGTGCGCCATGCTCCTGCTGCCCTTTCCCGGCGTTCCCTCGTTATTTGGCTTTAATGGCGATTTTCTGCTCTTTGCCTACATGCTTGCCCTGGGGAAATTCATCTTCATCCTGGGCGCACTCGACACCGGCAGCAGCTTCGAAGGGATGGGGGCCAACCGCGAAGCCCTCTATTCCATGCTGGCCGAGCCCGCCTTTTTCATCCTCTTTGGCACCCTGGCGCTGTTGACCGGCCACACCTCCATGCAGCAGATCTTTGAATCGTTCCAGTTTGTCGGGCACAATTCGTTCATCATCGGGTTTATCGCCGTATACCTGCTTGTACAGATCGCCATGATCGAAAACAGCCGCATGCCGGTGGATGATCCGAAAACCCACCTCGAACTGACCATGGTCCACGAGGTGATGATCCTCGACCACAGCGGGTTCGACCTGGCCCTGATGCATATAGGCACAGCGCTGAAGTTTGCCATGTACGGCCTGCTCATCGCCAATTTCCTGGTGCCGGTTGATGCCGGGACCATGATGGAAAACAGTCCGCAGTGGCTGCTGCAGCATGATCAGGGACTGGCAGCCACCCTTGGAAAGGGAGGGCTGATGGTGGTCCAGGTCGTTGTTTATTTTTTGATCCAGGGGATATTTGCTGGGCTGATCGGCATGATGGAATCTTTCCGTGCCCGAAAAAAAATGGCAAAAAATCCGCAATTCATCGTTACCCTGAGTTCGATTGCCTTGGTGGCCTTTATCCTGGTGCTGTTGATCACCTTTAAAATGATCAGTTAAATGAATGTCCTGCTCATCATCGTCTTTGCCATTACGCTGATTTACCTCTGCATGACGGAGCGTTTCCCGGTTTATGCCGGGCTGATCGGGTTCCAGGGCGTTTTGCTGTTTGCCCTCTCATTTCTTGAGCTTCATGCCATCACCCTGTCGACGCTGCTCTTCGTGGCCCTTGAAACATTGGTGTTCAAGGTGATCGTGGTTCCCTATCTGTTGTTCCGCATCATCGGTAAAACAGGTGAGGCGAGGGTGCACGACAAGGCGCTTCCGGGATTTTATTCCCTGCTCTTCATCACCCTGGGATTGTTGCTGAGCATTGTGATCTCCTTCTCGATGAATACCTCGCCCAACAACATGATTTACTTCATCGTGGCTTTTTTCGCGGTGTACACCGGGATGTTCATGATCATCTCGCACAAAAAGATATTCTCGCACCTCGTTGGATTCCTGGTGATCGAAAACGCAGTGCTGCTGTTGTCCCTGGCCATCGGCAGCGAGATGCCCATGCTGATCAACATCGGCATCCTGCTCGACATTTTTGTCAGCGTGCTCATCCTGGGGATCTTTGTAATGAAACTGAAACAATCGGCAAATGAGCTGACGATGCTGAGGGATGATTAAAAAGACGTGACAGGTGACGCGTGACGAAAAAAGACGTGACAGGTGACGCGTGACGAAAAAAGCGTGACAGGTGACGCGTGACGAAAAAAGCGTGACAGGTGACGCGTGACGAAAAAAGCGTGACAGGTGACGCGTGACGCGTGACGAAAAAAATCGTAAATCGTAAATCGTATATCGTAAATGTTTGAAGGTGGTTACATATTAGCAGGATTTTTCGGGGTTTCGCTCCTGATGGGTGCGGTGGTCGGGCTGGTGCACAATAAGCTGCTGGCGAGGATCATTACCATCCTGTATGTCGCGGTACACATTGCTTTTTCGGGTTATGCCTGGCTTCACCTGGGCGAAACGGTGCTCGATTATTTCACCTTCGATCCGCTCGGGGTGTTGCTGTTGTCGATCCTGTCCATCCTTACCATCACCACCGTCTATCACGGGTTCATCTATGTAAAGGATGCCAAACCCCGGGTGTATGCCATCTACCATGCCGCCCTGATCGGCCTGGTGGCGGCCATGTCGGGGGCCTACCTGGCCAACGGGATGACCACCGTGTGGATCTTTGTCGAGGCCACCACCCTGGCCGTAGCAGCGCTCATCTACCACGACCGCACGGCGATGGCGCTCGAGGCCACCTGGAAATATGTCTTTGTCTGCTCCATCGGGATCGCCCTGGCTTACCTGGGGATCCTGTTCCTGGGATTTACCGTGCACGACGTCCGTTTGCTGCACCTCTCCTTCGACTCCATCACCGAAATCGCCAGGATGGCCAACCCCCTTTACCTTAAGATTGCCTTTGTGTTTGTCCTGGTAGGATACAGCACCAAGATGGGATTGTTCCCGATGCATACTGTAACGGTTGACGCCCACACCGTGTCCCCCCCGCCCATCAGCGCCTTCATCTCCACCACCCTGATGAATGTCGGGTTCCTGGCCATCTTCCGCATCTACGCCCTTTTCTCGGCCACCTCCATCCTGCCTTTCATGAACCACGTGCTGATCCTGTCGGGGGTTCTGTCGTTGCTGGTATCGGCCGGGTATATGCTCAAGGCCAAGCACAACAAACGGATGCTGGCCTATTCGAGCCTTGAGAACATGGGCATTGTCGCCATCGCACTTGGAGTGGGAGGTATCGGCTATTATGCCGCCATCCTGCACATCGTCCTCCACTCCTTTACCAAGGCAGGCCTCTTCTATCAGATGGGGCAGTCGTACAAGGTAATGGGAACCTACAAACTTGACGAATCGGGCAATTACATGAACCTTTACCCCGCCGGGGCCACCGCCCTGCTGCTGGGTTTTCTGTGCATCACCGCGATCCCGCCATCGGGGATGTTCATCTCGGAACTGTACCTGATGAAGGCGCTGATCACCTCCAAAGATTGGCTGCTCCTGGCTGTCACCGCCGCCCTGCTCTGTTTTGTCCTCTACGCTTTGCTCACCCGCGTGCTTCACATCGTCTATTCACAGCCGCGCGAAAAACCGCTGCATGAGCTGCAAAAGGTCAACCCCTGGCAATCGGCCAGCCAGTACATTCTTTTCGGACTGGTCATTTTCATCTGTTTTGTTCAGCCTGCACCCTTCCGCCAGCTGATAGAATCGATCATCAACGCCCTGCCGAAATGATGAAGGAGACAAGATACATCGAGCTGTTTTCAAATCCGGGCATGGTGGCGCTGGAGGCCATTCCTGTATTGAACTATCCCGATTTTACTGCATTTGTCGACCTGGTGATGGGAGAGGAGGGAACCCATTGTGTGGCCTACTTCGTTGTTCCGAAGGGAGATGCATACCGGTTTATCTGCTGCATGGCCGCCGATGAGAATCATGCCCTCATCCTTTTTTCGCATGAACAGCCCATGCATCCTGCTCCGTCACTTCACTCCATCACGGTCAGACATTTCCAGTTCCACATCTTTGAGCGGGAGATCCATGAGCAGTTCGGCATTGAATTCGAGGGTCATCCCTGGCTGAAGCCCATCCGTTATCCGTTCGACAGGGCCGATCAGGCCAGTGTGATGAACAATTATCCCTTTTATACCATCGAGGGAGAAGCACTGCATGAAGTCGGGGTCGGCCCCATCCACGCCGGCATCATCGAACCGGGACATTTCCGGTTCATCTGTCATGGTGAGCGGGTCCTGCACCTGGAGATCCACCTGGGATACCAGCATCGCGGAATAGAAAAGCTCTTTGCAGAAAAGCAGGAAATCCTGGCCCAGTCGGTCCTGGCCGAAAGCATGGCCGGCGATACCACGGTGGGCCATGCGCTGGCCTATACCGGGGCGGTTGAGGCATTGGCCGGGATCAGGGTTTCACAGCAGCGCTCGATGGAGCGGATCGTAGCGCTCGAACTCGAGCGGATTGCCGTTCACATCGGCGACACGGCAGCATTGTGCACCGACATCGCCTATCAGTTCGGACAGGTGGTGAACGAAGCCCTGCGCACCATTGTCATCAATACGACCCAGCTCTGGTGCGGAAACCGCTTTGGCAAGGGACTCATCCGCCCCGGCGGGACCAACTATCCGCTTACGCAGGAGGTCATGGCGGCGATCCTTAAAAACCTGGAAGAGGTTGAGGAGCGGTACAATCAGGTAACCAGCCGGATCTTCTCGCTGCCCAGTGTGCTGAGCCGGTTTGAAGGAACAGGCAGGGTAACCACCATGCAGGCCACACTGATCGGTGCGGTGGGCATGGCAGCCCGAAGCAGCGGAATGTACCGCGATATCCGCTGGTCGCATCCCTTCTCCGGCTATGTAGATCATTTCTACGACCCGGCCATGCTCCACAAAGGCGACGTGTGGGCCAGGGCCATGCTGCGGAAACTTGAAGTAGAGAAGTCCATGGAGGTGATACGCGCCATGCTGACGGGAATGACCAATGACCAATTACGAGTTACGAATGACGAACCGGAGCAAAGCGGAGCTCGGCGGAGCCATTTACGATTTACGAATGAAAAAATCGAAAATCATAATTCTAAAATCGACAAGCCCATCTATGAACTCAAGCTTAAACCAGCCTCACTTTCGATTTCGTTGGTGGAGGGTTGGCGTGGCGAGATTTGTCATATTGCGGTGACCGATGATTCCGGTAAGATCATCCATTACAAGGCCAAGGATCCTTCGCTGCACAACTGGATGGCCCTGGCGATTGCGGTACGGAACCAGGAGATCTCCGATTTCCCGCTGTGCAACAAGAGTTTTAACCTGAGTTATTGTGGGAACGATCTCTAAATGGAAAAAAACATGAAAAAATTTCCCCCTTGGGATCAGACATTGGTAAAAGCTGAAAGATGCCCCTGAAAGAGATAAATATCCTCCGGCGTCATGGCCGGCAATATGTTCCCGATCTCCGGGAGGCCGTTCTGCCTGAAATTTTCCGTGGAAGGCCTGTCATCAGCGGGGATATCACCGCGGCCGAGGCGGAACTGGTCAGGAATCTCTGCCCGGTGGATGCGGTGGGCGTGGATCCCGCTGCCCCGCTGCCCGGACCTTTGGTTGCCGGCTTATCGGGAATGGCGCAGATCCGTTGCACCATCGACCTGGGTAAATGTGTTTTCTGCCGGGAATGTGCCTTTGCGCTGCCCGGAAAGATCAGGTTTACCAGCGATTATAAAATTTCCGCCAATACCCGCGACCGCCTGATCGTCGCATCCGGGATGGATCAGCCGGTGAGGCTCGATCCGGATAAAGTGCGCCGCGAGATCAGGAGGTTGTTCAGGCATGCGCTGAAATTGCGCCAGGTGTCGGCGGGCGGAGATAATTCGGCCGAAATGGAATTGAATGCCGCCGGGAACGTGAATTTCGACATGGGACGGTATGGAATTGAATTTGTGGCCTCTCCCCGCCATGCCGACGGCATTGTCATCACCGGTCCGATCCCTCAGAATATGTCAGAAGCGCTGCAGATCTGCTACGATGCCGTTCCATCGCCAAAAATCGTTGTCCTTGTTGGAACCGATGCCATCAGCGGGGGCATCTTCAGCGGAGGTGCCGCACTGAACAGGGAATTTTTATCCCGGGTTCCGGTCGATCTGTATGTTCCGGGAAATCCGCCACATCCCCTTACCTTCATCAACGGGATCCTGGATCTGATTGCTCCGGAAAAAAGTTTTTGAAATAAAATTGTTTATGTTTGTATTCATAATCACCGGAATTATATGAAAACAAAGTTTCTGATTTTAGTAATCCTCCTGATCTCCACTTTTGCATTCGGGCAACCACCCGTCGCCAAAAGGGATTCCCTGGATTATTACAAGTTCCAGTCTGAAGCGCAGTTTGACATGGTAGGCGATTATGCCACTGCGATAAAATGGATGAACAAAGCAGTGCGCCTCGATCCCATGGATGATGAACTGTACCTGCAAAGGGCCTTTGCAAAGGGGGCCATCTACGACTTCAGGGGACAGGAGGCCGATTATTCAAAGGTGATTGCGCTTGATGGGGGAAATATGGCAGCCTATACCGGAAGGGCCGCCACCCGTTTTATCCTGAAAAAGTACCGCGAAGCCATCAGCGATTATGACTGGCTGATTGATGTCGACCCATCCTATTACGGATTCTTCCTCAGCCGCGGTTTGTGTAAATGGGAACTGAAAGACAAGATAGGAGCCTGCAACGACTACCGGCAGGCAGCGCAGATGGGCAGCGCCATTGCTTACGTGCTTGGAATGGACAATTGCCTCGAGTAACCTGATCATTGCTGTCATTCGTTTACGACAAAACCTCATGACGCTGAACCTTCGTGATGAAGATGACCCTCCTGTAACTGAAACCCTGCTCGGCATTGATGTCGGCTCTGTCACGATTTCGATCGTCCGGATGGACCTGACAGGGAAGATCCTGAATACTTTTTACCTTTTTCACAAGGGGCAGATCCGTGAATGTCTCAGAAACGCCGGTCAACAGATGGATCTGTCAACCGTTCGCGGGCTGGCTGCCTGTTCCGCTCCCTTTTTTAATCCTGCGAAGATCGGACTCTGCAATCCCCAGGTGGCACTGATCAGGGGAACCAAGGTACTTTGTCCCCAGGCCAGGTCGCTGCTTATGGTTGGGGCCGAGAAATTCATGGTGGTCAGGTTTGATGACCGGGGCTGTTTTGAATCGGTCAGGTCGAACTCTTCCTGTGCAGCCGGAACCGGGAGTTTCCTCGACCAGCAGGCATTTCGTCTCAACCTCGCCGGGATAGAAGAACTATGCACCATCGCCCTGGGAAACAGGGGACCCATCCCGGAGATTGCCTCCCGGTGTTCAGTATTTGCCAAAACCGATCTCATTCATGCCCAGCAGCAGGGATTTTCGCTGGAGGCCATCTGCGACAGCCTCTGTAAAGGACTGGCCATTAACATTGTCGATACCCTGTTCAACCAGGAACCCCCCGGGCAACCCATCTTTTTTGCCGGGGGCGTTTCCCGCAACGGGGCGGTAGTTCGTCACCTCGAACAACAGCTCGGTACAAAGTTGCTGCAGCATGAACTGGCCCATGGTATCGGCGCCATCGGGGCCTGCCATGCCTGGCTGCAGGAAAAAAGGGAGTTTCCTCAAGACCCGATCACCTCGCTGGAGGAGTTGCTGCTGCCTGATGAACAGGACAAAGTCTATTTTCATCCCCCGCTGGAATTAAAACTTTCCGATTACCCCGATTTCACCAGCAAGGCCTCCTGGAACTTCGTTCCGGTTGTTTCGCCGCATCAGGCAGCAGTCCAGGCCGATCTGTATGCCTCGCCGGAAAAGGGAAAGGAGTACGAAACCTACCTTGGAATTGATATCGGATCGACCAGTACCAAGGCGATCATGACCGGCATGGATCATGAGCCGCTGGCCGGATTTTATACCTATACCTCGGGCAAACCGGTTGAGGCCATCCAGGCGATTTTTGAAGCAGTGGATGACCTTGCGACCAGGCAGGGGATCAGTTTGCAAATCAGGGGTACGGGCACAACCGGCTCGGGACGGAAGTTCATCGGCAAGATCATCCATGCCGACCTGGTGGTGGATGAGATTACGGCACACGCCAGGGCTGCCTTTGCGCTGAATCCAGAAACAGATACCATCATTGAAATCGGGGGGCAGGATTCAAAGTTCACCCTGATGCGAAACGGGATGGTCACCTTTTCGCAGATGAATGCCGTTTGTGCGGCCGGCACGGGCAGCTTTCTGGAGGAACAGGCCCGCAAGCTGGGCTGTCCCCTGCAGGACTATTCAAGCCGGGCCGAAGGCGTTTCGGCGCCCCTGGCCAGCGACCGCTGTACCGTGTTCATGGAACGCGACACCAACCAGCTGATGAACAAAGGGTATTCGGTCAACGAGATCCTGGTGACCACCCTGCATGCCGTGATGGAAAATTACCTGAAAAAAGTGGCCGTCGAAGGTTCCATGGGCAACCACATCTGCTTCCAGGGAGCCACTGCAAAAAACAGGTCGCTGGTCGCCACCTTTGAGCAAAGGCTGGGCAAAAAAATATTTGTATCCCCTTACTGTCATCTTACCGGGGCGCTTGGTGTGGCGCTTCTCCTGGGTGAAGAAAAACCGGCCGAAACAAGTTTCAGGGGGTTAAGCATCTACAAGGAACCCATTGTAATCCGTTCTGAACGCTGCACGATCTGCAACAACCATTGCCACATCAGCCTCTCCGAAATACGGGGAGAACAGGAAGCATACGGCCTCCTCTGCGGCCGCGATTATGAAACAAAAAAACACATCCCCGATGCCGCCCTGTTTAACCTCCTGGATGAACGGGCCAGGATGGGTCATGTAAGGCAGCCGGAATCCTTCGGCCGGGAACTCATCATCGGCCTGCCCGCTTCACTGCACCTCTTTGAGGATTTGACCCTCTGGAAAAGGTTTTTTACCAATTTATCGATCCGCACGGTGACGAGCGAACGCTATACCGATTCGGTGAAAACGGGCAAGCGCGTTGCCGGGGCGGAGTTTTGTTCCCCCATCGATTCCATGTATGGACAAATAGCCTGGCTGGCCGGAAAAGCCGACTGGATCTTTTTTCCGGTTTCGCTCGAAACAAAGGATAAAGAGGAAAATTCCGACCGCTATTTTTGCTACTATACCCAGTACGCCGCCTCCCTGGTTTTTACGATGAAGGACAAAAAAATCGCAGGGAAGCTCCTCTCTCCCATGTTTAATTTTTCAAAAGGGAACCGGCCTGTCATCCGGAAGCTTGTTGAAACCCTCCGCCCGCTCCTTGGAACCGCTGCATCACCGGGTAAAGTCAAAACTGCCTATGAGGAGGCGCTCCTTTTTTCACAACAGTACAAGAACAAGCTGGCCGCATTCTTCAGGTCGGAATTCAAGCCGGAAAACAACATCTCGGTCGTGCTGCTCGGACGGCCCTACGTGGTACTTACAAAGTCGATGAACAAAGGCATTCCGGATATTTTCGCACGGATGGGGATCAGGACCTTTTTCCAGGACATGGTTCACCCCGATGAGGCCGGGCAGGAGGAGACCGAACTGCTTCTCCGGAAAATTCCCTGGCATTATGCCGCACAGATCCTGGAAACGGCCAAAACCGCAGCCACCACCAAAAATCTCTACCCGGTGCTGATCACGGCATTTAAATGTGCGCCTGATTCATTTATTCTCGAATATTTCAAAAAACTGCTGAATGAATATCAAAAGCCCTACCTGATCCTCCAGATCGATGAACATGATTCGAATGTCGGGTATGAAACCAGGATCGAGGCGGCGATCAGGTCGTTCAGGAATCATTCGGCGCAGGACCGCGCCATCCCTGTCATTCATTCGACGGAACTGCTTCCGCATCTCGAAACCAGGATCAATGGGAAAACGATGCTGTTCCCCAACTGGGATAACCTGGTTGCACCGCTGCTGGTGGCCAACCTGAAACGGGGTGGCATCGATGCCCGGCTGATGCAATCCAGCGACATGATCATCCGGAAAAGCATGGCATACAATACCGGGCAATGCCTGCCGGTGAACATCATCGCCCAGGAATTCATCGACTATGTTGAACAGCACCGGTTGGCCCCTGAAAAAACCATCCTGTGGATGACCAAATGCTATCTCACCTGCAACCTGAGGCTCTACCCTTTTTATGTCAAGAACCTGCTGGAGGACTATGGCCATGGATTTGAGAAAGCGGCCGTCTATTCAGGGGAGTTGTCCCATCTCGAAATCGCCGTCAGTACCAGTTACTATGCCTATTTTGCCTACCTGCTGGGGGGGCTGATCCGGAAGGTCGGCTGTAAAATACGACCCTACGAAGTCATCGCCGGGGAGACCGACGAAACCATTGCAAAAAGCATCGGGCTGCTCGAAACAGCCTTTCTCGGGAACCGCTCCATGGATGCTGCCGTATCTGAAGTCATTGCTCTTTTTGACAAGATCAGGCAAAAAAAGGTGAAAAAGCCCGCTGTGGCCATTTTTGGCGACCTGTATGTGCGGGACAATGATATCATGAACCAGGATCTGATCCGTGATATCGAAGAAAACGGGGGCGAGGTGATCACAACACCCTATACCGACCTGGTAAAGATCACCATTGAAAATGTGATACGCCGCGCCATCGAACGGGGTGATTATTTCAGAACGGGGCTCTACCGGGTCATGCTGTCAAGTATTAAAATACTGGAAGACAGGTACTATAAACATTTTAAAAAATACCTGGGAAACAAGCCCGTCGTGAATCCGGTGAAGCTTGAAACGCACCTGAAGAAATTCAACATCGATCCCTTTCATTCAGGCGAATCCTACGAAAACATACTGAAGATCTTTTATATCCTTGAAAACTACCCTGATATATCGCTGTTTGTTCAAACCAACCCTGCCTTTTGCTGCCCGGCGCTGGTTACCGAAGCCATGGCCAATGAAATCAAGCAGATCACCGGGATCCCGGTAGTTACCCTAACCTATGACGGAACCAGCGGCAATAAAAATGATCTCCTGATCTCCTACCTGGTTGGTTCAAGTCCGCACGGGCATTCCGGCGTTTCGTGATAAAATTTTCCCGGATGTTAGGGTAATTTTTATAAATTAGCCGTTTTTCCGGTACGACATGTTGTTATCTTAATCCATCCTTATTAGCAGAACCATATGAAAAAAGTTACCCTGATCCTCATTTTCCTCCTGTTTCAGTCACTGTTAGCCGTAAATGCCCAGGATAAACCCGCAAAACCTTTGTTCACCGGTACAGGAACTTTTTTGGGAACCAGCCGGCCCCTGAGGGATCTTCCGGCCATGACCCCTGCCCAAATTCATCAAATGGAACTCCAGGCCGACGACCGGGAAAGAAACGAAGATTTAAACCATCGTTCCTACCCGTTTGCTTCATCGGCCCTGCCAAAGGGTCCCGATCCGGTATGGCAGCAGATGATGGGAACCACCGGCAGTCCGAGGGCTCCCATCGCCAATTTCGACGGACAAACCTCCCCCTATTATCCTCCCGATTGCAATGGAACGGCAGGCCCCAACCATTTCATGCAGACCATCAACTGCGTCTACGCCATCTACAATAAGGCGGGAGCAGTTGTGGCAGGTCCCACCAACATGAACCTCCTTTTCAGCGGGGTCCCGGGCTCAAATTACAACGACGGGGATCCCATCATCCTCTATGATGAACAGGCCGACCGCTGGTTTGTTACCGAGTTTTCCATTTCCGGATCCACCAACTACATCCTGATGGCCGTCTCCGTTACCAATGATCCGACCGGAAGCTGGTACACCTATTCATTTGTCGTCGACGCCGTGCCCGATTATCCCAAATTCAGCATCTGGCAGGATGGTTACTATATGGGAGACAACAACAGTTCAACCAAAGATATTTACGTGTTTGAGCGGTCGAAGATATTGCAGGGTCTGACGGCCCAGTACGTTGGATTCAACAATCCCAACAGGCCGGCCTCACTCGACGGATTCATGTGTGTTCCCCCGGTTGACAATGACGGGGCATTCGCCCCTGCAGGTTCTCCGGGTTTATTCATTGCCTTCAACGATGATGCCATCGGGGGTGGAAGTGATCAGTTATGGATATACGAACTCGCGGTTAACTGGACAACCCCCGCCTCTTCAACTTTTTCAAGGGTCCAGCAGTTAACTGTTCCCGCATTCGACAGTGACTTTGGAAGCACCTGGGATAACATTGTTCAGCCCGGAACCAGTCAGAAACTCGATGCCATCCCGCAGGTGGTGATGAATGTTCCGCAGTACCGCAACTTTAACTCCTACCAGACCATCGTGTGCTGTCATACGGTGGATGTAGATCAGACCAACCATGCCGGCATCCGCTGGTATGAACTGAGAAAGACCTCAGGGAGCTGGACCCTCAGGCAGTCGGGTACCTACGCCCCCGATGTCCATTCAAGGTGGATGGGGAGCATCATGCTCAATCCCAACAATAAAATCGCCCTCGGTTATTCTGTTTCAAGTTCAACGGTCTATCCCAGCATCCGTTACACCGGCCAGTCGGCAGGCGCCTATGTTGCCGGTGCCGGCATCCTCGATATTCCTGAAGAGGTGATCATCAATGGAGCCAACACCCAGTCGGGTTATAACCGGTGGGGAGATTATTCGCAGATGTGCGTTGACCCGGCCGATAACGAAACCTTTTGGTTTACATCCGAATATATTGGCCCCGGCGGAACGAGAAAGACCAGGATTGCTTCCTTCAAATTCGGGAATGCTCCCACCATCGTCACCCTCCCTGCCACCAGTGTTACCCTCGCCACCGCAACGCTCAACGGAACAGTCAACCCCAACGGACTCGTCACATCCTACCATTTCGAGTATGGAACCAGCGTCAGCTATGGAAATTCAACCACCACGGGCGCTGCAGGTTCAGGAACCTCCGCCGTGAATATCAGCGCTGACCTTACCGGACTGATACCAGGTACAACCTACCACTTCAGGGCAGTTGGCGTAAATACCGACGGGACCACCAATGGACAGGATCTGACCTTTGCCCCCGGTGCGGCCTCCGTTACTACAACCGCCGCATCAGCCATTACAACCAATTCGGCAACCTCCGGGGGAAATGTGACCACCGATGGCGGCAGTGCCGTCACCGCCAGGGGTGTTTGCTGGGCCACCACGGCCAACCCAATCGTCACAGGGAACCATACCACCGACGGTTCAGGCACAGGGGTGTTTACAAGCTCCCTAACCGGTCTTTCAGCGGTCACTGCCTATCACGTCAGGGCCTATGCCACCAACAGCAACGGGACCTTTTATGGCGACGACCTGCAGTTTACCACCGCATGCGGCACCATCCTCTCCCTGCCCTTCAGTGAAGGATTTGAAGGGGGTGCGGTCAGGCCTGCCTGCTGGTCGGAGGAAAACGCCAATCCGGCCTGGCAGTTCCTGACAGGAAACGGGAGCGGATATCCCGCCAACGCACACACAGGAACCTACAACGCCTGCCTGAAAGACAACACTTCAGCCAGCAATAAAAACAAGCTGATCACCCCGGTTTTTGACCTTTCCGGGTACATCAATGTCCAGTTGAAATTCTGGCACACCCAGGCACTCTGGACGCCCGACCAGGATGAGTTAAGAATTTTCTACCGGACCTCCCTGACGGGAACATGGAATTTACTGCAAACCTACACCCAGAATATCACGGCCTGGACCGAAGAGACCATCAACCTGACCACCATCTCCTCAACCTTTCAGATCGCTTTTGAAGGAGATGCCATGTATGGCCGGGGCGTTTGCATCGACGACATTTCGGTCACAGGAACATCAGGGATCAACCTGGTGGTTACACCCACAAACCAGGATGTCACCCAACCGGCCGGAACAACAACCTTTTCGGTCACCTGCCCGGTTGGCTGGACCGCTGTGTGTGATGCAACCTCCTGGTGCACGGTCACCCCGTCAGGCACCGGCAACGGAAGCATTGTGGCGACCTATGCCGAGAATGCAACCACAACCCAACGAATAGCCAGCATCACGGTTTCAGCCCCCGGCGCGCCAACCAAAATAGTGACGGTCACCCAGGCGGGGATTACACCAACGCTCACGGTCGTTCCTTTGAACCAGGATGTAACCGCCCCGGCGGGGTCAACCACATTTTCGTTGACCTCCAATGCCGACTGGACAGTCTCAAGCAATGTTATGTGGTGCATACCCACCCCGGCGTCGGGAAATGGCAACGGAACCATCACTGCAAGCTATGAGGTGAATACGGATGTCCTTCCGCGGGTGGCCACCCTTACCTTGGTCGTGTCAGGACTGCCGGCCTTTCCGGTCACCGTGACCCAGGCCGGGGCAACTCCGGTACTTTCCGTCATTCCTCCCAATCAGGATGTCACCGCCAATTCAGGGGTGACCGGATTCACCGTTACTTCAAACACCAGCTGGACGGTTTCAAGCAACATGACCTGGTGTACGCCCAATCCCGCATCAGGAAACGGGAACGGAACAATCTCAGCCAGCTACTCTGATAACCCGGATGTCACCCCGCGGATGGCCACACTCACCATCAGTGCACCAGGTGTAACGGCACAAACGGTCACCGTAACCCAGGCAGGTACTCTCCCTGTGTTATCGGTCACCCCGGCAAACCAGGATGTCACGGCACTGGCCGGAAATACCTCCTTCGACGTTACCTCCAATACAACCTGGAATGTGCTGAGCGAGGCCCCCTGGTGTACCGTAACCAATTCAGGAAGCGGGAACGGAACCATTCAGGCTGATTACACCGAGAATGTAACCTACAGTCCGCGAACAGCCAATATCTCCGTGACCGTTGCCGGCATCACCCCCCTGGTTGTCACCGTAACCCAGGAGGCTTCGGTTGTCTCTGCAAATGATATGACAAAGGAGGAGATCCGGATCTTTCCGAACCCGAATACCGGGCTTTTTGAAATTATCACCGGGAAGCTGGGACTGAAGGAGATGGAGGTGACCATCCTCGATTATACCGGGAAAGTGACCTGCCTGAGAAAATGTTCAGGCAGCAAGCGTTATTCGTTCGATCTTTCGGGTGCCCCAAAGGGATGTTACTTTGTAAAGATCAAGGCCGAACAGGATCTGATGATCGTGAAGGTGACCATCATCTGATAACCATGCAGCTGCACCATCCAGCGAATCGTATGATGTTACCGGGAAAAGTACTTTTGTATCATCGATAATAACAGAGCCTCATTAACTGGTTTGGAAAGATAATCGCTGCACCCTGCTTTCATTGCCTTTTCCCTGTCGCCGGCAAGGCCAAACGCTGTCTGGGCAATGATGATAATTTCCTTATTAAACTGACGGATCTGATGGGTGGATTCATAGCCGTTCAGCCCGGGCATCTTGATGTCCATTAAAACCAGGTCCAGGTCCGGGTGGCTGCGGCAGATTTCAACAGCTTCCTCTCCTGTTGCTGCATGCAACACCTCCCGGCTTAACTTCTCAACCAGCAGGGTCATGTACATGTCCGATGTCTCATCGTCTTCGGCAATCAATATTTTCAGGTTTTGAATCTGTTTTCCGATTCTTTCAGGCTGAACCATGTTTATCACTGCGTTTTGTTTTTCTGCCCTTACAGTATAAGGAATGGTGAAATAAAAGGAGGAACCCCCCTTCCCCTCCTGTGATTCCACCCAAATCCTGCCTCCCATTATCTCTACATAGGCCCTGGCAATCGACAAGCCGAGACCGGCGCCCTCAAAAGCATGTTTATCCTCAAGGTCAGCCTGGATAAAGCGTTCGAAAATGGCCTGTTTCCGCTCTTCAGGAATCCCAAGGCCGGTGTCTTTTACAAAGAATTCAAGCCAGTTACCCTTTTTCTCATACCCAAATTCAATGGATCCTGAAGGAGTGAATTTAATGGCATTTTTTACGAGGTTGGTAAGAATGGCCGCAATTTTATTGTGATCCGATTGAATTTTAGCTTCTTTGGCCGGCAATGCGTTTTTATAAAAACACTTCAATCCTTTTCGCTCCATCTCCGGTTTAAAGAATGCGAAAATATCTTCAATTATTTCGTTGATATTTAATTCTTTTAGGACAACATCCATCAACCCCGACTCTATTTTTGAAATATCAATGATGTCATTGATCAGGTTGAGCAACCGTTTGCCGCTTTTCTCGATGATCTGAATATAATCCTTTTGCTGCTTACCGGTTAATCCATGGTTCTTCAATAACCCGGCAAAGCCCAGGATTCCGTTCATGGGGGTTCTGATTTCATGGCTCATGTTGGCGAGGAAGGCCGATTTTAAACGGTCGCTTTCCACGGCCCTCTCTTTGGCCAGGATTAATTCCTCTTCGGCTGCCTTTTGCAATGTTATATCCAAACACAACCCGATCAGCCGTTTTGGTTTGTCGTTTTCATAAACGGTGGTTCCCAGAGCCCTGATCCAGCGAATTTCCTGATCCGGGAGGATAATCCTGTAGTCATTGATTAATTCAGTCCTGTTTTCAATGCTTTCCAATATTTTTCCGGATGCTTTGCCCACATCATCAGGATGCAATGCTTTTGTCCATGCTTCAAATCCGGCTACGGTATCCTTTGGCATCTTAAAAATATCCAGAAATTCATCGGACCAGTAAAAGGTATTATTTACAATATCCCAATCCCAGGTTCCTGCCTTGCTGGCCCTCTGAGCTACTTTTAAACGGATTTCATTTTCTTCGGCTTGTTCTTTTGCATGGATTATCGCCAGTTCGTTTTTTTTGCGCTCAGATATATCCAGAACAGTGCCAACACTCTTTACAGGTTTTCCATCCCCGTTATATTCTACTTTTCCATCCCCAAACAGGTAGTGTACCGACCCATCCCTGTGAATAATACGGTACTCAAGCGAGGGGACCATCCCAGTCGATTGATTCAGCTGCATGGCATGGGTGTAAAGCGCAACATCATCCGGATGAATGATCTTCAGGAGTGATTCAGGCTTCCCGTCGAAAGTATCGGGACTGATGTCGAAAATGCGGTACATCTCTTTTGACCAACTTACGATACCAGTGTTCATATCCCAAACCCAGCTCCCCAGGTGAGCGATCTGCTGGGCCGTTTCAAGAGTGCTTTCGCTTTCTGTAAGGGATAGTTCCATTTGCCGGCGTTCATGAATGTCATGGGCAACAACCATGGATCCGAAAAGTTTCCCCTGCTCATCCCTTAACGGGTTCACCGTTACGGAATACCATCCGTTCAATTGCTCCAGGAAAACGTCGGCTTTGTGTTCCAGGCCATCCTTTAGTAATTGTGAATGAGGACAACCAGGGATTGGTCCCTCGGTTTTATGCATATGCACGAAACATTTTGAACCGACCAGTTTTTCCGGTGATATTCCCAGGCGATCAGCAAATGCATCATTGGCACGCAGGATGCAATGTTCAGAGTCAAGGAGATAAATCAGGTCAGAAGAGATTTTGAAAATATTTTCAAAATCAATTTTCCTGGATTCAGGTTTGTTCAAGGCATCCATATAGCTATATTCAGTCTCTGTTTGCGATTAATTTGATGACCTTCCACCCAGCGGCAGAATTGAATCCCCGCGATCCCGACCATTACTTAAACTCGACAAGTAAAGTTATTAAAAACAACATTAAGTAAATTCCATATTGCAAAAATTTTGTAATCGTTTGAAATAATATACATTTGTCATCTGAAACCAATACAAAAAACATGAAGACAATAAACTTTAATGATCAGGAACTGGAGTCGATGATCATGATGTACAGTGATGAACTTCTTGAGGCAAAACTCTATGTAGAGAAACTCCAGGAAATCCTGAAGAAACTCTCTGGTAAAGCGGCAAAAAAAGCTGTTGCTGAAAAACTGCCAAAAAAAGCAAAGAAAAAAGCACATAAAGTAAAGGCCAAGGCCGAAGTGAAGAAACCTGTTGAAAAAGCTGCTGCAAAATCCGTGGCGAAACCTGTTTCCAAACCGGTTGCGAAACCCGCTGCAAAAGCTGCTGCAAAACCGGCTTCAAAACCCGTTGCCAAAAAGAAGGCGGCTGTTAAAGCGCCCGCAGCCGTTGAAGCGGTGGTGGGAGCCCTGGTAACCGCAGCCGCTAAAAAACCGGCTAAAAAAGTTGCAAAGAATCCGGCCAAAAAAGTTGCCAAGAAAAAAGCAGCCCCCAAGGTTAAAGTTCAGAAAAAGGTGGTTGCAGCAAAAGCAGTTGCTGAAGGAAATAGTGCTTCAGAATAGCAGTAACCAACTCGCAGCTGCGCCTGTTGCTCGATGATGTGATTTATTTGTAACAGTATTCAGTCACCGCAACAGCCAAGGCTGCTCATTTGGTTACTGTTATTCCATACTTTGATTTTTTTTCCTTTTTTGCAGTTTCTGGTAAATATTTATTTTCTGTACGCAAAAAACCCTTGCAAAACCTAGTTTTACAAGGGTTTTTTTTGCCCAACAGAATTATGACTTTTATCTATTCTGCCAGCATGATCAGTCAATAATAAGTCTCTGAACATTTGATTCCAGAGAGGTCCTGATCTTCACAAAGTACACCCCTTTGGGATTTTCGGTCATGTTGAATTGCCCGGGCTGACCGGATGAACCGTTCACCGTCCGCTGCAGGAGGGTCCTTCCGGTGATGTCGGAAATTGCAATGGTCATTACAGCGTTACCATCTCCATTAAAACCAAGTGAGAACATCCCTTTGGATGGGTTCGGGAATAACACAACCCGGGATAAAGAATTTTGTTTGTCCGGAATTCCAACAGGGGCTTCAAAATGAACAACCCGGTCGTCTGCTGCAGCTGTGGTACAGGGTGATTGGGCTGCGGCGGCCAGGGTAAGGGTAACCGATCCCAGGTTTTTGTCGGCCAGGCTTGGATAATAATAACCTGAAAGTGCATCCGGAGAACTAAAAGTACCGGTACCTGAGGTGGTCCACAGCACACCGGAATAATTGGTGGCGTTGCCGGATAAGGGGACCTGCGTGGTCAGGTAGGCACAGGTGGTATCATTGCCTGCACTGGCCGTTGCCGGCTGATTGACCGTCACCCCCGTGGGAGCGTCAACGGAACCGGTGCCATCAGAAACGGTGACGGTGTATTGCGTCGTTACAATGGGTGCCACAACCGGGTTCTGCAAAGTGGAGGTAAAACCTGCCGGGACAGAGGTCCACGAATAGGTGTAGGTCCCACCTCCTCCGGCCGGGATCACATTGAGTTGGGAACTTTGTCCGAGGCAGATAACAGGCGGTGTTGCCGTGGCCGTGGCTGAAAGCGGGGTTGCGGTGTTTTCACTCACCTGGAGGGTGGATAGTTTTGTTGCAGGTTTACTCACCGTAAATGCACCATAAAAAGTAACCGCACCGGTACCTGCAGCAGGGGCCGTCCAGGTGAAATTCCAGATCTTCGTGGCTGCTGAGCTTGATGAGGATTGTGTTACATATTTCGTTCCTCCCACCAGTTTCGAGCCTGAACCGGCTGCCAGGGTCCCCAGTTGCAAACCGGTCGTATTCTGCGGAGATACTTCAAATCCTTTGGCTCCTGATCCGGTGACGGTAACCGTGAGATTGTATACCGTTCCGGGGGTATATCCCGCGGCCGGGATATCTGAAGTGATCCAATTGCTAACTGTGACTGCTGAGCCATTGTGACAGCTGACGCAATGATGGCCATCACCGGGAGACCCGGTATATCCGGCAGGTGCACCCGAAGGATACGCAAAGGCAAAGCTGGGGATTAAAAGGCTTATGATTCCTGCAAAAGCTATTTGGAAAAGAGATGGTAAAGTTTGATTTTTCATATAGGATGACCTTGTTAAAGATTAGACCTGAGGCAAATTTAAAATCAGGAGGCAAAAGTAGAAATAAGTTGCGGTTTTGAAAAAGTATTTACAATTCCTTCCGATGATGTTTGATTAAAGGAGCAAAGATGAAAAAACCGCTTACCTTTGTGTTAAGTTACAGGTTCACACTCTTTTTCTGCTGAAGTCAAAGCAAACAGGCAAACCAATGACATAATCCCAAGCAGCTGTTTATCATGGAAAACACCAATCGCAAATCAGAAGCCGAAATCCTTCGCCAAAGGGCCGAAGCGCTCCTGAAAAAAAAATCAGAAGCCGAAATACTGGAGCTCGTCCATGAGTTGGCCATTCAGAAAGAAGAAATGGCAAAGCAGGCCGATGAACTGCTCATGGCCAACAAAGAACTTGCTTTTCAACAGGAAAATCTCAGAAAGATCGCCAGCCTGGTGCCGGGAGTCGTTTATCAATACCTGCTGCGCCCCAATGGCACCTCCTGTTTTCCATACGCCAGTGAGGCCATCAGGGATATTTACCGGGTAAGCCCCGATGAAATTCGTGAAGATGCATCAGCGGTATTCGCAAACCTTCACCCGGATGACCTTTCCGGTGTTGCCGCTTCCATACAGGCATCGGCACAAACGCTCACCCTGTGGCAACATGAGTACCGCGTGAAATTTTCCGATGGCACAATCCGCTCACTATACGGCCATGCTGTCCCGCAACGGGCGGAGGATGGATCAGTCCTTTGGCATGGCTTTATCACCGACATTACCGAACGCAAACAGGCAGAAAACGAACTGCATCAGGTATCTGCCCGTTTGGCTTTGGCCACGCGTGCAGGTGGCGTGGGCGTGTGGGATTATGATATTGCCAACAATATTCTTTTGTGGGACGATCAGATGTTTGCGCTTTATGGAATTAAAAGAAAGGATTTCATTGGCGTGTATGAAGCCTGGCAGAATGGAGTTCATCCCGATGATAAAGAACGGGGCGATAAGGAAATCCAGATGGCGATACGGGGCGAAAAAGAGTTTGATACCGAGTTCAGGGTCGTTTGGCCCGACAGTTCAATCCACAATATCAGGGCATTGGCTGTTGTTCAACCCGATGATTCAGGAAAGGCCAGCCGCATGATCGGCACGAACTGGGACATTACTGAACTCAGGAATGCAGAAAATGAAAAACTGGATGATTCTGAAAGCAGGTATCGTTCCATTTTCCAGGGAAGCCCCGATGGAATTCTGATTGCTGACAAATTGACCAAGATCATCATTTTTGCCAATCCAAAGCAATGCGAAATGCTTGGATATGCCGAAGAGGAGCTAAAAGCGATGACTATTGCAGGGATTCATCCCAAAGACACTTTCCAGGATACCCTTGCGGAATTTGAAAGCCTGGCACACGGGGAGAAAACCATGGCCTCAGATATTCAATGCCTCAGAAAGAACGGGGAGATTTTTTACGCGGATATCGCATCAAGTTTCATGACCATAAACGGCAGAAAATGCATCGTGGGTTTCTTCAGGGATAACACCCAGCGCAGGCAAACCGAAAACGAATTTAAGAATAATGCAGCGCTGCTGACCAACCTGATCATCAATTTATATGAAGGGGTGTTGCTTGAAGATTCAAACAGGAGGATTTTACTGACCAACCAGCTGTTTTGCGACATGTTTGCCATTCCCGCGCCTCCCGAAGCGCTCCTTGGCGCCGATTGCTCAAACGCCGCGGAAGAGAGTAAAATGTTTTTCAAAGACCCCGTCAACTTTATTGCTGATATCAAGGTTATTCTGGCCAGGAAACAGGCCGTTCTCAACGACGAACTGGAACTGGCGGATGGAAGGTTTTTCGAACGGGATTATATTCCCACATACCTTGATCATGAATATAGCGGTCACTTATGGAAATACAGAGACATTACCCAGCGTAAGCAGGCTGAGGTTTCGCTTAAAGAAGCGCTTGTAAAAGCCGAAGCAAGCAACCGCCTCAAAACAGCGTTCATGAATAACATTTCACATGAAGTCCGCACGCCGCTCAATGGGATCATGGGCTTTGGAAACCTGCTCACCGATCCGTTCCTTACAACGGAAGAACGGAAGCAGTATAACAAATTTCTGAAAGCCTCGGGCAACCGCCTGATAAATACCATTACCGACTATATGGAAATCTCGCTGATTGCCTCCGGGAATATCGAAGTCATTCGCAATCCGGTCAACGTGAGTAACATGCTGAAAGAATTGAAAGCCAGATTCCAGGACTCCTGTGATGTTAAAAACCTGGTGCTTAATCTTAAAATTCCCGGAGAACAGGAACACTTCACGCTGATCACCGACCTGGAGTTGCTGCGAAAGGTCATCTCCTGCTTATTGGACAATGCCATCAAATTTACCAACCTCGGATCCATAACCTTTGGCTATGCTGTAAAATCGGGTACCATTGATTTTTTTGTCATTGATACCGGTATCGGGATTGCCCCGGAGTTTCACGAGCGCATATTTGAACCCTTCACGCAGGAAATTATTTCCGATACCCGCGGTCATGAAGGGAGCGGGCTTGGCCTGTCGATCATCAAAGGTTTTCTGAAGCTGCTGGGCAGTGACATCCGCCTTGAATCGGTCAAAGGACAAGGCGCTTCATTTTTCTTCTCCCTGCCAATGGAACCGGGAATCACCAATGAAAATAAAGCCGTCGCTCCCCCCCTCCGTCATCCTGAGATTATTAGCCCTGTGGTTCTGATTGCCGAAGATGATCTCTCCAGCGATATTTATATGGAGATCATCCTGAAATCCATCTCCACTGTGGTTTTGAAGGCCGCCAACGGGAAAGAGGCCGTGAATATGTGCCAGCTGCATCCGGAGATCTCTCTTGTGCTGATGGATCTGAAGATGCCGGTGATGGATGGTTTGGAAGCCACCCGGTTGATCAAATCATTCAGAAAAGAGCTGCCGGTTATCGCCGTTACCGCCTACGCTTTCAGCAGGGATAAAAAGAAAGCCCTCGAGGCCGGCTGCGACGACTTCCTCTCAAAACCGGTAAGCAAAGCAGAATTGCAGGAGAAACTCCGAAAGTTTGGGGTTATGAAATAAGGATCACAAGCAGAAAAAATCAGGAACAGTGAAGAGATATCCAAATTTCTTTCAGAATACAACTCCAAAAAACGGATGGAAAGCTTTTGCTATTCTGATCGCCGGATTTTTTCTTACAACAACAGCTGCAATCTATACAGGACAACAGATTGAGACCAATTCAAAACGTGAATTTGCGCTGGTTTGTAATGAAATAACAGCAAAAGTAACCACCAGACTTCACTCAAATGCCCTGCTTTTACGCAGTGGGTCTTCATTTTTTGCAGCTTCCGATACGGTAACACGACATCATTGGAAAGTCTTTGTTGAACATTTGAGATTGAATAAGAATTTGCCCGGGATCCAGGGAGTCGGATTTTCAGTCATAATACAAAAAAATCAGTTAAAACATCATGTTCAGACAATCAGGAAGGAGGGATTCCCTGATTACAATGTCAAACCGGCCGGCAACAGAGAACTTTATACTTCCATCATTTATCTTGAACCTTTTACCGATCGGAATCTGAGGGCATTTGGTTATGACATGTATTCCGAACCGGTCAGAAGAAAAGCGTTGGAACAGGCCAGGGACCTTGATCTGGCAACACTTTCGGGCAAAGTAACACTGGTTCAGGAAACCGATAAGGATCTGCAGACCGGCACTTTAATGTTTGTCCCGGTTTATCGCAATGGGTTGCCGCAAAACACCGTTGAACAGCGCCGCGCTGCGATTATGGGCTGGGTGTACAGTCCCTACCGCATGTACGATTTAATGCTTGGTATCCTGGGCCGCTGGGATTCAAGCGAAAACAGCAGAATTCATCTGCGGGTTTATGATAACGACAGCATTTCAGGCAATTCATTGTTGTTCGACAGCCAGCGAAACAGCACGAACAGCCTCAATGACTCATCTGCCCGAACAATGATTGTTCCGGTCAGATTTAATGAGACCACCTGGACGCTGCTTTTCAGCCAGTCAAAAGAACCACTGTCGCATATTAAAAAGAGCCTGATTGTAATCATCGGGGGAATTGTAATTAGTTTTCTTCTGTTTGGTTTGTTCTTGTCATTGGCAAACACAAATACCAGGGCAAAGAAAATGGCCTTACAGTTATACCAATGCTGAATGAGAATGCAAACTAATGAACAATTGCTTGTTAAAAAATA
>JBAXVX010000016.1:0-91539 GCA_037128705.1 Bacteroidota bacterium | reverse complement strand
AATCAATTGTTTATATCTGTCGCAATTTTTACTGTTTTAACCCTTGATTCACATTTATAATTGATGAGGCACAGCGCATCCATAATATCGGCCTAACCCTGAAACTCATCACAGACAATATTGCGGACGTACAGGTCATTGCCACAGGATCATCCGCGTTTAATTTAGCAGAAAGTATTCAGGAGCCCCTCACTGGTAGAAAGTATGAACATTTTCTTTTTCCGCTATCTTTTTCAGAGATGGCTGGTTGGTCAGGAAAAGCCGAAGAAAAGAGAATGCTGAGTCATCGTATGGTTTTTGGTTATTACCCCGAAGTGATAAACCATCCCGGAGAAGAACGCCGTCACCTAGGATTGTTATCTGACAGCTATTTATACAAAGACCTCTTCGCATATGAAAAAATCAAAAAACCTTCCCTGCTGATAAAATTATTAAAGTCGCTGGCCCTGCAACTGGGGAATGAAGTATCGTATAATGAACTTTCAAGACAAATCGGAGCCGATAAAGAGACCGTTGAAAGGTACATCGATCTGCTTGAAAAAGCCTATGTAATCTTCGAATTACCAGCATTTAGCAGAAATTTACGAACGGAATTGCGTAAAAGCAGAAAAATATACTTTTTAGATAACGGGATCAGAAATGCCCTTATTTCAAATTATGCGGCACCAGGCATGCGGACTGATACCGGCGCGCTGTGGGAAAATTTCCTTATGAGTGAAAGACGGAAAGCACTGCATTATCGGGATTTTTACGGAAATTGCTATTTCTGGCGTACAACACAACAACAGGAGATAGATTATCTTGAAGAGCATGATGGCCGACTGGCAGCTTATGAATTCAAGTGGAAATCAGACAGCAAAGAACATTTTCCCAAAACATTTTCAAATACCTATTCTGAGGCAACATTCAATACCATTCATCCGGGAAATTTTGTTGAATGGCTGGAGGAGGACAGATCAGGTCAATTTCGCATGGACCTCGGAAAGGATTAGATCTTCGGCGGTTTTTGCTTTTTGTACCAGTTCATCGGCCTCTGTCATGATTGCCTCCAGAAAAACTTTATCCTTAAACCCGGCCCCGTTCACCTTTACATTCAGGTAGGCCCCGATCACCGCCGAACGCATGCACAGTGCGCCAACTCCGGCATCGGTCACCGAATTCGGATTTCCAGACTCGACCATGGCCCGGATGATTTCGAACGATTCAAACGCTTTCTGCATGGTGCGGAAGGGCACCTCAATGGCGTAACGGGTGGCTGCCTGGATGGACTCCGAACGGAGTGACTTCTCAGTATCAGTTCCTTTTGGCAGGCTGAAGGCATCCATGATCCTGTTAAATGCACGGGTATCCTCGTCGACCAGGAACAGCAGCTCATCTTTCAAACGCTGCCCCCTCTCCGCCCAAACGGAAAATTCATCCCAGCGTTCATCCCATCCGGCTTTATGCGATGAAAGGTTGGCGACCATGGTTCCCAGCGAAACGCCCAGCGCGGCGATGTAGGCTGAAACCGATCCGCCGCCCGGTGCAGGTGATTCTGACGCCGTTTCATTTGCAAATCCTTCGGCTGTCATGCTGACCAGTTTTTTATCCTTCGGATCCTCCAGCAAATACTCAATGATCTTCTCTCTCGGGTTGAATGGCTTCAGGTCATCCAGTCCAAGTGATTTGATGGCGATCCTGATGATCTCCTCATCCGAAATTCCCACCGACCGCTGTTGTTTACGCAGGAAGTATTTCCCCGCGTCGATCATGGCCTTCTTGGGAATGAGCCCAACCAGCTCCGATCCCGACACCCGCATTCCCCGTTCCTGTGCCTTCTGGCACGACACTTCAAATGCCTCATGTACGGAGGTAATGCTGATATTGGTCAGGTTGATGGATACCTGGGCAATTCCGTATTCCTCGATGAACCAGCCGATGGCTTTGCATGCTTTTAGGGCTCCGGGAATCCAGACCTCCTTCCCGTTCGCATCTTTTTGAATTTTTCCGGTGATGGGATTTCCTTCGCGAACAGGTCTCCCCTTCTCGCGGATATCAAAGGCAACCGCATTGGCGCGGCGCGTGGAGGTTGTATTCAGGTTTATGTTGTAGGCGACCAGGAAATCGCGGGCCCCTATGGCCAGGGCCCCGGTGCGCGGATTGAACTTGGCAGGTCCGAAATCGGGCTTCCAGTGCGGATCTTCCAGCTTTTTAGGAAGTCCTTCGTATTCGCCCGACCGGCAATTGGCCAGGTTGCGGCGCTCCGGCGAAAGCGAGGCGCTTTCGTAACAGTAAACCGGTATCTCCAGTTCCCTGCCGACGCGCTCTGCCAGTTTATGGGCGTACCGGGCCGCCTCTTCCATGCTGATGTTCGAAATCGGCACCAGCGGGCAAACATCCGTTCCGCCAAAACGCGGATGCTCTCCGTGATGCCTGCTCATATCAATCACCTCCGATGCTTTTTTAATCGCCCTGAAAGCAGCTTCAATCACCTCATCGGGCGTTCCGACAAAGGTCACTACGGTACGGTTGGTGGCTGCACCAGGATCGACATCCAGCAGCCGGACACCCTCCACTTTTTCAATTTCGTCGGTAATGATCCTGATCACGCCCATGTCGCGACCTTCTGAAAAATTGGGAACACATTCGATGAGTTGCTTCATAATATATGGCAGGATAGGTAGGAGGACGACAGCTCAATAATATTTGTACCGGAGGCCCTCTGGTTTTTTTCGCAAAATTATGCAAATCTTTGAATTTTTCTTAGTCCGGAGGCTTGCTATTTTGCCTCTTCTCTGCTTCTTTTTTTTTACATTTGTTTAAACTTTCACAAATCAATTCCCATGAAAAAATTATTCCTCCTGATGTTGCTGCCACTGGCAATCGTCCTGACCCAGTGCACCATGAAAGAAAAGAGCGCTCAGCAAGGCTCCGTGCAGTTTATCAAGCAAAATACCGTTGATTCCCTGCTGATCAAACTGACAAAACAGTTTGGCGAGACCGGTAAGACCCGTTTTGAAAAGGGTGTAAACCAATGCGCGGCCCTCTGGACTTCACAAGACGGCACAGAAAAAGAATTTGAGGCATTCTGCCTGAAGTACTTCGTCAGCGATCCGGCGAAACTCGAGATCCTGTTCAAACGGATGTCGGCCAACTGGGAGTCCATGTTTGGTCATTTCAACATGATCAGCCTTGATCTCAAACGGGGCATGCACCTCGATATAGGTGAGATGCTCGATGTGGATGAAATATTCGGCGCCTATGAACCGGGCGCTCATTTTAACGATGACTTTTTCAACAACAAACTCGCCTTTGTAACGGCCCTCAATTTCCCCTTTTACTCCCTGAAGGAGAAAGAAGAACTCGGACCGAAATGGAGCCGCGAAGAATGGGCCTGTGTACGCATGGGCGACATGTTCACCGCCCGCGTGCCGGCCGAGGTGAATGTAAAGATCGCAGAGGCGCTGACAGCCGCCGACAATTACATCTCCGGATATAACATTTATGTCGGGAACCTGCTCGATGACCAGGGAAAGACTCATTTTGCCAAAGAGATGAAACTGCTATCGCACTGGAACCTTCGCGATGAACTGAAAGCAAACTACAACAAAGGCGATGAAGGGCTGTTGAAACAAAAAATGATTTACCAGGTCATGCTCAGGATCATCAGCCAGGATATCCCCGACAGCGTGATCAACAACCCGTCATTTCAATGGAATCCATTTTCCAACAAGGTTTTCAAAGATGGCAAAGAGGTGGCCAACACCCCGGAACCCGATACCAGATATGCAACCCTGCTGAACCTCTTCAATAAAAATAAACTCATGGATCCCTACACGCCAATGTACCCGACCTACATCATGCGTGCCTTCGACGGCGGGATGGAGATACCGCAGGAACAGGTGGAGAAACTCTTTACCGATTTTTGCTCCTCTGTCCAGGTGAAACAGGTCGGAGAACAGATTACCAAAAGACTGGGAAGACCGCTGCAGCCATTCGACATCTGGTATGATGGTTTTAAACCACGCAGCAACATGAATATGGAGTTGCTTGACAAAACCACCCGCGCAAAATATCCCAACACCCAGGCCTTTGAAGCCGATATTCCCAACATCCTGATCAAACTGGGGTTCAAACCCGACAAAGCCAGGGAGATCGCATCGCACATTACCGTTGATCCGGCACGGGGAAGCGGTCATGCATGGGGAGCACAGATGAAGGGCGACAAGGCCCACCTCCGCACCAGAATCGGCAAAGAGGGAATGGACTACAAAGGGTATAACATTGCCATCCACGAACTTGGTCACAATGTGGAACAAACGATTTCACTATACATGGTCGACAACTACATGATGCAGGGCGTTCCCAACACAGCCTTCACCGAAGCTTTTGCCTTTAACTTCCAGAAACATGATCTTGAATTACTCGGAATAAAAGATACCGATCCCCTGAAGGATCCCCTCGCTGCCATGGATAATTTCTGGATGAGCTACGAAATCATGGGCGTCTCCCTGCTGGATATGAAGGTCTGGAAATGGCTGTACGAAAATCCCAATGCAACAAAAGAGCAGCTGAAAGAGACCGTGATAAAAACGGCCATCGAGGTTTGGAACCAGTATTATGCGCCGGTTTTTGGCATCAAAGACACACCCATCCTGGCCATCTATTCGCACATGATTGACAACCCGCTCTACCTGTCGAATTACCCGGTGGGGCATCTCATTGAATTCCAGCTGAACCAGTTCCTGAAGGGGAAAAACTTTGCAGACGAAGCCATCCGGATCTATTCGGCCGGACGCCTGATTCCGCAACTCTGGATGAAAAATGCCGTTGGCAGCGAAATCAGTATCAAACCGCTGCAGGATGCCACAGAAAGCGCACTGAAGGTGCTCAAATAACCATTCACTTGGAATATCAGGATTTTTGTTGTATCTTTCGAAGTTGACATAAAATCCTGGTACATGAAAAGGTTTTCTATTTTCCTGTTGCTGATCGGATTTAACGCATTTCAGGCAACGGCACAACAACTTGATTTCGTCAGGGAAAAAGCAGAGTTTAAACTGGGGATAACTCACCTGGAGGTTACTGCTGAGTTGTGGTTCAAAAACCCCACAAATAAAACCATCTCCCAGACCATGCATATTCCGTTTGCCTGCGATGGATCGGATTATGCCAATGACAGCCTCACAATCCTTGACTGCACGACAAACACCTGCATCAAACCCATCCGGAAAAACATTGCCGGGGCGCTGATACAGGTTACCGTCAACGCTCAGGAACAAAAGAAGATCAGGGTATCCTACATCCAGAACCACGACGGAAAACGGGCGGGCTATATCATTACGAAGATAAAATACTGGAATAAACCGCTTGCAGAGGGAAATTATACACTCCTTGTCGAGAGCCCGTCGATCAGGATTGATTCCACCTCCTATAAACCCGACAATATTTCAACCGAGGATGGAAAGATTAAGGAAACGTGGCGGAAATACAATTTTTCTCCCACGAAAGAGCTTTGCATCCATTTTCACGTCGAATAACTGATGGATTTCCCGATCGGACTGAAAGTCTGATGGAAGGTCGATCAAATGCCCGCCGGGGGAGATATCAATTGTCCATTCAGGATTACGGTTTCCACCTTGTTGCTTCCAAAGGCATAGGGCATGAAGGCATAGGTCGGGATGGGCCTGGTTATAAACAGGTTGGCCATTTTTCCCCGGGCGATGCTCCCGTAATCGCCGCTTAATCCCATAGCATAAGCCCCGTTGATGGTTACCGCGTGGATGGCCTCCTCAGGCAGCATCCGGTATTTGATGCAGGCCATTGAAAGGATGAACTGCATATTTCCCGATGGGGACGATCCGGGGTTAAAATCACTGGCCATGGCAACAGGCAGGCCTGCGTCGATCATTTTCCGTACGGGAGCATAAGCCATTTCAAGGAAAAAAGCCGCGCCGGGCAACACCGTCGGCATGGTTTCAGAACCCGACAAGCATTCAATTTCTTCATCACCCGTAAACTCAAGATGATCTACTGACAGGGCATTGTACTTCACCCCTACCTGGATCCCGCCGGAATAATCCAGTTCGTTGGCATGGATCTTCGCTCGCATGCCGTACTTCATCCCGGCATTCAATATGCGGTCGGTCTCCTCTACCGTAAAAAAGCCCCGGTCGCAGAAAACATCAATAAAATCAGCCAGTTCATCACTTGCAACTCGCGGGATCATTTCACTGATCACCCTGTCGACGAATTCACCCTGCCTTCCCTTGAATTCTGCCGGAACGGCATGGGCACCCAGGAAGGTCGGGACAATGGTCAGCGGCGATTTATTCTTCAGCGTCCGGATGACGCGCAACATTTTCAATTCATCTTCCACACTGAGCCCGTAACCGCTTTTGATCTCCACAGCACCGGTTCCTGTCATCATGATTTCATTCAAACGACCCAGGGCCTGCTCCACGAGTTCCTCTTCACCAGTCTCATGCAATCGCCGGGCTGAATTTAAAATCCCTCCTCCGCGCCTGGCAATCTCCTCATAGCTCAAACCCCTGATCTTATCAATGTATTCAATCTCCCGGCTTCCGGCATAAACGAGATGAGTATGGCTGTCGCAGAAACTCGGAAAAACCATTTTCCCGGTCGCATCAATGACCTGAAACGGATCATTCTCCTTAACCTGGTTCTCCGGATTTCGTAAATCGTAAATGGCTCCGCCGAGCTCCGCTTCGCTCCGGTTCGTAAATCGTAAATCATCACAGGGCATTTCACCAAAATCCTTGATCCGGTCTCCTTCAATGAGCAACCACGCGTTTTGAATGGTCTTCAGCTTTGACATGGCCTTCCCCGAAACCATCATCCGTGGTTTTTCATCGACCTGAACAAGTTCCTTGATGTTTTTTATCAGAATAGCCATGGCTTATTTTTATGCTTTACGAAGGTAACCCTTTTTATGATTTCCTGGGTTCATCGAACAGGATGTCAACCTCCCCGCGGCTCTGGAGACACTCCATCAGCCTGCTTTTCAGCTTCCAGCAGGTCATCTGCCTGAGTTCAACCTGGCGTGAAAGTTCATAGGTTGATACGGTGGGATCGTGACAAACCATGTAAACAATGCGAAATGCTTCGGTGATCGGAATGTGACACCGGTGAAAAATGGTATGTGACGTAGCTGACTCCTCATGTTTGCATCGGGTGCAACGTCTTGCAAAGGGCGTTTTCCCCTTACAATAGTTGGTGTTTCCACATTTTTTACAAATGAAGCCCCCCTCCCACTTTTTTTCAGCCAGAAATTGCAGGCAGTCTTCCTCCTTGGCAAAATACCCCTCAAGCGCCTTAATATCAAGCTGTTTAAATGTCAAAGCCATAACCATCCTTTTATTCTGATTACAAATTTACATAAAAATAGTGATAGTTATGCGATTTATATTAAAAATTGTTTTTATCTTTGCACGGTCAATTAAAAAAACATCATGAAAAGACTGGCATTTTTTCTCTTTTTTCTCGGATCATTCAGCCTGAACGCCTGCAACAACACTGCCGTCAGCAACAACGAAGCCACTGAAAACCCGGAGGGGCAGGTGGTGAAACTGACCGCCGAATCATTTCAAAAACTGGTTTGGAATTACAAAAAGAATCCGCAGGATTGGGTCTTCCTGGGCGACCAGCCCGTGATCATCGACTTTTACGCAGACTGGTGCCGGCCGTGTAAAATGGTAGCGCCGATCATGGAAGAACTATCCAAAGAATACAAGGGAAAAGTGAGGATTTATAAGGTAAACACCGACGAACAGCGCGAACTGGCCGGATTATTCAACATCAACTCAATTCCGGCGATGTTGTTCGTTCCTAAAAACGGAAAACCACAAATGACGGTAGGTGCGCAGCAAAAAACAGCCTACATTGACATGATCACAAAAATTCTGCAGGTCAAATAGCGACCAAAGAAATTCATCACTTCATCACTTCATCACTTCATCACTTCATCACTCTTTAAATTTTAAACCAATTAAATTCTTTAAATATGGTAGAACACTTAACGAAGGCAACCTTCCTGGAGAAGGTCTTCAATTTTGAACAGAATCAGGAATGGAAATTCGAAGGCACGCGTCCCTGCATCATTGATTTTTATGCCGACTGGTGTGGTCCCTGCAAGATGGTGGCTCCCATCCTTGAAGAGCTGGCAACGGAATATGCCGGGAAACTGGATATTTACAAAATCGACACCGAAGCTGAACAGGAACTGGCAGGAGCTTTTGGGATACGCAGCATTCCATCGATGTTGTTTGTTCCGCTGGCCGAGCAGCCGCAGATGTCGGTTGGTGCCCTGCCCAAAGATTCATTGAAACAGGCCATCGCTGACCTCCTGCTCAAGGAGTCTGGGAATTAATGGCCTTTCGGTAGCCGATCATTGACAATTGTTTACTTTTGCAGGCGACTAAAACCTTCAAAAGCATGTCAATTCTGATCGAAACGGCCTATCTTCCTCCTGTTGCCTACATGAAGGAAGTTTTACTGGCTGATGTGATTGTGATTGAGGCTTATGAAACCTACACCAAGCAAACCTGCCGGAACCACTGCACGATTTACGGGCCCAATGGGAGTCAAACCCTGAGCATTCCCGTGATCAAGGTGAATGGGAATCATACCATCACCGGGGATATCCGGATTTCGGAACACCAGCCATGGCAGAGAATCCATTGGCGATCCATTGAAACGGCGTACAACAATTCGCCGTTTTTTCTTTTCTACCAGGACCTTTTTGCTCCGTTTTATGAAAAGAAATACAGGTTCCTGGTGGATTGGAATCTTGAGATGATGATTGTGTTGCTAAGGATTCTGAAGCTTAACCGGACAGTCAGCCTGAGTGAATATTATGAAAAAAATCCAATGGGGATAACGGATCTCCGGGGAACCCTGATCCGGAAAAACACAGTAAAAATAACTGATGCCCCGCATTACACCCAGGTTTTTGAACCCCGGTGTGGCTTCATCCCCGGGTTGAGTGTGATGGATGTGATATTCAACCTGGGGCCTGAATCAAAAGAGTATATTTCCGATTATCTTTGCAGTTGAATTTACCATCACGCACACCTTCATTGTCAAACCATACACCTGTAAAAACATCAATTCATATGAAAACAACCACTAACCTTTTTTCAAAATTATTTTCCATCCTCTTTTTCAGCATGCTCCTGCCGTTGATCGGGCTGGGACAATCGGGTCAGGACATCTATTTTACTGCTCCCTGTGATTCCTTCAGCATCGTAAACCTGCCAACTCAGGCGGCCAGGATAAAAAATAACATCATGGTACTCGATTCAACACTCAATGCGACCATTTCGCACAAACCTGAAGATAAGGATGCGACTGCATATTACCACTTTAATTTTTATGTTGATTGCCAGGGACGGTATGTTGCCTCCGCACTGGATACATATGACGGAAGCATGGGAATGGCTACCCGGGTATTAAAACTGCTGAACACCCTGATCGTGTGGTCCCCTGCTCTGCAAAATCAAACTCCTGTAAATTCGATGGTGACAGTAAATGTCCAGATCCGGAAAGGAAGAATTTCAATACAACCCTAAATTGCAGAACCTCGCTGCAAGTAGCTGGGGAATGCGATCGCGCGGATTCAATTTCTAAATCCTTACGTTTCTAAAGATTTCGTACCTTTGCCTTTATTTAATCTAAATTAATTGGCAATCCTTCTCGATTTACATCAGGGCGAATCCGGGCTGATCACCAAAGTGAAGGGCCGTGGCGCCTTTCGCAAACGCATTACCGAAATGGGTTTTGTGAAAGGGAAAGAGGTCACCGTGATAAAGGCTGCACCTTTGCAGGATCCCATTGAATATAAGATCATGGGATACCATGTATCACTCAGGCAAAGCGAAGCCCTCCTGATCGGGATTCAACCATATTCAGATGCATCCTCTTTTTCAATGGCTGAAGGGGATTCCAGCAGCTATAACGGGATCTTTGAGGAAAAATCGCTGAGGAACGACACCGGGGACAAGGGAAAGGTGATCGATGTTGCGCTGGTCGGAAATCCGAATTGCGGGAAAACCACCCTGTTCAACTTTGCTTCCGGTCTGCATGAGCGGGTTGGCAATTTCAGCGGGGTAACCGTTGATTCAAAAGAGGGATCATTCAAACAATCAGGATATACCTTCAACATCACCGATCTTCCGGGAACATACTCCCTGACAGCCTATTCACCCGAAGAGCTCTTTGTCAGGGAACATATCATCGGGAAAATCCCGGATATTGTAGTTAACGTGGTGGACGCCTCCAATCTCGAACGCAACCTGTTTTTAACCACCCAGCTCATCGATATGGATATCAGGGTGGTGATTGCCCTGAATATGTTCGATGAATTCGGGAAACAGGGACATCAGCTCGATTACCGTGCATTGGGAAAACTACTTGGAATCCCTGTCATTCCTACCGTCAGCTCCAGGGGGACCGGGATTCCCGAATTGTTCGATCGGCTCATTGAGGTGTTTGAAGACCGTGACCCGGTTATCAGGCACGTTCACATCAATTATGGCCAGGAACTCGAAAGGTCAATCCTGAAAATCCAGGATGCAATCTGGATGGACAAACCGCTTACCGACCGCATTTCATCGCGCTATTACGGGATCAAACTGCTTGAAAAAGATACCGATGTGATTTCATCCCTGAAATCATCACCGCAATGCGCATCCATCCTGAAAGTTGCTGACCTGGAGATTCACCGTCTGGAGACGATGTTCAAGGAGGATTCGGCGACCCTGGTCACCGATGCCAAGTATGGATTTATTGCCGGGGCCCTCAGGGAGACCTTAACGCCAGGCAACCGTGATCGACATGTAAAAACCGGCAGCGAACGGGTTGACAAAGTGTTAACCCATAAATGGCTTGGGTTTCCCATCTTCATCCTCTTTCTCTGGGTGATGTTTCAGTCAACTTTTTCAGTCGGCGAATATCCGAAACACTGGATTGACCTGGTTGTTTCCCGGATCGGCTTTCAGGCCAGCGCGCTCCTTCCGCCAGGTCCGGTGAAAGACCTTTTGGTCGATGGGATCATCAACGGGATTGGCAGCATCATCGTTTTTCTGCCGAACATCCTGATCCTGTTTTTCTTCATTTCCCTCATGGAGGATACAGGCTACATGGCCAGGGCCGCATTTATCATGGATAAACTGATGCATAAAATGGGCCTGCACGGGCAGTCGTTTATTCCACTCATCATGGGGTTCGGATGCAATGTGCCTGCCATCATGGTAACCCGCACCCTGAAAGACCGGAATGACCGGTTGCTCACCATGCTGATAAATCCTTTCATGTCGTGCAGCGCCCGTTTGCCGGTGTATATCCTGATTGCCGGGGCCGTATTCCCTCAGCATGCAGGGAGTGTGATTTTTGGCCTCTATATGACCGGGATTATGCTCGCCGTGCTGATTTCCCTCGTTTTTAAAAGAACCCTGTTTAAAAGCAAAGAAGCTCCGTTTGTCATGGAATTACCCCCCTACCGCCTGCCCACCTTCAGAGTCATCATGCGGCATATGTGGGAAAAGGGACAACAATACCTCAGCAAGATGGGTGGGGTGATTTTAATTGCCGTGATCCTGATCTGGGCGCTTGAATATTTCCCGGCCGGAAGTAAAGCCAGCCCCGGCGAAAGACTGCAACAATCCTACATCGCCCGGATCGGGAAAACCATCGAACCGGTAATCGCGCCCCTGGGCTTTGACTGGCGCATGGGCGTCAGCCTGATTACAGGTGCCGCCGCCAAAGAGGTGGTGGTAAGCACCATGGGCGTTCTGTTCGGATCAAGCCATTACCATGAAACAACGGCACCTCAAACATTGGGGGTACGGCTGCAGCAGGCCACCCGCCAGAACGATCCGCATGTCGGAGAGAAACTGTTTACACCGCTCGTCGGAATATCCTACCTTCTTTTTATCCTCATTTACATGCCTTGCATTGCGGTGGTTGCCACGGTAAACCGGGAATCGGGCAGCTGGAAATGGGCGCTTTTTCTCATAACCTATACTACGGTGCTTGCATGGATGGTATCCTTCATCGTTTTTCAAACTGGCAGTTTAATTTTATCCTGAGATGATTATCCAATATTTGATCGTCGGATTATTGGTCGGGGCAGCCCTGACTTTGACCATTGCAAGGCTGATCCGCTTTTTCAAAGCCCCGGCCTCCGGCTGTGATGGATGCTCCGGCTGCAGCCTGGAAGTCCTTAAAACTGAAATACAAAAAAAACACGTCACGCGTCACGCGTCACGTGTCACGTGATAGCCTGTTACCCTGTCACATTTCTCCTTATCTTTACCTCACTCAAATCTGATACGAAATGGAATTTGGCATATGTCTTCAAAGCGCGGTTGCCGTAAGGATGGGACCATCGCACGCCGCTGAAATGGTCTCCCAGGTATTATTCGGCGAACTTTACCGGATTGTTGAAAAGGAGGGCAACTGGGTCAGGGTTCAGCTCCTTTACGACAATTACGAGGGCTGGATCCATCTGCTGCAATCCTGTTCCATCACTGAACAGGAATTCCTGCGGCTGGCCGGCATCGAAACAGCAGTAACCATCGACCTGGTCCAGCTCATGTCGCATGAAAACAGGCAGACCATAATCCCGGTTGTCATGGGGAGTTCCCTGCCTGGTTTTAGGGATGGCCGGATGAAAATCGGCCAGGAAGATTTTCAATTCGAAGGATCAATTGTCAATCACACACTCTCTGAAGAAGCGGCAGGACGGGAGGAGATCAGGATGATCAGGCAGCAACTTGTAAATGATGCGAGACTATACATCAATGCCCCCTACCTCTGGGGAGGCCGCACCCCTTTTGGAATTGACTGCTCCGGCTTTGTTCAGATGGTTTATAAACTAATAAATATTAAGCTCTTGCGTGATGCGGCACAGCAGGCAACACAAGGAGAGGTGATCAGCCTTCTGGCGGAGGCCGAGCCCGGAGATCTTGCCTTCTTTGATAATGAGGAGGGAAAAATAACCCATGTTGGGATGCTGACCGACCGGTCGCACATCATTCATTGTTCAGGAAAAGTGCGCACCGATGCCCTGGATCACCAGGGAATATTTAATGATGAAGTTCAGAAATACACCCATAAACTGAGGCTGATAAAGAGAATCGTCTGATGAATGACGAATGACGATTTTTTTCGTCACGCGTCACGTGTCACGTGTCACAACCTCTTACCCTGTCACCCTGTTACCCTGTTACCTTTTCACCCGAATCCTCGCATCAACCGCCACCACTTTGTCCTGCTTCCCAAGTAACGGATTGAAATCCAGTTCAATGATCTCTGGGGCTGCCATAAGCAGCGCTGAAAGGCGAAGCATCACATCGGCAAATAAATCCTCGTTGACTCCCTGCTGACCACGAACCCCCTGGATGATCTTGTAACTCTTCAGGCTCCTGATCATGGCACGCGCCTCTTCAACGGAGAGCGGTGACAATCCAGCTGAAACATCTTTCAGTACCTCAATGAATATTCCCCCCAGGCCACACAGGATCAGGTGTCCGAATTTTGGTTCAAATTTGGCGCCGATAAAGAGTTCAATGCCCGAAAGCATAGGCTGGATAAGTATCGCCGTTGTATCCTTTATTTTTATCATGCGGTTAAACTCCCGGGTAACCGACGGTTCATCCCTGACATGAAGCACCACCCCGCCCACATCCGATTTATGAACAGGACCCACCACCTTCATCACGACGGGAAATCCCAGTCGGGCAGCCGACCTGGAAGCCTCTTCCGCTGTAGTCACCACCGCTTCGCCGGCCCGTGGAATTCCACAGGCATCCATCAAACCCTGGATGGCTGCCGGGGGAAGGTACCCGTCAACCGAATGATCAATGATGGCCCTGATTTTCAACTGATCCACCACAGGAAGCTCTGGAACTTCAATGGCAGGTTTTGGGGTGTGATAAACACGGGCCAGTGCATTTCCAAAAACCACCTCATCGGGAAAAAACACCCGGCCTTTGTCGGTAAATATCCCTGTTTCCTCCTTAGCGGTAATGATGGAGGGCAATATCGGGTATACGGGCTTTTTTGATGCTGACATTTTTTTATCCAGCAGGTCGTAAACGTCATACACGGGAGTGAGCCCGGGAGTACCGAAAATGACCGCCATGCCGTCAATTTCATCGAACTTCCGGTCCGCATAATCGATGATGGTCCCCAGTTGCTGGGCGGTTCCGGTGGCGAGAAAGTCGATCGGGTTTGCAACGGAAGAACCCGCGAGCAATTGTCCCAGGAGCTCTTTGGCCTCAGGATGATCGATGTGAGGGACATTCATTCCTGCATGCGATAGGGCATCGGTCAGCATGACCGCCGGGCCTCCTGCATGGGTGATGATGGCCATGTTTTTCCCCTTCAGTTCGGGGAAGGTGAATACAGAAGCCACGCTGATCAGATCCTGACGTCCGTAACAGCGCACAATGCCGGCCTTGCGGAACAAGGCATCCACGGCCACATCGGGACTGGCCAGTGCGCCTGTATGCGATGAAGCCGCCCGGCTGCCCGCTTCGGATGATCCCGCCTTGACGGCTGCAATCTTACAACCTTTGCGGATCAGGGAAGAGGCATGTTTCAGCAAAAGCCCGGGCTTCGAAATAGTTTCAATATAAAGCAGTTTAACCCTGGAGGAGGTCTCCGGGTCATAACTTTCGTCGAGATGGGCCAGAATCTCTTCAACCCCGAGTTGGGCACTGTTCCCTACTGAAAATACCTGCGAGAAGGTGAGTCCGTTCGGTATGCCGGCCTCCATAATAAAAACGGCTGTTGCACCCGATCCGGAGATAAAATCGCACCCCTTCGGGTTGAGTTTCGGAATTGGTTTGGTGAAAACACCGTGGTAGGCCGGGGTAAGCACCCCGATGCAATTCGGGCCGATCAGCGAACCACCCACCGAATTGATTGTATCGATGATTTCATTCTCCAGGATTCTTCCCTCTTCACTCTCTTCACTGAATCCTGCCGATAAAACGATAAAGGCCCGGGTATTTTTTCTGTTGACCAGCAATTCAATGGTTGCCGGGATGAACTTCGCAGCAATGGCAAGGATGGCCAGGTCGACATCAGGTAACTGTTCCGGATCATTGAAACTTTTAATTCCCTGAACCTCCCGCTCCTTCAGGTTGGTGACAAATAATTCTCCGTTGAAATTTCCTTCAATAAGATTTCGGAGAACAGCCCCGCCGGGCTTATGAACATCGTTTGAACCACCTATCACAACAATACTTCTGGGGTTCAGCAGTGCCTGGTTAATCATACTGGAAGTTTTTGGCAAAAATATTAAATCCGGGAATCAATCCTAAATCAAAAATCGTATATCGTATATCGTAAATTGATCCGTCTTACAGAAACTTAACAAACGGAACAAAGGCTGCCGTTTTGGCCTTGTATTCCTGCCAGTCGGGGTGTTCCTGGTATTTCTTTTCAAGCATGGGGACTCCCGATACAAAGCGAAGAAACAGGGTAATGACCACAGGGCTGATCAGGGTATACCATCCGTTTGGAAAACTCAATGCATAAAAGCTGATGCCCCACCAAACAAGTGCTTCACCAAAATAATTCGGATGTCGTGTGACGGACCACAATCCGGTTGTCATGATTTTTCCTTTGTTTGATGGATCCTTTTTAAATTCAGCAAGCTGGTAATCGCCAATGGCTTCGAACATGAATCCAACACCGAAAACAACAAGACCGAGGGAATCCCAAATCCCTATGATGCCTCCCCTACTGAAATTGATAAACCAGATTGGAGCGGAAATGATCAGCATCAGCAACCCCTGGAGCATGAATATCTGGAAAAAGCTGCGGAGGTAGAAGTACTTCCATGTATCCCGCCAGGCCTTGTAGCGAAAATCCTCCCCTTTCCCGCTGTTTCTTACCATGATATGGAACGACAACCGCAATCCCCAGAGCAGCACCAGCAGGCTGACGATCATTTTCCTGAGGTCAACCTCCCCCGACTGGATGATCGAATAAACCGCAACCAGGATAAAACCAGCGCCCCAGGCCACATCGACAATGGAATTGTCCTTCCGGATCAGGGCAAGAATGAAGATGATGGTCATGTAAAGACAGATGACCAGTCCAACTTCAAGAACAATATTTTGAAAATCAATCAAAATGTGTAGAATTTAAACCCTTTGTAACCCTGTAACTTTATTACTTTATTACCTTGTCACCCTGTTACCCTGTCACCCTGTTACTATTCAAGCATCAGTGAAACGCACGCAATCCCGGGGCCGGTATTGGCAGCAATCGCCGGAGAGGCGTGGTCAATGTACAATGGTTTTTTACCTGTAAGCGCCTCCATCTGAGCCGAATACCATTGAGCGGCAGCGGTGTTGTTGGCATGGGTGATGGCATATTCCCACACTTTTTTACCCTTGGTAATCTCCGCGATATTCTTCATCACCTTCTTCATGCTGCCTTTCTCTGTAAAGGATTTCGAGAGAAGTGATGCTTTTCCCTGGTGATCAACCCAAATCACCGGCTTAAGATCCAAAAGTCTGGCCACAAAACTTTTAAAAGGGCTGACCCTCCCGCTGCGGATAATATATTTCAGGGTAACCACATTCACACGAATAAAGGACTTTTCCTTCCATCCCTCCATTTTTGCCATGATCTCATCGTGGGTGGCTCCGCTCTCGAGGGCGCGGGCAGCACGCAGCAGCAAAAGGCCTAAACCGCCGGTCAGCGTTTTGGAATTTACGACGTCAATCTTTTTCCCGCTCCGGGAGATGACATCCTTCGATCCCTTGTCGCTGCTGGAATAGGTTCCGCTCAATCCTTCGCTTAAATGGATCCCGATGACAGAGCCATAGTGGGTGGACAGGTATTCATATTTATTCTGAAATTCTTTGGATGCAGGCTGCGCGGATGAGGCATTCTGTGCCGACTTTTCCTGCATGGCATAAAACTGCGGCGGATTGATGGTCACCCGGTCAAGAAAATAGGTCTCCCCGAAATGGACAGACAATGGCACAACATGGATCTGGTACTTATCAATCAGCTCTTTGGGCAGGTCGCAGGATGAATCAGTTAAAAGTGCAACATCCGATTTGCGGTTAAACTGGATCTCATTTTGCATCACCATATCATCAACCTTTTGGTAGGTGATATTTCCGAACTTTTGCAATTGTGAAAATACCTCGGCCGGAAAATCTGTATGGATATGCACCCTGATCTTCTGAGGCGAGCCGGCAACCACCACTGAATCTCCGCAATGCTGGATAAAATTCCTGATCTTGTGTTTATCCAGACCCTCCCCGTTGATAAGTGCTTCCGTGCAAAACCTGAATGTGATCTGATCGTGGGGCATCTCGACCGCTTCCTCAGCATCTTCGGCTGCATTCACGTTGCTCTGCATTGCTTTTTCAGCGCCCATCGTAAAAAAGTCGATGATCCCTTCGAGCCAGAAAACAAATCCTTTGGCTCCGGCATCCACCACATGGGCACGTGCAAGAACTTCAAGCTTTTTGGTTGTGGAGGCCAGCGATTCGAGTGCCTTGCTGTAAGCTTCAACCAGAAGTTTGATGAAATCATCAAACTGATCCTTCAATAAATAGATGTAATCAGCCCATGCTTTGATCACGGTCAGAATGGTACCTTCAACCGGGTTCGAGATGGCATCGTAGGCATAAGCAACAGCCTTCTTCATGCTTTCGGCAAAGGACTGTATATCAATGGTCGCATTGGATTTAATCTCATTTCCGAAACCATAAAGGAACTGGGCAAAGATGATCCCGGAATTTCCACGGGCGCCGATAAGCGCAGCATCAGCAAGAGCTACGGCCGTTTGTTTGAGATTATCGGTCGGTATGATTGCATCCATGATGGAACGCATGGTTGAGGCCAGATTCGTTCCGGTATCGGCATCGGCAACCGGAAACACGTTAATTTTGTTGAGGAGTTTTTGATGTTCGAAAATCCGTTGAGCACCGGCAAGAAACGAGTAATAGAGTTGTTTTCCGTCAAGCTCCCTAATCTTTTGAACTGGTTCTGTCAAGAGGTTAAGATTTAAAACTGTGCAAAGATACTACTTTTTTACTTTTGAAATTCCAACTGCTTTAACAGCGGACAATTACCAATCATCCGTAAGAATTCATTCATCCTTGTATGCTGCTAAAATATTCTATTATCTGCTTCCGTCGACAATAAATTCGTATTTTTGTGCACAATTTAATTTTAACCAATAAATCTTAAAATTATTCATCCTTATGAAAAAGCTTGTTCTCTCATTGGCACTTGTGATGGTTACCTCCTTTTCATTACTTGCACAGGAGGCCGCTCAACCACCGGTTAACCCCAACGCAGCTGAAATCTCCTTCGCCAAAACAGTGCATGATTATGGAACCATTGTGCAGGGCAGCGATGGCACCTGCGAATTCAAATTCACCAACACCGGCAAAGAACCATTGATTTTATCAAGGCCTCAGTCTTCGTGTGGATGCACCGTTCCCACCTGGCCGCAGGAACCAATCCTTCCCGGTAAAAGTGACGTGATCAAGGTAACCTACAATACAAACAATATCGGCCCAATCAACAAAACTATCACAGTGAATTCCAATGCCAAGACCGCCCGCATCATTTTGCAGATCAAAGGCACTGTGACCGCCAAACCCGCCACGACCCTGCCCGAAAAAACCGGAGATCAGGGAGCTGTACCGATTAATAAATAAAACCATGCCAACCATTTCGCAACGCGGCCAGTCCTGCCCCCCCTCCCCGATCCGTAAACTCGTTCCCTTTTCAGATGAAGCAAAAAAGAAGGGGATCAAAGTGTATCATCTTAACATCGGCCAACCCGACATCGAAACTCCGCCGAATGTACTGGATAAAATCCGCAATACCGATCTGAAGGTGATTGAATACAGCCATTCTGCCGGCATGCTTTCGTACCGGAAAAAACTGGCTGAATATTATAAAAGGGTCTCCATCGATGTCACTCCCGATGAGATGATCGTCACCACCGGCGGATCGGAAGGGATCCTTTTCGCCATGATGAGTTGCATGAACCCCGGCGACGAAATTATTATCCCAGAACCTTTTTACGCCAACTACAACGGCTTTGCCGTGGCAGCCGGTGTGGTGATAAAGCCCATCGAATCGTTCATTGAGGATGGTTTCGGACTTCCCCCGATGAGTGCCTTTGAAGAGGCAATCACGCCACGCACCAAAGCCATCATGGTCTGCAACCCCAACAATCCAACCGGATATCTCTATTCAAAGGAGGAGTTGAGCCTGTTGCGCGACATCGTTAAAAAGCATGATCTCTATCTCTTTGCCGACGAGGTTTATCGTGAATTCTGCTATGATGGCAAAGAGCACTTCTCTGTGATGAACCTCGAAGGGATCGATCAGAATGTGATTCTGCTTGATTCCATTTCAAAACGTTACAGTGCGTGCGGCGTAAGGATCGGCGTTCTTATTTCCAGGAACAGGGAGGTGATCGGCACCGCCATGAAATTTGCACAGGCGCGGCTGAGCCCGCCCACCTTCGGCCAGATTGCCGGCGAAGAGGCAGTGAACACCCCCGAAAGCTACCTGGTGAAGGTGCTGGCTGAGTATGTCAGGCGCCGTGATATCGTGGTTGAGTCGATCAATAAAATGGAGGGCTGTTTCTGCCCGAATCCGGGAGGAGCCTTTTACGCGGTTGCCCGCCTGCCCATCGACGATTCCGACAAGTTCTGCCAGTGGCTGCTTGAAGATTTCAACTATGAGGGAAAAACTGTCATGCTTGCCCCTGCAACCGGGTTCTATTCTACCCCGGGCCGCGGCAGGAACGAAGTGCGCATCAGCTATGTGTTGAATGTTCCCGACCTGATCGGTGCCATGAAATGCCTGGAAGAGGGAATGAAAGTCTATCCGGGGAGAAAATCAGTATAACAGGTACTTCCCCCTTGTTTTTCTGAATTTTTCTATGGCTGGTTTCCAGCTCTCCCTGATCTCTTTTTCTGTTTTTCCGCTGATGATCTGCTGCTGCAATTTGGCATTGCCGGCCAGTTTATTGAAGTACCCGTTAAAAAATCCAGGGTTGCCCTGCCAGTCACGACAGGCTTCGATCAGCCATTCAAGGTTGATCTTTTTCGGACCGCCCGGATTCTTCGTGGAATATCCCCGCAAATCCGCACCATGGCATAAAACCCCTTCATAAGGAGGATGAACGCTGACCCCCGGAATACTGACAGGGGTAAAGGTAAAGGCCATGTCCTTCATTTCAGGACAGCCAAACACCTCGAAGGGATAGGGCGTTCCCCTTCCCACGCTGATTGCAGTTCCTTCAAAGAGACACAGCGACGGATAGAGATACACCGCATTGCTGTTCGGCAGATTGGGAGATGGCCTCACTGGTAAATCGTACATGGTCTGGTGGGTGTAGCCCATCAACGGGATCACCTGCAAATGGCATTTTACCCCATTGGAAAGCCACCCCTCTCCATTCACCATCAGTGCATACTCCCCGATGGTCATCCCGTAAACCACCGGAACCGGATGCAGACCCACAAAAGAGGTAAATTGCTTTTCAAGTACCGGTCCGTCAATGTATGAACCATTCGGATTGGGACGGTCAAGAACCACGAGTGGAATTTCGTTTTCAGCACAGGCCTCCATCACATAGGTCAGGGTGGAGATATATGTATAAAAACGAACGCCGACATCCTGCAGGTCAAACAACACCAGGTTTATGCCGGCCAGGTCGTTGGCGGAGGGTTTTGAATGCTTGCCATAGAGAGAGACCACCTCGATCCCGGTCAGGGAATCAACCTGGTTGCCGACTGGCTCCCCGGCCTCTGCCTTCATCCGGAACCCATGTTCAGGGGAAAAGATCCGGCTGATTTGTATTCCATCATGCACCAGGGCATCTACTGTATTGATCTCCGCAACAACCGATGATTTATTTGCAATAACGGCAATCTGCTTCCCCTTCAGCAGGGGGTAGTAGAGTTCTGTTCGCGCAGCGCCAACCACGACCTGGGCTTCGCTTACAGACAAAACGAATAAAAAAAACAACAGGAAAAAAATACCGGGAATCGCCTTTATGCGATAGAAGCAGGCATGACGGACAGAGGTTCTCATAACACAATAAAAAAACTCATACTTTTGCAAAGTAAAGATATCTTTCCTTTGAATACTGAATTTTTTCTGGCATCCCGCATCGTTTCACGTAGCAAGGGGAATTTCTCCTGGACCTTTGTCGTGATCGCCATCACCTCCATTGCGCTTGGGCTGGCCATCATGTTCGTTGCCGTGGCCATTCTAACAGGGTTTAAAAAAGAGATCCGGGAAAAGGTGGTGGGATTTGGCGGACATGTCCAGATCACCCGGTTTGCCGAAAACAACTCCTACGAACCTCAGCCCATCGAAAAAAACCAACGATTCTATTACCGGTTGCAACAAAACAAGGAGATCAGCCACATCCAGTCATTTGCGATCAAGGCAGGGATCATCAAGACGAAAGATCAGATTCAGGGCGTGGTGCTGAAGGGCATAGGGACAGATTTCGACTGGTCGTTCTTCAAGGATAAAATGATGGCCGGGCGGATTTTCAAGGTGAGCGACAGCACGCGGTCGGACGAGGTGATCATTTCAAAGAGAATTGCCAACATGCTGAACCTGAAAGTAAACGACGACTTGCGGATGTATTTTATCGTTGGAAATAACACCCTCGGCCGAAAGTTCAGAATATCCGGAATTTATAATACCGGGCTGGAGGAGTTTGACAAGCTCTATGTAATCGGCGACATCCGTCACATTCAGAAATTAAACAATTGGAATCAGGGCCAGGTGGGCGGTTTTGAGGTATTCCTGAAAAATTTCGACGACATCGACCGGATGGGGGTTTACATTTATCATCAGATTGGCTTCAGCCTGGATGCCTCCACAATCAAAATGTTGTATCCGCAGATATTTGACTGGCTCGATCTGCAGGACATCAATGTGCTGATCATCCTGATTCTCATCATCCTGGTATCATCAACCACCATCATTTCAACGCTGCTCATCCTCATCCTCGAGCGCACCACAATGATCGGCGTGCTGAAAGCGCTTGGCATGAGGAACGGGGCAATCAGGAAGCTGTTCCTTTACAATGCCATGTATATTGTAGGATGGGGAATGCTGTGGGGGAATGTAATCGCCTTTACCCTTTGCCTGCTTCAGAAAAAGTTCGGGCTGGTCAAGCTTGCACAGGAATCCTATTACGTCCCGGTAATACCTATCAACCTGAATGGCTGGAACATCCTGATGCTGAACCTGGGAACGATGCTGGTTTGTTATCTGATCTTTGCAATTCCCTCCTATGTAATATCGCGGGTCACACCGCTTAAGGCCATCCGGTTCAGTTAAAGCCTGTTCAGGACATTTACAAGTTCCGACAGCCGGAACGGCTTGCTTATATAGCTGTTCATGCCTGCCTTAAAACATTCCGCTTCATCCTCCTGGGAAGTGTTGGCCGTGATGGCGCAGATATGAACGGGAATCCGCCCGGGTTGGAGGGCCTCCATTTCCCGGATCTTCTGCGTTGCAGTAATTCCGTCCATCTCAGGCATCAGCATATCCATAAGGATCAGGTCATACTCCTTTTTTTCAGCCATCTCCACTGCAATTCTTCCGTTTTCGGCAAGGTCGGTTGCATGGCCCATCTTTTCCAGTGTAACAAGTGCCACTTTCTGATTGATAAGGTTGTCTTCGGCCAACAGAATATTTAAAATCCGCTTTTGGTCATCCATCAGGTGCTGATCGATCTCATCCTGTACTTCGTCCTCAGCGCGGTGTATCTTTGTCAAAGCTTCCCTGATCCTGCTTTTAAGGCGGCTGAGGGTATAGGGTCGCACCAGGGCTGTCTGGAATCCGGCAGCAGTGAGTTCGGATGACGAAACAGGGAATAGGCGTGAAGTGGCGAGCAGTAACTTTGACCGTTCCAAAAGAGGATCCTTCTTGAGGGAGGTGGCAAATTTCAACCCGTCGGTACCGGTCATCTGAAATTCAACTGCCACCAGGTTATAAGCCTTTTTGATTTCAGCCTGATGGTGGATCTTATTGACCGCATCGGCTGAAGTTTCGCTTTCATCCACCTCTGCATCCCACCGTTCAAAGTAATTCCTCAGGATGGTGCGCCGGCTTTGCCGGGGATCGATGATCAGCACCTTTAATCCCTGGAGCAACTCCTTCATCGGATCGGAAATCTCGCTGTCCTTATACCTTTCGAAGAGGACAATAAACGAAAAGGTTGTGCCACGGCCGGGTTCACTCTCTACCGTGATCCGGCCATTCATACGGTCTGCCACTCTCCTGGCAATGGCCAGGCCAAGGCCTCCGCCACCGTATTTCATCGACTCGGTCGATTCAAGTTTCGAGTAGGAGGTAAATAATTTCTTGATGCCTTCGTCTGAAATTCCGATCCCGGTATCGCAGACATTAAACTTCACCTTTACCGTCTCATCATCCCATGACATGAATTCAGCTTCAATCCTGACCTCCCCCTTCTCGGTAAATTTGAGTGCATTGTCAGTGAAAATTTTTAACACCTGCCTTAGCCTCAATGGATCTCCGACCACCTCGACCGGGATATTCGGGTCCTGGTACGATAGAATTTCCACCCCTTTTTCATTGGCCTTATCCACAAATGATGCCGTTACCTCCTCCACCACCTGGTGGATGCTGAAGGGCTTTTCATGGAACTCAAGTTTCCCCGATTCGATCTTTGAAAATTCAATGATGTCATTCAGGATCGCCATGAGATTTGTGGCTGATTTCACAATGACATTGAGGTATTCAACCTGTTCCTGTGTCAGTTTTGACTGCTTCAGAATTTCCGACATCCCGATCACCCCTGCCATCGGGGTATATATTTCGTGGGATATGCCCGCCAGAAAATTACTTTTGGCCCGGTTGTCGGCAACAGCCTGGTCGCGTGATACAACGAGCTCATTCTCCATGTGCTTCCGGGCATCCATGTCGATAAGCACCCCCGATAACCGCAATGGTTTGCCATAAATATCGGTTTCTATCACTTTCCCTTTGTCAAGGAACCATTTCCATGTTCCGGATTTTGTTTTCACCCGGTATTCCGCCTCATAATTGGGACTGTCGCCCGAAAAGTGTGCATTCAGCCTGGCCATGACCGCATCATAATCGTCTGAATGGATCATTCTCGCAAATTCACTAAACGTCCCGGGCATTTCGTCGACGTGATATCCAAGCAACCTTGCCCTGTTTTCGTTGAAATGAATTTTTCCGGTAACGTAATCCCAGTCCCACCAGGCCAGGTCACCGCCAAACAGCGACCGCTCATTCCGTTCAAAGGAAACGGACAAATCACGCTGCAGCTTCTCCAACCGGTCATTCGAGTCCTGGTATACCCGTTGAAGATGCTCCCATTGCTGGGAAGCCAGTCTCATTATTTTATTCTCCTTCTCGAGTTCCTCTATTCTCTTCAATAATTTTTCGGACATGTTACACGAATTTAAAGGTAACCGCAACAAACTTATTTAAACTTCAAATCCGGATAGATCAGATCAAGCCCGCATTTCAGATTCTGTAAATAGTCCATCGCTTTGCGGACAAATTTCTTCGGGATCAGCGAACCGTGCTGCGGCAAAATCGCATCCAGCTCCAGATTACGGATGCGGCTGATAAATCCCCGGGCAGCAATATTGCTGGCCATATAATCGATGTGAAAAAGTGTCAGTTTCAGTTCATGCCGGCTGAAGTCATCCACCACCAGTTTCCAGTCCATATCAATGGCCGCCCAAATATCTCCTGAGAAAAGAAATTTCGCACTTTGATCATAGGTTGTGAAGGCTCCGGGAAAATGAAGAAAGGGCGATTCGAAAAAGGTTAATTTTCGTCCCGATGTAAAAGTATAAACCGGGTTTTCATTGATGTTGACAAAGTTATAAACCGGTTTTCCGTAATGCGGGAGCAGGATGTTCGTGCGCACCGAGGTAATGATCTTGATGGAAGAATCGATGGCCAGCCAGTCAACCATCGAGGCCGCCACATCCGGATCCTGATGGCACAGGATCAGGGCTGTCACTTTTTCTATCGGAAGTATCTGTAATACGCGGCTCTTCACGAATTCAAAAGAAGAATGTCCACCGGGGTCCACCAGGATCGCCTCCTGCCCGTCGACGATCAGGTAGGTATTGCACCTGAACGCTGAATCTTCGGGAGTCCCGAGCCAGTATATTGCATGACCATTATCCTGGAACAAGGGGGTTTGTTTATCATAGCGATCCATGAATAAACGTCCGAGTTCAACCAAATCAATTGTATTCATGGTTTAAAATTTAAGGTTTCTTATGAAGGCCACACTCCTTATACTCAGGCTGCTCCCACCACCAGCGCCCGGCACGGACATCCTCGCCTGGCTGGATCGACCGGGTGCAGGGTATGCAGCCGATGCTGGGGTAACCCTTTGAATGCAATTCATTCAAAGGTATTTTATTTTCGACGATATAGCGCTTGAGCCATTCACTTTCCCATTGTATCAGCGGGTTGACCTTGATGATACCCTGCCTGTTGTCCCACTCAACGAGGGAGGCGCCAGAACGGGTAACCGATTGCTCTTTCCGGAGGCCGGTGATCCAGGCCTCCATCCCCTCAAGGGCTCTTCTGAGGGGTTCAATTTTCCTGATATAACAACACAACTGGCGGTTTTCAACACTGTTGTAAAAGAGATTTATCCCGTGCGTATTCACCATCTCCTCCACCCTGGTTGCATCCGGAAAATAGACTTCAATCGGAAGGCCATACTTTTTCCGGGTTATATCGAGGGTATCACAGGTTTCCTGGAAAAGACGGCCGGTATCAAGGGTGAAAATTTTAACTGGTTTCTTCAATCCCGACAACATGTGTGTAATCACCTGATCTTCAGCACCAAGACTGGTTGAAAATGCAATTTTTCCTGCATATTCCGTTACAAACCACAACAACACCTCTTCGGGGGAGGCATCCGCGAACTGCCGGTTTAATGCATTAATATTATCCTTCATGTTTTACACTTAGCATGAAAATTTTTGTGAATTTACAACAAACAGGAGCACAAATGCAAGTTTTTCCTGCGGGAAAAACGTAATTTTGGAGCAAAACTGGTTCCAATGCGAGTACATTTTATTGCCATCGGCGGAAGTGCCATGCACAACCTGGCCATCGCCCTTCACAAAATGGGATTGACCGTCACCGGTTCTGACGACGAAATTTTCGAGCCCTCCAAAGGAAGGCTTGCCTATTACAATCTGCTCCCGGAGACCCAGGGATGGGATGTTTCTCGGATCACTGCAACCCTCGATGCGGTGATCCTGGGAATGCATGCCAAGGCAGACAATCCCGAATTGCTGAAAGCAAAGGAGCTGGGTTTGAAGATTTATTCCTATCCCGAATATCTCTACGAACAATCAAAAGACAAGATCAGGATTGTGATTGGCGGCAGCCATGGTAAAACAACCATCACCGCAATGATCCTTCACGTTTTCAAACAGGCCGGCGTCGATTGCGATTACATGGTTGGCGCACAACTCGAAGGATTCGACGTGATGGTCAGGCTGACCAAAGAGGCCCGTTTTATGGTGATTGAAGGGGATGAATACCTGACCTCTCCCATCGATTTGCGTCCCAAATTTCACCTGTACAAACCCAACATTGCACTGCTCAGCGGCGTTGCCTGGGACCATATCAATGTTTTCCCCACCTTTGAGAATTACATCGATCAGTTTGTGATCTTTATCAACCAGATTTCTTCAGGTGGATGCCTGATCTATTGCAATGACGATGAAATTCTGAGGGAGATTTGCCCGGGATCAGGAAATGGAATCCGTGTGATCCCTTATTCACTTCCTTCAAGCGAGATCCGGCACGGGGTGACCTTCGTACATGCAGAGAACCACACCTATCCGCTCCAGGTATTCGGAAAACATAACCTTCTCAACCTGAATGGTGCCAGGCTGATTTGTCGTGAGGTCGGAATCAGTGACCTCACATTTTATGAGGCCATGAAATCTTTTAAAGGTGCTTCAAAACGATTGGAGCTGGTTGCAAAAAATGATCAAACAGCAGTTTATAAGGACTTTGCCCACGCCCCGTCAAAAGTCAAAGCCACTTTACTGGCTGTAAAAGAACAATTTCCTGAGCGAAAAGTTATCGCATGCCTTGAATTGCACACCTACAGCAGCCTGAATAAAGATTTTCTGGGACACTATGCAGGGACCCTCGACCCGGCAGATGAGGCATTGGTCTATTTCAATCCCCATGCACTGCAGATAAAGCGTTTACCAGCCATTACTTCGGAGCAAATCTGTCAGGGATTTGCCAACACCGGGCTTGAAGTATACAGCAGTGCAGCTGAGCTCATCGAGCGGCTTATGAAAGAAGACAGTAAAAACTGTGTATTCCTGTTAATGAGCTCAGGAAATTACGATGGAATTGATCTGAAGCAGCTTGGAAGCAAGCTATTGGGAAGTGACAAGTAACGATTTACGAATTACGAATTTTTTCGTCACGCGTCACGCGTCACCTGTCACGCTTTTTTGTCACGCGTCACGCGTCACCAGTCACGCTTTTTTGTCACGCGTCACGCGTCACCAGTCACGCTTTTTTGTCACGCGTCACGCGTCACGTGTCACGTTTTCCTACCCGTTCATCGAAATAAGGAACTCCTCATTGGAGTTGGTGAACTTCATCCTTTCCTTCAGAAATTCCATGGCTTCCAATGGATTCATGTCAGCCAGGTGGTTCCTCAGGATCCAGATACGCTGCAATACGTCCTTCTCCAACAGAAGGTCTTCACGGCGTGTGCTGGAAGAGACAATGTCGATGGCAGGATAGATGCGTTTATTTGAGAGCTTGCGGTCGAGCTGCAGTTCCATGTTGCCGGTACCCTTGAATTCTTCAAAGATCACCTCGTCCATTTTGGAGCCGGTCTCAATGAGTGCCGTAGCAATGATGGTCAGCGAACCGCCATTTTCAATCTGGCGTGCTGCACCGAAAAACCGTTTGGGTTTTTGAAGGGCATTGGCCTCCACACCTCCCGAAAGCACCTTCCCTGATGCAGGAGCCACCGTATTGTAGGCACGTGCAAGGCGGGTGATGGAATCGAGCAGGATCACCACATCGTGACCGCATTCAACCAGTCGTTTTGCCTTCTCCAGGATGATATTCGAAATGCGTGCATGGCGCTCGGCCGGCTCGTCAAAAGTTGATGAAATAACTTCGGCCTTCACACTGCGCTGCATGTCGGTAACCTCTTCAGGGCGCTCATCAATCAGGAGGATGATCATATAAACGTCCGGATGGTTGGCGGCAATGGCATTGGCAATCTCCTTCAATAATACTGTTTTCCCGGTTTTAGGCTGGGCAACGATCAATCCGCGCTGTCCGAAACCAATGGGGGCAAACATGTCGATCACGCGGGTCGACATACTTTCATTTTTATGGCCGGTCAGTTTGAATTTCTTCATCGGGAAGAGCGGGGTCAGGTAGTCAAACGGAATACGATCGCGCACCTCTTCCGGTTTACGGCCATTGATCAGGTCGACCTTGATCAGTGGAAAATATTTCTCACCCTCTTTGGGCGGGCGAATGGTTCCACGCACAGTATCCCCTGTTTTCAATCCGAACAATTTGATCTGAGATTGAGAAACATAAATGTCATCCGGAGAATTCAGGTAATTATAATCGGATGAACGGAGGAATCCGTATCCGTCAGTCATGATTTCAAGCACCCCTTCGCTAACGATAATTCCTTCAAACTCAAAGGTATACTCTTCACGCTGACGTTCCGGATATTTTCTAGGGAAATCGCGGTGCTTGCGCTCATCAGCAGCAGGCAGTGCCTGGGCATCGGAAACAATTGAAGCCCCGTTGGTTTCGGGTTCGGCAGGTTCAACAAATCCATCGGGTTTCTGGATGACATCAACCGGGTCAATGGCAACAAAGGGTTTATCGTTGGGTTCATCAAAATCAAACCGCTCCTCGGGTGTATCAATCAACTCAGGCATGGTCATTTTAACCAGCGGCTCGATGGGAGCCTTCTCCTGGAATGGCCTGAATGGTTTGTTCCCCCTGGGCGGGCGCTGGTCACGGGCAGGACGCTGGTCACGAGGCTGACGAGGATCCTGAGGTGAACGTGGTTCACGCGGAGGAAGTGGTTCGCGGCCGGGACGCTGATCCCTGGGCTGACGCTGTTCGCGTGGCAGGCGGGCTTCAGCGGAAACCGGCTGCTCATTGATTTCGGATGAAATAACCTCTGCAACCGGCACGATTAGCTCCGGCTGAACTTTGGGTTCGCGCGGTTCGCGCGGTTTGATCTCCTGATCCTTGCGCGGACGGCCACGGAATGGTTTAACCTGTTCTTTCTTTTCCTGGTTCAGGATTTCGGGAGTTGGATTGAGTGCCTGGTGATCGAGGATCTTGTAGATAAGATCCTGTTTTTCGAACTTGTCAACTTTGGGGATGTTGAATTGCCTGGCTATTTCGCGTATCTCAGACAGCTCTTTGCTATCGAGGGAAATAATGTCATACATGATTTATGAAGTTTAATTGATTGTATAGTCAATGTAAAAATGAACTATGGATTTGAAAATAATAATTGAAATGGATTGAAAATCAAATAAGAAGTTGTTCGCGGGGATTTAAATCGGCACAAAGATAACCAATTATTCCGGATTGTCAACATTTTTTCTCAACCCCAAATTCTGTCAGCAAAAACTTTCCTAAATTCGCGCAGTTATTAAACAAGGCTCCCATGTTACAACGTATTCAAACAATATTCCTTTTGGTGGTGGCGATTGCCGGCATCCTGCTCTTCTTTTTTCCATTGGCAAATTATTATAATGAGATCCAGGGAAATTATAAATTTTATATCTGGGGGATCCGATGCATGGACCCTGAACCGAAGGTTGCATTCAGCAATTTTTTCACCATTCCGCTGATTTTCCTTGCTGTGGTTTCAGTCATTTTTACAGTATCAACCATCTTTCTATTTAAAAACCGCCCACTGCAGATCCGCATATGCGCCTTCAATGTGCTGGCCAACATCGTGCTGATTATGGTTGTCTTTTTTTTCTATGCCACCCGTATCAAAACCATGACACTTACTGAACCTGATTACAACATCACGGGCATGGTGCTTCCGCTTATCTCCCTGGCATTCCTGGTGCTGGCCACCCGGGCCATCCGCAAAGACGATTCGCTGGTAAAGTCATCGGACAGACTGAGATAAAACGTGACAGGTGACGTGTGACGCGTGACAAAAAATTCGTCATTCGTCACTCGTCATTCTTCATTAGTCACTCGTCATTTTTGTGATATCCAGCACCTCCAGGTCCCGCATATTGTCTCCATCAACAATGAACCGCACGGCGGTAATTGATTTATGCATTCCGTACTTACCGGCAGCCCCGGGGTTGATGTGAAGAAGTTCCCATTTTTTATCATACATCACCTTGAGAATGTGGGAATGACCGCACACAAACAGTTTGGGTTTTTCCTGACCGATTAGTTGTCTTGCCCGGCTGTCATAGCGACCGGGATATCCGCCGATGTGGGTCATCAGCACTTTGACCTGTTCAACCTGAAAAACCAGTACCTCTGGAAATTCTATCCGCACATCCTGTCCGTCGATGTTGCCGTAAACAGCCTTGAGCGGCTTCAGCTCCCTCAATTTCCGTGCAACGGAAATGTCGCCCATATCGCCCGCATGCCATATTTCATCCATCCCGGCAAAGAATTCAAGGACCCTCGGGTGAAGGAACCCATGGGTGTCGGAAAGGATACCAATGTGGAGCATGGGACAAAGATAAAGAAAGGGATTTACGATATACGATTTACGATTTACGATTGACCAATGGCTAATCCCTAATGCCTAATGGCTAATGGCTAATGGCTAATGGCTTTTTTCTACTCCCCGGCTTGCATTTTCCGAAAATAAAGTACATTTACCTTGTCAATGGTAATCAGAAATCAACAATGTCCCACAGAAATATCCTATCCGTTTTGGCTGTATGGTGGCTGGCTGTCAACGCGGTGGGCCAGTCGGTTACTGTGATGACCTATAACATCCGGCTGGACAACGCGGGAGATGGAGCAAATTCATGGCCAATCAGGAAATCCTGGCTCTGTGAGCAGGTCAGGTCGGCAAACCCCGCTATTTTCGGAACACAGGAGGCCCTGATCAACCAGGTGAAATACATCGACTCAGCCTTCACCGAGTACCGTCATATCGGTATCGGGCGTGAAGATGGAATGACCAAAGGCGAATTCAGCGCAATCTGGTATAACCTGAAACGGTTCAGGCTGCTACGGCACGGAACTTTCTGGCTGTCGCCAACCCCCGAAAAAGTGTCTGTTGGCTGGGATGCTGCTTTACCGCGCATCTGCACCTATGGACTTTTCAGGGATATTCCCAGCGGTCGACAGTTTTGGGTGTTCAACACCCACCTTGATCACATTGGCGTGGAGGCCCGTAAAAACAGTGCCATCCTCATCCTTCAGAAAATTGCCCTGTTGAATAAAGCCGGCTGGCCGGTGATTCTCATGGGCGATTTTAACGGGGATCCCGACAGCGAACCGGTGAAAATCATCCTGCGTCAGCTTCAGGATGCGAGACTCTCAGAGAAACGCCAGCCGAAAGCCATGGAAGGCACCTTCAATAATTTCGATTCAAAAAAACCTTCGACCGAACGCATTGATTTCATCTTTACAGGACAGGGAGCCAGTGCCGTAAGTTATTCAGTGCTGAGAGAAGACCGGTATGGCCGGTATCCTTCGGACCACTTCCCGGTAATTGCAGAGATATCCTTTATCCAATAGGACCATCATACATTGATAAAAAAACAGCCTATCGTTCATCCGGTGACCTCATTTTACATTGTCGAACTGGTTCTGTAATTTTGATTTCTGTTATCCTGATTGGGTTAATTAACCTACTTTTGTCTTTTATTATCTGATTTTCCATGGAGAGAATATTCATCATTGTTTATGGACTGGCCTTTGTCGTAGGCTTTATCCTGCTCTACTACAAGCTGGCCAGATCGGGAAATAAACAAGGTACGACGGCCCTGGATGAGATGAAAACGGCGGTCGATCAACTGAATAAAGAGAAAAGCGTACTGGAAGAGCGTGCCAGAATGTTGCAGGATCAGCTCGACCAGTCGGCCTTGCAAACCCGGGATAAAGATGCAGCCATCCTCCAGCTGAACAATAAATTGACCGCCAGTGTCACTGAATATAATAACCTCCTCAAGCGACTGGATGAGCAGAATGCCGATCTCGAAAAGTTGCAGGACAAGTTCAGGGTTGAATTCAAGAACCTGGCCAACGAAATCCTGGAAGAAAAAACGCAGAAGTTCACCGAGCAAAACAAGATAAAACTGGACGAGATCCTGAAACCGCTGGGGGAAAAGATCCGCGATTTTGAAAAGAAGGTAGAGGAAACCTACGATAAGGAGTCAAAACAAAGGTTTTCACTCGAACGGGAAATTAAAAACCTCACCGACCTTAACCAGCAGATCAGCAAAGAGGCGAGCAACCTCACCAACGCGTTAAAAGGACAGGCCAAGACCCGCGGCAACTGGGGTGAAATCATCCTTGAAAGCATCCTCGAAAAGTCAGGGCTCACCCTCGACCGGGAATTTTTTATCCAGCAATCCTTTACCAATGAACACGGGAAGCGCATGCAGCCCGATGTGATCGTTGCCTACCCCGGTGAGCGCAATGTGGTGATCGACTCAAAAGTATCGCTGCTGGCCTATGAACGTTATGCATCCGCCGATACAAAGGAGGAACAGGAGTTGGCCGCCCGCGATCACCTGCTGTCGGTGCGAAATCACATCACCGACCTGAGCAGTAAGAATTACCAGGATATCTACACCCTGAAGAGCCTCGATTTTGTCATGCTGTTTATGCCGATCGAGCCGGCCTATATGCTGGCCATGCAATATGATCCCAATCTCTGGAACTGGGCCTACGATCGCCGGATCCTGCTTATCAGCCCCACAAACCTGATCGCTGCGCTCCGCATGATCGCCAACCTCTGGCGCGTGGAATACCAGAATAAAAACGCCATGGAGATTGCACGGCAAAGCGGGGAACTGTATGATAAATTCACCGGGTTCCTGGAAGATCTTCAGGATGTGGGCGCCAAAATTGATGCAACCCGCAAGGTGTACGATGCCTCCATGAATAAACTTTCGACAGGCAAAGGCAACCTGATCAGGCGGGTGGAAAACATAAAATCGCTGGGAGCCAAGGCCGGGAAGGAGATCCCGAAATCGCTGCTCGACAAGGCCGAAGAAAATGACCAATGACCAATTACCAATTACCCGATAATATGAAAAAAGAGACTTACATTTACGGTATCCGGCCAACGATCGAGGCGATCAAATCGGGAAAAGAACTGGAGAAGATATTTCTTCAAAACGGATTGAGGGGCGATGGTTTTCATGAACTCTTCAACCTCATCAAGGAGCTGGAAATCCCGTTCCAGTTTGTCCCGATCGAAAAGCTCAACCGCCTGTCGCGTCAAAATCACCAGGGAATTATCTCCTACGTTTCGGAGATCACCTACCAGCAAATTGAAGATCTTGTTCCCTATGTATTTGAGCAGGGCCGGCAGCCCCTGTTCCTGATCCTCGACCGTGTAACCGATGTGCGGAATGTCGGCTCCATTGCCCGCACAGCAGAATGTGCCGGTGTTGACGGTCTCATTCTCCCTGCAAGAGGTTCGGCGCAGATCAATTCCGATGCCATCAAAACCTCAGCCGGGGCCTTGTACAAACTGCCGGTTGTCAGGGCGCAAAACCTAAAGGAGACCATCCAGTTCCTGAAGAACAGCGGGCTGACCATCGTTGCGGCCACCGAGAAAGCCGAAAATGAATATACCAAAGCCGATTACAACAAGCCGATGGCCCTAATCCTCGGATCAGAAGGAGAAGGCATTTCAGAGGAATACCTGAAGCTCACCGATGAGGTGGTCCGGATCCCGCTCGCGGGCGAAATTGAATCACTCAATGTTTCAGTGGCCTCCGGCGTGATTCTTTTCGAAGCGCTGCGGCAGCGGAATGCAAAATAATACCTTCATGAAGCACATTTACAAACACACCCCGGAGATCATCCTGCTGGTCTATGTACTGATCTTCATCGGATTCAAGAACCCGGAGAAAAACTGGGACAGGGTGATCAACAGCGACGGAAAGGGTTACTATGCCTACCTTCCTGCAATTTTCATCTACCACGACCTGCAGTTCAGATTTGTGGAGCAGTATGAAGCGCAATATTACCCTGCGAACCGTTCCGTGTTCAAGGAGTTCAGGAATGATGCCGGATCACGGAAAGTGAACAAATACTTTCCGGGCATGGCTATCTTGTGGCTGCCCTTTTTCCTGTTCGGGCACCTGATGGCGTGGCTGGAGGTCTTCCCTATGGATGGATATTCTCTTCCCTACCAGTATTCCATTGCCTTGTCGGCTTTGCTTTTCCTGTGGCTGGGTGCCCGGTGGCTCCAGAAACTCCTGAAAAGGTTTGGCTCCGACAACCGAACGGCCGCCTTCATCACACTGGCCGTCACCCTTGGCACAAACCTGGTCTTCTTCACAGTGGTCGAGCCCTCCATGACCCATGTTTATTCATTCGCCCTGATCACAGGGTTTGCGCTGACCACCTATAAAATGTTCCATGAATACCGGCCCAAATGGTTCGTCAGGTCACTGCTGCTCTTCATCCTGATCTTCCTCATCCGACCCACCAACGCCCTGGTCCTGCTCCTGGTTCCATTCATCGCCGGAAGCTTTTCCAACCTGGTACAGACCTTCAGGTTGATCCTGTCAGAAAAGGCAACGTTGATACGGGGATTGATCCAGGCTGCAATATTACTGGCAGTTCCATTTGTCCTGTGGTACCTGCAAACCGGGAAACCCATCGTTTACACCTACGGGAATGAGAAACTCGATCTCTATCAACCCCACCTGCTGATGATCCTTTTCAGTTATAACCGGGGATGGTTCCTTTATACGCCGCTGGCCTTTTTCTCCCTCTTCGGGTACATCGGGCTGTACAGGCAAAACCGCTTCAGGTTTTACTGGGCGATGGGCTTTCTGCTGGTATTTACCTATGTTTCATCCTGCTGGTGGGTTTGGTATTATGCCTCTAAATGCGGGCAGCGTGTGTTTATCGACCTGTATGTACTGGTAGCTCTCCTGATCCTTTTTTTATATTTTCAAATCAGGAAGAGGGGGTGGAAAAAGGTCCTTTCAGCCCTGGTTATTCTGCTGATATCGCTCAACCTCCTTCAATTTTATCAGCACACGAAGTGGATCTTTCCGCCTTACAACATCACCCGCGCCATGTATTGGGACTCATTTTTCAGCCTGTCGCAAAAAGCGAAGGTTTATATTCCTGAAGATGGAATAGTTGGTATCAATACGATGTCGAACGACATGGAGCAGGATCAGGGCCATGTATGGATGAATCCCGGAACACGGAATGATACGGTATTCCACCAGGGTCGCTGGTCCTCGAAGACCGATAAAAAAAATCCTTACAGTGTCGGACTGGAAACAAAACTTGATTCCCTCTTCACCACACGAAACCGGCTGATCCGCATCACGGCCTGGGTTCTTGCACCCAAAGAGATGAATGAGGCCACCCTGGTAGCTGATTATCAACTGGATGGAAAAAGCCTGAGCTACAACCAGTTTATTCTTGAGAAATTTGTCCCGGCCGATGAATGGACAAAGGTCGAAATCGCCTGGTATGTTCCGGGAACCCTGCCTTTAAAAGGAACGGCCAAGATCTATTTTTACAATCCGTCGCCATTATATAAACTCTATGTCGACGACCTGACCATTGATTTTATATCCCTGAAGGACGAACCCGATTATCAGAAAATCGAAGGCGTGCTGTTGCCGGAGAAAACCGACAAATAATGACGATTTACGATATACGATATACGATTTACAAATGGCTAATGGCTAGTGGCTAGTGGCTAATGGCTAATGCCTAATGCCTAATGCCTAATGGCTAGTGGCTAATGGCTAGTGGCTAGTGGCAAAAACAACTGAATTTGCAAGTATTGAATGCTGCAATGTACATATTAAAAATTCAGGGTACCGGTAAAATCCCGGACTATATCCAGATCAGGGATCAGGACTTTACGCTGATTGCCTATTTCAGGATAAACAACCCCAAAACGGCGCTCGCCCGGTGCAACCTGCTTCACCGGATGGACGAGATCCTTCAGATCGCCAAAGAGCTCGAATATGGTAAAATTCAAAAACTGGATCAATAACCGAATAAATCAGAACAATTCTTTACTTTTGTTGAAAGCGAATTATCCATCATGACGGGCGAACGCATCATTGAACTCGACAGAGTATCTGTATACCAGGTGGAGAACCTCATCCTGGCCAATGTTACCCTCAGTATCAGCAAAGGTGAATTTCTGTACCTGATCGGGAAAACCGGCAGCGGGAAAAGCAGCCTGCTCAAGACGATTTATGCAGAATTACCTGTCAGGATAGGAACAGCGCGGGTTGCCGGGTTTGACCTCCGGATGCTCCGGAATAAAGACGTGCCCTATCTTCGGCGCAAACTGGGTATTGTTTTCCAGGATTTCCAGTTGCTGATGGACCGCTCGGTCAACGAAAACCTTTTCTTTGTGATGCGTGCCACAGGCTGGAAAGACAAGAGGAAGATGCAAAAACGGCTCCTTGAGGTGCTAGCCAAGGTCAATCTTGGGAATAAAGGCGCCAAGATGCCGCACCAGTTATCCGGCGGCGAACAGCAGCGTGTGGCCATTGCCCGTGCCCTGATCAACGACCCGGAAGTAATCCTGGCCGATGAACCGACAGGGAACCTCGATCCTGAAAGCTCAGAAGGTATTATCAGCCTGCTGATGGATATCTCGAAAACAGAAAGGGCTGTGGTCATGGCGACGCACAACTATACCTTTTTCGATAAATATCCTGCCCGTACGCTGATGTGCGAAAAAGGAAGGGTAATTCCGGCTTAGGCTCCCAGCGTAGCCACCATCACTGCTTTGATGGTATGAAGGCGGTTCTCTGCTTCGTCAAAGACAATGGAGGCCGGTGATTCGAACACCTCTTCGGTCACCTCGAGGCCATTCAACCCGTACTTCTTGAAAATATCGAGTCCGACTTCGGTGTCTTTATTGTGAAATGCCGGCAGGCAGTGCATGAACTTCACCTTGGGATTCCCAGTCATTTCCATCATTTTTTCATTCACCTGGTAGGGCAGCATCTCCCTGATGCGCTCATCCCAAAGTTCCTTGGCTTCGCCCATGGAGAGCCACACATCGGTGTAGACAAAATCAACTCCTTTCACCCCCTCCTCAACCTTTTCGGTAAGGGTGATTTTGGCGCCGGTCGCCTTCGCAATTTCGCGGCATTGGTCAACCAACGCCTGTTCAGGCCAGTATTTCTTCGGTGCACAGGCACGGAAATCCATCCCCATCTTCGAAGCGCCAACCATCAGGGAGTTGCCCATATTGTTGCGGGCATCACCGCAGTAAACAAATGATACCTGATGCAAAGGTTTATCCGAATATTCGATCATGGTTAGAAAATCTGCCAGGATCTGGGTGGGGTGAAACTCGTTGGTGAGCCCGTTCCACACAGGAACACCGGCATATTTGCCAAGCTCCTCAACGATGGATTGGCCAAAACCCCTGTATTCAATGCCATCATACATCCTTCCCAACACCCGGGCGGTATCCTTCATCGTCTCCTTCTTGCCAATGTGCGATCCTTCGGGCCCCAGATAGGTAATCCGTGCGCCCTGGTCGAAGGCAGCCACCTCAAAAGCACAGCGGGTGCGGGTGGAGGCCTTTTCAAAGATGAGGGCGATATTCTTGCCTTTTAATCGGGGCTGCTCTGTCCCAGCATACTTGGCCTTTTTCAGATCCATGGACAGGTCCAATAAAAATTTTATTTCCTGCGGTGTAAAATCAAGCAGTTTTAGAAAGTTGCGGTTGCGTAAGTTGAATGACATAAGAGGGAGTTTAGGGTTACGAATGACGAATTATGAATTACCAATTACCAATGACTATTTACCAATGACTAAAACCTAATGCCTAATGCCTAATGGCTAATGCCTAATAGCTAATGGCTTTTTTTTGCAAATTTAGAACTTTCCCCAGAAATGGCAAAGGGAGGAGCTATTTTACTCCGGCAGCACGCTCGACATTTGGACATCCCTGCCTGATGGCCGCTGGAATGCCTTCAATCCGAATTCCGGCATCAAGGAGAGAATATGCTCAAAAAGCCGGGCCTGGAAATCTTCAAAATCAGCCCAGTCAGGGGGAATATAGAATGCGTACATTTCAAGGGGCAAACCGTTTTCTGTCGGCTGCAACGTACGCACCATGAGGGAGGCGTCCTGGTTGAGATTCGGAATACTTCGAAGGTAATTCAGGACATAAATCCTGAAAAGCCCGAGATTCGTCTGGCTTTCCTCAGTCAGGTTCTGCTCGGCTGGCATGATCCTTTTCGACTGAAGGTTATTTCGCATTTCGATATCAATGAACCGGATCGTTCCAATATCAATCAATATCGAGCGTTTCATGCGGCGTCCGCCAGCTTCACCCATGCTGCGCCAGTTCTGGAACGAATCTGAGATCAGGGTATAGGTCGGTATACAACTCACAGAGTTGTCGAAATTTCTGACCTTGACCGTTACCAGCGACACATCAATCACCGTTCCGTCGGTATTGTATTTCGGCATGGTAATCCAGTCGCCGATATGCAGCATTTTATTGCTCGAAAGCTGCACCCCGGCCACAAAACCCAGGATACTGTCCTTGAATATCAGCATGATCACCGCCGACATGGCACCCAGTCCGGCCAGCAGCGTTAGCGGAGACTGACCGATAAGGACCGATATCATGGCAATTCCCCCGACCACATAGGTAATGATCTTACCGATCTGTACATACCCCTTGATGGGTTTGGATTCAGAGATATCCAGTTCCCCATAGATATGGCAAACGGCATTCAGGAAGGAGACAATGACCCGCAAAATGATAAAGGTGATATACAGGTGAAGCACAAGTTCAATATACTTTATGGCTTCAGGATATTTTGAAATACTGGCCTCCAGGGATACCTGGAGTACCAGGGCAGGCAATAACAGGGCAAGCCGCGTAAATACCTTATTGGCATACAGGTGATCATCCCATTTGCTGGCCGATTTGTCAACCAGCCTCTTCAGGAAATGGTTGATGAATAATTTAGCGATGTAATAAACAATGATGGAGGAGATCAGGATCATGATCAGGGATGAAAAATCGGCAAGATAGCTGGCAAAAGCATCAGAGAAACCCCATTCGGTAAGGGTTGATTTAAGCCCGTGGTTCAAGGTGTGCGTTGTTATCTGCTGCATATGCGGAAATATTTTCGATTTTCGATTTACGATTTACGATTTTTTCGTCACGCGTCACGTGTCACGATCATGGTACGATTACATTCAACGACAATGGATTGATCCGCATGGTAAGCTCCTTTCCCATGATTTTCGGATCTCCGTCAAGATGGATGCTTTTCCCCTTCTTCCTCCTCAGAACCACCTCCTTGGCACGGATGATCTCAATATACCGGGTCTGGTCAAATTTTTTCAGGAAAAGCAAAGGTGCCAGCAGCACCGCCTTCCAATAGGGCATTTTTCCTACAATGCAAACATCAATGTAGCCATCATTGACGCTCGCCGTCGGATCGATGGAGGTGTTGTTGCCAAACTGGTTTGAATTGGCGAAACTGATCAGGAGCGCCCGGCGCTTGATCACCTTACCGTCAATAACAAGGGTATATTGCTTGGGTTCATAATTCCTGTAAGAACTGGTCGTGATTCTCAGATAGGTGGAAAAACCCCGTTTTCCAGCCGAGGCAAACTTTTTTGCAACCGAAGCATCAAATCCCACCCCCGCAAGGTTCACAAATAACTGATCGTTGATGGTGGCTGTATCAATCTTCAAACACTTCCCTTTGTTGATGGCATCGATGGCTCCTTTGACATTCATCGGGATCTTCAGATGACGTGCCAGCCCGTTCCCTGAGCCTTTTGGAATAATGGCAAGGGTGGTTTCCGTTCCCACAAGCCCGGCCGCCGTTTCATTCACCGTCCCATCCCCTCCCACGGCCACAACAATATCCATCCCGTCGGCCGCAGCCTTCCTGCTGATCTCCGTGGCATGACCGGGTGCATTGGTATAAACAATCGAGGAATCGAAAAGAGAATTATCCAGGCGTTCTGAAATAATATGTTCCACGCCCTTGAGCTTCCCAACCCCCGAAATAGGATTGATAATAAAAAGGATCTGCTTCTTCGAACTTCCTTCAGACATATGAAAACTTAAAGCACCGATTGTTAAAATTGTTAGCCATTAGGCATTAGCCATTAGCCATTGGTCATTCGTCACTCGGCATTCGTCATTCGTCACTCGTCACTCGTCACTTGTCACTCGTCATTCTATTCTCAATCAGCCTGTTGTTATATTGCTGAATATAGGCGTTGATAAACAATTCCAGCCTGGCCTGCACCTCCTTTTCCCTGCCAACCAGGTTATTTTCCTGCAGCGGGTCTTTCGCAAGATTGAACAGTGCAGTGGTCCTGGCTCCGTTGAATTCAATGTAATACCCCTCCTTCATCAGCCCGTAGAGTCCGCTGATATAGTGAACAGAAAAATGCGGCTGGCTGGATGTGGTGTCGAAGAGGTCGGACCCAAAAGCCACATAACTTTTACAATAGCCGAGATAATTCAGCACGGTGGGCATCACATCGGTCTGCTGGGCGGTCACCTCCGACCTTCCCCCAAGTTTACTGCCCGGCTTGAAGAAAAGCAGGGGGATTGCAAATTGTCCCACATCCGACTGGTAATATGGATAGTATCCTTCGGAAGTATGATCGGCTGTAATGACGAACAGCGTGTTTTTGTACCATGGCATGTGTTTGGCCGTATGAAAAAATTCACCCAGCGAATAGTCGGCATACATCACGCTCTGCTGGATGGGCAGTTTCCCTTTGCGGAAAATGTTGATATACTTTGCCGGTACATAATAGGGATGGTGCGAAGAGAGGGAGAAAAAAGCCGCAACGAACGGTTGTTTCAGTCCGTCGATTTTCCTCGCGGTGTATTGCATGAACTCCTCGTCCCTGATACCCCATTTCCCGTCGTAATCCTTCTCATTGTTGTATTCACTGCGGCCAAAATAGTGGTCGAACCCAACCAGTTTGGTATAGGAATCAAAACCCATCGTGCCGTTGGTTCCCCCGTGAAAAAATGCGGTCGTATAGGACTTTGGCTTGAGAAGCCCGGCAATGCTCGAAAATTTACCGGCTGCATAGCTCGACTGGATGAACGATTCGTTCATCAGCGATGGGATCCCCGATAAAATGGCGGGAATTCCCTGGATGGAGGTCTTCCCGTTGGCGAAGGCGTCAAAATAATAGCCATTCCTGATCAGAGAATCCATAAAGGGTGTGAACCCCTGATAGCGGCCGTTTTCCAATGAATGGTTCAGGATCCCGATGTGCTCGCGCGAAAAACTCTCCAGGATGATGATCATCACATTGTAGTTTTTAAACTCACCCGTTTTAGCTGCATGCACCGGAGTGTATATTTTGGCCAGGTCTCCCTCCTTCTTGTATATCATGATGGTTTTCAGCCGCTCCTTGTTCACTGTTTTGGCGATTGAAAAAGGGGTGTTCAGGACCAGCGGAAGATTCTTGGCTGAGGTGTAATTGCCGGCGGTGACCAGCCCGATGGGGCGAAGCTGCAGTCCGCCCCGGATCCCGATGATGGACAATGCCATGATCACAGCAAACAACAAGGTATTCACGAGGAAAAACTGAAAATCGAATCCCTTTTTCCCTGCACCTGAACCGGCGGCTTTAAACCGGGTCCCCACAAAGATGAGGATGGCCACAAACAGCAACCAGATGACAGCGATGTACCAGAAATCATGTAAAAACTGGGGAATGAGTTTATTAAAGTCCCCCCCGACACCAACATAGGTAAAAAAATCGGCAGTCAAACGCTTGAGTGTAAACCTGAAATAAATGGTATCACCGAAATTGGTCATCAGCGCCAGGGTGTTGATGAAATAGAAATATCCATTGGCGAAGCCCTGCCACACCCGGTTGTACCTGAATTTGAATGGTATCGTGTTCATGACGATGAAGGGCGCATTGATGATGAGCAGTGCCGAGAGATCGAAACGGAGCCCGATGACAAAGATGCGCAGCGCATCCTGGAAGCCCAGGTTCGAAAAATATCCGAGGTTGAAAAGATAAAACAGGATGCGAGAAAGGAAAAGAAGTACCAGTACCAGCAGCAACTTCAGGAACAGGGCAATAAAGATGTTGCCCTCGAACCATCTCCTGCCCTTTCCCGATCCTGACCGCTTCCCTCTTCCGGAACTCTTTGCTGAGCCTGATTTTGAACGGATACCTGATTTTCGCCGCATTGTTTTCGGGTTTAAGAACAGATGCAAAAATAAATTATTCGTTCGACTATTTAGAATAAGTTTTAAATAGCTCATACCAGTCAGCTACTCGGCGGTCAGTCAACCGGCAAGCCTCCAGAACAATTCTTCCGGCTGCCACAGAATCCTCCAACGCATCATGGTGACGGAATTCGATACCCAGATGACCTGCCACATTGGATAAACTGTACCCGCTTTTTGAGAACTGACGCCATGTGTGACGCACAATCCTGGCTGAATCGAGCCATCGGATATTGAGCGGTTTGAGGTTAAACCGGGAATATGCCTTATTAAATGCCTGAAGATCAAACTGGGTATGATGTATGACAATATTTTCGGAGAGGAGTTTTCTCAGGAGCGGATAAACCTCAAAAAAGGCTGGGGCACCCTGTACCATTTCCTCGGTAATACCATGAACCCGGATGTTGCTCCAGTGAAATGAACTTTGCGGGTCAACTAGTGATTCCCATGTATCCACCAATTTCCCACATTCAAATTTGCCAATGCCGATCTGGCAGATCGTGGATGAATCATAATTGGCAGTTTCAACATCGAGGGAAAGGAATCGCATGGGTAAAAAGTAAAACCTGGTTTAGATCATGTGGTTCACAAAAATAAAGAAAGATGTTTTGCCAGACCAGCAAAATTTATCTTTAATTCCCTGATATTTTTTTGGGCAAACCGCGAGATTCTGCATATTTTTGCTGTGAATAATCTAACACTTCCAAAGCATGGGGACAATGGCTACAACCGGTAACAAAGGCAAGGGGGTTCGCTCCGACTGCTTTGTCACCCTAGAACTTACTGACCGAGGGGGAATTCAGCTTCAGGTCGAATCCAAAGTGATCGTGATGTACGGCGAACAGATCAGGAAGGAGACGCTTGAAATCCTGGATTTCTTCGGAATTAAGAACGCGAATGTTAAGATTGAAGATTCAGGAGCCTTATCCCTGGTCATTGCCGCACGTCTTGAAGCTGCGGTCAAAAAACTTATCAAAACCGACAAGAACTTCCTTCCGCCATTCCTCGAGGAAAACAGATATGCCACAACCAAAGACCGCAATCGCTTTTCACGGCTTTATCTTCCTGGGAACACGCCCAGCCTGATGATAAATGCCGGCATTCACAAGCCCGATGGCATCATACTCGACCTGGAAGATGCCGTAGCCATCGAAAAAAAAGATGAGGCCCGGTTCCTGGTGCGCAATGCCCTTTGCGGAATTGATTATTATGGTGCCGAACGGATGGTCCGTATCAACCAGGGTGAACGCGGCATCGAGGACCTGGAATATCTTATTCCTTACAACGTCAACCTGATCCTCCTGCCCAAATGCGAAACCCCCGATCAGATCCACGCCATCAACAAAAAAATAAACGAAATCGTCAAGGATATCGAATCACCTGTCACCTCTGATTTGTCACGCGTCACGCGTCACGCATCACGAGAAGTCTGGTTGATGCCGATCATCGAAAGCGCCCTGGGTGTGATCAATGCCTATGCCATCGCCAGTTCAGCTCCGAACATCGTGGCCATGGCCATCGGGCTCGAAGATTATACTGCCGACCTGGGAACCAGACGCACAACCGAAGGCACCGAATCCTTCTTTGCACGAAGTATGGTGGTTAATGCCGCGCGTGCTGCCGGAATCCAGCCCATCGACTCTGTGTTCTCCGATGTAGGCGATATGGAGGGACTGCGTCAGAATGTGATCCGTTCAAAAGCGCTGGGTTTCGATGGCATGGGATGCATCCATCCCCGCCAGATCCTGGTGATCCACGAAACCTTTGCCCCCACTTCCGAAGAGATTGAAAAGGCTAAAAAAATCGTCTTTGCCTTCCATAAGGCCCGGGAACAGGGGTTGGGAGTGGTTTCCCTCGGCACGAAAATGATCGATCTGCCAGTGGTGAAACGGGCGCTGAACACCATCAACCTTGCACTTAGAATGAACAAACTCGCTGAAAACTGGAGGGAAACTTATGAGCAAATTTGATAAACTAGTCACCAATGCGGCCGGCCGGATCGTACCTACCGTGATTAACGGCAAACCATCTGTTCCCTATATGGGCGTGGGGAAATACAAACCCGAAGGCTTCCGCGCCGCGCCAAAAATAGCCAGTTGTATCGATTACCCTGACGACGGGAACAAAGTTTTACCAAGCCTGAAGGAGGCATTGTTAAAAGCCGGATTGCGTGACGGAATCACCATTTCAACCCATCATCACTTCCGCAATGGCGACCTTGTTGCCACACAGATATTTGACATCGCCCATGAACTGGGGATCAAAGACCTGATGTGGTATCCATCTGCCTCCTTTCCCTGCCATGAACCCATGACGAAGTACCTCGAAGATGGCACCATCAACCACATCGAAGGCAGTATGAATGGCGCCCTCGGACGATTTACCTCAGAAGGCAAAATGAAAGGGCTCGGGGTTTTACGTTCGCATGGCGGACGTTACCAGGCCGTTCAGGATGGCGAAGTGCATATCGACATTGCCGTGATCGCAGCGCCCACAGCTGATTCTTTTGGGGATGCCAACGGGGTGAACGGATCTGCTGCATGCGGCCCGCTTGGTTTCGCCCTCGCCGATTCCCAGTATGCCGACAGGGTGATCATTGTAACCGACAATCTCATCCCCTTCCCCTGCCTGCCCTGGCAGATTAATGGGAACAATGTGGATTATGTTGTGGTGATGGATAAGATCGGGATCCCCGAAAAAATCGTCAGCGGCACCACTGAGATCACGAAAAGTCCGGACCGGCTGCTACTGGCCGAATGGTCGGCAAAATTCTGCGATGAGGCCGGGCTGATCTACGACGGCTTCTCCTTCCAGGCAGGGGCCGGAGGCACCGCACTCTCCATCGGCATCTATTTCTCGGAGATCCTCCGCGAACGCAAATGGAAAGCCCGTTTTGCCCGTGGTGGCAGCAACAAGTACCTGGTGAAGATGCTCGAAGAGGGCCTCGTGGAATACATCCTCGACGGACAGACCTTCGACCTTGACGGTGTGCGTTCCATGCGCGAAAACCCGCACCATACATGGACCAGCCCGTTCACAAGCTACAATTATCATGGCAAGGGAAATTTTTCCTCCATCGTCGATATCGTGATTCTCGGCGCCACGGAGGTGGATATCAATTTCAACGCCAACGTGGTGACCCATTCTGATGGATATCTGCTCCATGGGATCGGCGGCTGGCAGAATACCCTCTTCGGGAAATGTGTCATCCTCCCCATTCCCCTCTTCCGCGACAGGATGCCCGTGATCCGCGACCAGGTGACCACCATTTGCGGTCCTGGCGAACTCATCGACGTGATCGTGACCGAACGCGGCATTGCCATCAACCCGATCCGCACCGACCTGATCGAAAAGATGAAGAATTCAAAACTGCCAATCAAAACCATTGAAGAACTCAAAGCCGAAGCCGAGAAAATCTGTGGCATTCCGGCCAAGCCTAAATTCACCGATGAGGTTGTTGCCGTAGTGAAGTGGGTGGATGGAACGGTGCTGGACTCGATATGGAAAATTGCAACCTAAGCGATTTACGATTTACGATATACGATATACGATTTTAAGTAGCTACACTTTACGATTATTTTGTTGTTAGGGAAGAATTGACCATGGGTTTGTTTTTTATGGTTTTAATACTTGCCACAATAATTGACAGTATTTCATTGGCTTCTGTTTTTAGAGGTGTAATCTTGTTCGTTTCAAAAAGTCCAGATTCATTAAGTAATTCAAGCCAGAATATTGTTTCAGCGGTTTCTTCCTCAATAATTTTAAGTTTATTGATAAAATCCTTGCTGGATTTGGCCCGGCTACAAGCCACATAATTGGCCCCAATTGAAGTTGCTGATCTTAATATCTGGCTCCCAATAACTCTGGAACTATTTGAACCAGGCATTTTATCTATCATTTTGATAACCCGCAAAGCAAAAAGTTTCATTCTTTGCAATAAAATTTCCTTATTCATTTCTGGTATTTTTTTCCTGCTTAATCACTCCATCCATCAAAAAGTGATAAGTTTGTTATTATCTTTCAAATCGTATATCGTATATCGTAAATCGTAAATCCTAAATGGATCCTTCCATCCACCAGCTTCTCCTCAAACACTGGGGTTTTTCCTCTTTCCGTCCGCTCCAGGAGGAGATCATCCAGTCTGTACTTCAGGGTAAGGATACGCTGGCCCTTTTACCTACTGGAGGCGGTAAATCACTCTGCTTCCAGGTCCCGGCGCTTGCGATGGATGGAATATGCCTGGTGATCTCTCCGCTCATCGCTCTGATGAAAGACCAGGTGGATAACCTGAAAAAGCGGGGAATACCGGCTGCTGCGATTCATTCGGGCATGCATGCTGATGAGATTGACATCATTCTGGGAAATTGCCGGTTCGGGAGTATCAAATTGCTCTATGTTTCTCCCGAGCGGCTCACCACCGAGAAGATGCGCGAATCGCTGAAACGCATGAAGGTGAACCTGCTGGCGGTGGATGAGGCCCATTGCATTTCGCAGTGGGGTTACGATTTCAGGCCTCCCTATATGCAGATCGCCGCCATCAGGGCATTCATCCCCGACACCCCGGTCCTGGCCCTCACCGCAACCGCCACACCGAAAGTGGTCAAGGACATCCAGAAACGGCTGGAGTTTAAGAAAGAGCATGTTTTTCAAAAAAGTTTCGAGCGGAAAAACCTCACCTACCTGGTGATCAAAGAAGAAGATAAACTGAAGCGCCTTGGTAAAATTCTCGGCAAGGTCAAGGGACCCGGGATCGTTTATGTGCGGAACCGGCGCAACACCAAAGAAATAGCGGAATACCTTCAGAAAAACAGGATCAGTGCTGACTTCTATCACGCGGGCCTTGATGCCCGGACGCGTGACCGGCGTCAGTCGGCATGGATCAATGAAGAGCAGCGGATCATTGTTGCAACCAATGCATTTGGCATGGGCATCGACAAGTCCAATGTCAGGGTTGTCGTGCATCTCGATCTCCCCGACAGCATCGAAGCCTATTTCCAGGAAGCAGGCCGCGGTGGCCGAGATGAAAAGAGAGCCTACGCAGTGCTTCTTTACGAAACAGCCGACATTCTAGATTCCCGTCATAATCTGTCCCTCTCCTACCCCGAATTACAAACCATTCGTGATGTTTACCAGGCGCTGGGCAATTATTTCCAACTTCCGGTCGGGATGGGGAAAGACCAGCAGTTCGATTTCGACCTGTCGGCCTTTGCCGAACAATTCAGCTTTCAGCCGGTCATTGTTTACAACTGCCTTAAATTCCTGGAAAAGGAGGGGTTCGTCATGCTCACCGACGGAATCCATCAACCCTCCAAAGTTTACATCAGGGCGGGCAAGGAGGAACTCTACCGGTTCCAGGTTGAAAATGAAACCTTCGACCATTTCATCAAAACCCTGTTACGTTCCTACAGCGGCATCTTCTCCGATTTCGTCATGTTCAGCGAGCTTGAATTGGCCCGCCGGAGCAACCTCGAGCCTGCCAGGGTGATCTCAAACCTGCAGCACCTCGCCAGGTTGCAGATCCTCGACTATGTGCCGCAAACCGATAAACCCCGGATCATCTATTTACAGGATAGGCTCGATACGAACCACCTCACCATCTCCCCCGAAAATTACCGTGACCGGCTGAAGGATGCGGAAAAAAGATTGGAAAAGATGATCGCATATGCCGAAACTGCCAACAAATGCCGGAGCCAGGCCCTGCTCACCTATTTCGGGGAATGCAGTAATAAGCGGTGCGGCAAATGCGATGTATGCCTCAAACGCAATAAGATCAGCCTCAATGAGATGGAGTTCGACAGCATCCTCGAATTGATCAAACCGGTGTTGAAAATTAAATGGTGTTCCATGGAGGATCTCGTCGTGGCGGCAGATCCGATAAACGAGGACAAAGTGATCCGTGCGGTGCAGTGGCTGCTCGACAACGAAAAAATCACCATAGATAAGGAGAGGAGACTGAGGTGGAAATAATAACAATTTACGATTTACGATTTACGATTTACGATTTACGAATGGCTAATTCCTAATGGCTAACCCCTAATGGCTAATGGCTAATCCCTTATGGCTAACCTCTAATTCCAATGAAAAACAAACTTTGTTTATCCATCGGGCTATTTTCCCTCCTGATGCTGATGTGTATCGGAGGATCTTACAGCGCTGCTCCTTCCTTAGCTACAACCAAAATTCCCGGGACAAGGGACCATCATGGAAGCCAGTTCGAAATATTCATATCCCGGCTTAAATCTTTGCCTGAGCCGGCGCGTGATACGGCAGTCGCCAGGTTTATCGGGGAATTTCCGATAACACCGCTTATTGAACACGATAGTGTGGTCAGTCTTTACTGGTACGGAAACGCAACCCAGGTGCTCATCAACGGAGATCTTCAGCTCGGCTGGGCTGGTTCGGACAAGATGCAGGCTGTTCCCTGCGGAACAAAGAGTTTTTTTTATCAAACCTACACCATCCCGGTCGATTCAAGGCTTGATTACCAGTTTAAGGTGGATAAAACGGTCACGACCGATCCCCGAAATCCTGGCATCACACCGAGCGGGTATGGTCCGCATTCCGAGATCGCCATGCCGGGATTCAGGCCCGATCCGGTCAGAATTTTCCGTCCCGCCGTACCGCATGGAACCATCGACAGCATGGTTGTCTCATGCCGCGATACCATCCTCCGGTCGCGGAAGGTGAAGGTCTATGTGCCGCCCGGATATGCATCGCTGTCCCGGCTGCCTGTTTTATTTGTCATGGATGGTTTGGAGGCATTGGATTATAATGCCTACCCCATCGTCATGGACAACCTGATGGCTGATCGGAAAATTCAGCCGGCACTGTTGGTTTTTATTCCGCCTGGCGACCGGTTTGCAGAATACCTTGGCACCAATGACCTGCATTTCATCAATGCAATCTGTGATGAATTTGTTCCTTTGATCGACCGGAAATACAAAACTGATCCGGTGCCCGCGAAGAGAGGCATTGCAGGGATCTCTGCAGGCGGTCACCTGGCCTTGCTTACCCTTTTTACCCGCCCCGATGTTTTTCAGTGCAGTGCAGGCCAGTCTCCCGCCATATCAGACCAGCTGTATAAAGCATTGCGTTCGTTTCCGGAGAAGGAAAAAACCAGGCCCTCCCTTCGCATCTATATGGACGTAGGCCGTTACGACCTTGGCAGCGGGAACGCCAAAAATCTGACCTTTTTCCAAGCCTGCTCGGCCTTTCACCTTGAAATGCAGAAGTCAGGATTGAACCCTCTCTTCCAGGCGTTTAACGACGGTCACGAATGGGCTAACTGGCGTGAACGAACGGATGACATCCTCGTCTGTTTTTTTGGAACAAATAAAGAGTGACCTATTGCCATTAGGCATTAGCCATTAGGCATTAGGCATTGGTAATTGGTAATTGGTAATTCGTATATCGTATATCGTATATCGTAAATCATAAATCGTAAATAAAATGTCTCTCACCTACGACGATCTTCCCCTCTGGTCGGCCCCCTTTGGCCTGACTTTGCTGGATACAATCCGGATGAAACCGAACATCAACGTGCTCGACATCGGCAGCGGGGGCGGGTTCCCCATGCTTGAACTGGCCGAACGGATGGGCAAAACCTGCATGGTTTATGGGTTGGATCCCACCACTGAATCCATCGACATGATCACAGCCAAAAAGCTCGGGAAAGGGATTGAATACGCCAAGATCGTCAGGGGAGTGGCTGAGGCGATCCCCTTCCCGGATGCCTATTTCGGACTCATCGTTTCAAACAACGGGCTGAACAACGTTCAGGACCAGGCACTCTCCCTGTCCGAATGTTACCGGGTTGCCGACGAGGGGGCCCAGATGGTGCTCACCATGAACCTGCCCCATACCATGATCGAATTTTACGACGTGTTTGAGGAGACCCTGCATGAATTTGGAATGAAGGAAGAAATCATAAAAATGCAGGATCACATCAGCGGGAAGCGCAAGCCTGTTGATTTCCTGAAGGAGCTGATCCTCGGTTCCGGTTTCAGCATCAATACCATCAATGTAGATGGATTCAGGATGAGATACGCCGATGGATCCGCCTTTCTCAACCATTCATTCATTCGCAACTATTTTCTGGGAACCTGGACAGTGCTGGTGCCGGAACAACAGGTTGAAGCTGTCTTCACCATCATTGAACAAAAACTGAATGCCCTCGCCACAGAAAAAGGCGAACTCGTCATCTCAATCCCTTACGTCTGCTTCGACTGCAACAAATCGTAATTGGTAATTCGTAATTCGTCATTTGCAATGCTTCTCCCCCGCTCCTTCTACCTTCGTCCCGATGTCGTTCAGATTGCCCGCGATCTGCTTGGCAAACATCTCATCACGCGGATGGACGGCGTGATAACCTCCGGGATCATCAGTGAAACAGAGGCCTATGCCGGAATAACCGACCGGGCATCGCATGCTTTTGGCGGACGACGGACTGCCCGTACCGAGGTGATGTATGCCCAGGGAGGCACAGCCTATATCTACCTCTGTTATGGGGTTCATTCGCTTTTCAATGTAGTGACCAACGTAACGGATATCCCGCATGCCGTGCTTATCCGGGGGGTTATCCCGGTCCTGGGAAAGGAAATTATTTTGCAGCGTGCCGGCCGGGAAACGATCACCCGAAATCTGGGACTCGGGCCGGGCAGAGTTTCCAAAATTCTGGGAATTCACTTTAAGGATACCGGGCTTGATCTGACAGGCAAACATAACGGAACGCAGTCGGCCATCTGGATCGAAGACCATGGAGAAACCGTGCTTCCGGAGGATATAAAGGTTACTTCGCGGATCGGTGTCAGCTATGCCGGCGAAGATGCCGCCCTGCCCTATCGGTTCCGTTCATGTTGCTTCCGTTCGCTGATCAGCCAGCCGGCAAGGGCTGCCTCCATGATCCCGATCACGAAGTAGGTAGGCTGCAAAAAATGGGACAGGCCGATGATGGAAACCTGCACGGCGACCCAGGTCATGAGTACAATGCCGAGGATCAGGCCCGATTCGGGGGCGTACCGGAATTTGACAAAGCAGGCAATGGCATTGAGCAGGTTGAATAATCCGTTGACAGTAAATAAAAACAGCCCCGGGATAAAAAAATCCTTAAAGGGAGACCCCGCGAGGATTTCAGGGGTCATTCCCAGTCCCGACCCGTCTGGATTCGCCATCATCAGGTACCCGGCAGGCAGGGCGCCCACGGCCACCAGGAGCTGCACGATTCCGAGGATGATCAGTTTTTTACTTCTTGCCTGTACCATAACAAGTGATTTGTTCATTCGGTAATGTTCGGTCAAAAATAAACATTTCAAATGAAACTTGTATTGAACTGAAATCAGGATTGATACACATTTGTTTGTTCCGTGCCAACCCTTTAAACCACCTCTGGCATTTGGCAGCGGTGCAGACACCAACATGATGTTGTAGTTTGAAACCAGCAGTAATTACGGTTAACCTCGTTTAGCTGAAGTTTTACCTGCCTTAGCCAGTCTTTTCCCACGTTTGACTAATATTCTTTAATGACTGTTTCTAATGTTTTATTTTTAATGGCTGATGAATTAAAACAAAACTTCCATGAAATATTTTGTACACTCCATGATGATCGCCCTGCTGGCAATTCTTCCCATGTTACTGGAGGCCCAGGATGGAATTGCAAGGATGGTTGAAAAGCGTCCCGACCCTTCTGCTCCCCTTTCAAGGTATTCTGAAACCTCTTTTGCACACAGCCGGAAGGTACGGGCTGCCGACCCGGCCATCGCAGCCATGGTGAGTGAGGTGAATGCCGATACCCTGCGCGCAACGCTTCAGGACCTGCAGAATATGGGATCGCGGTTCCTTCTGAATATCCAAAACAACAAACAAATCGCCACCATCCTGATGAACCGGTTCCTCTCATACGGCTATACCGATGTCAGGCTTGACTCCTTCTACCTGATCATTACCAACTGGGGTGGTATGTACGACAGCACATGGCAATACAATGTTGTGTGTACCCTCGAAGGTTCTTCAGCCCCACAGGAAATCTATGTCGTGGGTGGCCACTGGGATTCTTTCTGTCAGCCCGATCCCTTCACCAATGCCCCCGGGGTGGATGACAACGGAACAGCGGTTGCCGCAACCCTTGAAATCGCGCGGGTCATGAAAAAGATGAACTATCATCCTGAAACAACCATCCGGTTTACCCTTTTTGCTGCCGAAGAACTCGGGCTCTTCGGTTCCCGGGTCGCCGCCTCCAAAGCCAGGTTTGGGGGTGAGGATGTACGGTATATGCTCAATATGGATATGATCTCAAACAACCCGGCAGATGTGCCGGAGGTCAAGGTTTACCAATACATCGGCTTTGAATGGGCCGGGTTTTGCGCCGCAGATGCACTCGAAAGGTACACCAGACTGACGGCCGTTTACCCTCAGGATAAAATGAACGATGGTTCCGATTCCTATCCTTACTGGCTCCAGGCTTTTCCTTCAGCCTACTTCGAGGAGATCGAATTCAGCCCGAACTGGCATTTACCCTCCGACACGCTTGGCAACTGCAATGTCCCCTACCTGGCCGAAGTTACCGGTGGCGCCCTGGCGACCCTGGCCGAACAGCAGCGATCACCCTATCCTCAAAACCTGCGGGCCCAATCCACCCGGCAGGACATCATCCTTCACTGGAAACCAACAGCCAATGCCTTCATCAGGGGCGTCAATATCTACCGGTCTGTCAGCACCGGAGGACCCTATCAGAAAATAAGCCACACGCCGGTATCCGATTCAACTTACCATGATGTAACAGCCGTGGAGAACAGTCAGTATTATTATGTAATCCATACGGTGAACGATTCACTCCAGGAGAGCCTCCCTTCCGATGAAGTTTCAGGAGCCCGTTTCAGCTTCAGTGATACACTCCTGGTGCTGGCCAACCTGAAAGGCAGTAAAACAACCCCCGACAGCATCCGCGGATTTTACCATGCCATCCTGGATACCATTCCCTACAGGTGGCAGGATATCAATGCCGATCAGAAGATAAATATGTCGCTGGTTTCACGATACCGTTCCATCCTCTGGATGTCAAATTCCCAGGAATTTGAGCCCATGAATACGGAGATGGAACAATGTGTCATGGCCCATAAAGAAAACGGAGGCAACATCCTTTTCGCCGGCTTCACCCCGGCCAGGTTCTGGATGACCACTTCCATCAATTATCCTTCCAAAGTACCTGAAACAGCGCTGTTCCGCCAGCTCTTCAAAGTCGACAGCAACGACCGGAAAGTACAGAGTATGCTCTTCCGGGCCAATGCGGTCAAGGATTACGACACCCTGCATGTCGATTCCCTGAAATTTATGGATAAACAATACATCGGGCAAATTTACAATGTCGATGTGTTCGCCCCGGCACCGGAAGGAACGGTTATCTACCGGTTCGATTCCCGTTATGATCCTCCGAACCCGCTCGGTAAAATGAAAAACCGGCCGGTCGGGCTGGAATACATGGGCAACGACCACAAAAGCATCCTGCTCAGTTTCCCCCTTTACTATCTTGACACGGCCGATGCCCGGGGATTTATGCATTATGTGGTCACAGAAAAATTCTCCTACCCGCTGGGAGTGAAACACCCCATCGATCCTGATCCGCTGGATCTTCATCTCTATCCGAACCCGGTTCAGGAGGTTTGCAATGTCGACTTTAATCTGCCAAAACCAGCTCCTGTCAGGATTTCAGTGGTGTCGGCCTCCGGCCAGGTCATTTCCGTGTGGCTTGACCGTAAGCTGGATGCTGGAACTCAATTACTACGGTTTTCAACGAAGAGCCTTGTTCCGGGGTTATACCACGTAACACTGCAGACGGGTAACCTGGAACTCCACCGCAAGATCATCCGGCAGCCTGATTAGACCGTTGCCTGCCGGTGAAATTGAAGAACCTCGCCGCAAGCAGAGGGGAATGCGCTCTCGGGGATTCATCAGCAGAAATATTGTTCACCGAATAAGCGGCCTTGACTGGGGCTGAGTAAGATAGAGGACCGTACCAGGATATGTTGACCTGGCCCCAGGCGCCGACGCGTTGCGGTGACGAGATCGCTGCGAATGCAGACAAATTTGGTATAACTATTTGCCTGGAATGTCAAAAAAAAGAGGATGGTTCCGACTGGAACCATCCTCTTTTTTTGAAACAGTAAAGTCCTACTTTACTTTTTTGCCAAGTTCTGCACCTGCTTTGAATTTTACAACTTTTTTGGCCGGGATCTTGATTTCTTTACCATTCTGAGGATTGCGTCCCTTGCGGGCAGCTCTCTTAGAGACGGAGAAAGATCCAAAACCTACTAAAGCAACTCTTTCACCTTTGCCCAGTGCCTTGGTGGTAGCAGTAATAACAGCTTCCAGAGCCCTTTTGGCTTCTGCTTTTGTCACTTTTGCATCGTTGGCAACTGCTTCAATTAATTGAGCCTTGTTCATTTTTCTTGAGTTTAAATTAATACCGAATTAAATTATGCCTGCAAATATAAGACATCCGAAAAAAAAGTCAAGTGTTTTCGCACTAAAACCACCGAAAATGTTGATAAAATGAAAGTTTTGTTAATATCTCAGGCTCTAAAACAGCTATATAGCACGGGTTTCAGGAAAAATTCCATGGAACCCTCTCAGGAAATCCACGCTGTTCATGGCTTTTCGACCCGACAACTGAAGCTCCGCTATAAGGAAAAATCCATCGATGGCACCCACTTTCAGGTAGGTTTTGCCATCTGTGACAAATTTGCCCGGAATCACATCCGGATTTCCCTTCTCTGGACTGCCTTTGAGAATCTTCAGTACGGGACTGGTTCCATCAGGCAGGATGAGACGGGTGTAAGCCCCGGGATAGGGGCTCAATCCGCGAATAAAATTATGGATCGGGAGTACCTCCTGGTTCCATTTAATCTGGCAATCCTCCCTGAATATCTTTGGGGCCGTCCGCAGGGAGGCCGAAGGATCGATCATCGACTCCTGGAGAGTTTCCATGATGGTCCCTTTAACAATCCCCTCAACCGTTCGCAGGACAATCTCTGAACCTGTTTCCATCAGCCTGTCGTGAAGTTCCCCGGCTGTTTCATCAGGATCGATGAGGACCCGCTCCGATAACAGGATCTTTCCGGCGTCGATCTGTTCGTTCAGGAAAAAGGTAGTTACACCGGTTTCATGTTCCCCGTTCATGATAGCCCGGTTGATCGGAGCCGCACCCCGGTACTGAGGTAAAAGAGAGGCATGCAGGTTAAATGTTCCCAGCGGCGGCAGCGACCAGATCTGTTTTGGCATCATCCGGAAGGCAATCACGATCTGCAGATCAGGTTTGAAGGTTGATAACAGGTCAAGGAATACAGGATCCTTCATATTCAGGGGCTGCAGCAACGGAATCTCATGCAGAAGTGCAAATTCCTTGACCGGTGAGGCCTTCTCCTTCAGTCCCCTTCCGGCTGGCTTGTCGGGGGCCGTAACCACTGCAACAACCGCATAGCCCGATGCAACCAGCCTGCTGAGCGAAGTCACTGCAAAATCAGGTGTACCAAAGAAAACGATCCGGGGAAATTTTTTCATAAAAAAAAGCCTGCGCGAACAGGCTGTAAAATTACAACTTACGAGGTACGATTTATAATTAAATCTAAAATCGTAAATCGTACATCTAAAAATTATTTCTTTATCATTCCCTCTGCATAGGAAATATACTTGTCAATTTCCCTGCCCTCTTTTGAGCGTGGAAACTCCTCCTTGATGCGTTTGTACAGGGCGACAGCTTTGTCATATTTTCCAAGCTCCTCGTTGGCCATGGCCGATTTCATCAGGAACAGGGGTGAAGTGAATTCATTTTTCTTCATTTCTGCAGCATCAAGATACAGCCCGGCAGCTTTCTCCACCTGTTTCAGCTCCATGTTGGCATCGCCCATCGCCCCTTTGGCCATCGGACCAACCAGCTGGTCACTGCTGCTGAATTTATTGAGTTGCTCCAAAGCAAGGTCGTACTGACCAAGTTTCAGATAGCAAACTCCGGCATAATAATGTGCAAGATTCGCCGACTTCGTCAAACCATATTCATCAATAATGGCAAGGAATCCCAGATATTGACCATCCCCGTTCAGCGCCCGCTTGAGCGAATCCTGTTCGAAATATTTTTCTGCCATGAACATCTGGCTCTGGGCCTCTTTTTCCTTGGGGCCAAGGTAAAAGCGCTTGAATCCGAAGAAACCAAGCACAATCACAATAATAACCCCAACAACGATCAGGATGATCTGCTGATATTTTTCAATAAATTGCTCCGTTTTGCCGAAAGCCTCTTCTACGGCAACAATACGTTCTTCTGTTTTGTCAATCTTTTTATCCTGCTTACTTGCCATGTTATCTGGAATTTGGAGGTGCAAAATTACATTTTTTCCCGAATTAAAGGCATAGTAGACCATTTTTTTTACTTTTGCATGATTTTGAAAATTCAGGAATATGAACCCGGCCGATGGTTTTGATGCATCAACCCAACATCAATTAATTGAATATTTAAAGAATTTTGTCACGGCTGAACGCTTTAACAAGTTCCGGGAGGTTCTTTTCCAGCGTACGCGCCATCTGACCATCGCCCTCGAAGATATCTATCAGTCGCACAATGCCAGCGCTGTGCTTCGGACTTGCGAATGCTTTGGAATCCAGGATATTCATATCATCGAGAACAGGAATAAGTACGAGGTGAATCCCGATGTGGCACTTGGCTCGGCAAAATGGCTGAACCTGGTCCATTACGATCATCCCGGCGACAATACCACCATCTGTCTGAATGCATTGAAACAACAAGGTTACAGGCTGGTGGCCACCACGCCACATAAAAATGATTTTACCCCCGAAACCCTTCCCCTTGATCAGAAAACTGCCCTGATCTTTGGTACCGAATTGGCCGGTCTTTCACCGGGTGCCCTGGAAATGGCCGATGATTTTGTCAAGATACCCATGGTGGGCTTCACCGAAAGCCTCAATATCAGCGTTTCAGCAGCCATCTTCATCCAGAGTATTACCGGCAGGCTCAGGAACTCCGGCATTGGCTGGCAACTGACCCCCGCCGAACAGTCAGAGATCATGGTAGCCTGGCTCAAAAATTCAATCAACCGATCAGAGGAACTGGTCAGGGATTTTTATAAAAAAAAGAGGGCTGGTAATATCTAATTCAGGAAATGTTTGTCAGTACCGATCTAATTTCATACATTTGCTATCAAGTGAAATTTTTAAATACATCATATTATGGGAAAAGGAGATAAAAAATCGAAGCGTGGCAAAATTATCATTGGTTCCTCAGGCGTTCGGAGAGCCCGTAAAAAGAGAGTTAGACCGGCTGCCCCTGTCGCAAAAGCTGAACCAAAACCAAAAAAAGAGGTTGAAGAGGTAGTGGTTCCCCCAGTCAAGGCCGCACCAAAGAAAACAGCAAAAAAAGTTGCAGAACCTGCGGAAGGTGCCGAATTAAAGCCCAAGGCAGCAAAATCAAAGAAAAAAGCAGTTTCCGATGAGGCCGAACCAGTAGCCGGGGAAACCAAACAGGAATAATATTCAATTCAATTGATTTTACGATAATCGTCCGGACCTGCATTGCCTGTCCGGACGGTTTCATTTTATGATGCACCTTTCAGAAAAATACTTCCCCGGCCTAACCCCTCTGCAAAGGGAGCGTCTTATCTCCCTTGAAGAGCACTATCGCAAATGGAACGCCCTGATCAATGTGATCTCCCGTAAAGACATCGACCGACTAGACATCCATCATATTCTGCATTCATTGGCCATCGCCAGGGTCATCAGTTTCAAACCGGGCACCTCGGTCATGGATGCCGGAACCGGGGGAGGATTTCCCGGGATTCCGCTGGCCATCCTGTTTCCTGATTCCCATTTCACCCTGGTCGACTCAATAGGCAAAAAGATCAAGGTCATCGATCAGATCACGGCCGACCTGGACCTCGACAACATCACCACCCTGAACGCCCGCTTTGAAACAGTCAAACAATCATTCGATTTCGTGACCGGACGTGCTGTTTCAAACCTTCCGAAATTTTGCGCCATGGTCAGGAACTGTGTAAAAAAGACGGGATTCAATGACCTCCCAAATGGCATCCTCTACCTGACAGGAGGCGAGGTGGAACAGGAGGTGACACACATCAGGGCGAAATCGGAAACCTGGGCTCTTTCTGACTTTTTTACCGAGGATTATTTTTCAACGAAGAAACTGGTCCACCTTTATAACTTATTATAAGTATTTATCCTCATAATCAACACTTTAATCATTCTAGTATCCTAACATGGTAAATAGTCCTTGCTCATCTCGCAGGATTTTCTTTATTTAGCCTTGTTATTCTCACATCATTCTAACAACTTAAAATCTGGAATTATGGCTGAACAGAAAAAGTTCATTCCTTTCGTCTCTGCCGAGACCAACATGAAAGAATTCACCCTTCGTGCTTTGATCATTGGCCTTTTCTTTGCCGTCATTTTGGGCGCCGCCAATGCATACCTCGGGCTCAAAGCCGGGATGACCATCGCCGCCACCTACCCTGCCGCAGTATTGGGCATGGCCATCCTGCGGTTGATGAAGGGGACCATCCTTGAAGAAAACTTTACCCGTACCGTGGGATCTATCGGCGAATCTGTTGCTGCCGGAGCCATCTTTACCCTGCCTGCCTTTTTCGTTTCAGGCATCTGGTCCGAATTTTTCACAGCCGGTCATTACATCACCTCGTCGTTAATCCTCATTGCAGGCGGCGTGCTCGGGATCATGTTCGTAGCCCTGCTTCGCCGTGTAATGGTTGAAGATGCTGAACTTCCCTTTCCCGAATCCGTTGCCGCCTCCGAAATTCATAAAGCCGGCCAGGGTGGATCGGGCGGATCAAAATTCCTTTTCTGGGCCATGGGCCTCGGCGGCCTGGTCAAGATCCTCGGCGAATTGAGATTATTCCAGTATCTGTGGGAAAAATTTGTGGTCTTCGGACAACAAACCATCACCGGAACTGTATTCACAGGCAAAGGGGGCATGTTGCTCAGCTCACCCGGTGTTAGTCCCGCCTACATGGGCGTTGGATATATTATCGGTCCCAAGTTGGGAGCGCTTAACTTCAGCGGGGGGATCATTGCCTGGGGACTGATGGCCCCGATGATCATGTACTTCCTGATGCCCAGCATCAATTTCCAGGATTGGGCGGCCTTCCTGATGAGCCATGACCCTACCCTGTCCCTCGATACGGCCATGGCCAAGGTGACCGATCCGGTTTACCAGATCAACCAGATATGGAAATACATCATCCGCCCCATCGCCATTGGCGGGATGCTCGTGAGCGCTGCCTTCACCCTGTTTAAAATGAGGAAAAGCCTTACTACCGGGATCGCACGATCGGTGAAAGATGTTAAAAAAGCGGCCACCGGAATCGAACATAATGTTCCAAGAAATGAGAAGGACATCAGCTTCAGCTGGATCATGATCGGTATCGCTGCCGTTGCCGTGCTAACCTTTGGCATCACCTACTTTATTTTTGAAACCAACCTGCTCATCGCCATCGTTGCTTCAACCGTTATGATCATCCTCGCCTTCTTCTTTGCCTCCGTTTCAGGCTACCTGGTCGGGATCATGGGATCATCCAACAACCCCATCAGCGGTCTGACCCTTACAGCGCTGGTTGTTACCGCCCTCATTCTTGTAGCCCTTGGCGTACAGGGTGATGCCGGTGTAGCCACCGTGCTTGGTGTTGCTGCCATCGTTTGCGTCTCCGCAGCAGTTGCCGGTGAGATGCTCCAGGATCTGAAAGCCGGTCACATTCTCGGCGGTACTCCATGGCGCATGCAGATCGGCGACATCCTGGGCGTGATCCTCGCAGGTGCTGTGATGTTTGTCGTTCTGGCCTTCCTGAACGACGGCGACATCGCCAGCGGGAAAAATCTCGGCTACCAGGGCGGATTTGGCAGCAAGAACCTGTCGGCTCCCCAGGCCAGCCTGATGGCCATCCTTTCACGCGGGATCGTACAGGGACAAATGGCATGGCCGCTCATCATCGCCGGAATGCTCATGGGCGTTGCCTTCATCCTCATGCAGGTTAAAAGTCCAATGCTCGTCAGCGTGGGGATGTACCTGCCCATCGAAACCACCTTTGCCATTTTCGTAGGCGGACTGATCAAAGGCGCCGTGGATCTCTATTCTGAAAAACGAAAGCACAATGAAGCGCAGAAGGTGCGGGTTGAAAATACCGGCGTACTGCTGGCCTCCGGGATGATTGCCGGGGAGGCGCTGATGGGATTGCTTATCGCGATTTTCGCGGTATTCAACATTTTCCTGTACGACTATTTCAGCTTTTTCAAAACACCGACGTTCTACATCAGCTTCGTGATCCTGGCCATAATTGCCTATGTGCTGATTCAGATTCCATTGAAAAATGCAGGCAAACCAACTGATCCTGCTCCACCTGCATCAGGCATGTAACAACCAGATAAAATATCAAAGAGAGCTGTTTCAACCTACAAACAGCTCTCTTTTTTCCAGGAACATTCAACCTTTTTCATGAATTTTTTCAAGCGCAGGCGGATTTTAAAAAAGGCCAACTTTCTTGACCTCAGGCCGGTGAGGGAACTTGGCCATGAGGTAAGGGAAGACGGCGGAATCAACCTGCTGATGCCCCGGTTCAAGAACAGGATCAATTCATCGCTTTTTCAGCCCTCTTCGAAGGGAAAATTCATCCAGATAAAACTGGATCGCTTCGGAGGACACACCTGGATGCTGATCGACGGCACTTCAACCGTTCTGCAGATATGCGGGATGCTGAAAGAGAAATTCTCTGGCGAACTCAACCCGATTGAAGAAACCGAAGACCGTGTCACCAAATTTCTGTTGTTGCTCTACCAGCAGCGGTACGTCACCTTCAGGGAAATTCAGGATGAACCGGTTCAAACAGCCAAATAAATTACTAACTTTGACACTCAGCTTAACTAAATAACCTATACCATTATATCCTTAAGAAATCTGATTATGAGCAATGAAATTTTAAACCTCAATCCAAAAGCGCTGTGGAAAAATTTTTACAGCCTGACCCAGATTCCCCGTCCTTCTAAAAAAGAGGAAAAGATCAGGGAATTTATCTTCAAATTCGGCAAGGAGCTCGGACTTGAAACCATCCAGGATGAAGTTGGCAATGTGATCATCCGCAAACCGGCCACACCGGGCATGGAGAACCGTAAAGGGGTGATCCTCCAGGGGCACCTTGACATGGTTCCCCAGAAGAACAGTGATAAGATCCACGATTTCGAGAAAGATCCCATAGAAACTGCCATTGACGGTGAATGGGTGCGTGCCAACGGGACCACCCTCGGAGCCGACAACGGGATGGGCGTAGCCGCAGCCATGGCTATCCTGGAATCCAAAGATATGCAGCATGGTCCCATCGAGGCCCTCTTTACCTGCGATGAGGAAACCGGGATGACCGGGGCGATCGGACTGAAACCGGACGTGCTCAAGGGCGACATCCTGGTGAACATGGATTCGGAAGATGAAGGCGAACTTTACATCGGGTGTGCAGGCGGTACCAACGGAAACATCACCTTTACCTATGATGAACAACCGTTAAAAGGAGATTTTACAGGCTTCAGGATCAATATCACCGGCCTGAAGGGCGGCCACAGCGGCGTAGATATCCACCTTGGACGCGGCAATGCCAATAAAATCATGAACAGGGTACTCTACCATGCGCATAAGAAACATGGATTGCAGGTCGCCACCATCGACGGAGGAAGCCTTCGCAACGCCATTCCGCGCGAATCATTTGCCCTTGTAGCCGTTCCAACCGCCAATACGGAAGCCTTCCTGGCTTGTCTTGGCCGGACCGGGGAAAAAATCAAAAAGGAACTTTCGGCCGTTGAACCTACCCTGAAGATCGAAGCGGTAGCGGCTGAAGCGCCCAAAGCGGTGATCAGCGAGGCTGTGCTGGTAAATCTGATGAATGCGGTTTATGCCTGTCCCAATGGCGTAATACGCATGAGCAATGAGATGATCGGGCTCGTCGAGACATCGAACAACCTGGCCATTGTTAAAGCCGAAAAAGGGACCATTAACATCAGCAACCTGCTCCGCAGTTCAGTCGATTCAGCAAAAGATGATCTCGAGCAGATGATACGGAGTGTGTTTGACCTGGCTGGCGCCAAATCGGTGTTCGATGGAAGCTACCCCGGATGGAAACCAAACCCCGGCTCACCCATACTGAAAACCATGCAGGATGTTTACAACATGAAATATGGCAATATTCCCGAAATCAAGGCAATTCACGCGGGCCTCGAATGCGGGATCCTTGGCGGAGCCTATCCCAACTGGGATATGATCTCCTTTGGTCCTACCATCCGCTTCCCGCACTCCCCTGATGAAAAGGTGAACATCGCCACCGTTCAGAAATTTTATGATTTCCTGGTGGAGACACTGAAGAATATTCCCGTAAAATAAACAGGGAGCCATGAATTCATCAAAGGCCGCCCCGACAGGCGGCTTTTGCTTTTATAAAATGTTCAGTACTTTTGACAAATGAAAAGGTTGACTTTCCTTCCTGCCTGTTTATTGATCATGTTGACCCTCCATCTTCAGGCCCAGTATACGCCCTGGGACATCATCTATTGTATTAACGGCGGGGAGAATAAATCGGTGGGCATTTCAAAGCTCGATGGGCCCAATCCGTTGGAAAAGCCCGGCTGGAACCTGATTTTCAATGATGAATTCGGCTCCTCCGTACTCAACCCCGATTATTGGAACCGGAGTACGCCCTGGGACGACGGAGATGGTACCTGCGTGCATGGCTTTGTTGAAAATCCGGCCAATGCGACCATCGATTCAGGTATGGCCTATATTACCAATACCATCGAGGCCTATTTGCCGGGCTGTCCCTATTCGGGAGGTGAGATTAAGACCTTCAGCGTAAGCGATGCGGCATTTAAAAGCTTCTATTTTTATGCCCCCGGATACATCGAGGCAAGGGTAAAACTCTTTAACCGGACCGGGCAGGGAGCCGCTTTCTGGCTCTGGGGTGTAGGGACTCCCGAAAACCCTGGCACACCGGGTCCATGGAATGAAATTGACATCTTTGAACTCAACGGCATCAACGGCAATATTTTCAGCGGCTCTTACCATTGGACTCCCGACGGGAACCATGTCTCACAGAACCACAGCATCTATTTAACCGATTCGGCCCGGTTATATGATCTTTCTGCGAACTGGACCATCTTCGGGCTGGAATGGGATTCAGACTCCATTAAATGGTATGTGAACAACCTGCCCGTCAAGGTGCTCAACCTCCACGGCATTCCGCCGTATTGCGTTTCCTCCGCCTACTATAATCCGCCCCTTGCTCCTTTCAGTATTCGCCTGAATACCCGCCAGAATACCGTCGGGAATCAGTCGGCAGTTCCAAACCCGGCCGATTTTCCCCAGTCCATGCTGGTTGATTATGTGCGGGCCTATAAAAAGAACGGAGAAAAGGCAGCACCGGTGATCATGCAGGACCGGCGATACCAAATGTGCAGCTCCGACTCATCCTTTGCCACCTCCGATAAACTGATCAGGACACGGTACTATCCGGGCGCTGTCTATTCCTGGTCCTCCCCGGCTTTTGAACTGGCCCCGGAGCCAGTCCTGATTCCTGAACCACCCGAAAAGCTTCGTATCTGGATCAAACCGGGCATAAAGCCGGGGAACACCTATCCGCTGTATCTGCATACCACATTCCCTCAAGGATATGCCGAAGACGACTCAGCCCTGATCTACATCGCACCTGCTCCTCCGGAACTGCCACCCGATGAATTTCTGCCTCTTCCCATCGACAGTTTATGTTATTTCTCTCTCTCAGCCGTTTTACAGCCCGAAATTGAAACAGGCGAGTTCAGCCTCGACAACGGATCAAGCTGGAAACAGGGAACCATTAAAGATGTTCAGGGCAACAGGGTTTGCCTCTTCGGAAATTTCAAACCGGGGCGAGAGGTTCAGTTTGCCTTCCGTATCACCAATGAGTGCGGTTATTCCCCGGCCCGCTTCTCTACCCGTACCATGCCTCCCCCCTCCCCGGGATGCAAATGGCCCGATTCAGTGGATGATACAATTGAAAGCCGGGAAAATTCCACAACCCCGCTTGTTACTTTGTCGCCCAACCCGGTGCTGGATAACCTGATCATCCGGCTTTACGGCTCCCTTCAGCACAAAAAAAACAATCTGCACCTGTCCATGTATGATATTCACGGCCGGTGTGTTTTGAAATCGCATTTGACTGAAAATATTAATCAATTGGTCCTGAGTTATTTACATCCCGGATTATACTGTATCCTGTTCGTTCAGGACAACACAATCATCTTTAAATCGACCTTCCTGAAACAATAATTTCCTGTGAAATCGCCCTGCAATACGACCGGAGCGCGGGAAAAGATAAACCCGTGCAAAATAATTTTGGTTATAAACTTTTATTTTAATACTTTTGCAATCCCAAAAATTTATGTGAGATGACAAAGAGAACATACCAACCCTCGAACAGGAAAAGAAAGAACAAACATGGTTTCCGCGAACGTATGGCTACAGCCAACGGACGTAAAGTACTGGCTTCCAGGAGGGCTAAAGGAAGAAAAAAACTGACTGTTTCCGACGAAAAATTAGACAAAGAATAATATTTCTTTTCTTGATTGACAGGATCAATCCGAATTTTACGCAATTTTGTACAGAAAGAAGATATCGTCAGATTATCTTCTTTTTTTTATTTTTTAATGTGCCAAAAATCAACACACTCCAATGAAAAAGATCGGATTTAAAACGCTTCTGCCATACCTGGCGGCCATATTGATCTTCCTGGTCATAACCCTGGCCTATTTCAGTCCGCTGCTCGAAGGTAAAAAAATATTGCAAAGCGATATTGTCAATTTCAAGGGGATGTCGAAAGAGATCGTTGATTTCAGGGTTAAAACCGGGCAGGAGCCCCTCTGGACCAATTCTATGTTTGGCGGAATGCCTGCCTACCAGATTTCCGCGAGCTATACATCGAACCTCATCGGGTATGTTGACAAGGTCCTGACACTGGGATTGCCCCATCCGGCCAACCTGGTTTTTCTCTATTTCCTTGGATTTTTCATTCTCCTGCTGGTGATGGGAGCCGATCCGTGGCTGGCCGTTGCAGGGGCTGCAGCCTTTGCCTTCTCATCCTATTTTTTCATCATCATCGAAGCCGGCCATAATTCAAAGGCACATGCCATAGCCTACATGGCGCCGGTGGTCGCCGGGATCATCCTGACCATGAAGCGAAAGTATCTCTGGGGAGGTGTGATGACCGCGGTATTCCTTTCGCTGGAAGTAAAGGCAAACCACCCGCAGATTACATACTATCTCGCCATGACCGTGCTTTTGCTCGGCCTGTTCAAACTGATCCATGCCATCCGTTTCAAAGAACTCACCCCCTTCCTGAAATCGGTGGGCGTCCTGGTTGTGGCCCTGGTATTTGCTGTGCTTACCAACCTCACAACCCTTTGGGCTACATGGGAATATGGCAAATATACCATCAGGGGAAAGTCGGAACTGACCTCCGAAAAAAGCAACAGGACTTCAGGGCTTGATAAAGATTATGCTACCCAATGGAGTTATGGCGTAGGTGAGACCATGACTTTGCTTATCCCCGATTTTTATGGCGGTTCATCCAGCGTGAAGATCAGCGGAAATTCAAAGATCGTGGAGGCCATGAAGGCCAACGGTATTCCCGAAGAAAGCATCAGACAGTTTACAAGTCAGCCCCTGCCTTTCCTTTACTGGGGAGCACAGCCATTCACCTCCGGCCCGGTCTACGTAGGTGCGATCATGCTGTTTCTCTTTGTCCTTGGACTCATCATTGTCAAAGGACCGATCAAGTGGTGGCTTCTGGCCGGGACCCTCCTCTCCATCAGCCTGGCCTGGGGTCATAATTTTATGTGGCTTACAGACCTTTTCCTGAATTGGCTTCCCGGGTACAACAAATTCCGGGCAGTTTCCATGATCCTCGTCATTGCAGAGTTTACCATCCCGCTGCTGGGGATCCTGGCAGTTAGGGAACTTTGCGACAGCAGCCGGGATAAGAAAAAAATGTTCAAAGCGCTTCAGATTGCGTTTATCATTGTGGGTGGAATTGCGCTGTTCTTCACCCTCCTTCCGGGGGCGTTCCTGAATTTTACCGGTGCCGGTGACAGATACATGCAACAGCAGTACCAGTTCCCCGACTGGCTGATGCAGGCAATCCGCGATGAAAGGCTTCGTCTCCTGAGGATGGATGCCCTGCGCTCATTCGTGTTCATCGTCCTGGCCTGTGGCGTCACCTGGGCCCTGCTTTTCAATAAAATAAAGAAGGAGTATGCCTACTTAGCCTTCATTGTGCTCATCGTGGCCGACATGTTTACCGTCAACAAGCGGTATCTCAACAACGACAGCTTTACCTCTAAATCGCGGGTGGAAAATCCTTTTGAACCCTCCGCCGCCGATACACAGATCCTCCAGGATCAGGATCCCGATTTCAGGGTGCTGAATCTCACCACCAACACTTTCAATGATGCGGGCACCTCTTATTACCATAAATCGATCGGGGGTTACCATGGAGCCAAACTCCGCCGTTACCAGGAGCTCATCGATCACGGGATTGACAAGGATATTCAAACCTTTGCGAAAAGCATGAGCACTGACAGTACCCCTGTCCTGAATATGCTGAACACAAAATACTTCATCATTCCCAACAGCAACAAGCAGCCCGTGGCGTTCCCGAACCCGCGTGCCCTCGGCAATGCATGGTTTGTAAGTTCGGTGCAGATGGCCGACAATGCCGATGCTGAGATCAGGGCTGTAACTGATTTCAATCCCGCTGCAGTAGCTGTTGTTGATAAATCATTTTCGGCAAGCCTCCAGTCTTTCACCCCGGCCCGCGATTCAGCTGATAAAATTACGCTGGTCACCTATGCAGCCAATGCACTTGAATACCAGTACAAATCAAAGAATACCGGGTTGGCCGTCTTCTCTGAGATTTATTATCCCAAGGGATGGAATGCATATGTTGACGGGCAGCTTACATCCCATTTCCGCGCCGATTATGTGCTGCGCGCCATGGTGCTGCCGGCCGGTGAACATAAAGTTCAGTTCAGATTCGAACCCAGTGTTTATGCTGTGGGTGAAAAGATCTCTCTTTTCTCTTCCATCATCCTGATCCTCCTGATCGTGATCCTTGCAGCCCTGGAATTCAGGAAACCACGGAAACAACAGGCATGAAAAAAGCGCTGATCATCACCTATTACTGGCCACCAAGTGGCGGCGCCGGTGTTCAGCGATGGTTGAAATTTGTCAAATACCTTCGTGACTTCGGGTGGGAACCTGTCGTTTTTTGTCCCGAAAATCCCGAATATCCTGAAATAGATCTCTCTCTCTTTAAAGATGTACCCCAGGGTTTGGAGGTTTTAAAATTCCCGATCTGGGAACCCTATTTGGCCTATAAAAAACTGCTGGGCCGGAAAAAAGAGGATAAGATCAATGCGGCCTTCCTCTCGGAGAATAAAAAGAACAAAACCCTCGAAGACATTTCAGTGTGGATCAGGGGGAATTTTTTCATCCCCGATGCCAGGAAATTCTGGATCCGCCCCTCCATCCGGTTCCTGAAAAAATACCTGGCCGGTCATCCTGTAGAAGTGATCATATCAACAGGACCGCCCCACAGCACCCACATGATCGCCATGCCGCTGGCTGCCAAATTTAACCTGCCCTGGCTTGCCGATTTCCGCGATCCATGGACAAACATCGACTTCTACAAAGACCTCATGCTGACCCGCCCGGCAGATAAGAAACACCATAAACTGGAGCGCGAAGTACTTCGAAATGCAACGGCCGTAACCGTGATCAGCAACTCCATGGCCGGCGATTTCAGGAAAATCCTTGATCGTACCTATACCGTGATCACAAATGGCTTTGACCAGGAGGATGTGATCTCCCAGGCTCCTGAACAGGATAAAAAATTCTCTATTGCCCACATCGGGACCCTGGTAAGCACACGCAACCCGTTGACCCTCTGGGAAGCCCTGAAAAGCCTGTTATCCGTTCATCCGGAATTGGCTAAAGACCTGGAGATAAAACTGGTGGGCAAGGTAGATTTCACAGTCACCACAGCCCTTGATGACTATGGATTGACCCCGTTTGTAAAAAAAATAGACTACATGCCGCACGACGAAGTGGTCAACTGCCAGCGGCAATCGCAGGTACTGCTCCTGATCATCAACAACACCCCGAATTCCAGGATGATCCTTACGGGGAAATTCTTTGAATACCTCGCCGCCCGACGGCCTGTTTTATGCCTGGGGCCCGAAGACGGAGATGCGGCCCGAATCCTGAACGAAACGAAGGCTGGGCTGCTGGCCGGCTTTGGTGATGTGGAGAAAATGAAACAGCACATCCTCCAATTCTATGAAGGATTTAAAAACGGAAAACTCAAGGTGCAAAGCCAGGAAATTGAAAAATACGCAAGAAGGGAACTAACCCGGCAACTGGCTTCAACATTGAACGAAATTTCTGATCCCTCCCGCTAGGTTCCTTTACTCTCTCCGGACTGAAATTTCACTACCACCTTTTTTTTCCAGTATCCCATCCGGTAATACCCGTAATATAGAATTACCCCTGACGCCCAGCCTATCGGAATCGACCACCATATCCCGCTGACACCGATCCCATGATGAATAGCAAGATAATACGCCACCGGGATCCTCACGATCCACAGTGAAAACAGGCTGATGAACATGGGGATCAGGGTATCGCCGGCGCCACGCAGTAACCCGTTGATCACAAACATGACCCCGAATAAAACATAAAAGGAACCGATAATGCGTAAATAATCTCCTCCCATTTCAATGACCACGGGGTCGTTTGTGAACATCCGCATGAGCAGCTTTCCAAAGACAACTGTGATCATGGAGATAAAAGCGGAGAAAACAACGGTCATGATCAAAGTGGCACGCAATCCGGCCTTGACGCGGTCGGGGCGGTTGGCCCCCATGTTCTGCCCGACGAAAGTCGATAATGCAACTGCAAAACTCATGGCGGGCATGGCGGCAAAATTATCAATCCTTCCGGCAGCGCTGTAGGCTGCATTGGCATCCACACCAAACTGGTTGACAACCCAGTAGAGCGCTACCATCCCGGCTGCCACGAAGGTTTGCTGGAACCCGGTCGGCAGTCCGATCCGTATGCTTTTTTTAAAAATTTCGCGGTCGAAGGTCATATCCTTCAGGGAGAACTTCACCACCTTGTGGTAGCGGTTCAGGTAAATGATCTGGGCGATAAATGCACAGGCTTCGGAAATTACCGTCGCAAAGGCAACCCCGGCCACGCCCCAGTGAAAGACCGGCACGAAGATCAGGTCGAGGACGATGTTTAACCCCACCGAACCGATTAAAAAGTAAAGAGGGGTCTTTGAATCCCCCAGCCCGCGCAAAATGGCGCTGGTCCCATTATATCCGAAAAGAAAGATGAGCCCCGAAAGGAAAATATTTAAAAAAAGCATGGCGTCGGGAACAATGGCCGGATCGAGGTCAATCACCTGGAAAATAAACCTGCTTAGCAGGATCCCACCAAGGCTGACTACGATCGAGGTGAAAAACATGAAGATATACAGGGTGTTGATCGCCTTCTTCACGTTGTCGAGCTGTTTGGCGCCGAAAAATTGCGAGACAACAATGGTAAATCCCATGGTGACGCCGATAATGAACGACACCAGCAGGAATATGATCGGACCCGAGGTTCCGACAGCAGCCAAAGCAGCTTTGCCGATGTACTTCCCGACCACCACGCTGTCGATGATGCTGTACATCTGCTGAAAAACATTGCCGAGTAACATCGGGATGGCAAACTTCAGGATCAGTCGTCCTTCGTTGCCATAACTGAGATCCTTCATGGGCGCAAAGATAGCCACTATTCGCGGATAATTCTTATCTTTGCGGGAACAACAGTTCGTTCTGTCGCTGGCATGGGTTACCGGTTGTCACCCGTGATGACCTCAATCCCTGCCAGAGGAAAGTCGGGACAACACAGAGCACCATGCTTCCTAACAGGAAGGCTCCAGGGATAAAAAGGCCCTGGAGACAGAAAGTGCCACAGAAAATAACCGCCCCGGATTGCAGCGATCTGGTTTTCTTCGTGAAAACGGGTTCGCTGTCATCCGGAGTAAGGGTGAAAATGCGGTGTAAAAGACCACGATCCGGGTGGGTGATCATCCGGGAGGGTAAACCTCATGGGTTGAAAGACCAAGTATACCAGCTGTCAAGGGTTGCTCGCCCAATGCTGGAGGGTAGGTCGCTAAAGCCTGTCGGCGACGCCAGGCTCAGATAAATGACAGATTAAAACAGAATCCCGCTTACGGAACTGTTGTTTTTTTTAAATCCTGGACATGAAGATCGTTTCCATTGTAGGCGCCCGGCCCCAATTCATCAAAGCAGCGACTGTTTCAAGGGTGCTGCGAGCCAATTCAGCCATTCATGAAATATTACTGCATACCGGGCAGCATTATGATGAAAATATGTCAGATGTGTTTTTCAGGGAGCTGAACATTCCCGTGCCCGACTACAACCTTGAAGTGGGATCAGGCAGCCATGCCGAACAAACAGGAATGATGCTCAAGGGAATAGAAGAGGTTCTTATCAGGGAAAAGCCCGATTGCACCCTGGTGTACGGCGACACCAATTCGACGCTTGCAGGTGCGCTGGCAGCAACCAAACTGCATATTCCGGTAGCCCATGTGGAGGCCGGACTGCGTAGTTTCAACCGGATGATGCCCGAAGAGATCAACCGCATCGTGACCGACCGGATATCCGACCTGCTCTTTGCCCCTACCCAAACCGCCATTGATAACCTTACCCGTGAAGGGCTTGCCGATATCACCTGTTTCTCCGGCGATGTGATGTATGATTCAGTACTGTATTACCAGGACTGGATTCTGCGTGATCCCACCAGGTATCAAACGACCGGGATCCCTGAAGAATATATTCTTGCCACCATTCACCGGGCTGAAAATACCGACAATCCTGAAAATCTGAAAAACATTTTCCTGGCCTTCTCCCGGTTGAATCAGAAAGTCGTTTTGCCCATCCACCCCAGGACCCGCAAAATCCTCCAGGCCTCCTTTGCCCTGTCCGCCAATGTGCAGATCATCGACCCTGTTGGCTACCTCCAGATGATGAAACTGACCATGGATGCAACCAGGGTGATGACCGACTCCGGCGGACTTCAAAAAGAGGCCTATTTCCTGAAAAAACAATGCATCACCCTGCGCACCGAAACGGAATGGATAGAAACACTCCATGACCAGTGGAATATTGTCACCGGAAGCGATCCGATCCTCATCGGGAATGCCGTTAAAAGCAGTCTCCCGACAGCCCCGCAGCGATCCTCCTTCGGTAACGGGAAGTCCGCAAGTTTAATTATGGAAAAGCTGCTCCGTTTTTAACCGAACATTGTTAATAAAATCCTTGATTTTCCTGATGTTTTCTTTCCTCCGGGTCACAAATAAATTGTACCTTTGTTTTGTTGCTAATTTAATATATGTAATTGATTATGACAGATATAGAAAAAGAAATTGCGAGCCAGGGTTACACAGCAGATAACATTCAAGTCCTGGAGGGGTTGGAGGCCGTGCGCAAACGCCCTGCCATGTACATTGGCGACATCAATGTAAAAGGATTGCATCATCTTGTATATGAAGTTGTTGACAACTCAATCGACGAGGCGTTGGCTGGTTATTGTAACCGCATTGAAGTGACTATTCATGAGGATAATTCCGTGACTGTTCTGGATAATGGCCGTGGCATTCCTACCGATTTTCACGATAAAGAACAAAAATCAGCCCTTGAGGTGGTTATGACCGTACTGCACGCCGGCGGAAAATTTGATAAAGACAGTTATAAAGTCTCCGGAGGTCTCCACGGTGTCGGCGTTTCAGTCGTAAATGCCCTCTCATCCCTGTTAAAAGTTATCGTTTACCGTGGTGGAAAGATATTTCAACAGGAATATGCATTTGGAAAACCGCTGTATCCTGTTAAAACAGTGGGCGATACCGAACGCAATGGGACGCAGGTCACCTTCAAATCAGATAATTCGATTTTCATTGTTGAAAAATTTGAGTATGAAATCCTTTGTTCACGTTTGCGCGAACTGGCCTACCTGAACAAGGGAATTACCCTTAAGATCACCGACGAACGTGAAAAAAATGAAAGCGGTGATTATGTTTCCGATACTTTTTTTTCAAAAGCCGGCCTCAGCGATTTCCTCAATTACCTCGATGCAAACCGTGAAAAGCTGATCCCTGAACCCATTTGCATGGAGGGAGAACGCAATGCCATCCCACTGGAAATTGCGATGCAATACAACACCTCATTTTCGGAAAACATCCATGCTTACGTAAACAACATCAACACCCACGAAGGTGGCACCCACCTGGCAGGTTTCAGAAGGGCGCTCACACGCACCCTGAAAAGCTATGCCGAAAAAACCGGGATGCTGGCCAAACTGAAATTCGATATCAACGGCGATGACTTTCGTGAAGGACTCACAGCCATAATATCGGTGAAAGTCCAGGAACCCCAGTTTGAAGGTCAGACCAAAACTAAGCTGGGAAATAATGAAGTTATGGGCGTGGTAGATCAGCTGGCCAGCGAAATGCTCACCAATTACCTGGAAGAACACCCCAAGGAGGCACGGACCATTGTCAATAAGGTGATCCTTGCAGCCACCGCACGCCATGCGGCGAGGAAAGCAAGGGAACTGGTTCAGCGTAAAAATGTGCTCAGCGGCTCCGGACTGCCTGGGAAACTATCCGATTGTTCCGAGAATGATCCTGCCCAATGTGAAATTTACCTGGTTGAGGGCGATTCTGCAGGTGGAACCGCCAAACAGGGCCGAGACAGGAGGTTCCAGGCCATCCTGCCCCTCAGGGGAAAAATCCTGAATGTGGAAAAAGCGATGGCATATAAGATATTTGACAGCGAAGAAATAAAAAATATTTTTACCGCACTGGGAGTAACCATTGGAACCGAAGAAGATAGCAAGGCACTAAACCTCGACAAACTGCGTTATCATAAAATAGTCATCATGACTGATGCGGATGTGGATGGCAGCCATATCGCCACCCTGATCCTTACGTTCTTTTTCCGTTATATGAAAGAATTGATCGAAAACGGGCACGTATACATTGCAACTCCTCCCCTTTACCTCATTAAAAAAGGGACTACGCAACGTTACTGCTGGACCGATGAAGAACGCCAGCAAATAGTCGCTGAATTGTCCAACGGGAAAGAAACCGGTGTCCACATCCAGCGGTATAAAGGTCTTGGTGAAATGAACGCTGAACAACTTTGGAGTACAACCATGAACCCCGAAGTCAGAACATTGAGACAAGTCGCCATTGAAAACGGAACAGAGGCCGACCGCATCTTCTCCATGCTGATGGGCGATGACGTTCCACCCAGAAGAGAGTTCATCGAGAAAAATGCTAAATACGCCAACATCGACGTTTAAAACGGCTTCTTCAATACTCCTTTTTCATGATCCGAAAAAATTACATTTACCTGGTCGCCTCGATCATCGTCTTGGCGATCATTGCCTATTTCTTCTTTTCAAAAGGAGATAAGGGTCAGCAGATTACTGCCAGAGTCAAACACGGCAATTTTCCGATAGAGGTAACCACCACGGGGGAGCTAATGGCTAAAAGTTCTGAAAAGATCTATGGGCCGCAGGCACTTCGCCAGATCCAGATCTGGCAGGTGAAAATCCAGGATATCATTCCCGACGGGACCGTGGTCGATTCGGGGCAGTATGTTGCCTCACTCGACCGGACCGAAATCTCGAATAAAATCAAGGACGAAGAGACCAACCTGGAGAAACTGGAATCGCAGATGACCAAAACACGGCTGGATACTTCGCTCGAACTGCGGAGTGCAAGGGATGAACTGATCAATCTCCAATATGCCCTCGAGGAGAAAAAAATCACCCTCGACCAGTCAAAATATGAACCACCCGCAACCATCAGGCAGGTGCAGATTGACCTTGAAAAGGGACAGCGCGCATTCGAACAGGCTGAAAAAAACTACAAACTCCGATATCAGAAAGCGGTTGCAAACATGCAGGAAGTGTCGGCATCGTATAACCAGGCCCAGAGAAAACTGGAGCAGATGACTGATGTGCTGAAGGAATTCAACGTACGGGCTCCAAAAGCCGGAATGGTCATTTACAAGCGCAACTGGGATGGCAATAAAATGGGGGTTGGCGCCACGGTTAATGCTTGGGAAAATGTGGTCGCCGAACTTCCCGACCTCTCTGAAATGATTTCAAAGACCTATATCAACGAAATCGACATCAGTAAGGTAAAAGTCGGACAGCCGGTTCAGATCGGCATCGACGCCTTTCCTGAAAAGAAATTCACAGGTAAAGTCATCGAAGTGGCGAACATCGGGGAGCAACTCCAGAACTCAAATGCAAAAGTATACGAAGTCAGGATTGTCGTGAAAGAATTTGATTCGATCCTCCGCCCTGCCATGACAACAAAAAACAAAATTCTGACCAGCGTAGTCGACAGCGTTCTCTCCATTCCGATCGAGGCCATCTTCAATAACGATTCCGTTGCATTTGTTTACAAAAAAGATGGAGGGTCCGTTTCCAAACAACAAGTCATCGTGGGACAATCCAATGACAATGAAATCATAATTCAGGCCGGGCTTAAAAGCGATGATGAAGTATTACTTGTGCCGCCCGAAAAATCGGAAAAACTCGACATCGAGACTCTTCCCAGGAAAATTATCGCAAAATACAAAGTGAAAACACCGGTTGAAAAACCCCGTAAACCAGCCGGGAAAGAGACGGGCTCCTCGCAGAATCCGCCGAAAGTTGTCCATAAAAAATAATTTCACATCATAATCCGTTTTTCGTCATTCATCAATCGAAAATCGTAATTCGTTACTCGAAAATTGTAATTTCCTTTTCATGCTCGAACGATACAAGTACATCTTCAATATTGCCCTCGAAGCGGTCTTTCTGAATAAGTTCAGATCTGTACTTACAGCGTTGGGCATCATTTTCGGAGTTGCCGCTGTAATAACCATGATGGCCATCGGGAGCGGCGCAAAAAAGGAGATCCTTGATCAGATGAAACTGGTCGGGGTCAATAACATCATTATCTCACCCAAACCCGAAAAACCCAAATCGAACACATCACAGAGCAGTGATGCAAATAGCCAGAGCCAGGATCAGAACACGGATAAAAACAAAGGGAAATTCTCTCCGGGTCTCAGCCTGAAAGATGCCGAAGCCATCAAATTGATCATTCCGACCGTCGCCATCGTAAGCCCTGAAGTCATCTACGAAACTGACATCGTGAAAGACGGCATCAAAACCACCGCAAAGTTCACGGGTGTCACCCCCGATTTCTTCCGGGTATTCTCACTGGAACTTCAGGAGGGTCAGATGTTCAATGAAGTGCAGCTTACCGATGGCAAACCGGTTTGCATCTTAGGTCCATCATTAAAATCCAAATTTTTTCCGACCGAAAATGCAGTAGGAAAGGATATTAAATGCGGCCCCATCTGGCTTCATATCATAGGGGTGCTGAAAAAAAGGGAAATCAGTCAGTCAAGCATCGAAAACCTGGGGGTCTCAGACTATAACAACTCTATTTATGCGCCGATCCAAACCCTGCTCAGAAGATTCCGCGACAGGACCATGATCACCGCGGCATCCATCCATGGCGGGTCGATGGAGATTTTCGACGGAGGATTCGTTTCATGGTCGGGAAGCTCAACCGAAGAATCATCCAGAAACCAGATTGATAAAATTGTGGTCCAGGTAAAGGAAAGTGAACAAATTGGACCCACCACCGAGATTCTGAAGAAAATGATGATCCGCCGCCATGCCGGTGTTGAGGATGCCGAAATCAAGGTCCCTGAATTGCTCCTGAAACAGGAACAGCGTACCAAGGATATTTTCAATATTGTTCTTGGCGCCATTGCCAGCATCTCCCTGCTGGTGGGAGGCATCGGGATCATGAACATCATGCTTGCATCGGTTATGGAACGCATTAAGGAAATCGGGATCCGGCAGGCCATCGGCGCAACCAAACGCGACATCGTTCTTCAGTTTCTGATGGAAGCTACCCTGCTCAGCATCAGCGGCGGGTTGATTGGCATCATCCTGGGCCTGGCCCTTTCGAAAATCATCATGGAACTTACAGGAATCCTGACGATTGTCTCTCCAATTTCCATCTTTATTTCTTTCGGAGTTTCTGCTTCCGTCGGAATAATCTTCGGCTACATGCCCTCACAGCGTGCTGCCAAACAAGATCCTGTTGAATCCCTCAGACATGAATAAGATGCAAATGAATTTATTTTCAAGACAAGCCTCCCTGGTTTTTTTTATCACCTTTTTCAGCAGCATTTTTTGCGCGATGGGCCAATATCAAACCCGCCGGTTAACCCTATCTGAGGCCATTGAAATTTCAAAAGCCCAGTCACCGGATGCCCTGAATGCAAAACAGACATTCCGCAAAAGTTACTGGGAATTCAGATCGTACAAGGCATCAAACCTGCCATCATTGGGACTCACTTCAACCCTGCCGAACATTACCCAAAACATCTCCCCCTATCTCAACCCCGATGGATCACAGAGCTATGTCAGTTCCAAATATATCAGTGCGCAGGCAAACCTTGCACTAACGCAAAAGATAGGGATAACAGGTGGTACCATTTCAGTAAACTCCTATTTGAGCGGGGTGAACAATGTCAATACCGAAAACCCAAAATCGTTCCTCAGCTACCCGGTAAATGTTGAATTATATCAACCTGTTTTCACATACAACCCCTACCGGTGGGATAAAAAACTTAAACCGCTCAAATATTCCCTGGCCAAACGTAAGTATATTGAAGACATTGAGCAGATCTCCATTACCACGACAAACTATTTCTTCACCCTGCTTCAGGCCCAGGTTGAAAAAAAGATCGCGCTGACAAACCTCTCCAACTACGACACCCTCTACAGGATCGCCAAAGGAAGATATCAGTTGGGTAAAATCGCCGAAAATGACCTGCTCCAGCTGGAGCTTAATTTTCTGCAGGCCCAGGCGGCCGTTGAAAATGCTGATCTGGCACTGGACAATGCGCAGTTCCGATTCAAATCATTTCTCCGCCTCCAGGATAGTGTGCCGGTACTCCTTCTGCCCCCGGGCAACATCGAATTTTTCAAAATTGACCCGGTCAGGGCAGTCACCCTGGCCGGTGAAAATTCTTCAACTACACTTGATTTTAAGCGGCGGTTGCTCGAGGCAGCCAGCGCTGTGAACTATGCAAAACTGAACGGAAGGTTCGATGCCCAGATTCATGCACTGATCGGACTCCAGCAATCCGGCCCCACACTTCCCGACGCTTACCTTAACCCGCTCGATCAGCGCCAGATCTCTGTCGGTCTGACCATTCCCATCGTCGATTGGGGCGTGGCCCGCGGCCAGATTAAAATGGCACAGTCGCAGGAAGAGATTGTGAAAAATTCGGTTGAACAGGAGATCATCGATTTCCAGCGCAATGTTTATCTCAAAGTCATTGAGTTTAATATGCAGCAAAACCAGCTTAAGATCGCTGCAAAATCTGATACCGTTGCCCGCAAGAGCTACGATGTGACCAAGGGAAGATATCTGATCGGGAAAATCAACAGCATCCTCGACCTGAACAACGCCCAGATCGCAACCGACAATTCGGAAAAAAACTACTATTTCGCCCTCCAGACCTTCTGGAGAAGTTATTATGAAATCAGGAAAATGACTCTGTTCGACTTCCGGAAAAATGAAGCCTTGCCCTTCGACCTCCGCGATTTTAAATAGATTTATTTTTTTAACAACTTATCCATACTGTTTCTAAATAATATCTATCTTTGCATCAAAGAAAAACATTAACCTAAATTAAATCATTATGTCAGTATTAGTAGGAAAAAAAGCTCCGCTATTCGAAGCTGAAGCAGTTATCAACGGTGGCGAATTTGTTGACAAATTCACCCTGGCCCAGTATATTGGAAAAAAACATGTTGTCTTCTTCTTCTATCCGCTTGACTTCACATTTGTTTGCCCTACGGAAATAATCGCCTTCCAGGATAAGATCGCAGAATTTGAAACAAGAAATGTTGCAGTTGTCGGATGTTCAGTCGACTCAAAGTTTTCACATTGGGCCTGGCTCAATACTGAGCTGAAAAATGGCGGTATCAAAGGGGTGAAATTTCCCCTTGTATCTGATCTATCGAAAACCATCTCTGCAAACTTTGATGTACTCGCCGGTGAATATGCCTATACCGAAGAAGGTATCATGGAGTTCGAAGGAGGCCCTGTGGCCTATCGTGGTCTGTTCCTGATTGACAAACAGGGTATTGTCCGCCATCAGGTTGTCAATGACCTTCCGCTGGGAAGAAGCGTCGATGAAGCACTGCGTATGGTAGATGCACTTCAGTTTTTCGAGGAAAACGGTGAAGTCTGCCCCGCCAACTGGCACAAGGGCGATGCCGGGATGAAAGCCACTGCTGAAGGTGTTGCTGATTACCTGGGCAAACTCTGATCTCCGGTCAGCTATTCATTTTTTTTAGCTTCGTTCCAGAAAACATCCATCTCTGCCAGGGTCATTTCATGCAAGGGTTTGTTTAATTCCTTTGCTTTTACCTCGAGATAATTAAACCTTTTAATGAACTTCCGGTTGGTGCGTTCAAGCGCATCTTCAGGATTTACATTGATGAACCTTGCATAATTGACCATGGCAAAGATAACATCACCCAGTTCCTCCTCTTTGCGCTTCTGGCTTGCGCCTGTTTCAACCATCTCCTTTAATTCTTTCAACTCCTCGAGTACCTTTTCCCAAACCTGCTCCGGCTTTTCCCAGTCAAATCCCACTCCGCTTGCCTTTTCCTGGATACGGTTGGCCTTTACCATGGCAGGTAATCCGGCAGGAACCCCCGAAAGCACAGATTTATTACCCTTTTCCAGCAATTTGATCCGCTCCCAGTTATCGTGGACCTCCTTGGCATCCTTTACAACCACATCTCCGAATATATGGGGATGGCGATGAATCAATTTGGCTATGATATTTTCAATAACATCCTTTATATCAAACGCATTGGTCTCGGATGCGATTTTAGAATAGAATACCAGGTGAAGCATTAGGTCCCCGAGCTCCTTTTTGATCGAATCCATATCCCTCTGCAAAATAGATTCCGAAAGCTCATAGGTCTCCTCAATGGTCAGATATCTGAGCGATTCAATGGTTTGTTTTTGATCCCACGGGCATTTGGCCCTGAGTTCATCCATGATCTCCAGCAGCCTTTTGAATGCCGCAATTTTCTCATCCATCGTTTATTTTTTGCGCAAAAGTAAGCATTTCGTTTTTGATTCGTTATTAATGAGCGGAATTGATAGATTTATGAAGGATAGTACTTCAGAATGAACAATTCATAATAAATTTGTCGTCCGGAACCTATCGGTTGATCCTTTGAATAAATATAAAAGATTTCACCTGCCATTTTACCTGCGCATACGCCTTGTGCTGGTTATCCTATTGCTTTCGGTGAAAGGCTCGGCACAGTTTCAGCACAAACTGTTTTCTTCAAATTTGATCATCGAAGGGAAGATCCATTATGGATTCCTTTATGCCCAGCATCTTGAAATGGAGGTGTTCAGCGCACATTTTCCTGCCTTTGAGATAAGTATTCAGCAAATTACCTTCGGAAAACATAAATGGGAAAGGGATTACAATTACCCGCTCATTGGCGTGACCTTTCTCTATACCGCGATGGGAAATAACCCTTCGCTCGGGAACATTTTTTGCCTGATGCCCTTCGTCAATTTCCCCTTGTACCGGCACAAGAACTTCATGTTCGGCTTTCGGTTTGCCCTTGGAGTTGGGTATGTAACAAAACCTTTTGATCGCATTACCAATTATAAGAACCTCGCCATTGGCTCACACCTGAATGCAGCCATCAACCTGATGCTCGAAGCCAGGTACCAGGTTAACTATTACCTGGCCCTGAGCACAGGCATCAGTCTGCAGCATCTATCCAACGGATCCCTGAAACTCCCGAATTATGGACTGAATGCACCGCTATTCAATATTGGCGTGGCTTTACGGCCTTTCAAAGAAAATAAAAACCTGACCGACCGGTTCATTGCACCTACCGAACCCTTTGAGGCCATCATCCGTCGTAACATTGAATTCGATATCGGTGCCTTGATCGGATATAAAAATATGCAGGCAGTCTTTGGCCAAAACTACCTGGTTTACCATCTCTTTGAAAACACCTTCTTCCCCGTCAGCAAAAAAAGCAAAGTGGGTTTCGGGTTCGATTTCTCCTATGACCCTTCTCATATCAAGGTCCTTGAGATGAATGGAATCGAGGTGACCAACAAGTTAAAGATCATCCGTCCCGGGATCAATGCAGCCTACCAGCTGATGATGTCCAGGGTGGGGATCATCTTCAATCTTGGGTACTACCTTGGCGGAATGGAGACCAGCAACGGCCCCCTCTATGAAAAATTTGCGTTCCAGTATAACTTCACCAGGGAACTGTTTGCAACGGTGATGCTTAAAGTTCACTGGGGACGGGCCGATTACATCGGCTGGGGACTCGGTTATACAATTAACAGGAAATATGGAAAAAAAACTGTCCGGTAACATTCGTTTTTCAGGAGCAGCCCTGGCTCTGCTGATGCTGGCATTGCTTTTCATCCCCCCCGGATGCGCAAAAGACGGTGGCGTATGCGTCACCAACTCCGGAACAACAATCATGGAGGAAAGAAAACTTGATGATTTTGACAGCATCAGCCTCAATGACAATGTCAATCTGATCCTCCGGAGTGACCTGGAAAACAGTGTTCAGGTAGAAGCCGGCCGGAATATCATCCAGGGAATTACGACCGATGTCGTTAACCGTCAATTGATCATCAATAATAAAAACACCTGCAACTGGTTACGCAGCTATAACAAGCCTCTCAACATCTACATTTCCAGCAAGAACCTTATTAAAATCATCTATAACTCCGCCGGTGACATCCTTGCCGACGGAAAATTAACCATCGATTCCCTGGAGGTGGAAGTCTGGGGCGGATGCGGAACCATCGATCTCACCTTCGATTCCCTTTGGAAGGGAAATTTCAGCCTGAACATGGGAACAGCAAACATCATTCTTCATGGAAAATGCGGGTGGACAACTGTTTTCGCCGGAAGCTATGGTTCATACGATGCCCGTGATATGAACGCATGGTACACAGGAATTACCAACAAAGGGACAAACGATTGTTATGTGAACGCAAAATACCTGGATGCCACCATCAAGTCGATCGGAAATATATATTACAGGATGGATTCTGTTAAATCTGTGAACCCCCAGATATTCGGATCAGGGCAAGTCCTGCCCTTCTGATCACTAATAGGCCCGGGCAAAAATAACACGCTGATCTGAAGGATTCCCCGAATAGATGCACTTACCCTTTTCCGCCGGATTGTTCAATGGAATAACCCTTATCGTGGCTTTGGTCGCCTCTTTGATCTTCTCTTCTGTTTCAGCCGTTCCATCCCAGTGAGCGGAAATAAAACCGCCCCGGTCGTCAAGGACCCTTTTAAACTCATCCCAGGTATCTACCCTGAAAGTGTTGTCCTCCCTGAAGGCCAGTGCACGGTCAAACAGGTTTTTCTGTATTTGATCCAGTAAATGAATCACCTTGTTCTCAATATCGGTAAGTTGCAGAACCTCCTTTTCCAGGGTATCCCTCCGGGCGATTTCAACCGTGCCCTGTTCGATATCCCGGGGACCAACAGTAATACGTAAAGGAACTCCCTTGAACTCATATTCCGTGAATTTCCATCCTGGTTTGTAGGTTTCCCGGTCATCATATTTGACAGTAATCCCCTTTGCCTCAAGTGATTTTTTAATTGGGATCACAATTTCTGATATCTGTGAAAGTTGTTCGGCATTTTTAAAAACCGGAACAATGGCTACCTGGATCGGAGCAAGCTTTGGTGGAAGAACCAGGCCGTGATCGTCGGAATGTGACATGATCAGTGCACCCATCAACCGCGTGGAAACTCCCCAGGAGGTGGCCCACACATAGTCGAGCTGATTTTCCTTGTTCAAATATTTCACATCAAAAGCCTTGGCGAAATTCTGACCCAGGAAATGTGATGTCCCTGCCTGCAATGCTTTACCGTCCTGCATCAAGGCTTCAATCGCATATGTATCAATGGCGCCGGCAAAACGTTCAGCCGGAGATTTGGTTCCCCTGATCACAGGCATGGCCATCCAGTTTTCAGCAAAATCGGCATATACATGAAGCATCGTTTCAGCTTCCTGAATGGCTTCCTCCCGGGTGGCATGGGCCGTGTGCCCCTCCTGCCAGAGAAACTCAGTGGTCCTGAGGAAAAGCCTTGTGCGCATTTCCCACCTGACTACATTCGCCCATTGATTTATGAGGATCGGGAGATCCCGGTATGATTTAATCCAGTTTCTATAAGTGTCCCAAATGATGGTCTCGGATGTTGGCCTGACAATGAGTTCCTCCTCCAGCTTGGCATCCTCATCCACTACAACTCCTTTCCCATCAGGAGAGCTTTTCAGCCGGTAATGAGTTACAACAGCACATTCCTTGGCAAAGCCTTCGACATGACTGGCCTCTTTGCTGAAAAATGATTTTGGGATAAAAATGGGGAAGTACGCATTGGAATGTCCTGTATCCTTAAACTTCTTGTCCAGTACCGCCTGTATTTTCTCCCAAATGGCATAACCATATGGTTTGATGACCATGCAGCCGCGTACCGCAGAATTTTCAGCCAGATCGGCTTTGATAACCAGGTCATTATACCACTGTGCATAATTTTCTGCCCGGGTAGAAAAATCTTTTGCCATTTTGAAAGTTTGGTATGAAATTTGCTATTTTGAAACGAATATATTGTTTGCAAAAATACAAAAATAATCCCGATTTTAAGAATACAACAGACCATTCCGGTATATTAAAGTTAACGCCTTATGAAAAAATCAGCATGTTTAATCGCAATCATCAGTTTGGCGATCAGCGCTTGCACTACGCAAAAACAGGCAACCTCTTTCGTCAATGATGATGTTTACAATTCTTCTTCCAAACAGGAGCTGCAACGCCCTGTCGCTATTCAACAATCAAACAACGGAGCTCAGGTCATTACCTCTCCGGACAATTTAAAAACTCAAAAGCCAGGCTCCTCAACTTTCGAACAGGATTATAACGATTATTCCTATTCAAACCGCATTGACCGGTTTAGCAGCAAGGATACCACCAAAGGATATTTCGATGAATCCTATACTGGTGGCTCTAACAGTTCAAACGCAGGTAACAGTGATCCCAATGTGAATATCTCTTTCGGCATTGGCGGCGGGTATGGTGGCCTTTACGGTTCATCCATGATGTTTGGATTGGGATGGGGATATCCCTATTCAAATTGGGGATGGGATTATGGCTGGGGCTATCCCTATTATGGCTGGGGATATCCTTACTATGGATGGGGATATAATCCATGGTATAATCCATGTTGTTACTGCTATGGATACAATGATTGGTACAATGGAGGATACCCCCCCTATTACACATCCAATACTTTCTATGGTGCAAGAAAATCACTTTACAGAACAGACGGAGGAACCAGTGCCCCCGGATCAAGGAACTCAGCCGGTCTTTCCGGGAATCAGACAAATCCAGGCAGCAGGAATGATTTATCACCTGCTTATTCAAGGAATAATGTAACACCTGCACCACGGAATGTGCAATCATCTTCCAGAAGTGTTCCTGCTAACCAGGCACAGTACAAGTATACCCGTACTTCAGGCAATACACAGGGGACTTACCAGAGAACTCCAAAACAGGTCCAGAGACAGGGTCAGGGTCAGACTCGTTCCCAGAGTTCAGCACCACGGTATGTCAGGCCGGAAAATGCAGGATCTGTCCAGCGTTCGGGAACCGCCCAAAGCTATTCATCCCCTGCTTACAGGCAGCCCAAATCAAGCCAGGAATATCTGACTCCGAGGTCGCAGGACCCGGGATCCTCCAGGGTAACAAATCAAAGCGGCGGTGACCGGAATAACGTAAGAACATCGGGCAATGGCAACCGGGTGTACAGCTCTCCATCAAGAAGCAATTCAACCAACAGTATCCCAACCCGGTCTGGAAACACCGGTTCCTATTCGCCACCCGTTCGTTCCAATAACAGTGGTTCTTACTCTGCCCCATCTAATTCAGGCAGTAGCGGAAGTTATTCAGCCCCTTCACGATCAGGAGGAAGCGGGGGTTCATCTCCATCAGGCGGCAGCGGCAGCGGCAGCAGCGGCGGTGGCGGAAGACGCAGGTAAAAACTACATTTAACTTTAAATCTTACAGTAATGAAAAAGTCATTCATTATATCGATGTTATTCACCCTGTCCTGGTCTATGATCAATGCCCAAACAGCAGAAGATGCCTTGCGGTTTTCACGTGTGTTCTACAGTGGTACAGCCAGGTTCAACGGACTTAGCGGTGCATTTGGCGCGGTTGGCGCTGATTTTTCCACCCTTGCTACGAATCCTGCCGGAATAGGCTTATACTCCGGATCAGAAATGACATTAACCCTTGCTCCCACCATCGCAAACGCATCTGCAACATACAATGGAACAGTGGGCACGGATAGCCGCGTTAATTTCGGGCTCGGAAATTTCGGATTTATTTTTAGTATCAGGCCCCATGGAAAGAATCAGAACGGGATTCTCAAAAGTTTCAATGTTGGGTTTGGATTTAACCGGCAAAACGATTTCAATAACCGGACTGTAATCACCGGTGTAAATGCAAAGAATTCATTGATGCAGAGTTATACAAACACCCTGAATTCCGAGCAAATTCCGCCTTCTACCGTTCAGGACACCTATCCGTTTGATCTTGGCCTGGCATATGGCACCAACCTCATCTATTATAATTCGGATAAACAATATGAATGTGATGCCGCTTTTGGCGGAGTTCTTCAGAATAAAATCATCCAGACGTACGGATCCATGAATGAACTTGATTTTTCCATGGGAGCTAACTTCAATGATAAACTCTTTGTGGGTCTTACCCTGGGAGTTCCCTCCATCAACTATTATGAGACCAATACCTATACAGAGGCAAGGACCAGCGACACGCTCCCGAATTTCATCGCGCTTAACTATCAATATAATCTCCAGACACGTGGAACCGGCATCAATGTTAAGTTTGGCCTGATTTACAGGCCAACAGACTGGGTGAGGATCGGGGCGAGCGTACATACGCCGACATGGTTTCCGGGTATGCGGGATGAATGGTTCAGCAGCATGCAATCATCCTTTGATTCGACCTATTGGAATTCAACGCAATATTCTCCGGTCGGTTATTATGATTATCAACTTACCACCCCGTTCAGGGCGATTGGAAGTTTAGCATTTATCATCGGACAATATGGATTGGTAAGTGCCGATTACGAATATGTAAATTATTCCCAGGCCCGTTTCACCTCAAGTCAGGACAGTTATACCGATGTCAACGGGAAAATTCAGTCAGATTATAAATCCTGGGGGAATATCCGCGTTGGAACCGAATGGAGATTGCAGAACTTCAGACTCAGGGGTGGTTTTGCCTATTTCAGTAACCCTTATACCGGTGGGACTAACAACAGTGAACGTTTTCAGGTTTCAGGCGGATTCGGTTACCGTGCAAAGCGGTTTTTTGCGGATGTGACCTATGTATGGACGAGGATGAATCAGGATTATTATCTGTATGACCCGACAATGGTCAATCCTGCTGCAATCACTTACAATACCAACACAGTTTATACAACGATCGGGATCAGGTTTTAATTATGCCTGCATGGCGTTGACGATACCATCGTCGACCAGGATCCGACCGCAATATTCGCACACAATTATTTTCTTGTGCATTCTGATATCCAACTGGTGCTGAGGAGGAATTTTATTAAAACAACCGCCACAGGCATCACGTTCAATCTGGACAACAGCAAGGCCGTTCCTGGCATTTTTCCGGATACGGGTATAGGCGGTCAGTAAGCGGTCTTCAATATATTTCCGGTTTTCATCGGAATTTTTTATCAGATCCTGCTCCTCTTTCTCTGTTTCAGCAATGATATCATCCAATTCGTTCCGTTTAATCTCGAGGTCGTTTTTACGATCCAGCAGTAATTTCTGATAGGTGTCGATTTCCTCTTTTTTAAGTTCCAGCCCGGCCTGATACTCTTTAATTCTTTTTTCAGATAGCTGAATTTCAAGATTCTGATATTCAATTTCCTTGGTCAGTGAATCGTACTCCCTATTATTCCTGACGTTCATTTGCTGATCTTCATACTTCTTGATCAGGGTCAGGGCATCCCTGATAGCATTCTTTTTATCCGTAATGGATTTATCCATCACTAGAGTTTCCTGAATGTAATTATCCACACGGGTTTCAAGACCAGCAATTTCATCTTCAAGATCCTGAACTTCCAGCGGCAGTTCACCGCGGATAATGCGGATCTTGTCGACCTGAGAATCGACCTGTTGTAAACTATATAATGCGATGAGTTTCATTTCGATGGTGATTTCACCCTTTTCATCCGTAACCTCAGGTTTGATTTTAGGAACAACCACTGCTGCAGCTTCTTCTGCAACAACCTCTTCAACTTTTGAGATACTTTTTTTTGATGGGGCGGTGCCCTTGGAAGCAGGTTTCTTAGCCAATTTCGATGGTTTGGAGGTGGCGATCGGCGTGCTTGTTGTTTTTGCCATAAACTCTGTGTTAAAAATAATGAACAGGATTGGTATTTACTTCTGAAATAAGGAATGCAAAATTAGGAAATTTTTCAATAAGCTCAGCATAAAGCCATTCTTTTACACCGTGTTCACTTTCATAATGGCCAATATCTAAGAGAAGAAGCCTTCTCCCGACCGAAAAGAAATCATGGTATTTTAGGTCTGCTGTCAGATAAGCATCGGCTCCCAACCTGACTGCTTCCGGGATCAAAAAATTGCCTGAACCGGTGCAGAGAGCGATCCTCCTGATACTTTTGGAAGAGAGTTCCGAATGCCGGATCACAGCCAGTTCAAGGTTATTTTTAACCAGTTGAAGAAATTCCGGCTCAGGCATCGGAACTTCCAGGTCACCGACAATGCCAGCCCCTGATTGAGCATGTAAATTATCAAGCGGGTAAATATCGAAAGCAATCTCCTCGTATGGATGGTTCGCACGCAGTGCTTTCATGACCTTCATTTCAATATGCCGTGGGAAGATCACTTCGATGCGGATCTCCCTTTCCTGGTGAATTTTATGTTTTTCACCGACAAACGGATTGGCCTGTTCCGAAGCTCTGAAAGTTCCTTCCCCCTCCACATTATAGCTGCAGCAATCGTAATGGCCGACATGACCTACACCTGCCTCAAATAAGGCATTCCGTACTTTCCCGGCATAGGCGACAGGGCAAAAAACGACCAGCTTCACAAGCAACCCTTGTTTAGGACTCAGTATGCTGAACCTGGTAATTCCAAGTTTCGAAAACACAAATGCATTCAACCCATGCAGCGTATTATCCAGGTTTGTATGCATGGCATAGATCGCAATGTCATTGAACAAAGCCATCTTTATGATGGCCGTTTCATCCATTTCAGGAGTCAGCCGCTTCAGCCCCTTGAAAATAAAGGGATGGTGGGAAATGACCAGATTGCATCGGTTTTTGATGGCCTCATCCATGACCTTTTCAGTAAGGTCGAGGCACAGAAGCGCTTTTTGAAAATCCTTTCCGGCATCTCCCACCAGCAGACCACAATTATCATAATCTTCCTGAAGGGATAAAGGTGAAATTGATTCCAGGTAGGATGTTATCTCGGAAATTGTCATGCAAGTCAGATTTTTCGAGAGCCAAAGATACACATTTTCAATACATAAAGGTGATTTTCAATGTTCATAAATTGTTTACAAGTTTAACCCGGAAACGACTTTTTACGATGCGGAAATTGCAAATTTTGATGTTTAATTTGAATACAAATATTGATTCATGAAATCACCAGTTATTTTTGTCGTAGATAAAAACCCGTTGCACCGCAACCTGATCAAATATCATCTGAATATCAACAAGTTTGTCAACGTACATGCGTTCCAGACCAGTGATGAGTGTTTGTATCGCCTGCAAAAAAACATGATCCCTGATTTTTTGATTACCGATTATGACCCCATGGAACATATCGGATTTGATTTTATTGAACAAATAAAAGAAGTATCTCTTTCCATTCAAATCATTGTCTTTTCCTCTTCTGATAACCCAATTCTTGCAATGAAGTTGCTTGATGCCGGCGTTTCTGATTTCATTGTCAAAACGGGCAAGCTGGACATTGGCATAAATGAATTGATCAAGAATGTAAAGTACCTCATAAAAGAGAAAACACTTTACTGAAAAAAAGAAAAAAGTACAACATTCCTTCATTGACAGTGTGAATTTATGCAGCGACCTATGTGCAGGTCGATTTTTTTAATAATTTAGGAGGTTCAATATGACAAAGGTCCTTCAAATTATTTTGTATCCGATTTCCCTGCTTTATGGTCTGGGTATGCAGATTAGAAATCTGCTATTTGACTTTGGGATTTTGCCTTCCATCCAGTTCCCAAAGCCTGTAATTTCAGTAGGGAACCTGAGTTATGGTGGAACTGGCAAGACTCCTCATATTGAGTACCTGATTAAACTCTTACATCCCCACTTTTTTGTGGCCACACTCAGCCGCGGATATGGACGAAAAAGCAATGGATTCATCATCGCCTCAAAGCGTTCAAATGTGAAGTACATTGGAGACGAGCCCATGCAATTCCTTAAAAAATTTGAAAAAATCAAGGTGGCGGTAGATGAAAAACGCAAGCGTGGAATCCAGTTCCTTTATCAGAAATATCCTACCCTGGGCGTGATCCTCCTGGACGATGCTTTTCAGCACCGATATGTTAAACCGGGGATATCCATTCTTTTAACAGACTGCGCGCTGCTCTACTCCGATGATTACGTTTTGCCTTCAGGAACCCTCAGGGAATTCAAGTCCGGCGTTGAAAGAGCCGACATTGTCATCGTAACCAAAACACCAAAAATATTCTCTCCGATAACCCGCAGGCGAATTCTGGAAGATCTGAAACCAATGCGTCATCAGCGGGTCTATTTTTCCTATATCAAATATGGGGATCCCCGGGCTGTTTTTGAAACGGCCAGCCAGCAATTTCCGGCAAAAGTGACCAATATCCTGCTTTTTACAGGTATTGCAAACGATTATCCGTTGAGAGAACATCTTGCACGTTTGTGCAGCGATCTGATTGTTATTAAATTTGCCGATCATCACGCCTATAAACCGAATGACATCGAGGAGGTTATAAAGAAATATCATGATCTTCCCACCCAGAAGAAGGTGATTATAACCACCGAAAAAGACATGATGCGGCTAAAAACACCTGAATTGAGCACTAATTTGAAGACTCTGCCGTTATTTTATGTCCCAATCGAGATAGATTTTCACGGAACAGACAAGGAAAATTTTGACAATGAGATAATTGACTATGTTAAAAAAAATTAAAGAGACCACCGAATATCTTGAAAGCAGGATTTCACTAAAACCAGAAATTGGGATCATCCTCGGGACTGGATTGGGGGATCTTGTGAAAGAAATTGAAATACAACAGACTTTTCCCTACGAGTTCATTCCCAATTTTCCTGTTTCAACGGTTGACGGGCATCATGGGCAGTTGATTTTCGGGACCATGAATGGCAGAAATATCGTTGCCATGCAAGGGCGGTTCCATTATTATGAGGGATACACCATGCAGGAAATTACCTTTCCCGTCAGGGTCATGAAGTTCCTGGGTATTAAAATGCTCATTCTATCCAATGCAAGCGGTGGAGTAAATCCTGACTTTGAAGTTGGCGACATCATGGTGATAGATGACCACATCAACCTGATGAAGGACAATCCACTGATTGGTACAAATGAGAATGAGGTTGGTACACGTTTCCCGGATATGGGACAAGCCTATGACCATGAATTGATCAAAAAGGCTTTTATTATTGCAGGGAAACAGAATATAAAACTTCAAAGGGGTGTGTATGCTGCTGTTTCAGGACCCACCTACGAAACTCCGGCAGAATATAAATATATCCGTACCATAGGGGCCGATGCAGTAGGCATGTCCACTGTGCCTGAAGTTATCGCAGCCCGGCACATGGGGCTGAAGTGCTTTGCCGTTTCGATTATTTCAGACCTGGGCGTACCGGGAAAGATTGTTGAAATCACGCACAAACATGTCATCAATGCAGCGAGTGCCGTTGAACCCATCATGACCCGCCTTATCCGTGAGATGATTGCACGGTAACAACGGTTTCAGTTTAATTGAGCATCCAGAATTTTCACCTTCCACCGGCCATCGGTCCTGCATCTTTTCTGCTGGAGGGAGAGTGATATCAAACTAGCCCCCAGCATTGAGCCTGAAATAATGAACATATCGGGCGTAAACACCTGTTCGTTGTTGATGAGATGGTTGAATGCAATGATTGTAAAAATGGCCAGACTCCCGATTCCCACGATTCTTCCAAACTTTTTAGGAAAAGCAAACTGTTTGTAAACAGAATGGATGTCGGAGAGACGAACATCAAAAGGCCGGAGTTCTTCAACGGAGATAACGCTGTCATGAATAGACCAAAGCTTGCCCTTTAGCAGGGTATCCTGGCTGGAAACCCTGAGTTTCATATAATCCCCGGCATGGTAAAAATACCTTCTGGAGGTGCCTACTTTTTCTACCACCAACGTTTTCTGAGGATAGATGTGAACATCTATCAAAAATAAAACAAGAAAGACAAGCAGCTTTTTCATTGTCAACATGGTACTGTAAATTTAATAAAAATAGTATTTGATTACCTTTGTAATTCTACTTTGGTAAATTGAATCGTTGTAAGAAAAGTGTTAATAATTGAGGTT
>JBAXVX010000015.1:0-94356 GCA_037128705.1 Bacteroidota bacterium | reverse complement strand
GTAGCGGGGACAGGATTCGAACCTATGACCTTTGGGTTATGAGCCCAACGAGCTACCACTGCTCCACCCCGCAGTATATTTTTGTGTACCTTTGTACTTTCTTTCGCTTTGCAAAGATAGTATTTGTTTCCGTTTTATCCAACACTCAAAAAAAATATGTTACACAAAGCCGGATTCGTCTCAATCATTGGGTATCCAAATGTTGGGAAATCCACGCTCATGAATGCCTTGCTTGGTGAAAAGTTGTCGATCATCACACCCAAAGCCCAGACAACCCGTCATCGCATTATGGGAATTTTCAGCGGAGATGACTATCAGATTGTTTATTCCGATACGCCGGGGGTGATCCAACCCCATTATAAACTGCACAGGGCCATGATGTCGGCTGTGTTCGCAGCCCTTGACGATGCGGATGTGATCCTGATGGTTACCGAAGCAGACAACGATTTTAAACAGGAGGACATTCTAACCAAACTGAAAGAGGCGACCGTCCCCGTGATCGTGGTGATCAATAAAATTGATCTTGGCAACATGGAGAAACTTGAAGCAGAGGTTGCCCGGTGGATGAAAAAGCTGGAAAAAGCAACTGTTCTGCCTGTTTCAGCTTTGCATAAACTCAATCTCGATCAGGTTTTTAAGGCCATTCTTCACCATTTGCCTGAATCACCGGCATTCTATCCCAAGGATGAACTGACCGACCGCAGCCAGCGATTCTTTGTTTCAGAGATCATCAGGGAAAAGATCCTGCTGAACTTCTCCCAGGAGGTTCCCTATTCTACGGAAGTGGCTGTAGAATCGTTCAGGGAGGAGGAGCACCTTACACGGATCACTGCCACGATTTTCGTAGCCAGGGAAACGCAGAAGGGTATATTGCTCGGTCACCAGGGATCAGCCATAAAAAAACTGGGCACCGACGCCAGGAAGGATATCGAAGCCTTCATTGATAAACATATTTTTCTGGAATTACGTGTGAAGGTTGCCAAGGACTGGCGCGAAGATGAACGGGCCTTGAAGAGGTTTGGATACTCGGTGGATTAGGTGACAAGGTAACAAGGTAATTAGCATAAGGATTAACTTTATATTTTCAGATTACTTAATTTCATTTTTACAAATTTTTATCATGACAAATATCATCGCAATTGTTGGCCGTCCGAATGTTGGAAAATCCACCCTTTTTAACCGTTTGTGCGGAGGGCGTGATGCCATCGTCGACCCAACGAGCGGAGTTACCCGTGACCGGCATTACGGGCATGGAGATTGGAACGGAAAATATTATTCGGTTATTGATACCGGCGGATATGTTCATCAATCGGGAGATGTTTTTGAGGATGAGATCAAAAAACAGGTGAAACTTGCCATCGACGAATCAGATGTGATTCTTTTCATGGTTGATGCCAAGGACGGGCTTACTGCAATGGATGACGATGTTGCCAAAATGTTGCGGAAATCAAAAAAACGGGTTCTCCTTATTGCAAATAAGGTGGATAATTATAAAATGGTCGACGACATTCACGAATTTCACGGGCTGGGTTTGGGAGAGATCTATTCCATTGCCTCGATCAGCGGCAGTGGCACCGGCGACCTGATGGATGAGGTGGTTCGTGAGTTCCCGGTTGAGGAGGAAAATGAAGCCAACCAGAATATGCTGGATGAACTGCCTAAAATTGCCATCGTCGGACGTCCGAACGCGGGGAAATCTTCACTGGTGAATATGCTGCTTGGCAACGACCGCAATATTGTAACGCCGATACCAGGAACAACGCGTGATTCCATTCACACACACTATCAGTATTTCGGCCTTGACTTTAATCTGATCGATACGGCCGGGATCAGGAAAAAGGCCAAGGTAACGGAAAATATAGAATTCTACTCGGTGATGCGCGCCATCCGCTCGATTGAGAGCAGCGATGTGTGTATTTTGATGGTGGATGCTGAGCGTGGATTTGAGGCCCAGGATCTGAATATTTATTCCCTGATCGAAAAAAATCACAAGGGGGTGGTCATCGTGGTCAACAAATGGGACCTTGTGGAAAAGGAGACCAACACGCATAAGTTTTTTGAAGAGACAATCCGCGATCAGATCAAACCATTTGTGGATGTTCCCATTATTTTCACATCGGTGGTTACCAAGCAGCGCATTTTTAAAACAGTTGAAACAGCGATTCAGGTATTTAAAAACCGGTCGAAAAAAATAGGGACCTCGGCGTTGAATGATTTCATCCTGCCGATCCTTCAGGAGATGCCGCCACCCGTAACAAAGGGGAAATATGTCCGCATCAAATATGCAATGCAACTGCCCACCGCATTTCCTTCATTTGCATTTTTTTGCAACCACCCTCAATACTTAAAGGAGCCCTATAAGCGTTTTATTGAGAATAAACTCCGCGAGAAATTCGAATTCAGCGGGGTCCCGATGGAGATATATTTCCGGCAAAAATAAATTGATGGAGAAGGCGATCCGGATCGACAAATGGCTTTGGGCCGTAAGGATTTTTAAAACACGCAGCCTGGCTTCCGAAGCATGCCGGACTGGAAAAGTGAAAATCCTCGGACAAGTCATCAAACCATCCCACGAAGTCAAAACAGGAGAGGTGATCAATATTTCATTTCCACCGATGGTGAAAACAATAAAGGTTGTTGAACTTGCCGCAAGCCGGGTTTCTGCCAAATTGGTTCCTGACCTGATGGCCGATCTTACCCCGGAAGAAGAATATCTGAAATTGAAGCGCGATAATCCGTTGAATTTTGAGTCCCGTGAACGTGGAATCGGCCGGCCGACGAAACGCGAACGCCGGGAAATTGAATTTCTCAAACAATATCTTGGCAAATGATTCCTGAGCACATACCGGGTTTGGATGACCTTGCTTTCGAAGGCAGAAATAAGGAATATGGGGCATATTACTTCCGGAAGAATTACCCGCGGCTCATAGTGAAATCGATGATTTACGGGGTCATAATCATTTTGCTGACCGTTATGATCCCATGGTTTTATTATACTTTCGAACCCGTTCCCCTCCTCGAGGGAGATATGATGTATGAGGTTGCCTATTATAACATGAGTGCACCGCCTGATGACCAGATGAACAAACTGGCGCAGGCCCTTGCGAAACCCTTGCAGGAGGCCCCCAAGGCCCCGGTTGTAACAGATTCGGCCACAGTAAAAGAGAAACCTGTTGAAGAACCTCCGAAACAGACAGAGGAAAATGATAAAGCAAAATTCGACTCATCTGCAAACCCCGGAGGATCGGGATTAGGTGAAGGAACGGGCGACGATACAGGTTTGTCCACGGCAATTGATGTCTATCCGCGCTACCCTGGCGGGGATGAATCACGGTTGTATTATTTGCGCAAACAGATAAGGTACCCCGAAGCCGCACTGAAAGGGTCGGTTCAGGGAGTGGTGATGGTCGTATTCATTGTTGAAACGGATGGAACCTTAAGCAACATTGATGTGACCAGGCGCATCGGCGCCGGCTGCGATGAAGAGGCCATCAGGGTTACCAGGGAGATGCCACGCTGGGACCCGGGCAAACGCAACGGTCGACCCGTCAGGGTCATGGTGCGGATGCCGATAGTTTTCAGAATCCCCGGGGGGCGTACCTCCTGACGGGCATAAAAAAGGGGCAAAAGCCCCTTTTTTTATGAATGGCAAGCGAACTTGCTCTTAAATTACTTCTTTTCAGGAGTTGTAGGTGCAGGAGCAGCTTTCTTTGCATCTTTTGCACAGCAACTTGAACCTTTTTTTGCTTCACTGCAGGCTGCTTTGGTTTTCTTGTCGCATCCGGCTTTTTCTTCTTTTACACATTCTTTCTTGTCTGCTGGTTTTGCCGGTTTATCCTGGGTTTGAGGAGTTTGGGCAAAGGTCAAACTTGCGAAAAGAACAACAGCTGAGAATAACATTGCTACTTTTTTCATGGTATTTGCGTTTTGGATTTGTTTACAATTCAATAATGGTACAAAATTACACATACTATTTGTCATGTGCAATAGCTCCTTGTTAAATTATTGTTAAGGGGAAGCAGGGACCGAATAACTATTCTTTATTTTTCGTATCCATGAGGATGGTCACCGGCCCGTCGTTTACAAGTGAAACCTCCATCATGGCGCCGAATTTTCCTGATTGAACTTTTTTCCCGAGAAGTGACTCCAGCCCATCAATGAATTTAATGTAAAAATCATTCGCAGTTTCAGGGTCTGCCGCACGGATGTAAGAAGGCCGGTTGCCTTTTTTCGTACTGGCATGCAGGGTAAATTGGCTTACAACCAGAACATCACCCCCCGAATCCTTCACGGAACAATTCATCACGCCCGCATCATCATTGAAGATCCTCAAATTTACCAGCTTGTTGCAAAGCCATTCAATATCACCCTCCTGATCTCCGGTTTCCACCCCCAGCAGGACCAGTAATCCCGGGCCGATTTTTCCGATAACTTCCGCATTGACTGATACCGAAGATATTGATACACGCTGTACTACGACTCTCATGATGAAGCAGGTTTCATGTTGAAATGGTCAGAGAAGGAGCCTAAAGATACATATTCCTTTTTATTGGATCAAAATAGCATAAAGAATCTGCTGTTTTTTGAGTTTTATTGTAGATTTGCATTATACAAGACTTTAATGACCAAATTAAGCGTCAATATCAATAAAATTGCAACTTTGCGCAATGCCAGGGGAGGAGATCTTCCCAATGTTTTAAAGGCAGCTGTTGATTGTGAGCGGTTTGGAGCCCAGGGCATTACTGTACATCCCCGGCCTGATGAGCGGCACATCCGATATAAGGATGTATTAGAGCTGAAACCCATGTTAACCACGGAGTTTAACATAGAGGGTTATCCATCCCGTGAATTTGTGGATCTTGTGATCCGTGTTCTTCCCGCGCAGGTCACCCTGGTCCCCGATCCTCCGGGTGTGCTGACTTCCAATGCCGGGTGGGATACCATTCTGCATGAATCGTTCCTGCAGGAAATCATTGCCGAATTTCATCACCACCATATCAGAACCTCCATTTTTATTGATTCCAACCCGGGTTTGATCCGCAACGCGGCAAAAACCGGAACCGACCGCATAGAACTCTATACGGAGTCCTATGCCAGAATGTATCCTTCCTCCAGGGAAGAAGCCATTAAGCCCTTTATCCATGCCGCAACTTTTGCAACCGAATCCGGACTGGGCATCAATGCAGGTCACGATCTTAACCTGATGAATATCAAATATTTTGCCGAACAAATACCTGGTTTGCTGGAGGTTTCGATTGGACATGCACTGATCTGTGATGCACTCTATTTCGGACTCGAGAATACCATACAGTTATACAGAAGACAATTACACTGAAAGTACGAAATGCGATGCCTCGATTCCTGAATAAAATTTCAACCCTGTCGATCATAATGATTATGATGTTCTCATCAACGAGTGTAGCAGCCAGGAAGACCGGGAACCTTGAAAAAAAGGCAGCGGAAATTCATCATGCCGTTCTGACGATCGACTCGCATACCGATACGCCCCTTCGGTTGAACCAGAAGGGATTTGACATGTCGGTGAGACATGACCCCAGGAAAGATTATTCAAAAATCGATTTTCCCCGCATGAAGGAAGGTGGCCTTGACGGCGCCTTTTTTGGGGTCTTTGTTTCACAGGGCCCCCGCAACCCTGAAGCTTTTGAAAAAGTCAGGATCAAGGCGACCATGCTGTTCGATACCATTGATGCGGTGGTGATGCGAAACCACAACCTGGCAGGGCTGGCAGTTTCACCCGCCGATGCCATCCAGTTAAAAAAAGCAGACAAACGGGCAGTTTTTATTGGTGTGGAGAACGGATATGCGATTGGCAAAGACCTTTCACTGATCAGCACCTATTATCTCCGGGGCTCACGCTATATCACCCTCTGTCATACAAAGAACAATGATATTTGCGACTCTTCAACCGATACCCTTGAACATAACGGACTGAGTCCGTTTGGATATGAGGTGGTCAGGGAGATGAACCATGTGGGGATGATGATCGATGTTTCGCACATTTCAGACAAATCATTGCTGGATGTGCTATCCGTGACGAAAGTGCCTGTCATTGCTTCACATTCCTGTGCCAGGGCCTTGTGCGACAATCCACGGAACCTGACGGATGATTTGCTCAGGGCGATTGCAAAAAACGGGGGCGTTGTGCAGATGTGCATCCTCAGTGATTATGTAAAGAAGCCTGATCCCAACCCAAGGCGCGACTCAGCCCGGCATGCGGTTCGGGTGAAGTATCATGATTTTGACGGGCTGACTGAGGATGAAATGAAAGCAGCACATGACGATTGGAATGCGGTAAATGAGCTATTCCCTCAAAAGCTGGCCACTGTTTCAGATGTTGTGGATCACATTGATCACATCGTACAGGTTGCCGGTATCAGCCATGTCGGCATTGGGACAGATTTTGATGGCGGAGGCGGCGTTGACGGGTGTTTTGATGTGAGTGAGATGGGCAATATCACCCTTGAACTTGTAAAACGGGGCTATTCAAAAAATAAGATCCGGAAAATATGGGGAGGGAACCTCATGCGGGTGATGGACAAAACAGATAAAATTGCAAAGGAGTACAAGCTCAGCTGTCGGTGTAAATAATAAAACCACAGATACCAAATGATAGTTAAAATTTTTGTTTGCCTGATCCCCGTTTTTCTGTTCCTGATCATGCTTTTGTATCTCGACAGCCTGAAACTGGTCAGTAAAACTTTGCTTTTAGCATGCCTCGCGTGGGGACTGGTGAGTTCGGGGCTTAGTTTTTTTCTGAATACCTTCCTGTTGAACCATTTAGAGGTGAGTTTTGAAGCCTATTCCAGTTTTATTGCCCCCTTTGTGGAAGAATTTCTGAAATGCGGGTTGTTATGGGTCCTGATAAAGAGAAATAAAATAGGATTCATGATTGACGGGGCCATCTATGGATTTTCAATCGGGGCTGCCTTTTCATTTGCCGAAAACATATTCTATCTTTCCCAGTTCGCCGGGAATGACAGCAACCTGATGATCTGGATCACCCGGGGATTTGGAACAGCCATCATGCATGGCGGAACACCCGCGATATTCGGGATTCTCTGCATGAGTGCGCTGAACCGGCATTCAAGCTTCGGATTGGCATCCATCTCAGGCTTGCTGGCAGCCATTCTGATTCACGGTGTTTTTAACCAGTTTCTGGTCTCCCCGCTTGTTTCAACTGTGATCATTATCCTCGTGGTGCCGCTATCCATTATTATTATCTTTAATGCCAATGAAAAATCGATCCGGGATTGGCTTGAACTGGAATTTGATTCCGAGGTAAGTATACTCAGGATGATCAGGAAGGGGCAGTTCTCACAAACCAAAACAGGGAGTTTCCTTGTCTCCCTGAAGGAACATTTCGCCGGAGAGGTGGTGTTGGATATGTACTGCTTCATCAGCCTCTACCTTGAACTTTCGATGAAGGCCAAAAGCTTGATGATGCTCAAAGAGAATGACCTGATCGTCCCGCCGGATCCTGATTTGCAGGTAAAACTCCGGGAGTTGAAAGCGCTGAAGAAAAGCATTGGACGGGGCGGATACCTTGCAATTGCACCCGTACTGCGGATGAACAAAAAAGATTTGTGGAAACTTTATATGCTTGAAAAAGGTTAGCACCTGATTGTTTTTTTTCTACCTTTCACCAACTTTTAACATTTTTATCGTAATTATGGTAACGAAGGATGATAACGAGCTAGTTTATGAGGTAATTCACGGAAGCATTTCCTCCTTCGAAGTACTGGTTGACAGGTATCAGAAAACGATCTTTAACATGATGATGCGCATGGTTGGTGACTACGAAACCGCCAGAGATCTTACCCAGGATGTTTTTGTGAAGGCTTTTGAAAAAATGGGCGGGTTTGATTTTCGGTTTCGGTTTTTCAGCTGGATTTACAGGATTGCCGTGAATGAGGCAATCAGTTGGAACAGGAAAAAACCACCAACGGAAAGGCTTGACAAGGTCGATCCGGCATCGGTTGAAACACCGGAAGCCAATGGCAGCGAAGGAAAAAGTAAATTACTTCGCCATGAATTGCGCAAAATGGAAGAAGATTACAGGGTGTTGGTGTTGTTGAAATATTATTGTGGGTTATCCTATGAAGAGATTGCGGAAACAACCCACATCCCGGTAAAAAAAGTTCGTTCCAGGTTATTTATAGCCAGGGAACAGTTAAGAAAAGGATTGGTTGCAAACGGATTTTTTGAAAATGACTGAAAAAGAAATCATCGGAAAAATACACAGGAAGCTGGACGGGGAACTGAGCGCAGAAGAGCATCGTGAACTGGAGAGCTACCTTGCTGACCATCCTGAAGCAGCTCAGTATTCAAAGGAGTGGGAATTGATACAGAAACATGTCGAACTTGAGCATACACAATTTATCGACATCGATTTAAAACCGGAAATCTTAAAAAGGATCAATATGGAAACCTATAAACAACCGCCGAAGAGATCAGAAATCCTGGTAGTACGGAGTTTTTGGTCACGTCCCGTGGTTAAATTCGGCTTTTCATTTGTGCTGGGCGTTTTCGCGGGTTTTGTCCTGTTCAGTTTCTTAAAGGCCGACCTCAAAGGTTCCGGCTCTGATACTTCAGAGATGAAGGGAACATTTTACGATTCCCGTTCGTTCGACAACATGAAAACAGCGGATGTACTGCAATATGAAAGCGGCCTGACCAAGGCGGTGTGCAATGTCCGTTACTCCACCAAAATAGTTGAAGTGAGGGTTGACCTCTCTTCCCTTTACCCTGTAAAATCGACCATCGAATTCGATTACAATAATTTTAATGTGCTGAATGTCCAGAATTTAAGCGTAAACGACCAGTCTACGGCCACGGCCGCGGGGAACTTCATTCAGATCAACAATGTCGGTGACAATAAATTCATTTTCCAGCTTTACAACAAGAACAGTTTACCACACAACATCGACTTCAAGATCTATCAGAACGATTCACCCATTTACCAGAATTCAGTTCAGGTTAACAAGGAATAGAAATCAAAACAAATATAAGCCATGAAAAAGCAAGTTAAAATAGTCATTGGGGTCATCGTGGTCGTTGCCATACTGATCATCGGGGTATCCTTCCTCTTCCCAACAGTATTCAGCGGACTGACCTCAGGTACCTTTGGTAAGGCAGATAAATACCATAAGAGCCAGATGACCGAGGCGGATGTTAAACTCAGGAGTGAGGTTACTTCAGATACGGCCAAATTAAAGGGCATGATCCAGGGTTTAATCTATTTCTCGCTGTTCACACAGGATCTCAGCTATAAAATTGATTCGTGTGTCACCAAATTCCAGGAGCATGGAATCTGCAGCCAGGAGGGTGGATGTGCCTCGGTGACGGTTTTGCAGGACTATTCCGATTTTATCAAGAACAACAACAAAACCCTGGGCACGACCATCAGCATGCTGACAGGCTTTTATTTGAAAGATGAGTCTGATCAATCGGCGGATGTTGAGAGAAATCTCCGTGATTTCGGTAATTACGTAAGCAACCTGACTGAAAAAGATTCCATTCTGGAAGTGGCCATGAAGAGCATGGATAATTTCATGCTTACCAATAAAACCCTCAAGGCACGTAAAACGGAACTGGCTAGCCTGAAATCCATACGCGACCAGCTGCTTGTCAAGGGAGTCCAGATGGCAGCTATACTGCAGGATAAACCTTTGGGTGCAGCGCTCATATCCTATGCGCTGTCCTCACAACCTGGTTTGAACGTCCTTCAGATTAGCTCACACGGCCTGGTTGTTGGATCGCAAGCGGCCGGTTCACAAGGATCATTAAATGTGATAATTCCCGCTTCGGCACAGCAAACCGTTGGGGCTATTGCAAATGCAGGTAACCTTGAGAATATTGTTGTCAAAGGAGTGGTGACTTTAAACTCGGGCCCGGAAATCAATCTGATTCTTCAATCGCAACAAATCGCGGCAGTAGGATCAACCAGCAAAGACCTGGGGTCTGCTCTTATTGGAAGCATTGTGATATATGATAAAGGAAGCCTTCAATTCATTGTAGGAAGCGTTCCAATTTTGCAAAACCAGTTGTCGAATGCTCAATTTAATGCAATACTTTGCGGGACTCAGAATTATGGAGCTGTTGCCTATTTCTCTGCCGGGGCACTGAACATGGTTGCCTCGAGTTACGACATTAAAAGTATAGTTCAGAACCAGGCGATAGGTATGACGTTAAACAATATTTCAATCAATGCAATAAGCGCTATTTGCGCCCAGGGTGGGGCGCTGGGGTCTGTTGTTCCCCTGGGTTCAAGTCCTATTGGAATCGTAGGTGTTTTGAACAACCAGGGTGGTACTCTGGGTGTGGAATCTGACAGATGATTATAAAGGCATACTGAATGATTTTAACAGCGTACAGATGATTATCACATATGAGTAAAAATTTACTAAAGATTGCAGGACTCGCAGGAGTCCTTTTTTTGTTTCCAGCAATCCATCTCTTTTCGCAGCATTCGCCGCGGATACAAAAATTTCAAACCGCGAATGTGAAATTGGTTTTTCTCGACAAGAGCACTTCGTATCTTGTCCCTCATACGGTTCGCGCTTTCGAAAATGCATTGATCTTTCACAAGACTTTCTGGGATTATGATCCTACCTGCCCAACCAATATCCTTTTCAACGATTTTGGGGATGTCGGCAATGGCGGCACCATGGTGATCCCGTGGAATTTTCTGAACATTGGCGTTTCCCCGTTTGATTACACCTTTTCGGTGGTTCCATCAAACGAAAGGATGCAATGGCTGATGAGCCATGAACTCACCCACCAGGTGATGTGCGATAAGGCATCAAAAGGTGACCGCGTGCTCCAGAAGATCTTTGGCGGAAAGGTAACACCCGACAACAGGGATCCACTTTCACTGGTATACAGCTATTTTACGACACCACGCTGGTATTCTCCCCGGTGGTATCATGAAGGGATCGCAGTATTTATGGAAACCTGGATGAGTGGCGGCGTAGGACGGGTGATGGGCGGATATGATGAAATGGTTTTCCGGACCATGGTTCGTGACAGCAGTTTCTTTTATAACGTGATCGGACTTGAAACGGAAGGAACTGCCATTGATTTTCAGGTAGGGGTGAATTCCTACTTGTATGGCACCAGGTTCGACAGCTACCTGGCCTATAAATTCGGGCTGGAAAAACTCAAAGAGTTTTATTCACGGACCGATACAAGCCGGAGGTTTTATGCAAACCAGTTCAGGCATGTTTATGGAATTCCCATTCAGAAGGAATGGAATAACTGGATCAAATGGGAACATGATTTTCAAAACGCAAATCTGGCAACCATCAGCAAACTACCGCTGAGCCAGTATCGTAAAATCACCCCAAAACCACTGGGATCCGCCTCACGACCCTGTTACGATAAGGATGCCGGTAAAATATACATGGCGGTGAACTATCCCGGAAAGCTGGCCCATATAGCCAGCATTGATATTAAAACCGGGGAGATGACCAAAATAGCACCGGTGCCCAGCCCGAGCCTGTATTATGTGACCAGCCTGGCCTATGATGATTCGACAAAAACCCTTTTTGCTTCGACGCACAACAACGACTGGCGTGGGCTGCAATCGATCAATGTTAAAACCGGCAAGATAAGGAACCTGATCAAGTATGACCGGGCCGGCAACCTCGTTTATAACCGGAGAGACCATGCCGTTTACGGGGTGCAAAGCATGAGCGGCCGGTCAACGCTGATCCGGATTTTACCTCCCTATACCAAATGGCAGGAATTGTATACGCTGCCCTTTGGAAAAGACTTTTCCGACCTCGATATTTCTCCTGACGGACAGTTATTATCCGGAACGCTTTCGGATATCCAGGGACGGCAAAAACTGGTACTCTTCCGGATTTCCGATCTCCTGGAAGGCAAATCGGAATTCAGGCTGATCTATGAATTTGAAGATAACCCTGCAGCCAATTTCGTTTTTTCGCCCGATGGTAAATTTCTTTTTGGAACTTCTTATTATACAGGAGCTTCTAATATATTCAGAATTTCGATTGAAACGTCCAAAGCCGACATCCTAACCAATGCCACCAGCGGATTCTTCAGGCCGGTGCCTATTTCAAAAGATTCGATGCTGGTGCTCGAATTTGCCCAGAATGGGATGATCCCGGGAATCATGAAGATCGATACAACAGTCGATGTGAATGCCATTGAATTCCTGGGTCAGAAAATTTACAAAAAGTACCCGCAGGTTGAATCGTGGATCCTCCCGCCTCCGTCGATAATCAATCTCGATTCACTCGACGTAACCGAGAAACGGTACGTGCCCATCAAGGAGATCAGGCTGGCCAGTGCCTATCCGATCATCCAGGGGTATAAAGATTATGTTGCCGCAGGTTACCGGATGAATTTCATGGATCCGATGGGCCTGAATTCATTGACCCTGAAGTGGTCGTTTACACCCAACCCGAACCTTCCCCTGAAACAAACCGTTCACCTTTCACTTGATTATAACATCTGGAACTGGACCTTCAATGTGAATTACAATTATGCCGATTTTTATGATCTTTTTGGCCCTACCAAATTTAGCCGGGCGGGTTATTCGGTTTCGGCTAAATATTACAAATTGTTTAACAGGCTTTCACCAGGCAAAAGTGAATTGTGGGCCAAAGTCACAGCCTATGGCGACCTTGAAACCCTGCCCTTTTATCAGAATGTTGCCTCCGATTACAAGAACCTGTATGTTGCGACGGTCAATTACCACAAAAGTTATTTACGAAAATCTCTCGGGGCCATCGAACCTGAACAGGGGTACGACTGGAGTGCTTTTGTATTTACAAGTTTCGCCAAACAAACCTTCTATCCCCAGCTGATCAACAATTTTGATCTTGGATTCCTCCTTCCCCTCCGGAATACCTCTCTTTGGTTCCGTACATCGGTCGGGCAGAGTTTTGGGGAATCGGATAAAACCAACTCCTACTTTTACTTTGGCGGATTCGGAAACAACTATGTTGATTACCGTTCGGCACAGCAGTATCGCGAAATGTCAAGTTTCCCGGGGGTTGAGATTGACGAAATTTCGGCGCTCAATTATGGAAAAATATCAACGGAGGTTAATTTTAAACCGATCCGTTTCAAACGTCTCGGACTGAAGGGATTCTATTCAACCTATGCACGGTTTACTGTTTTTGGAATGGGCCTTTTTACCAACATTGCCAACGACCAGGATCAGCTGAATTTCTTTTCATCAGGCGTTCAGCTTGATCTTGAACTGGTATTATTCTCGTTGCTCAAATCAACGCTTTCATTTGGTTTTTCAAGAGCCTATGGACCCATGCTCCCGAATGACCAGTTCATGGTTTCTTTAAAATTATAACAGAGATTGTGAGAACAGGCGGATTCGACGATACTCCTAATAAAACATGATTTTGAATGATGGAGATGCTCCCTTCGATCAAGGCGTTACGAGATTTGCCAAAAAGTGATTTGCACAACCATTGTTTGCTTGGTGGCAGACGAAAGGTGCTTGAAAAGTATTACGGGAAACAATTCGCCCGGTTCAGGGCAGCAAAACCCGGAATTGACGATCTGAATCAATGGATTGGGCATGAGTTCAGGCCGTTCATTCAACTACCCGGAGCCTTTGAAAAAGCCGTGGAAGCGGCCTTCCTTCAGGCCATCACCGACGGAGTGACCCGGCTGGAGATGAGCCTGGACGTCACCTTTGGAAGAAATTTTAACATTTCACCCGGACGGGTTGTGGACGTATTGAAACATGCGCATCAAACATGGGCCCCCCACGTCGATTTTCGGCCGGAGTTGGGATTTTCCAGGAGAGTTCCTGTATCTTTGCTTATGGCGGATTTTGAAACCTATTGTGATTTTCATTATTTTAGATCCGTGGATCTGTACGATGACGAACAGGCCCAACCCATCGAAAATTTTATGCATCTGTACCGTTATGCCCGTCAGCAGGGAATGAAATGTAAAGCCCATGCCGGTGAATTTGGTTCTGCCGACTCAGTAAAGGAGGCAGTTGAATTGCTGGAACTGGATGTCGTTCAGCACGGGATCGGGGCTGCCGGTTCCACCACGGTTATGAAATGGCTGGCAGATCACGGTATCCAGCTAAATACTTGTCCTGCCAGCAACATCAAATTAAAGCGGGTCGCCTCCTATAAATCCCATCCCATCCGCATCCTTTTTGATCACGGGGTCAGGGTGACCATCAATACCGATGATGTGGTGATATTCGGGGATGGGGTTTCCGAGCAATTTCTTAAACTGTTAAAAACCGGTTTGTTCACCTATGATGAACTTGATGTAATCCGAAAAACCGGATTGGAGAATTCAAGCAATTAATTTCAATATCATGAAACGATTTGTCAACCTTGTAACGCTGTTATTGATCTTTCTCCCCATTTTATCAGGTTCTTGCAAAAAGAATGAAAGCACGGAATCAAATCCGGATGAAACAGTCCTGGCTGCCAATAAAAAAATAGCAATTGCAGTGGTTCATGCCTCCTCAACCGGTTTGGGAGAACTTCTGAGAACCCTTCCCGATTCAGCTTCCCGGGTCCGCTTGATTCAGACTTACATTGATTCGATCAGGTTTTACGACGACAAATCGGGCTATTTTTATGTTTACAACTATCAGTGTATCAACATTGCCCATGCAACCCAGCAAGACCTGGTTGGCAAGAACCTTTATGATTACCAGGATTCAAGACAAAAATATGTGATCAGGGCGCTTTCATCCACTGCCAAAGCAGGGGGAGGTTTTGTTGAGTATTACTGGATCAAACCTGGAGAGACCGGGGAAAAGTTGAAAATCGGGTATGTTGAATCCATCCGGGGGACAAATTTTTTCATCGGAACAGGAGTTTATATTACACAATAGGTCAGGAAATTAAATACAGGGCATATGAAGCGAACTTTCATTATTGTGGGATTTATCATGGTGGTGGTCATTCTCGCCCTCGTCAGAATATTATTCATATCACCCAAGCCGGTTCCGGTAAACAAGACCGCAGCCAACCCGGTGGTTCCGGTTGAATGTTATGTTGCCAGGGATACATCCGTAACTTACCAGCTTGAAACCGTCGGAACCATCAGGGCCAATGAAGAGGTGGAGATCGTGAGCGAGATCAACCGGAAAATCACGGCTATTTACCTGAAGGAGGGTGCTCTGGTAACCAAAGGTCAACTGCTCTTCAAATTGGATGATGCCGATATTGCAGCCAGAATCAATAAGTTAAATCTTGAAGTAGAGCTTGCAGGTTCCCGTGAATCGAGGGAGAAAGTGTTGCTGGTAAAGGGAGGAATCAGCCAGGAACATTTTGATGAAGTTTCAAACCTGCGCCAAACCCTCCAGGCAGAGATTGACGTACTGAAGGTCGATCTGGCAAAAACTGAAATCCGCGCACCGTTTGCAGGAAAGATCGGTTTGAGGAATGTAAGTGAGGGTGCCCTGGTGAATCCATCCATGATTTTGGCCAACCTGGTCGACATCAGCAGGGTAAAGGTTGATTTTTCTGTGCCTGAGCGATATGCACGTGATTTACATATCGGATCAAAAATCAGTTTCCGAACCGATTATCTGAATGAGGAGATAACTGCCTCGGTTGAAGCCATTGAACCTGAAGTGGATGTCCGGACCCGGACTTTGCTTGTGAGGGCCGTCGCTGCGAACAATGATGGAAGACTGGTATCGGGAACCTCAGTGCGGGTTTCCCTCAATCTCAGAGAACTGACGAAAAGCCTCTTCATCCCCACCTCAGTCTTGATCCCGTCTATTAAAGGGTACACTGTTTTTGTCAAACGGAATGATCTGGCTCAGTCCTTCATGGTTAAAACAGGGGTGAGAAATCGTAATTTCATCCAGATTCTTGATGGAATCAGTGTTGGTGATACGCTGGTCATGACCAATTTACTTAGATTGAAAAAGGATTCTCCGTTGAAGGTGTTAAAAATAAACTAAAATGAGTCTCTCTGACCTGAGCATAAAAAAGCCGGTTCTTGCCATGGTTTTTACCCTGCTGATTCTCATTTTCGGTGCGGTTGGATTTTATTACCTGGGAATAAGGGAGTACCCTGAAATGGATCCTCCGGTTGTGACGGTTACAACGACCTATTCCGGGGCAAATCCCGAGATCATCCAGGCACAGATTACCGAGCCGTTGGAGGATGCCATCAACGGCATTGAGGGAATCCGCGTGCTCTCGTCGGTTTCTACAGATCAGTCGAGCCTGATCACGGTTGAATTCAACCTGGGAAAAGAGATGGAGTCGGCAGCCAATGATGTACGCGACCGGGTTTCGAAGGCCATCCGTTTATTGCCCAAGGATGTGGATCCCCCGATTGTTGAAAAACTGAGTGCCAATGCCAATGCCATCATCTTCATGATCGTCAGGAGTTACAAACGGAACATCATGGAGGTGAACGACCTGGTTGAAAATACGATCAAGGAGCGGCTGCAGACCATATCAGGCGTCGGAGACATTAAAATCTTCGGAGAAAAAAAATATTCGATGAGGCTTTGGCTTGATCCATACAAGATGGCTTCGAACGGGATTACCTCTGTGGACATTGAACGGGCCGTTACCCGCGAAAACATTGAACTTCCATCGGGGCGTGTTGAAGGAAACCTGACGGAATTGACCATACGGACCTTCGGATTGCTGCAATCGCCGGAACAATTCAACAACGTGATCCTTAAACAGGAAAATGGAAACATTGTCAGGCTTTCAGATATCGGCACGGCCGAACTCTATCCTGAGAATGACCGGTCAACCGTTTTGATGGATCTGCTGCCGGTGGTCATCATTGGGGTGGTTCCGCAAACCGGCGCCAACAATGTGGCCATTGCCAACGAGTTCTATAAACGAATGGAAAACCTGCGTAAAGAGATCCCCGCCGATTATGATGTGCGGATCGGGTATGACTTTACCAAATTTGAACGCGGGGCGGTCAAAGAGGTTCAGCAAACCATCATCCTTTCACTCATCCTTGTCGTGCTGATTATCTTTATTTTTCTCCGCGACTGGCGTTCCACCATCATTCCTGTTGCAGCCATTCCCGTTTCCATCATCGGCTCCTTCATTATCATGGCGGTGATGGGCCTTTCGATCAATGTGCTTACCCTCCTGGCCATTGTACTGGCCATTGGCCTGGTGTGCGATGATGCCATTGTCGTGCTCGAAAATATCTATACGAAAATCGATACGGGGATGCATCCCATCGAAGCTGCGTTGAAGGGAATGAAGGAGATCTTTTTTGCTGTGGTATCGACCACCATCACCCTTGCGGCCGTATTTCTGCCGATCATGTTTTTGCAGGGGCTGATCGGCCGGCTGTTCAAAGAATTTGCCATCGTCGTGGCAGGCTCGGTACTGATCTCGGCCTTTGTGGCCCTGACGCTTTCTCCCATGATGTGTTCCCGCATCCTGAAGTCGCAACGGCATCTGAATTCAAACTGGCTGATCAATAAAACCGAACCCTATTTCCTGGCGCTGAACAGGGGATATCGCTATTCGCTGAAGGGATTCATGAACCGAAGGTGGCTCGTATTTCCAATTTTTTTAGGACTTATTATTGTTATTTTCCTGACATTTAAATCATTGCATTCGGAATTGGCACCCTTTGAAGACCGGTCAAATATCCGCATCCCGACCCTGGCTCCTGAAGGATCGACCTATGAATTCATGACCAGCTATATGGCACAGGTTGATAAATATATTCTCGATTCATTTCCCGAAGCGGCCGTTTCCTTTTCCTGGATATCGCCCAGTTTGGGGACCATTGAAAATCCGAACAAGGCACAGCAGATTATTTATTTTGTCGATCCTGAAAAAAGGTCGAGAAGCCAGCATGAAATGTTCCGGAAGATGACAAAAGATCTGCAGAACGTTACAGGTATCCGGACCTTCCCCTTTGAGCCCCCGACAATCGGCGATCGTTTTTCGGGGCAGCCCCTTCAATATGTCCTCCTGGCGCCGGATTTGAAAAGCCTGAACATGATCCTGCCCAAATTTCTTGAAGAAGCACGAAAGGTCCAGCTCCTTCAGTTTGTTGATGCCAACTTTAAAGTCAACAAACCAGAGCTCAGGATAACCATCGATCGTGAAAAGGCCGCCCAGTTAGGGGTTTCAACACAGGAGATTGCGCGGACCATGCAACTTACCATGAGCGGACAGCGCTACGGATATTTTATCATGGAAGGCAAACAATATGAAATCATTGGCCAGGTTATGCGGCAGGACCGGGACCGCCCCGATGCACTCAAGGCGCTGTATGTCCGCAACAACAAGGGAGAGATGATTTTACTCGACAACCTGATTGATATGGAGGAATCGATCAATCCATCCTCCATATTTTCGTTTAACCGCTATATTTCGGCCACTGTTTCCGCAGGGCTCGCACCAGGTGCTACACTGGGCGATGGGATCAGGGCACTTGACGGGGTGTCGAAGCGGGTTTTGCCTGCAACTTTCAATACAGCGCTGGCCGGGCAATCGCGTGACTATCGTGAAAGCTCATCCAGCCTGATATTTATTTTTATGCTGACCATCGTCCTGATCTTTCTGATTTTGGCAGCCCAGTTTGAGAGCTTTGTCGATCCGCTGATCATCCTGTTTACGGTACCGCTTGCCATTGCCGGGGCCCTGTTTTCGCTCTGGTATTTTAATCAGACACTCAACATCTTCAGTGAAATCGGGATAATTATGCTGATCGGGCTGGTGACAAAGAACGGGATCCTGATTGTGGAATTTGCAAACCAGCGCAAGGCAGCAGGGATCGATAAGCTGGAAGCAGTACAGCGGGCTGCCATCTCCCGTTTCAGGCCGATCCTGATGACCTCATCCGCCATGATTCTTGGAATCCTGCCGATTGCACTTAAACTGGGTGCTTCGGCCGAAAGCAGGCAATCGCTGGGGATTGCCGTAGTTGGCGGACTATTCTTTTCAACCTTCCTCACCCTGTATATCATCCCTGTCATCTATTCCTATTTATCGGGCGATCCCCGGACCAAAAAAATTGATTACACTGAATTGACTGTTGAAAATAAATCGATCATGACTGAAGACATAAGCTGATGAAATTTATACCGATTACCGGGTTAATGATGCTCATGTTCGCCTCAGCGGGTGTAAGCCAGGAGCTTTTGACGCTCGAGAAAGCAGTGTCGATTGGCCTGGCCAATAATTTCGGGATCATTATGGCCCGTCAATCACAACAGATTGCCCATAACAATGCATCCCCGGGAAATGCAGGGATGCTGCCCGGGGTCAATGTAAATGCCGGGTATGTCAATGGCCTGAGCAACGCCCTGGTCCAGGTTGTCACAGGATCTGAACTGGATAATTCAAGTGCACATTCCAATCTGATCACCGCCGGGGTGGCCCTTGACTGGACCATCTTCGATGGCCTGAACATGTTTATTACCTGGGATAAATTAAAAAACCTTGAAGAGGCCAGTGAACTGAGTGCAAAGATCACCGTTGAAAATACGACAGCGAAAATCATAGGCAGCTATTATGACATCATCAGGGAGGAAAGGGTTCAGCAGATAATGGGTGAGCAGGTGATGATCTCTAAATTCAGGCTGGACCTGGCAAAGATGCGATTTGAGACCGGAACGGGTTCGGAGATGGAATATCTTAAAGCCAGGGTGGAACTCAATGCCGACGTTTCTGATTTATCAAACCAGCAAACCATTTCAGAGAATTCAAAAACCACCCTGAATGACCTGTTATCCAGGGATGTCAACACACCGTTTATCGTGAAGGATTCGATCCTGGTTTCGGGGCAGTTAAAATATGACTCCCTGCGTGCCTCCATGAAATCGGCAAACCGGAATATTCTCCTGGCCATCAGGAATAAACAGGTGGGGCAACTGGAATTAAAGAGCGCCCGGGCCAATCAGTGGCCAACGCTCGACTTTTATGCCAATTACAACTATTACCGGTCCGAAACGGAGGCCAATTTTGTAAAATACAACAGGAACTATGGACCCTCATTTGGTTTGACATTAAACATGAAGTTGTTTGATGGACTTAACCTGACCAGGAAGTATCAGAATGCGGCCATTTCGCTGCAAACCAGCGAAGTTGAGATAAAACAGCTTGAAAACAGGTTGGAAGCGTATCTCGCACGCATTTTTAACGATTACCGGAATCAAATCCAGATGATCGGGTTTGAGCAGGAAAACCTCATGCTGGCAAAAAGAAACATGGACATTGCGAAAGAGAGCTATGCCATTGGTTCCATTTCATCACTTCAATTGAGAGAGGTCCAGCAAAACCTGCTTGATGCCGGAACAAGGCTGGTGAGTGCCGAATTCAAAGCGAAGCTGACGGAGACGGAGCTCTTGCTTTTGAGCGGAAAGCTGATCAAATAATGAACAGGGTATCCATAGAATTATAAACTATCTAATTACTATAAATGACCAAGTTATCTTTTCAATTAATCTGCCTCATTCTTACCTTTGTTTTAATAACAGCTGCCTGTAAGAAAACCTCTGATCCTGCCCCGGCACCGATCCTTAAAATCGGCCTGGTAGGAGGGATAGCCGGATTTTCAGATTCCGGGTTTAACCAAAACATCCTTTCGGGGCTTCAAAAAGCGGCCGTTGATTTTCCCATCTTATGCCAGTCCTACGAAGTATGGCCGGGTACTGATTTTACCGCAGGGATCAATTTTTTCCTTTACCATGGTTTTGATCTGATCATTACTACCGGATTTGATGCTTCTGAGGCAACGCTTGCCGCAGTCAATGCCCACCCAGAGACCGATTTCGCTATCATTGATTTTGAAATTCCCTCACCTCCCCCGAATTTGCTTTGCATCAAATTTGATGTAGACCAGGCTTCCTTTCCGTGCGGGTTTCTTGCTGCCTTTTGGGCAAACAAACAGAACAATGTCAACCCGGTTGCGGGTTTTGTTGCTGGACCTGATATTCCGGAGATCCATAAGTTTGCCGTTAGTTATTTACATGGAATTGAATACTTTAACACACTGTATCATAAAAATATTGCATCCATTGGTTATTATGCAACCTCCTTTTCCGACACCCTCCAGGGGGCCAGGCTTGCCGACAGCCTGATGAAAAAAAATGCCTCGGTGATTTTTGCATTTGCCGGTCAAACCGGCGTTGGCACCCTTTATAAGATTAAAGAGGCCGGAAAATGGGCCATCGGTGTGGATGTGGACCAGTTTTATTCTGTCCCGCCCATAAGTTCAGTTCTTCTGACCTCCTGTATGAAAAGACTTGATGTTGTTGTTTATGATGTATTGAATAAGTACTACCACCAGGATTTTGCCGGAGGAACAACCATCTATGGGAATCTGAACAATGATGGAGTTGGGCTGGCCCCTTTCCATAACTACAATATGTTGATTCCTGATAGTATAAAAACGGCACTGACTGCCATTGAAACTGGGATAAAGAATGGGACCATCCCTACCGGTTGGCCAGGTAAATAAGGCTATACAGCGAAATAATCGTTTAAGCAGAATCTTTAACGGGAAAATTCAAACGACGAAAGAATTTTCGTCAGCCCGATTTCCTGAATTTCAACCGTTCAAAAAACTCAATGGTCTTTCGCAGCGTATCGTGCAGGAGGGTAAGGTATAGTACAAACGACATCAGCCAGATCACGAAGAAATTGAACCAGAAGGTGTCGATTTTCCATGATCCGATTATTTTTACCGGTGCATAGAAATGGGCCCTTCCATCGTGAGAGACAGGTTCCATGAAAATCGGATCTTTTTTCTGGATCAGTTTTCCTTTTCCCACGATAATTTTATTTTCAGCCCCTTTGTTCATGACCAGGTCAGCAATGTTTTCATTGTAATAGCGCTGTTTAAACCGGTATACCTCGTCACTCCCGAGCCGCGCCCTGAGTTTTTCGTAGGCGTTGTCGCGCCTGGCGGTGACAGCGGTCAGGCGGGAGGAATAGCTCCTGCTGAGCGAGTCGAGGTAGCTCTTGGTATTCTGAACAATCGAATCGTTCAACAGTTTCTCAGTCAGCCCGTTCAGATACGGGAAAGAAGCAAACCCTGCCCCCTTCTGCAGGGCCGGGATTTCACTTTTCAGGATAACCAGGTAATTGGAGGTTTTTTCAGGCGACTCACCCTTAAAAATGTTGCGCTGGCATTCGTCGAGCTCTGATTTCAGCGTAGGGATCACATAAGCTGTAATATAGGAATACCGTGCAATCTCTTTGTCGAACGGATAAAAGATCTTTTCATATTTATTGTTGCTGAATTGTTCCACAGCCATGGCTTCAAAGGTCCAGCGTGAGGTCATCATGTTGCCGACCAGCGGTACATTCTCCCTTGAGGCGATGGTGGGGTTGAGGTAGTCGAAGGGAACCACTGTTCCGCTCAAAAGGAGCTGGGGTACAATGATGAAGGGTATCAGGATGTAAATTGCCACAACCGAATTCAGCCCGGCGGATATGTTAAGTCCGACCATATTGGCAAAACACGAAGTGGCAAAAAGGATCAGCCAGTAGGAGAGGGTCATTCCATGGATGCCCAGGATCAGGTTCCCGGCAACGACATATAATATCGACTGGATCGCCGAAAGAGTAAACAGCAGAACGATCTTCGAATTCAGGTAACTGAAGCGGCTGAGATGAAGAAAGGCCTCCCTCTTCAGGATCCTGCGGTCCTTGATGATTTCTTCGGCGCTGACCATCATCCCGAGAAAAAGCGAAACCACCACACTCATAAACAGGTAGGGCACCAGGTTCCGGTTATCGCCAAAAATGTACTGATCCCCAAAGCTGTAACGGGTCAGATAGGCCAGCAATGCTGCAAGGAAAGGGGCTTCAAGCAGGTTGATGAGCATGTACTGCCGGTTGGTGACCTTCGTCAGCAGGTTCCTGATGCTGAAAATCCGGAATTGTTTAAAGATCCCGGGTACTTTGAAGTAACTTTTCGGAACCTCATGCCTGGTTTCACTCAATGACAATGCAGGCTGGATATTCTGCCGGAAGGATTCATACCATTCTACGGGAGTTGTCTTCCTGTTTCCTGTGAACCGGCCATACTCGTTGATGATTTTTGTCTCGGTGATCTGAAGCAGCTGTTCCGGGTTGACATAGCCGCAGCTCTGACATTCACTTTCGTCGGGATTTACGTGGCTCCCGGCCCGTTTGAAATAGGTGAGCGCATCAATCGGGTTGCCGTAATAAATCGGGTAACCCCCTTTATCCATGATCAGAAGTTTGTCAAAGAGCTTGTATATATCCGATGAGGGTTGATGGATGTTCACGATCACAAGCCGGCCCTTCAGCGTCTGTTCCTTCAGCAGGAGCATCACCATTTCTGAATCCATGGAAGAGAGGCCACTGGTAGGTTCATCGGCAAAGAGTACCGATGGCTCGCGAATCAGTTCCAGGGCAATGTTCAGCCGCTTTCTCTGACCCCCGCTGATGAACTTGTTGATCGGATCGCCCACTTTCAGGTTACGGGTGCCGATCAGGTCGATATCCATCAGCACACGCATCACCGACCGGATTATCTTTTTTTCAGAAAAATCGCGGAAGCACAACTTTGAATTATAATAGAGATTCTGGAAAACGGTAAGTTCCTCAATGAGTAAATCATCCTGGGGTACAAAACCGATCATTCCCTGCAACTTATCCTTATCTTTTTCAAGATCATAGCCGTTTATCAGAATTTGACCATTGTGTAATTTCAGATTCCCGTTAAGAACATTCAGCAGGGTAGATTTTCCGACACCACTTCCACCCATCACCCCGATCAATTCTCCCGATGAGGCCGTAAAACTGAAAGGATGAATGCCATTGGTGCTGTGTTTGAACCGGTATTCCGCCTCTTTTGCTGTAAATTCAATACTCACCTTTTCAGATTCCTGGAGAAACCGGGATGCCACGTCGGCATAATAAACCGGCGCAATTTTAAGGTTCTTCAGGATGGTTCCGTTTGAAAACACAAATGATCTGTGGGGTTGTACAACATGTCCGTTGAGAAAAAGTTCATCATTCCCAAGATACCTGCAGATCATGGTACGAACGGAGGGCACAAAAAGAATAAAAAGGTTGCCATCGAGATGTTCGCGGAAAAGGTGTTTCTTCCCTGGCGGCACCATTGTTTTTTCGGCATTGACGATCAACAGGTGCTCCTGATGAATGTCGGGCCCCAATGGATTGGTAATGAAGGCAACAGCATCATTGAATTCCTGGTCGGGGAGGTTGAATGATGTTTTGAAAATTTTGATGTAACTGACGAACCGGGTATCACCCAAGGTTAATTTTTCGCCATTCTCCCTCGTCAGATCATCAAGGAATTCCAGAAATTTGATGAAGACAATCTGCCTGTCCTGGGCTGCCAGTTGTTTCCTGATCTTCTGACAGATCGCTGTTGTTTTAGCAAGAACATCGGTATCCTGGATTTCTCCCTCTTCCGGCTGATGAAATAAAAGCAATTCATCAAAGAGCAGCAGGTATTCCTCAAGTTCCTGCGCATTCAGATGCTGACTCAGGTAGGATCCGAGTATTTTTCTCGAATTTCCAGGAATGTGCTTTTTGCCTGATGCGGCAATGATGGCGAATAGTTGAACAAGCGCCATCAGGATGGGTTCAGACAATGGTATGTCTATTTTACAAATTCAAGCCTCACACTTTCAGCCAGGTCAGTTATCCCGCCTGCTTTCTGGATCGGGATTTTTTTACCCGATTCAATTCCGAAATTGGTCCAGATCGGCGTCAGTTTTGCAATGGCGTCGGCAACCGGTTTCATATTCTGATCGGCATTATACGCATTGAGAATCGTTAGCAACTTGCCATGGTTATCTTTCTGGCTTGCGAGGACGGCCATGATTTTTGTATTGTCCTTGGCCCCTTCGCCGAGATAAGCTGCAAGATAGATCCCCTCGGCAAATCCGCCGGCTGCGATCAGAACAGCAATCTGGTTACGGTTGTTTTTTGAAAGGAAGTCGTTGGTCTGGCTAAAAACCCTGTTGATCAGTCCAACCAGTGAATCTCTGTTGTTGTTGAACTTTTTGATTCTCTCAAGCAGGGATTGATCATACACGCCGGCAATCCCCAATTCATCAGCCAGCTTATTGGTGCAGGCCAGGAATTTATTGGTTTCATCCGTGCGGTTATAGGTTGCAGAGTAGCTGAGGTCGGCACTGTAAATGCCAAGATTCAGGGCTTTGCTCATTTCCGTTGTATATTTTCCTGCATTGGCCGGGGGATTGGTAATGTCAAAAATAAATCCGGCTTTGGCTTTTTCAAGCATGGAGGTGACTTCAAAAGGAGTTGGGAATGAATAAAGCAGGCTTTGCGATTCAGGGCTTAACGTGACCTCTTTTTTGATGGTATCAGCTGCAGCGGCGTTGGCTTGCTCATCCTGCTTGACAGGACTGTTGCAACTTAAAATGGCGATGACCAGGATCAGGGCTACCAGTGCAACGCCGGACTGGATTTTTGTGAATGCTTTCATAAAGTCGTTTGAAGATTGGTCCGTAAAATTGATAGAAGTTTTTTTCCGAATTCTTTTAATGAACTATGCGAAATTAATTGATTTTTTCAAATCATATAACTTTTTTTAAAATAATCATTCCTGATTGAGCAAACATTTCATGGATCCACTTCCTGCAAGCCAGGCTCGCCCTTCCCCTGGTGGCTGATCAGAACTTTCAGCGTACCCGGGGCTGCCGCAAATTCAAATGCTTTCAGAATATCTTTAAATTCAAAAGTCCGGGCAATCATGGGAGTCGGATCAACAAATCCCTGGCTGAGCAGGCTCAGTGCAGGTTTGAATAATCCGCACCTTGATCCGATGATTTCATATTCATTGATTACGATCTGGTTCAGGTCGATTTTCTCCGGATTGGCTACCGTGGTTTTTAATACCAGTTTTCCTCTTGGGTAAAGGTGTGAAAGCGCAAGGCTGATTCCGTCAGGATTCCCGGTACAATCAACACACACTTCTGCCCTGGCCTGGGTTGGCAAAGCTGACAGCATCAGGGCATTGATCCCCATCTTTCGTGCTTTTGCAACCTTTGACTCACTTCGTGAAATCAGGGTGTAATCGCAGCCGTTCAGCCTGAAAACCAGGGCGACCAGCAATCCCAGTTTTCCAGCCCCGAAAATAAACACATTCCCGGATGGCTTTATCCTGACCTGTTCAAAGATCTCAATAGCCGCCGCCAGGGGTTCGGTGAAAACCGCCGACTCCAGTTGCAGGCCATGAGGCACCACATGCAAATTCCTTTCGGGAAGCACAATAAATTCAGCGAAGACCCCGTCATGATTCTGAATTCCCAGAACTGATCGATTGGGACAGTGAGTTTTCCGCCCTGATTGGCACATATAACATCCTCCACACGGGCAATTGATCTCACCCACCACCTTTTTGCCAGACAATTCACTGGATTTGCTTACAACTTCGCCTACAAATTCATGTCCGAGAATCCCCTTGAAACCCATATATCCCCTGATGATTTCAAGATCGGTATTGCAGATGGCTGAGTAATGAATCCTGATCAGAACTTCGTCGTTAAATGGCTGAGGCTTTGGAACCTGTTTAAGTGATAATTTTCCGTCAAAAAAGAGTGCGTACATCATGGAAGCTTTTGTTATTTGAAGGATAATAAATCAGACTCAGTCGCCCAGGGTTGCAACCTTGTTGAATGTCCCGAATGTTGCATAGATGCCGAAAACGTGCATCAAGTTGCCATAGCTCCAGTCCCATAGCTCAGCATTCCAGATCGTCAGGTTTTTTTTTTTCAGAAAGGAAAACTCTATCCTTGGACCTGCTGCATATAATTCGTAATACCGGATCAGTTCTGCCCCGAACTTAAAGGAGTCGAGATAGTAAAATCCCATACAGTCCCAGCGAACGCGGGTCCCGCCATATTCAAAGGATCCGAAAAACGACCAATGGTTATTAGAAAGCATGATGATAGGCGACACACGCCACCAGGCCACTTCGTTTGACTGATATCCCACCAAAAACGCAACGGTTATCCCCTTAACGGGTGTGTAGGTAGGTCCAACCAATCCCTGACCCCAGCTGTTATTCTGAGCGGCATTCACATAGAAATAGGACATGATTCCAAAGCGCTTGTTTATCTGATGGTTCGCATATAACGTCAGAATGGGTGAAAAATCACCCTTGTAAATGATGTCGTACTGGTTGACTTTAAACATGGTCTGGCAGGGTGCTGCAGTCTGAAGCAGAAACCCTGCTGTGAGTAAAATAATGAGCCTTCTCATGCATTTTTCGCAGAACTCAGCTCTGCTTCTCTGGAATGGTGATGATAAATTCCGTAAATTCTCCTTCTTTCGATTTTACCTCTAATTTGCCTTTGTGAATCTGTGTAACGATGTCGAAACTCATCGATAGTCCCAACCCGGTTCCCTGGCCGGTTGGTTTCGTCGTGAAAAACGGGTTAAAAATCTTTTCACGCACATGATCCGGGATTCCTGTACCATTATCCCGGATGGTGATTTCAATATGGTTGCCTTTCTTCTTCGTGGTTACAAGCACTTCAGGGCTGAATCCGGGAATCTGTTTTTTTATTTTTTCATCCAGCGCATAGCAGGAATTATTGACGATGTTTAAGATAACCCGGCTTAAATCCTGAGGAATGATCGCTGCCTTTCCGACGTCCGGGTCGAGATTGGTTTTGATGCTGGTGTTGAAATTTTTGTCCTTTGCCCGCATGCCATGGTAGGCGAGGTTGACATATTCCGAAACCATGCCGTTGATTTCGATAAGCTCGTATTCTCCGGTTTTGCCTCTCGAATGTTGGAGCATGCCTTTTACAATGGTTTCAGCGCGTTTACCATGTTCATTGATTTTTTTGACATTCCCCTTTATCATCCCAATAACCTCTTCAATATCGGCATACTTATCATCAGAAACTTTGCCATGGATGTCTTTAAGGAAATCGGTGAGTTCGTCGGCGAGGTCGGCAGACAGGGAGGAGAAATTATTGACAAAGTTCAACGGGTTTTGAATCTCGTGGGCAATCCCGGCAATAAGTGCGCCCAGTGAGGCCAATTTCTCGGATTGTACCAACTGGTCCTGGGTCTCTTTTAAATTCTGCAATGTATTTTGCAAATCTTCAAGAATTCTGGTCCGGATAAAAGCGGAAATGATATGCTCTTTTGAATTTTTTATAAAACTCAGATCTTTGGCTTCAAATGCATGTTCCCGGTTCATGTTTTCAAGAATCAGGAAAGCTTCCACCCTGTTCTCAACCCTGATAACCAGCACAAGCAATGATTTTGGAATTGCGAGTACATTCAGAATGGATTCATTTTCCCATCCCGGGAAATCTGTTTTCAGAAAAATATCTTCAAATACCTCTTCTGCATTTTTCAGGTACCGATTTTCCGCATCATTTAAACTGAGGGAAACATCGGCCAGTTGCTGTAAATTCCACCCAAAGCTTGCCTTAAATTTGAATGCATTGACTTTTTTATCGAAAATGAGTGCGGTTGATTTTTCAACCGACTTGATGACTTTCATTTTTTCAAGCAGCGATTGAAGCAGATTTTCGAATGTAATCTCTGAATTGATAGACTTGACTGTTGTATTGATCTTTTCAAGTTCATCATTTTTATTGGAGAGTTCGTCCGATTGCTTCTCAATTTCCTCTTTTTGTTGAACAACTTCAGCAGTCCGGTCGGCTATTCTTTGCTCCAGAATTCGTTTCTCCATAAGTAATTGCCGGTTCCTGATTATCAATATCAGGTAGATTATTCCCACGGCCAGAAGAAAGTATATGATAAATGCCCATATTGTAGCATACCATGGAGCAAGGATCCTGAACTGGTAGGATGCCTCCCGGGCAATCTTTCCGTAAATATTGCGGGCCTTCACATGGAAGGTGTAGCTGCCTTTAGGGAGGTTGGTATACTCTTTATTTGTCTGAACTGACCAATCGGACCAAGTTTCATCGAATCCTTCAAGCAGGTACTGGTATTGGTTTTCTCCTTTTGGGGCATAAAACGGTGCAGTAAACTCGAAGCGCAAAGAGTTATACTGGTAACTGAACGTTTCATTGCCAGCGAGAATTTTCCCACTCCCGGGAACTTCATTGCCAAAATAGATGACCGAGTCGTTCGTTATTGTGATTTGTCGTATCAGCGTTGGATACGGTTCTGTCTTGAATTTTTTTACGCCCGGGTCATATTTTATCAGCCCATCCGGACCGCCTACCCAGGTAATCCCATTGGGTTCCGGGGCTATGGCCCAGATGACATAATCGGCAATCGGAAGAAAGGGCGTTCGATTCACCTGGTAGGCATCCCCCTTTTTTTCGAGTAACATCAAATGGCTTTCATCCCCGGCATTCACCCATAAATTGCCCCGGGAATCTTCAGTGATAAATGAGAACCATTGATCTTCGGCCACAGTATCCGATTTTATCAGCGTGATTTTATCAAAAGAATGGCTGTTAGAATTAAAAAGATAAACTCCTTTACGCGTGGATACACTGATTTTCCCTCCAAGCAAATTAATGGCACTCCCAATGGTTTCAGGCAATCCTGAAGATTCAGTAAAAAAAATGAGCCGATCTTCCTTGGGTGAATACCTGAAAATTCCCTTGGTCAGCGTGGAGCCCCAGATATTTCCTTCAGCATCCTGCAACAGATCATTGATTTCTTCATCAGGACCCGCAAGTTTCCTTGACTTCCAGCTTCCATTTTGGTTGCTCAAAGAATAGAATCCGCTCATTTCCCCTAAAAAAACCGTCGATGGATCGGAGGCAGAATTGAGCAATGACATGGCAAATCCATCTTTAACGAGCCTGGCGTGAAAATTTGAAACCATGAATACCCCCTGCGATGTTGCTGCAAGAATTTCACTCCCGAATGGGACGACTGCCCAGCAGGCTGAAATGATTTCGGGGACAGGCAGGAACCCGAAAGATTTTTCATCAAAGTAAAATAGACCCTGATAGGTTGATACGAATAATCTGCCGTTATACCTTAAAATATGGTTAACAGCGCCATTCAGGCCTGATTTTTCATCAAAGAATGTCAGGGGCGAAGGTACCTCTATCATGGCAATACCATTGTTCAGGGAGGCCCAGAGGATGTTGTTATCATCTGCAAACAATCCCTGAATATATTCATTCCGCAGGGCCGCCTTTTTATCAATGATCTGCCTCAAATGGCCATTGGGATCAATGATGATAACCCCTTTGCGCGAAGTGCCAATGGCATAGGTCCCATTAAAAAGGGCCACGCCGGAAGTTATCAGGTTTTTCATGAACAATTCATCGGATTGCGTAACAAAATTCCTGATACCATTTGCATCAAGAAGATACAGTCCCTGAGTTCCGGTGGCTATAAGTATCTGGTTGTCAGGATAAGGAAGCATAGCCTTTATCTCAATTGCCCCGGAGACAATCTCTCCCCCGGGCACGGGAATCATTGTTTTCTCCTTGAAACGCATCAACCCTTTTTCTTTTACCTGAAAAAAGAGAATGTTGTCAACATGGAACCCTGCAATAATTTCATAATCAGGTTTTATCAATTCCAATTTCCCACCCTGGTAGACGAGAATAATATTTTTTGTGATGAAATAGATTCCATCTTTTGTTGGGAAAATTTGCAAAACATCCCGAAAGGAGGGTACTGAAATGGCGGTTGAATCGATCAGGCTTTTAAAAATAAGGTCTCCCTGTGCGTTGGGTGCCAGCACGCCGATTTCACCCAAGGCACCAACAAAAACATTCCCAAGACTGTCACAGGCTAAAGCAGAGACTCTGGTGGTTTTTTTCGTTGGGATCAGCCGCCAGAATTCACCGTCGTATTGCAGGACACCGGCAAAATTTCCGAAATAAAGTATTCCTGAAGGGTCACGGGTAATGGAAAAGTTCTGCGCATGGGCCTTGTAGATAGCAGGCGAGAAATTTTTTATAAATGGAAATCCCTGCTCATTTTCTTTGGTGGGCTGCCCGGTAATGATCCCCGACAGGAATAATAAAAAGAAGGTAATGACCAGTTTATTCATAATCCTTCGCTTAGGCATTGTTATTATTTAAAAAGAGTTGGAGATACCGCGCTGTCATTACCGGATCACCTGTCATCATTTCGTAGATATTCTCATTCGGAATGTGCAGAATATATCCGTCCTCTGATTTTACAACCATGGTATTGGACTCTGTTCCTGCTGATTGTTTCGGATTACTCTGCACATTGCCGGTTGGGTCATTCAGATTAATAATAAGATTAAGAATCTTTATTTCAGGAACTGGTGCAAAGAATTCAGTGGTTTTTAAAAGGTTAATTTTTTCATATATGAGAAGGACCGCATTCTGGTCTCTCAATTTTATTTTTCGAAAAATATCTGTTAACTGGATCGTTGCTTTTTTCTCAAAACGGCTCACGGTATCCATGTAGTAGGTTCTGAATCTGGAATAAAGGATCCATGCCGACAATTCTCCCAGAAGCGGGTCAGGATTAACAATGTTGGCCGCCAGTATAGTCTCAGCCCTAACTGAATCGTCTTCAGGAACATGCGAAAGTGTATCAATGGCACATGCTTTTGTCCAGCGGTTAATTTTTGAATAATCCTTGTTGATGACATCTTCAATCCGTTTAACCAGGGTCATCGTTTCCTGTGGAAAACGGAGGCTGAAACGATGCAACTTTTCCAAAATCGACAAATCCTCAAAAATCGGGAAAAATATCTCCTTGATATCATCTGAGATCATCATATCACTGATCTCCAGCGCGTATATTTTTGCATTGGTATCCTGACTTTCAATGTATTCGCGGATATGGCCGATGGTCTTCGAATCATAAAGAAGCGAAAGCAGGAGGAAAACATGCTCTTTTTTATCCTCCAGTTCCTGAAGCAGGGCCTGGCGGATTGAACTGGTGTTGATATTGGCGGTGAGGTCATTCAAAGAGGCCATGATCCAAACAATGGTTTCAACCGAATCTTCAATGGTTTGTTTGATGAATGTGATCTCAGTTGCAGAAGCGTGATATTCAAGGTTGCTCAATGACAATAAGACCTGGAACCTGATATCATTATCGGGATGGTAGATTTTCTCACGTAGAAATTTTATAGAATTCGCTCCTCCGATAGCCTCAAAAAGCTGCAGAATTTTTTGTTGAATTGGCTTGTGGGTATTGATTTTTTCGAAAAACCGGTCCAGTTCCTGGAGAATAGGTTCCCCGATTATTTTTATTGCCTCCCCGGCAGCATGGGAGTTTTCAGGGATGAGCAGGTTTTCAATAATATGCGGCCAAAGTTCAACGCGCTTAATTTTGCCGGCCGAAATAATGGCTGCCTTTTTTACACCCGGATCATCATCATTGATAAGATTAATGAGCAGTTTGTAGGTGTTATACCTGCCGGAAGATCCCAGCAGGATGGCTGCCGTCATCCTTTCCTGGACCTTATCTGAGCGAGCAATATCAACCATGTATTCGAAGGTATAATCTTCGCCTTCTTTCCTTTTTTTCTCATCGGATGATAAGGATGCGATCTCTTTACCAGCCACCTTGAAACTCGCAGGAGCCACCGTCTCAAAAAAGTCAGTCAATTTTTGAATATGGTCAGCCTTTGCACTGGAAAAGGTTTGCATGATTAAAGTGACCATGGGATCCTGCTCATTCACCCCGCTGTCCTTCATTTCGCTTAACTTGATTTTAAGCATGTTCCTGTATTCCTCGTACATCTTGAAAGCGACCCAAATCCACAGTCCAAGTACGACAATGAATATCCAGGTGTAATGAACGAGCGTGATAAACGGAAAGAAGGAAAATAATAAAATCACGGCACCTGTGATTATCGTTCCTGAGGCTTTAGGAATACCTTCGATTTGATTTTGAAAAGGGAGACGCTGTTCGGTTGGAACAGGTTGGTACAATAGCTGAAATGCCGGTTCGTAAACAGCTCCCCGGATTGATCGTTCAAAAAGGCGGGCAAGGGCGATAAAGGAGAAAAACATGCCTATCGGGCCATAGAGCGCTCCGAATACTGCTGCTAAAATGACGCTGAATGTTAGAATGATTGGCAATGACAGCAAACTGGGACGGATTCCGTATTTATTGAGGAACCTTCCTGATACAAGCTTTAACAGAATCTCAAGGAATGCCAGGGAACCCAGGAAAATTGCGATGAACCGGGCAATGTCCTGCGGGTTGTTTGAAAATTCAACCTTGGTTTGTGCAAGGAATAAAAAATCGACGAACAAATATCCAAAGATGGGAAGCAGCGCCATCAGGGAAATTATGCGGAAATAGGGTTTTTTCAAAAGATTCCAGTAATTCCAATCCGACTGGGAAATTTTGGCATCCTTTACGGAAGTAACTATTCCGGATTGAAGCTGATCTTTAAATTTTGTGAAAATGAACAGCACCATGATAAGGCAGATAAACAGAGATGCTGAAGCCAGGAAGAGGAGGTTGGGTGTGTTGAGAAACTTCAGGATCAGTGGTATTGAAAGATATCCTATCATGTATGAAACAACCTCCCCAATGCTGATCAATGCGAAAATTCTTTTTCCCTGCCTGACATTGAAAAGCCGGCCTGCAATGCCCCAAAAATTGACCAGGGTGATGTAGACCATCAATCTCACCCAGGTATACATGATGAATGTGATCCAGCTTGAATTAAAGGCATAGACACCAATACTGATTGCAAGTACGCTGAGAAAAACAAAAAGGAATTTAATGACAACCTGGTGGTACAAACTTAATTTTCTATCGATATGTGAAAATATCCACCATGCTAGATAGATGATAATACCCGAAGCAATAAATGATACCGGTATCATTTTGGGTTTGAAGTGCTTAAGAAAAATTGCATTGGAAGCGGTAAAATAAAAGGAGATGGACATTCCGATAAAAAACGAAAACACCATCAATATGAGGACAGGTTTATATTCCTCTCCGCGGATATTCAGTATTTTCGTTAACCACGATCTCTGTCTCATGCCAAAACGGTCATTTCGTAAGTAAGGGATGATCGGGAACTTTGTACAACTCGTTGCGGTCATCCGTTGCGGGTTTCAGCAGTAATTGTTTAATCTCTTCCGGGAGTTCTTTGCTGAAGTCGATCCGCGTAACATGCCCGCTTTTACCACTGGCTTTCCGGGCGATGATTTTAGAGATCAGTGTCACACCCATCCAGGTGCTCACGCTTGTGATCTTTTCAAACATCGTTATCACGCTCTTCGGATAGGTTCCATTTTCAAGGCAAATGTTTATTGGCGTTGAAATCCCCGTGGTGGGGCCGATGTCGATAAGTTCCGTAATCTTGTGAATGGTAAAGACGGAGGTTTTCAACCCTTTTCTGATTGCTTCGTGAAAAGGTTGTGGCCCGATACCGATGTGTTTCGGGAGGTCGGAAGGATGAAAATTATAGGCTCCGATGGCCGGGTAATCAAAGAGAAAAGAATCAAGCTTTTGTCCGAAGACTAACATAAAAAGGACCTCAGGATTCCAGGACTTGTAAATATTCCTGAAATAATCTGTCTTTACTGACCCGGTATAGCATGGAACGCCAATATTCATGCAGGAATCGAGGACTTTGCTTCTGAGCTCGCTTCTCTCTTCATCGTTGTATTCGTTCCAGACCCTCTTTTTTTTCGTTATCCTGGCATTCGGATTTATGGAATCATCAGTGGCAACACCAATGATGTTGAGCTGATCCGGATACCTCTTTTCATAAAGAGCAAGCGCATTTAAAAGATTATTTCCACCATTGCAACTTACAAATAGTACGAGTCTAATACCTTTTCCCTGATTCAGTTTCGGCACGACTGGCAGAAATAAATCTCCCCAGAGGGATTCAGGATCAGTAATAATTTTATATTCTTTCATGAAGAGTAAATGATTAAAAGTCGTAGGATAGAGAGATCAGCAGATGTCTTCCCCGCTGGAGAATGCTGGTAGGACTGTTGACGCCATCGGCGGCCTTGGTGCCGGGATCAAAATAGGTTGTATTCAGGATGTTGTTGCACACCAGCTGAAGGGCAAGTCCCGGAACTATCTTGTTATTTGAATAGGTGATGGCCCCATTCAGAATGGCAGTGGACGGAAAAACATCCGTGTTCAAAGGCACGGTAGTCCCCTGGCCGGTAAGCCGTTTACCAACAAAATTCAGCCGGAGGTTTATGTTCAATTGATTGAAGAATTCTTTATTTGCACCAATATTGAACTGATGACTTGAAATATCTCCGACTCTGTTATCAACCTCCCCGGTCTCGGAATATGTTTGTTTGGGATCACAGAAGGTATAATTGAAATAGGCAGAAAAAGATTCAATCTGGTATATGGCATTGGCCTGTATCCCCATGATTCTGAATTTTCCAATATTCTGATTCTGGATTAATCCCGAATTTCCAACTTTTACCGTACCAACTACATTGTCGATAAAGTCATAGTAGATCTCCATATCTGCATGGAATGCCTTATTCAGTCGAAATCCTGCACACAATTCAATATTTTGTATGTTTTCGGTTTTCAGAGTCGGGTTGGAAATCCGGTTCGCGACAACCGAATATTTTGTCCAGTTCGATACATTCATGATCCCACTGGAGTAAATGGCTTTAAATGTAAATTTCCCAGGGGAATAAACCAGGGCTAAGCGCGGGCTGACTTTACTGCCAAATCCGTCGTTGGTTCGCACCCGGTTAAAGTCGTAACGAAGTCCAAAGGTGATTTTAAACTTACGAAAAGCCTGGAAAGTTCCCTGGGAATAGGCTCCTAAATCCCAGACATTGTACTCATTGCCCCCTTTTGGTGAAGGAATGATTACAGCTGAATCTTCTGGCGTATCAGTCAGGCTGGAATAATATTGTCCCTGCAGTGTACTGTTACGTACTTCAAGACCTGAAACCAGGTCAAACCTCGAAACCGGACGGTAGATGACCTTGAATTCTGTACGAAGTTGTTTCGACAGCTCATACATGTACATGGTGATCCAGTCAGGGGTTTTGTTGTTGACCAGGTCAGTCAGTTTTTTATTTCCACGGGCATAATTGGACAAGGATACTAAGGTAAAATCATCAGATACCGCATGAATACGATAGGTAGTAATATTGGAGAAGAAGACTTTTTCACTGATCTGGTTTTCATATTTTGCGAAAAAATAGGAAAGCTGAGGGATCCAGCTAAATCCGTTGTCGGAACCGGCAACATAGGTGTCGGTAAACTGGGTGAGCCCTCCCCGCCAGTATTTCCAGGTTTGAAAACCAATTGTGAAATTTCCAATTTTCAGTTTCCCATTCAGCAGCCAGCTTTTGGTTTCATTGGAGAAGCCGATTTTATGTCCTTTTACTATCTGATCATAGGCCGATTTATCCAGATCCCTCGCTGTTTCTGCACCCAGTGGCGTCAGTGAAAGCTGGTTGGAATCGGCAGAGAGTGAATAATAGGGATTGGTAAACGGAAGGTCGTGTTTGACCAGGTATTCCTTGGCACCTGAAGAGATATCAAGCAGTTTGTTATAATCCACACTGTTGTACACATTGGGATCGTAATCAAAATATTTCTGGCTGGAGATATCCATTTCATCGGAATGATAAAGCCTGCTGGTGACGGTAAATGAGACGTTGCGATATTTGCCGGAGAGACTGAGATCGACCGTCTCTGTATTATAAGTGCCATAATTTACTTTGGCGCTGATGCCAATATTCCTGCCGGGTTTGATGGCATCTGCCGAGTTTTGCATGATCACATTGATTACTCCGGCAAAGGCATTCGGCCCGTACATGGTGGAGGCCGGTCCGTAAATGATTTCAACCCTTTCAATGTTGGACAACGGATATTGCCTGTCAACGTAAGCCCAGTTGGTCCAAAGATCATTTTCCTCGATGCCGTCAAAAAGCAGCAGGGTTTTTTCGGTATTGTTCTGACGGAATCCGCGCTGATATATATTTGCATATTCGGGCCCATAGAACATGGTCAGGTCAAATCCGGGGACATCTTTCAGCAATTCAACCAGGTCATTATACCCTCGTTTTTTTATTTCATCCCGGGTGATTACAACGATGGTTGCCGGAGCTTCATAAATGGATTCTGCTTTTTTTGATACGGAGGTGACTACCTGTGCACCTCCTGAGAGTTTTATGTTATTCACCATGCGGATGAATGCAGGCGGGTCAAACAGGTTTGCTTCGTAGGTGGGATTAATCTGCAAAAGATATCCTGTCTCCAGTGCAGCCTTCTCAATGGAATCAATGGCGATGTATGTCATGGCGAGTAAACGGTAGCCCTCCACCTTTTGTTTTTCATTGAATCCCTGATGAACACAAGGATTCAGTGAGCGTATTACCTCCGAAAACTTCCCGATATCGTAAAATTTTCGTGCCTGATTCAGGGTTACATCACTGCATTCCTGGGCCCTGGATAAAACAGACAGCATAAGGATAGAGGTGAGGGTCAGAAATCCCCGGAACGCTATCCTGTATTTGAAAATCTGATGCATAATCAATTCGTTTGTATGTAAGCACTTACCATTCAGGGAAGGTCAGGTCTGATTTTTTTATAAGGAATATCTCCTCCAACTATTTTCTGCCATTCTTCCAGGGTCATATTCCGCTTTAATTCTTTTTTCAGATTTTCAGCCATCATGGAATTTTCAGTTGAAACAATCCGGATCGTTTTATCTGCACTGCAGGAAATTAATTGTTTGTCATCGGGTGAGAAAACAATGTCATATACCCACAGATCATGATTTTCAATTGAAATGGGTTTTGCCTCTAACGTCGGGAATCCTGCCAGGGTCATTGTACGATCATAGCTTGACGAAGCAAGTTCACCTCCATCCTGACTGAAGGTCAAGGCAGTCACTCCTGATGCATGGCGGCCAAGTATTTCCAGAGGCTTCGCTGCCTGGTCCACCATATTCCATACCTTAATCGTTCCGTTGGACAAACCTGCGGCCAGAGACTTTCCGTCTTTGCTGAAGGTTATGGAAAGAATGGCATTTCCATTATTGAGCAGGGTGAACGGGAGGGAAGGCTGCCCGTTGATGGCGATTGTTTTTACCGCTCCGCCTCCTGTGCCATAAGCAAGCCAGGTGCCATCGGGGCTGAATGACGCGCAGGTTATTTTTCCTGCAACAGAGTCGATCAACGATTTTGTAAACAGAGAATTATTATAATTCCACAGCAAGAGTTTACCATCGGAACCGGCAGAGGCAAAGATATTTTTTGCAGGATGCATGGCGAGTTCATTCACCACCGACGAATGCGCACGGATAATTTGTGGCTGTTCTTTTAGTGAACTGCGTTTCCAGATGATCAGATTTCCAGTCGCAGAACCGGCAATAAGCCAGTGCTCATCAAATGTCAAACCGACGGTGCGTAAAGCATCCTGCCCCTGTTTAGGGAGTTCAAGCCGGATGGGGGGTAAATCAATGTTGTCGAGTTTCCACATCAGCAGTTTGGCGTCATCGCCACATGAAAACAATGTTTTTCCGTCCTTTGACAAGACCATTGACCGCACCCCATCCTCATGGCCGCGCAGAATTTTCTGATCGTTCGAAATGGTGGATAATGCAGTATAAATTCCGGGGTCATTTTGCAAGCCACCGTTTTCTTTATTGATCTGGTAAGATGAAACGGCAAGCAAGCCTGGCAAATCATCCTTGACCGTGTTGAATAACTGACTTGCCTGAATGGCCATGGACCGGGATACAGCCAACAGCCTCAGTCGCTGGGTGTTTTTCTCAGATTCCTCTGCTTTTATCCTTTCCTGATCAGCAATTATTTTTTGCGAAATGGCCTCCTTACGTTGCATCTGAGCTTCATCTCTGGCAACCAGGGCTTCCTGTTTCGATTCATCTGCTTTCTTTTTCTGTTGAACAGCAACAACGGTCTGTTCCTGAGCTATGACCTGCTGTTTGACAGCATATTGCCTCTGCTGTTCTGTTATCATCTCCTGTTGCTCGGCGATTTGCTGCTGCTGTTCTGAAATTTTCTTTTGAAGGATTGCCTCCTTGCGTTGCTCCTCCATCCCCTTACGTTCAAAAACAGCCAGCTTCTCTTTTTCCAGGGCTTCTTTGCGGCTTGCTTCAGCTTTAAACCTGAGATTCAGTGAGATAAGCAGAAAAAGAATAGATACTACGGAGGCGATTCCGAGGATTAAAGCGGAGGTCTTGGCCCGCTTGAGGTTCCTTTTTTGCTGGTCCTCTTTTTTTGAAAGTTCCAGCTCATTTTGTTTTTTACTGTATTGCAAAAAGGTTATGGCCCTGTCAAAAGCTGGATCATATCGCATGGCCCAGGTGGCATTTGGCTTGGTTTGATCTTTCCATTGCAATGCAAGCTGGAGTTCCGGATTTATCCACAATCCTGTTTTTCCCTCCTGGTAAAGTTCTGCAGATTTTGACAGTCTGGTATAAAGCTGGGCCGACTGGCTCTCTTCTTCAACCCAATTCTTCAACCTGGTCCATACCCGCATGATGCTTTCATGCGATATGTCGATGGTGGAGTCTGAATTGATTTCCACATTTGCCGAAGGCATGAGAAATGCACAACCTGGTTTTCTAAAGTTGTCAATAACCCTGATGATCTCATCCTGTCGTGCTTCGGCCAGGGTTACTATTTCGCTCAGCTGGGTCGGGCGACGGGTTCCCCGGCTTTCCTTGTTAATTTCTGTGAGGGCCTTGAATAACTTTTCAGCAATGTGTTTGCTTTTAAAATCCCCGAGTTCGGCAAAAATTTCTTCAAGGTGAAATGAGAGCGCCTCCTTCATCGTGCCTATCGCCGTGTAATGTTCCAGCCCGATGGGTTGACTGCCTATGCGGCTCAACGTCCAATAATCCCAGGTCCGCATCATGGCATGCTGCAGGATGGGCAACTGGTCAGGATCGTCTCCAACATCTTTTAAAAGCTGTTCAACCAATTCATCGGTAATTTTACAGCCCTTCATTTCCACAGGGCCGGTGATGACCATGCGGCGTTCTTCATTGTTCATCCGGGGAACAAGGTAGTACCCTTTGTTGATTGTCTCCGTGAGCCCCCTGAATTCAGTGCATTCATCCAGAAAATCGGTGCGCATCGAAAGGACAATATAAACAGGTATTTCGGGGTGACTGACCGCAGTAAGAATCAGGTCGACAAAGGCAGAAGTTTCGATGATGGTGTGAAAGGCTGTCCTGCTGTTTCGAAACCGGAATAACTCTTCAAACTGGTCAATGATGATCAGTCTTGACTGTTCGGCAGGATTGTCGCTAGTCGATAGAAACTGGGCCAGTCCTTCTTTTCCTGAGCGGAGCTGAGCGGTAATTTCTTCTGTATTAAAATGGGCATTTGCGAGGGAATTGGCAAGGTTGCCAATGGGATCATCCGAAGGGCGAAAAATATTCACCTTCCATTTTGTCGAAAAATGTTCCGTTTTATTTTTGAGCAGGGCGGGAATGACGCCGGCTTTGATAAGAGATGATTTTCCGCATCCTGATGAACCGACGATGGCCAGGAATCTTGTTTGAAATAATTTTTCAATCAGTTCCCTGACCTGAAGTTCCCTGCCGAAAAAAAGCTCATCTTCAGAAATTTCGTAACTCCGGATCCCGGGAAATGGGTTGTCGTGAAGCAGAGGTGTTGCCATGGGTAGTTGAAAAAAATGAAAACAAATTTATGATAATCACAGAAAAAACCTTGAAAAACTTTTTTAAAAAAAAAACGGGATGACCTGAAAATCTGCTAATTTTACCTCATCATAAACCGGAGCTATGGATGAATTGAAACAGGATTCAGGTAATTCTTCCGAAATTGAGAAACTTCAGGATCAGTTAAAGGAGGTCCGGAAGCAACTATTGGAATGCGAGAAAATGGCAACACTCGGCCAACTTACGGCAGGAATTGCGCATGAAATCAAAAACCCGCTCAATTTTATCAAGAATTTTTCTGAGCTAACATTGGATCTGGTCAAGGAATTCAGCGAAGAAATAGGAAAACTGGCCAATTCTATTGATCCCAAGGATGCAGACTATCTGAATTCAATCCTCACGGATATGAGCAGCAATATTCAGAAAATCAGTGAACATGGAAAACGGGCCGAAAGCATCATTCGCGGAATGCTCCTATATGCCCATGGTAAAGAGGGAGAGCGTGTTCCATCTGATCTCAACAGCATGTTGTCGGAATATGTTACTTTGGCATACCATGGTCTGAGAGCATCAGATAATACATTCAATATCAAAATAGAACAGGATCATGATCCTTCCATCGGACTGGTCGAAATTGTGCCCCAGGATATTGGACGAGTATTTTTAAACCTGATAAACAACGCCTGTTATTCCACAAACCAGAAAAAGAAGGCACAACCCGATAAATATACTCCAATGCTCAGGACCACGACCAAAGATATGGTCGAACAGGTTGAAATCAGGATTTATGATAACGGTGGCGGTATACCTCCTTCCATTACGGAAAAAATCTTTAATCCATACTTTACAACTAAACCCGCAGGTTCCGGAACAGGTTTGGGGTTATCTATCAGTCATGATATCATCGTGAAACAGCATCGGGGTGACCTGAAGGTCGAAACCACTGAAGGCGAATACGCCGAATTTATTATCAGAATTCCAAAACACTAAATTGTATGAGTAACAATCAGCAGATAAGTATTAAAACCCTCGTGGTTGATGATGAAATTGACCTTGAACCCTTGGTCCGGCAGAAATTCCGTCGTCAAATCAGGGATGGCATCTATGATTTTATTTTCGCCCACAATGGCCTTGAGGCGCTGGCAAAACTGATAGAATTTCCGGAAATAGGGATCATCCTTTCAGATATCAATATGCCTGAAATGGATGGATTAACCCTCCTTTCCAAGTTGAAGGAACTGAAAAATCCCGGTTTGAAAACAGTGATCGTTTCGGCATACGGCGATATGGAGAATATACGTACCGCCATGAACCGGGGGGCTTTTGACTTTGTCACAAAACCAGTGAATTTCGATGATCTTGAAATTACGATAAATAAAACCCTGGAGGAAATATTACTGATCAGGCAGTCGCAGGAGGAGCATGACCAGCTGATTTCAATCAGGCAGGATTTAAATACTGCAAGGGAGATCCAGCAGGCCATTCTCCCAAAAATATTTCCGCCTTTTCCAAACCGGACCGATTTTAATATCTATGCTTCTATGGTTGCCGCCAAGGAGGTGGGAGGGGATTTTTATGATTTTTTCATGATTGACACCGACCGTTTGGGTTTTGTAATCGGAGATGTTTCAGGCAAGGGAGTCCCGGCTGCCATTTTTATGGCAGTAAGCAGGACCCTGATCCGGGCAACAGGTCTGAAAGGACTTCCAACGGATGAATGCATGAACTATGTGAATAACCTGCTTTGCAATGAAAGTGTTTCGTGTATGTTTGTGACCGTCTTTTACGGCATTCTTAACACGGCCACCGGAGAAGTTGAATATGTAAACGGAGGTCACAATCCTCCGTATGTACTTTCGGGTGACGGGATTCACAAAGTTGCCATGACCGGGGGCCCGATCATGGGTTGCATGGAGGATTTCAGTTATCAGTCAAAAAAATTACAGCTTGCTCCCGGCGACCGGCTTTTCCTTTTCACCGATGGGGTAACCGAAGCCTTCAATACCAGTGACCAGTGTTACGGGGATGACCGCCTTGAAGACTACCTGCGGTCTAACCTTGCCTCTTCCATCGAAGATGTGGTGAAGGGATCGATGCAGGAGGTGAATGCCTTTTCTTCCGGGATGGCACAATCTGATGACATTACTTACCTTGCAGTATCTTTCAATGGCCGTACCTGAACCTGATGTCCTTGAATGGAAAGATGGAAATTGTCAGTAAAAAATGGGATATTTTTGACGTTCTCGATCTTCAGGGACGCATTGATGGTTTAACCTCGGCCGGACTTAAACGGGCCATTGACCAGTCTGCGATTGAAGGCCGCCGCAACCTGGTTCTCGATTTCACCCATGTTTCTTACATGAGCAGCGCCGGCCTGCGCATCATCTTGCAAAGCCACAAGGCCCTCGACCAGATCGGGGGAAAGCTTACACTGGTTTCAGTTCCACCGGCCATCATGGAAGTTTTCACCATCAGCGGGATGGCCGGTTTTCTGGGAATCCACGATGATTTGAACGATTTGCTGGCAGGAAAGCAACCCGAGGTCGATTCCCCCGAGATCACGGAAATGACCCTTGACGGGATCACTTTCGTATGCCGAAGAGGGAATGTTCAAAAAGGTAAATTCTTTGTCTTCGGATCTGAAGACAGATTGATGAATTCATCCTATGGGCCTGATGATACGGTGAATAATAAATCAGCCGACATGGACTATGGTCTTGGCCTTGCAGCATTGGGTGACGACTATTCTGATTATAAATCCCTGTTCGGCGAGGCCATAGTGATCCGGCATCATTTCTTTTCCTACCCGGCTGTTGCCAAACCGGTTGTTGATTACTCCTATTTTTCACCTGAGTCGCAGCATTCACTGAATTTCTTATATGGCTTTGGGCTCAACGGTCCCTTTGCCCAGGTTCTCCGGTTTGATGCAGGTAATAGTCCGTTAAGCCTGGATGAACTTCTCAAAACTGCCGGAAAGATTGCTGAGACAAAAACCTTTGGCGTTGTGATCCTGGGTACCAGCGGAGGAATTCATGGCATGCATTTGAAAAAATCGCCAGTCATTGAAAATTGCCCTGCCACCGGGAATATTTTAGATACTGCCCATTTTACGCAATGGATGAACTTTTCTCTTGAATCAGAAGAGATCAATAAAACCATCGTGGCTTGTGGCATTGTCGTGAAAAATACCGATGTGAAGGATCCCGGGTTAAAAAGGCTTCTTCCTGAAAACGGATGCATGCACCTGCATGCTGCCATATTTGAGAATGGATTGTGGAGCAATAACATCAACGGGTTTGAGGCCGAGTTGACCAGGGTTGTAAGAGAATTTGATCCGCAGAAGGTCCTTCATCTTTTGCCGGACTCAAAACTGAAAAACGGTTTTATTGCCATTATAAACCTGGAGACCAACTGATGGACCTGTGGATCGGAGCGGTAAACCTTGGCATCCTCTATGCTTTCATGGCCATAGGCACATTCATAACCTACAAGCTTTATTCATTTCCGGATATCACCATCGATGGAACCTTTACCACGGGAGCTGCAGTGGCCTCCATCCTGGTTGTGGACGGATGGAACCCGATCCTTGTTCTTCCGGTTGCATTCCTGGTCGGCTCGCTGGCAGGTTTTATTACAGGATACATCCATACGCGGTTTAAAATTGAAGGATTGCTTGCTGGCATCCTGGTGATGACAGGCCTGTATTCTGTGAATCTTCATATCATGGGGAGGTCAAATATTCCCCTGCTGAACAGCCCTACCTTTGTATCCCTTCTCTCCCCGATTAACCCGGGTTTAAATCCGGAACTCTGGAATTTTTTCTTTCTCGTTCTCTTCATTCTTGTGATCTGGATGCTGACCTCCTTGTTTCTGAAAACTGATTTCGGACTCACCATGCGCGCTACCGGGAACAATTCGGTGATGGTTGCAGCGCAGGGTGTTTCGGTTAACCGGATGAAAATATTCGGAATATCGCTGGCCAATGGATTTGTGGGGGTATCGGGAGCTCTGATAGCACAATACCAGGGATTTGCCGATATCGGCATGGGTATCGGTTCAATAATTTTCAGCCTGGCCTCTGTGATCATCGGGGAAGCCATTCTACGTCACCGCTCCATGTTTGTCAAAGTACTTGGGGTAATTCTGGGATCCATCATCTTCAGGCTGGCTGTGGCCATGGCGCTTCATTTCGGGATGAATCCGAACGATTTGAAGATCATCACCGCCTTCTTTGTGCTTATTACGCTCATTGCCTCAGGTGCAATGGGATCCGGTTCCACGGGTATCCTGAAATCCCTGCGCGACAGTTTTGAAAAAAACAGGAAACCATTCCTGATCATCTTTACGCTCATTTTGGTTTCAATGGCAGGTTATTTCCTGTTAAGACCTGCCCGGATCAATCAGGTTGAGAAGAAGATAGTTAAAATCGGCCTGATCATGGCCAATAACAGCGATATTGTCACTAAAACCCGTGATGGCATTATTTCAGAACTCGGGAAACTTGGTTATGTCAATGGAAAAAATTGTGTCATTCTTGAGCAAAATGCAGAGGGAGATATACCGACCAATCAGACCATCATTGGGCATTATCTGAACGAACAGGTCGACATTTATGTGCCGATCTCCACAGCCTCTACCCAGGCTGCCCTGAATAAGGTCAAGGATAAGCCGATCATTTTTGCCACCGTGGCCAACCCGTTCATAATCGGGGCGGGAACCTCGCCAGTCGATCATCCGCCCAATATCACAGGAATATACGGAGCCTCCCCGATCAAAGATCTGCTTACAATTTTTAAAAAGATGTATCCCGGCAAGGTCCGGATCGGGACCATTTACAACCCGGCTTATCCCAATACGGTTTCCAATTTAAAGGATCTGAAGAAGGCACTCAGTTCTGATAAGGATATTGTGCTTGAAGAGGTCACCATCTCCGGCTCCAATGATGTCTACCAGGCTGCACTTGCACTGGTGAACAAAAACATCAAGGCATTTGTCCTGATCAATGATCTCACTGTATTCAATTCGTTCGAATCGGTGGTCAGGGTATCAAAAAACAGCAGGATCCCGATATTCACCTGTGATGCAGAGCGGTTGAAAGACGGGGCCCTTATCGTCTACGGATTTGAATTTTACGTGAGCGGGATGCAGGCTGCACGTCTCATCGACCGGATCATCCAAGGAGAGAGCCCGGCACAGATCCCGTTTGAGAAATATAAAATTGTAACCTACGGGGTGAATTATGATGTGGCCAAAGAACTCGGACTTTCAATCCCGTTGTCCATCCAGACTGCTTCAGATGCATTCGTGAGGAATGGAAAATTAACAAAACCGCCCTTGACCCTCCCTGAGGAAAAGCGCGACAACCGGCCAAAACGTGTGGCGTTGTTCCAGATAAACAGCAATTCACTGCTCGACAGGAGTGCCCTCGGGTTTAAGGAAAAAATAGGCAAGGAGGCCAGGCTGAAATCAATTATGCTGACGATGGATGAGTACAATGCACATGGCGATTACCCGACAGGGGAGGCCATTGCCAAAAATATTGTTGATATGGATTACGATTATGTGGTGACCTTTTCGACCCTCGCGCTGCAAATGATGGCCAATACCAATAAAAAGATACCCCACGTATTTTGTACTGTCACTGATCCAATCAAAGCCGGTGTCGCAAAAAGCAGGACTGAGCATTTTCCGAACCTTACCGGACTGGCTACGCCGCAACCAGTGGAGGCGACAGTCAGCCTGATGCGTACGCTTTTCCCAAAGGCAAAAAAAATAGGGATCATCTGGAACACGAGTGAAATAAACTCTGAAATATGCACCATAAAGGCCAGGGAGTCCTGCAGGATTCATAACTTCCAGCTGGTTGAACGATCCATCACCTCCCTCAATGACCTGGATGATGAACTGAATGCGCTGGTAAGTTCAGGAATTGATATTTTCTTTATTTCGGGGGATGTGATGATCTCGCAGGTGATTCCTGAAATTGCTCAAACCATGCAGAAGAAGGGAATTCCTTTTTTTACCAATACCGCTGATGATGTTAATTCAGGAACGTTCCTAAGCCTGGGAGCCGATTATTACGAAGTGGGAGAAAAGGCGGCCATCATTTTTGAGGGGGTACTCATGGGGGCCAACCCAAACGACATCCCGATCGAAACATATGTGCCTTTTTCACTGGGGGTGAATCTGACCCTGGCTAAAAGATTTGGGGTCATACTTCCGGATTCCCTGGTAAAGAATGCTAAAATTGTAATCCACTGACCATGATCTGCATTCACAACCTTCATAAAATATTCAATGCTGGTTCTCTGGATCAACTGGTGGCCCTGAAAGAAATTAGTGTTGATATCAGGGAACATGAATTCGTAACCATCATCGGTACCAATGGCTCCGGGAAATCGACCCTTCTGAATGCGATAGCCGGGAATATCAGGCCTGACAAGGGAACCATTGAAATTGACGGCAGGGATGTGACAAGGAAAATGGACTTTCAGCGTGCCAGGTACATTTCCAGGGTGTTTCAGAATCCATACACCGGAACCGCCCCCGGGATGACCATTGCGGAGAACCTTCTGATGGCCTGGTTCCGCGGAAAAAAACGCTTTCCTGTGATCTCACTGAAGGGCGCACTGAAGAGCCAGCTTCAGCAGCAGCTGGCATCGCTCGACATGCAGCTGGAAGACCGGCTCGAAAATTTAATGGGAACCCTGTCGGGGGGTCAGCGCCAGGCGATCACCCTGCTGATGGCGGTGCTCCAGACACCTAAAGTGCTCCTGCTGGATGAGCATACGGCTGCCCTTGATCCGAAAACTGCCGCCCAGGTCATCCGTTTAACCCAGAAGTTTGTGACGGCCAATAAACTGACTACGGTCATGGTGACCCACTCCATGCAGCATGCACTGGAGCTGGGGACGAGAATCCTGATGATGCACAATGGTCAGATCATTGAAGATATTCATGAAGAGGAAAAGAAACACCTGACCATCGAGGACCTGTTAAATAAATTTGAAGATATTCGGAAAATTGAAAAGCTGACGCCTGAGTTGATGGAATCATTAAAAAAACTATATAAGTGATGAAAAAGCCAAGGATATTATTCCCATGGATGATTCTGATTATTTTGCTCAATGGATGCTGCAAGAATAATGAGCCCGTATACAACCCGGTCACAAACGGGGAAATCAGGATTGGTGCGTTGCTTTCGCTCACCGGGAGCGGCTATTCAACAGGCCAGAGTTCACAGGTGTCGATTGAACTGGCGCAACATGATATCGCCGGGTATATGAACCAGCTGGCGATTGAAAAAAAAGTAACTGTTGAAGTACTTGATACAAAAACGGATACTGCGGAGGCGCTGAAGCAACTGAAGGTGCTTTACGATAAAGGGATAAGGCTGGTGATCGGACCTTATACCAGTGCTGAATTGGCAGCAATTAAACCCTTCGCCGATTCACACGGAATCCTGGTTATAAGCCCTTCGAGCGTGGCCGTTTCACTCGCTATCCCCAACGACAACGTTTTCCGGTTTGTTTCGAGTGATGTGTTGCAGGGAAAAGCAATGACAAAGATGCTGATCGAAGACCAGGTAAAGGTTATTGTTCCGCTGGTGCGGGATGACGTGTGGGGAAGGGATTTACTGGCATCCACCCGGAGAGATTTCATGGCTGCCGGAAGTAAAGTCCGTACCCCCGTGATGTATTCACCGAAAACGACCGACTTTATTCCTTTGCTTTCAAAGCTCGACTCGAATGTTGCAGCTGAGCTGAATTTGTATGATCCAGGAGAAGTGGCGGTTTACCTGGTTTCACTGTCGGAAGGTTCCGGTTTTTTGCATGATGCTTTGGAAAAGGTCAATCTGAACAAGGTGTTTTGGTACGGCAGTTCAGCATTCGCTCAGAACGCCTCCATGCTTACCGATACTACAGCCGCCTCCTATGCCTGCGCTCATGGATTGCCCTGTCCGATTTTTGGCCTCGATGATGCTGCAAAAGATAAATGGCAGCCTCTCAGCGATCGCATCCAGCTTCAAATCGGCCATGTGCCCGATTCATATGCTTTCACTGCCTACGATGCATTGTGGGTTTCGGTTCTCAGTTATCTCAAGGCCGGAGAATCCCCGGATATCGAGTTTTTGAAACTGGTATTCACGCTTGAATCTTCCGGATATTTTGGTGCATCGGGAAATACTTCACTGGATGTGAATGGTGACCGTGCCGTCGGAAATTACGATTTCTGGGCGGTGAAACGCGGATCCAATGGATATGCCTGGCAGAAAGTTGCGAAATACAACTCAGCAACGGATCAGTTGACCAGGCTGGAAAAATAAATCTCAGGTTCTTTGCGGTTGACTGACCTGATCAGGAAAATCAAATTAAAGGCGCTTGACAAAAAAGACCTTGCCGTCACCTTCCATGTAAAAATCGTTGATCTGTGCCTCTTTTAAGTATCCGGTAGAATCGTAAAAATGCCGGGTCGGGGCATATTTTTCGAGGGAAGAGGTTTCGGCGATAACAATCCGGCCTCCCATCTTTTTAATGGCTTTGTGCGTCTCTTCAATCAGCATGTTCCCAATCCCCTTTCCACGGTAGTCGTTATGCGTCGCGATCCAGTAGAGATCAAAACTGCCCTCGGTGGCTGAAATGGGCCCGAAACAGCTGTATGAAACCGTTTTTCCGTCCGATTCGGCGAACAGGAAGTGGTAGTCGCTTTTATCGCCAAGGTCAAGGCGGTCCTGAACCAGTTCGACGGCAACAGGTACTTCGGAATCGTAGAAAAATCCGGTGGAGACAATGATGTCCCTGACAATTTCAACATCTTCAGGACGAACCTCTGAACGAAAAGTGATCATGGTGTTTTTATTTGTTGTTGTGTTAATACCGCATCAGGTTGAAGGTGCTTTACCTGATTGCATCCGCAAGTACCCTTGAAATAACTTTATCAAAGGTCAATCCTCTCTTCTTCGAAGCAGCCATGAATCCACCCGACTCCGAAAGGCAGGGATTGAGGTTGATGTCGATCACCAGGGGTACCGCTTCTTTGGTCACCCTGAAGTCAATGCGGACGTACCCCTTGAATCCCATTTCGATCCAGCATTTTTTACAGATGGCGATCATCTCGTTTTTCAGGGGTTCATCAGCCTTTGATAATCTGAAGCTCCTCCGGGTATGGGTATACTCGAATGATTTGTCGTCCCACTTTGATTTATAGCCCATCATCTTTGGCTTGTCATCGGGATAGTCGACGAAGGTCATTTCAGCTAGCGGAAGCACATCAGGCCCATCCGGGCTGTAAAGAATGGAATTATTAAACTCTCTACCTTCAATGAATTCCTCAATAAAGTAGTGTTGCAGACTTTTCTTTTTTATTCCTTCAATGAACCCGTTATCAGAGCCCATAAAGACGCAATCCTCATCCAGCTCGAGCGAACCCTCTTCCCAGATAGGCTTTATGATGTATTTCTTGTTGGGTTCCAGTTTGTGGCACTCATCAAGCGTATAGCCTTTGGGGGTTTTAATTCCGATGGCATTCAGCTCCTTCTTCGCAAGATATTTATTGGAACAATGGAACATGGGAATCAGGGGTGATCCGGTATAGGGAATCCTGATGAAGTTGAGGACTGAAGTGGCAAGAAATGCGAATTCTCCTTTGTTTCCGATCGTTTCAACCAGGTTGAAAATAATATACGGGTTTCCCTTTTGAATTTGCAGGATCGCTGATTTAAGATTAAGATCCAACTGCAGATAGTCAACATCGTAATCCAGCTTTTTTAATGCACCGGTTACAAGATTTACCTGTTCAATGACATCGGCTTCATCATCCTTTGGCTTTTTTGACAACTTATTGTAAAGGATCAATACTTTTTGTTTCATTTTGGAGGAGTTAATTATTGCAGCCCGTACCTTTTTCTGGCGGAGAGCATGATCTCATGGATAAGTCGCTGAAAATCATATCCGTGCTTATAAGCGAGTATTGGCAGATCAGAATGGATGTTGTCCAGTCCGGCCAAAGGATTCACCTCAATAAAATTCGGTATGCCGTTTCGGTCAACACGGATGTCAATCCGTCCGCCATCCTTGCAACCTAAAACGCGCCAGGTTTTAAGGGCAAGATCGATGCATTTGTCAGCGATCTCTTTTTCGGGAACTTTATATTCTATTCTATCGTGGTAATTAGATTTGGAATGATAGGAATAGATGTTATTGGTATCGGCCTTTAAATAAAGAATTTCCATGATCCCCGCCGGATAGCCCTCGGGGCCGCTGCCCAGCACACCCACGGTGAATTCCCTCCCGGGAAGATACTCTTCAACCAGCAGTCCCGACGGATACTTTGAAAGCAGATCCTGGCATATGCCGGTCAGTTCCTCCGGACTGGCGACCTTCGACAACGCACTGATCCCTTTGCCGGTCCCCTCTGAATTGGGCTTTACAAACAAAGGATAGGTCAGGTTGACCGATGAACAGTCTTCAATACGTTCAATAATGGCAAAATCGGGGGTGGGTATTCCGTAATCCCTGACTACCCGCTTTGTCATTCCCTTATGCAGGGTCAGCGACAGCACGAGGGTGTCGGAGAAGGTATAGGGAATGTTAAAAACATCGAGCAATGCTGGAACCTGGGCCTCCCGGCCAATTCCGTTCATTCCTTCACAAATGTTGAATACCATGTCCCACCGGTCGCCCTTTGAAAGGCGCTCGATTAAATGCCTCACATGGCCAATTCGGTCAGTCTGGTATCCCAGATCCTTTAATGTTTGTTCGATTGCCTCAATGGTGCTTTCACGGTCAAATTCCGCTGTTTCCTCTTCGCTATAGCCCTCCTTCAGGTAATCTGATCGTAAATCGTAGGTTAATCCTATGGTCATTGGCTATTGGGTAAAATCGGGATATCTGAAGACCTTCTCTTCGTAATTTTTAAGCAGGGCATATCCATCCTCTCTCCCGACAAAGTAATCGGGAAGCAGGGGGATTTTACCGCCGCCACCCGGGGCGTCCACGACATAGGTTGGAACGGCATATCCGCTGGTATGACCGCGTAATCCTTTGATGATTTCCAGACCCTCCGCAATGGTTGTGCGGAAGTGGCCCGATCCGACTACCGGGTCGCATTGATACAGGTAATAGGGGCGGACCCTTATTTTCAGCAAGGCGTGCATGAGGTTTTTCATCACGTGTACATCATCATTGATGCCTTTGAGCAAAACGGTCTGGCTTCCCAGTGGAATCCCTGCATTGGCTAACCTTTCGCAAGCATCCTTCACCTCCATGGTGATCTCATCTGCATGGGTGAAATGGATGCTCATGAACAGCGGATGATATTTCTTCAGCATATTCACCAGGGGCCTGGTGATACGCTGGGGAAGAACGGCTGGCACCTTGGTGCCGATGCGGATGATCTCCACATGGGGGATGTTTCGCAAACGTGAAAGCAGGTATTCAACATGGAGGTCAGGCATGGTAAGGGGGTCGCCTCCTGAAACCAGTACATCCCGCACCTCCTTATGCTGCTCAATGTAATTTAACCCCGCCTCCCACGACTTTACCCCGATGTGACATTTGTTTTTTGCAACCATGCGGGTGCGGGTACAGTAACGGCAATAGGTTGAACAGAATCCGGTCACCAGGAAAAGCACCCTGTCGGGGTAACGGTGAACGATATTGGGCACGGGGCTGTCATGTTCTTCCATCAGGGGATCCGATGCTTCTCCAGAGTGCAGAAGAAACTCATCAAATACCGGTACAACGCTCTTCCGCAGGGCCTGTTCCGGATTATCGCGGTCGAGGAGACTGATGTAATAGGGCGAAATACGCAATGGAAGCGACTGACTGTTGGTCCCGTCGGGTTTCACCTCATTGTCAGACAGGGTAATATACCTTGACAGCTGTTCAATGGAGCGTGCGCTGTTTTTGATCTGCCAATGCCAGTTGTTCCAGTCTTTGACCGTCGCTTCCGGAAAATAGGTTTGTAAGAATTCGATTGAGCGTTCACTGATAGCCGTCTTTTCACGGTCGACGCGCGATTTGAAATATTCGTCTAAAAGGGTTGCTTCGTCAATGAAGGTGGGCTGACTTGGAGGTTCTTCTTCTTCTGATAATTCGATATGGGGGATGATCAGTTTTTCGTTCGGACTTTTTTCCATTTTATGTGTTGCCTGTTTGGATAGTAAATTCAAAGATGAAAACCGCCTGTCTCACCAATATCTGACTTCCTGTAAATCAACGCATTACAACAAATCATGATAAGCCGGTGTTACAATGAAATTTCCGATGCAAATAGGTGACTTTTTTATGTATTTTTGACAAAGCGAAACGATTTTTTTTCAACAATATTATGTTAATAAACATCTGCTGAATGAAGTTATTCTGTCGTCAGTTTGGTAACGGTCAGCCGGTCGTGATTTTACATGGATTATTTGGCCTTTCGGACAACTGGGTAACCTTTGGGCGAAGGTTAAGTGAACACTACCGGGTGCTGATTCCCGATTTGCGAAATCACGGCCAATCGCCACACAGCCAGGTGTTTGATTTTCCGTCAATGGAGGATGATCTTTTGGGATTGGTGGAGGAGAACGGACTCAAGGACATCTTCCTGATCGGGCATTCCCTGGGCGGGAAGACCGCCATGTTTTTCACCCTTCATCATCCTGAGATGGTGAGTAAACTGGTAGTCGCAGACATTTCTTTGCGCAAGTCGCCGCCTAACCAGGAGCATCAGTTATTGCTCAATGCCATGCAATCGGTTGATTTCAGCACAGCCACCTCAAGAAGCGACGTGGAGAAACAATTGCAAACCACGGTAAAAAGCTTAAAACTACGGCAGTTTCTGCTGAAAAACGTGTATTGGCGCGACCATAAGTACCTTGACTGGCGGCTGAACCTGGAAGCCATCAATGAAAACCTGCTGTCGGTTTTTGAGGGAGTCAGCGTGACCGGTGAATATCCTAAGCCGGTGTTGTTCATTCGCGGAGGGTTATCCGATTATATCAGGGACGGTGATATTGCTGAGCTGAAAAGTAAATTCCCCGGGGCGGAGGTGAAAACCATTGCGAATGCTTCACATTGGATCCACGCTGATGCTCCCGGGGAATTTTTCGGCCTGGTGAAAGATTACCTCGACCGGTAATCAGTAACGGGTGATCTCAATTTTGGAGATGGCCGTCTTCACGGTCAGGTATATTTTATTTTTACCGGTTGAGAAGTTGGCCGTCTGATATATCCCTTCTCCCTTTTTGGTGAATCCTTCGAATTCCTTGCTGATCATGAATGATTCGGATTTGATCTGGCATCCCGATTCTTTTGGGATTTCAACTTTGATGGAGGAGGCACCTGCATTGAAGGTCATTACGGTAAGCGGGCTCTTGTCACCGATTTTGATATCAAGGGAGGAGGCACCGGCATCAATGGTTGTCGTATCAATTTTATAATCCCTCAGATCCATCAGGATTTCAGCAGCTCCGATATCAAAATCGAGATTCCAGGAGGGTTTGTCGTTGAGTTTGATCTCAACCTTGTTCTCATTCACCGAATGGCGGATCCCCGATTTTTCCATTGACAGGTTGATCTTTTTCTTGTTCCCTTCACTGGTTGTTGTCAGTGAGTAGTTCCCGATATCACCTGTTTTGTTGAATGTAAGAAAATCGGAGGTAATCCCTTGAAGTTCAAAGTTGCCTGCAGCAGCATCCAGGCGCAATTCACCCCTGCCGGTCAGCGAGTCGTAAGGAACACTCAGATTCTGTGGCTGATAATTATAGGTGGTGGTTGAATCTTCATCATCTTCCCAGTCCTTGTCGGAAAAGCCCCGGAAATTATGAAAATGAAACCAGGATGAACGTTCAGATATCCTGTTGAAGAATATGACAGTCAGCGCCAGGACGACAGCCAGGGCGGCGATTTTTATCCCATCTTTAATAGGAAGGATGGAAATCCCCCACAGGATAAGGATCAAAGGCCACAGGCTCCAGAGGGTGCGAAAACCAAATTCAAGCACCCCAAAATTATTCAGCATAAACAATATCCCGATTGCAATCAGGATAAAAGCCCAAAAGACATGACGGTATTTCATTGGTGCAGGATTTTAGTATTGGTTTGTGTTACGATTTCTTTTGGTGATTGCATTCAACAGCAATCCCACGCCGATTACAATGAGAATGACGGGCCACAGGTCGCCGAAATTAACCTGTGGAATAAGTTCATCGGCGAGAAAAAGAGACCCCAGCGTGATGAGAACGAGACCTCCGATCAAACTTCCTTTATTCCGTTCTTTGGTTTGTGGTGCCGGTGTTGATGTGGCATTTGTTTCGGTCGTTGGCGGTTCAGTGGTGTTGCCGGGGTTCTCCGTTGTGGGTTGCTGAGCATTCTGGTTGGGTTGATTCATGGCAGGATTGACCCTCACCGGATTTTCAGGTGTGACGATCCAAAAAACAAGATAGATCAGGAAGCCTCCGCCCCCTGCAAGGGTAAGAATGACAAAGGCGAGACGGATGAGCAAAGGGTCCATCACAAAATATTCTGCAAGACCACCGGCAACGCCGGCAAATTTACGGTCTGTGATGCTGCGGTATAGGCGTTTTGGTTCCATTATCTGAAAGATTTTGTTGATTTTGGGGTTTAGACGGTGATTTTTTTGAAAGGTTACAACAGCAGGTCCCGGAAAATTATCCGGCCAGCTCCTGTTTTTTCCTGTACATACGGGATGAAATGAAAAGGCTCAGCTCAAACAGGGCGTACAATGGAACCGCAACGATCACCTGGCTGAAAATATCCGGGCTGGGGGTGATTATCCCCGCAAGGATCAGGATGCCGATCAGGGTGTGTTTCCGGTATTTCTTCAGGTGTTTTGGTGTGATGATGCCAATCTTCGTCAGAAACAGGATCAGGACCGGAAGTTCGAACAACAGACCCATCAGCAGTGTCATCAGGGTGATGGAACTGACGTAGGAAGTCAGCGCAATCTGGTTTGAAACGGTCGAACTAACCACATACCCGCCCAGAAAGTTGATCATCATCGGGGCCACCATGAAGTAACTGAACAATACACCCAGGATGAATAAAATGGTGATTACACTTACGGCCCCCCTTGAACTTCTGATCTCCTGTTCATTCAGCCCTGGCTTGACAAACCGCCAAAATTCCCAGAGGACATAGGGAAGGGCGATGATCAGCCCGGCTACCAGCGAGATATTCATATGGGAGGTGAACTGCCCGGCAAGGCTGATGTTGATGAGCTGGAATTGTGATGGATCGATGCAAAGGGAGGGCAGTGAAAGCCAGTTTCCGAGTTGACAGAGAAGACGGTAGGTAATGAAGTTTTTCGACTTCGGTGCAAGGATAATGTCATCAAACAGCACGTCCTTAAAGACAAAGGCGACAATGGAGGTGACCAGGATGGCAATGAGAACTCTCCACAGGGTGCCCCGCAATTCGTCAAGGTGTTCCCAAAAGGTCATCTCCTTTTTCTCTTCCGGCTCTGCTGAATAGGATTCTTTCATTCGGTTGCTTTATGAAGGCAAAGGTAGAATAAAAAAAAATTCAGAAAGTTTGAATGAAGGATTAAACTTTGTACATTTGAATAAATAATTATATTATGGCCGAACGTGAAGTGATTCTTGAACAGATGCTCAAGGTATTAAAGGACATCGAAACAAATACATGTGATAAGCAATTCTTTGCTGATACCAATTTGCTGGAAAAAAAGATTGACCATCTCATCGAACTGCACGAAAAAGAGATCGATCTGCTGAAGGCAATGACCGACGACCGGTGTACCTGCAAAAAGAACAAAAGCAGAAAGCCGAAAAAAGAGAAGAAGGTAAAGAAAGAGAAGAAGGTCAAGAAGGAAAAACAGGCCTGATCATTCACAACTGGCCCCGGTCTTTGAATTCCCCTGTCTGTGGCGGTATTGATGCCGCATGGCGTTGCCTTTCATCGGACATCCGTACAAATCCCTGTATAAAGCTGATAATCGTTGTGCCTGTTCCAGGTCACAGACGTTTTTTAATTTTAAATACTGCCTGATATTTTCCTGCTGAACCCTCTTTTGCATGACAGAAAGTTCATCAGTGAGTTTGTTCAGCGTGCTGGTATCAGGAGTTTCCTTTTCCAGTTCATTCAGGATGGCACTCCTTGTGTTTTTTATGGCAGCCACGATGGGCCCGGCATTGAGCTTGTAATTTTGATTAATGGAGTCCACCTGTGAAGTTTGCTTGGCCGACAATCGCAGTTCACTGCAGAAGGAATGAGCCTGCTTCCCATCTGTTGGACAACAGGTGGCAGGGGATGTTTTGCGGGAAAACAGGAAAAAGCTGGCCAGTGCCGAAACATTGATTACAATCAGTACAATCAGCAGCCAGGAGAGGATACGGTTTTTGTGAAAAAAGTTCATGTTTTTATTTATTTAGATCCAGGACTTTGTCTTCATCTGTAAATTCGGAAATATAGAGATCAGATTTAAGAAACTGAATATGATCTGTTTTGTTTACAAGTTGTGGTGCCTGCGTATTCCCGGTTCTGGCCGTAAACAATCCGATCAGTATTCCGACCACAAGGGCGATGGCTATAGCGACGGGTTGAATGACCCGGACCCAAACCTGGGCATGGATGGCCCGCGAAGGTTCAAATTCTTCAGTGATCCGCTGCAGGATGCGTGTCGATGCAAATGGGGATGATTCGACACTTTTTTCGCCCTCGATAAGTTCATCTAAAATGTTGTACCTGGTATTCAGTTTCATGCAGGAATCGCAGGAGATAAGGTGTTCTTCGAACGATGGTCGGAACGCTTCAGGCAATGTGCCTTCATGATAAGCGAAAAGATGTTTACTGAAAAATTTACAGTTCATGGTCAGCTTTTTTGGTATTCTGAAAATTGCGGCAGCAAATGCTTTTGAAGGTTCAGCTTTGCCCGGTGGATCAGGGATTCAACGGCCGGCAACCCGACGCCCATGATCCCGGCGATTTGTTTATAGGACTGGTCGTCAAATTTGTTCAGGACAAAAGCGATGCGCTGGTTCTCGGGAAGCCGCCTGATGGCCGCATGCATCAGCTCCCGTTTTTCCTTTTCTTCATAATGGTCGCCGGCAGCCGATGGTTCAGTCTCCCGGCGGTGCCCTGTTTCGAACGGATGCCTGAACAGCGATTCAAGTCTCACTGCAATCCCTTTCCTCCGGTTCTTTTTTACCTGGTTCAGTGATTTGTTAACGGTGATCCTGTAAATCCAGGTGGAAAGGGTGGAAGAGTTTTTGAACGATTTCATGGAATAAATGATATCCAGAAAAATCTCCTGCGATAAATCTTCAGCATCTTCCATATTACCCAGGAAATAAAATGCCGTTTTAATTACCTGTTTCTGATAATGATTTACCAGGTACTGAAAGGCATTGCGATCACGCCGTAGGACTCCTTGAATCAATTCCGGGTCAGTCATTCTTTCTCATCAAACAGGAAAAGCCAGAATTTGCCTGCTTAAGGCAAACGCTGGCTTCCTGTTTTGTTAGTACTTATTTTCCTGGTTTGGTGGCTGGCTGAGTTCCCTGCATGTTACAGCCATTCTTGTGCTGATGACCTTGTCCGCAGCCTTTTCCGCTGTTCTGACCCTGGCCGCAGTTACCCTTGCCCTGGGATTTTCCGCATCCCTGTCCGCTGCAGTTGCCTTTTCCACATCCCTGTCCGCTGCAGTTGCCTTTTCCGCACCCGGAGCCGCTGCATTTTCCGGCAGAGCCGCAGTTGTCGCATTTTCCATCCCCGTTTTTATCCACGAAATTTTTACCCTGGGTCTGGGTACATTTCGCTTCATGACGATCGCAGATGCCATTTGTGTTGGCATCAACGAATTTTCCGGGAGCTGCTGCTGCCTGGGTTGAGGTAGATTTAGAGGGGTTGGATGTGGTGGCAACCTGTGAATAGGAGGTGCCGGCGAGGAACAGCACCAAGCCAAGTGTTAATAAAATTCCGGACACGGTTTTCATAGTTTTTAATTTTTGTTGTTAATGAGGTTGATTTACATTTAGACAACCAAAAAAAGAAAAACTTGCGGTTGGGCTGAAAAATTATTCCTTTTTCGCTCCTTATGCTTTTCTGCATGGAAAGTCCAGGGGGCGTACATCACACAGGCCCATTTCACAGCAGGTATCACACACACGCTTGAATACTTTAAAGCCGGTGAGTTCAATATGTTGCGATTCATAATGGTCCTTCAGGGGTTCTTCACGCATGAGATCCGTGCTCAGGTACTTTTTATTGCAATCGGCAAAAACAGTCACTACGGCTGCGTCGGGACCAATTTCATTCTGGATATGGAGGGCTCCAAGGAAATTGGCTCCGGAGGAGATCCCCACGGCTAGTCCAAGCTGACGGGCCAGTTTCTGCGCCAGGAGGATAGAATCTCCATCAGGCACTGCAACAATATGGTCGAGCTGATCAAGTTTTATGATTGCAGGAATGAATTCATCGCTGATCCCCTGGATCCTGTGCGAGCCAACCTTATGACCGGTTGACATGGTGGGTGATTCGGCTGGTTCCAGAGGGTGTATCTTGATGTTGGACTTCATCGACTTCAGGTAGCGGCCAACACCCATGACAGTTCCTCCGGTCCCGACACCTGCTATAAAGGCATCAGGGGTAATACCATGGTATCGGAGCTGATACCAGATCTCAGGGCCGGTCGTTTTTTCATGTGCCTCTGCGTTCGCATCATTTGAAAACTGCTGGGGAAGAAATATATTGGCTTCTTGTCGTGCAATTTCCTCTGAGATCCGGATGCTCCCCAGAAAACCACCCTGTTCTTTTGAGACCGGGATGATCTGGGCTCCCAGGCTTTTGATGATGTCGACCCGTTCCTTGCTCATCCAGTCGGGCATAATAATGCGTACATTGTGCCCCAATGCCTTTCCGATCGCGGCAAAGGCAATTCCGGTGTTGCCGCTGGTTGCCTCCACAATGGTATCGCCAGGCTTGATCTTGTTCTCTGAATAGGCCCGCTCAAGAATATAGAGGGCCATGCGGTCTTTGATACTTCCTGTTACGTTATAGTGTTCCGATTTGGCATAGAGGACTCTTTTTTCACCCTTGTAGGTAAAATTGATGGCAAGAAGGGGAGAGTTCCCGATAAGCCGCCACAGATCGATGAAACGGAGCTTAAATTGGTCGTTGATTCTGGGATTCATATTGATTGATTGAAAGGCTGACAGGATTTTCAAAGCAGTTAACGCTTGCAAAAATAGCAAAAATGCGACAATGAAAAAGTTTCATTCCGCGAACTTTGCAACGAAAACGGGTTGGGAACTGAAGGACTCAATCCCCTTTTGTCAATTTAAACCACGACTCGATCCTGCCATTGTGAGTCATCCCAATCTTGTGCATGAACTCATTGGTATGCTTATTATAGATATAGTCTGATCCCCACTTTTTATAATTTTTCACGACCTTTTTTATGGCATCCAGGATGAATTTCAGTTCCGCATCCGTCATGGTCGGGTGTAACGAAAGCCTGACCCACCCCGGTTTTTCAGAAAGGTCACCCGTGTTGATTTTATCCGTGATTTTTTTTGATCTGTCGTGGCTCACATTCAGCAGGTAGTGACCATAGGTTCCTGCGCAGGCACATCCGCCCCGCATCTGGATGCCGAACCTGTCGCTCAGCAACCTCACAAACAGGTTATAATGGATGGAATCGGCATAAAAGGAGATGATCCCGAGCCGGTCGGTAATTTTTTCAGCCAGGATATGGATCGCAGGGATTTTATGAAGTTTTTTCATGGCAACCTCAACCATGAATTGTTCCCGCCTGTGCATTTTTTCCACGGTCATCTGGTCTTTCAGTTCGATAGCAAGCGCCGTTTTAATCGCCTGCAGGAAACCAGGGGTTCCACCGTCTTCACGGATTTCAATATCATCAATGAATTTGTACTCTCCCCAGGCGTTGGTCCAGTCAACGGTACCGCCGCCCGGCTGATCAGGCACTTTGTTGTCGTACAGGGAAGAATCAAAAATGAGTACACCCGACGATCCCGGGCCACCTAAAAATTTGTGGGGGGAGAACATCACCGCATCCAGTTTTTCTTTTGGGTCAGCCGGATGCATATTGATGGAATCATAAGGAGCTGACGCTGCGAAGTCAATAAAGGCAACTCCGCCATATTCATGCATTAAGCGGGCCATTGCATGGTAAGGGGTTCGGATGCCGGTCACATTTGAGCAGGCGGTAAAAGAACCGAACTTGCGTTTGCGCTCTTTGTATTTTATTAAGGCCGCTTCAAGATTTTTCAGATCGACCAGCAGGTCAGCTCCGGGCTCGACGACCACGACATCGGCAAAAGTCTCGTACCATGAAGTGTGATTTGAATGATGCTCCATGTGGGTGATGAATACCACGGGGCGTTCGGTCTCCTTCAGGCAGGTGTGGCCATTAAATTCGCTGCAGGATTTCAAACCAAGTAGTCGCTGAAACTTGACGATTGCTGCGGTCATCCCGAATCCGGTGGTGATGATCACATCCTTGGGTCCGGCATTGACATGTTTTTTTATCCGAAGATGAGCCTGCTGGTATGCCTGGGTCATCAATCGGCCGTTTTCACTGGTTTCGGTATGCGTGTTCCCGATAAAAGGTCCGATTGAATGACTCATCTTGTCCTCAATGGGCTCATAGAGACGACCGCTGGCAATCCAGTCGGCATACAACATTTTTTTTCTGCCGTAGGGCGATTGGTAAAACTGATCGCGCCCGATGATGTGTTTACGGAACTTTTTAAAATAATTTTCAGTATTCATAAAAAAGTCAGAAGGTCAGGGACAGCAGCAGGTGTTGGTTTCCCGGTAGAGTTTGGTATTCAGGTAGTGATTATAGGCGTTGGTGATGATTGATTCCTCTGTTCTAACGATTTCTTTCTTTTGTGCTGAAACAAGTTTAGAAAAAAGAGGGCCGATGTTATTTACCAAGACAACCTGGCAGTCAGCAATCGGATTGAGGATGCCATCGGAAGAGCAAAGCAGGTCACTTAACAGGTTCCATCTTATTTCTTCCTTGATAAGTGCTCCCAGTTCAAGGGTAAGAACCAGGAAACCCTTCGCCTGTCCGAACTCGGGACTCAGCGTCAATCCATCATTGGTTGGTATCGCGATTTTCATATGGAGGAATTAATATCTGTAAATTCACTTATCTACCTGCTTGATTTTACAAAGGTAGACAGTACATGTGCCCGAAAAGGCATAAAGGCCGTGATACTGAGATTCCAAGTGTGTGATAATCAACTTGATTAAATGTTGAAATGAACAACTTGCCGCAAGATAAATGCCCTAAGGAAATGTGACAACCGTCACACCAGACCATGATTATTTTGCCGACCTTTGTATTCAATGTATAATTGAACAGCCAGGAAACGATGTATCAGGATAATAACAGGAAGATAAATTCATGCAGGGATTGCAAGGTAAAATCCTGTGCAGCAGCGGTTTTAAATTCAAGCGAGATAGATCTCGTTAATGACAACAGCCGTGAAACCTCCTTCAGGAAGGGCGATATCATCCTGCATGAGGGCTCCATGACCTCCCACATTATTTACCTGAAGTCGGGATTGGTGAAGGAGTATAAGAAGGGGACAAATGACACGATCCAGATTTTACAGATCATAAAGAAATATACTTACCTGGGATTGCCTTCCCTGTTTGGCGACCGGATCAACCATTATTCCTATGCTGCCCTCGAAGATATCAAGGTTTGCTACATAGACCTGAACATTTTTAATCAGCTGGTCAGGCAAAACGGCAATTTTGCCTTTGAGATCCTCGTGTCAGTGAGCCGCGACAGCCTGAATAACTTTCACAGGGTGATGAGCCAATCGCAAAAAAAGACCTATGGCCGGGTTGCCGATGCACTTCTCTATTTTTCAAAGATAATTTATGAGTCCCCCTTGTTCGAGATTCCCTTCACACGCCAGGAATTTGCCGACCTGATTGGTATTTCCAGGGAAAGTGCAACGCGGGTACTTACAAAATTCAAGGAGGAGGGCATTCTCCGGCTTGACGCCCGGACGCTGGAAATTGTTAACCCTGAATTGTTGCAGCAGATCAGTAAGAACGGTTAACAGCAAGGCATAAACGAATAAATCCCAACCCCTAATGACAGAGGATGGGATTTATCTTCAGATGAAAGGGGAAAACCGGATCAGGTGAAGATGATCTGGGTCTGAAGTCCGCCACACTTTTCATAGAATTGTCCGACCGTCAAGACCTCCTTTACGCCTTCCCAGAGATCCTCCTTTTTCAGCTTGAACATGTCCATGGCCAGTTTGCAGGCGAAAACCTCGCCGCCGCCGGCTTCAATCATTTCCAGGAATTCTTTGATGGGAGGGATGTCAAGTTTGTCCATCTGGCTGCGCATCATTGCTGAAACGCCAGCTTCCACGCCTGGAATAATGCCGAGCAAAGTGGGGAAGGGGAGACCGCCCGGCATACGCATGGCGGGGTTGCCCACAGTGCCTGTATGCAATGAGTTCATGGTTTTCTTTGTGATGGCATCGAGGCCGAAAAAGGTAAAAAACAATTTGGTTTCAATGCCTTCCATAACGGCGCCATTGCCCATCACCAAGGCTGCATAAACATCTTCAATGGTGCCCTTGGCACATATGATACAGACTTTTTTTAAAGGAAATTCTTCGTTTGCCATTTTATCAGTATTAAATTGTGAATGCATTTAAATACATCATCGCATAAACTCAAAGGTTATACGCAGGATGCTGGTTTTGGAATGCCGGCTATTTTGGCAGCTTTCTTCATGGGCGCCCCCGGAAACAACCCATAGAAGCCTTTGATGTCAATAATGCCTGAATTTCCCACCGACCTGATGGTCAATGCTTCGCCTTTGGCATATCGCTCACGTAGAAAATCAAGAATGGCAAAATGCTTATCCGTAAGCTGAATGCCCTCTTCCCTGGCTACTTCTACCGCCAGTTCCTTTGTCCATTGAGCAGAATTTGTAAAATAACCCTCTTCATTTACGTCGACGGTTACGCCTGCAAAAATTTTCTGTGCCATGTGAAATGAATTTAAATTTACGAATTACGATTTACGATTTTTTTATTTTCATTACTTCATTACTCTGTTACTTCATTACTTCATTACTCCATTACTTCATTACTTCATTACTCCATTACTTCATTACTCTGTTACCTTGTCACCCTGTCACCTTTATTTATTTCCTGCACCAACCTAAGCGCAAAGGAGAGGGATTTACGGACATCAGGAGAGTTCAGCTGTTTCAGCAAGCCAAAAAGAGATTTGTTATCCAGTTTATCATCCATTTTTACTTCAGCGAGGGCTTTGGAGGTGCGACCCAGGGCTGCGATTACATCGGGGTTCGTCAGGTTCCTGACAATGTCAAAATAGCCCAGCTGGTCGAATTCATTCATTTTATTCACGGCATCCAGCCCCATCTGATGAAGAACCGGTGAAATATCTTTCATGAAATCCTTGGCGCTCTCGAGCATTTCAAGCATTTCATAAAAGGTGTCGATGTTCTGCAGGAGTTTGATCAATAACATCGGAACCCCGCTGTGATCCAGATCAACCTGCGATTTATCCAGCATCACCACAGTATGGTGGAAGGCATCTTTGGCCACGATACTCAAGTCGGATACCAGATCATCGAATTCTTCGCGGTTCCTTTTCTGCTGCTCGATGCTTTCAAGGATCAGATCCAGTTTCTGGTTGAGCTGGCTGATTTGTTCCTGAATATTGTTTTCTGACATAGCCATACGGATTACATTTTTTTACCAGCCATTGTCATTTTTGAATCAATGGGCATCTCTTTTCCTTTCAGCAGAATATGCCAGTAGATCCAGCGAAACAGGAGTTTCCCGTAATGGTTCATACGGGTTTCCTTCAGCAGTCCGAAGGGTCCGATTCCCGGAAATGGGAATGAGCCGGGAAGCGGTTCGGTATCGTAGTTGAAGTCGATGAGGGCACCCTTGCCAAACCCTGTTTCGATATAACAGTTGGAATGGCCGTCGAACGATTCGGTGAAGGGGCGGTTTTCAATCGCGCACATGAGGTTTTCAGTCAAAACATCGGCCTGGAAATGGACAACCGACCCGGCTTTGGAGGTTGGAAAGTTGCCGGCATCTCCTATAACAAAAATATTGGGAAAAAAGTCAGATTGAAGGGTGTGTTTATGTGCTTTTGCAAAATCCATCTCATCCCCCAGTCCGCTTCGGCCGATCATCGGATCGCCTTTGTGAACGGGAATGGTGACGAGACAGTCGAAGGGAATTTCGCGGTCATCATAAGAAACCAGCACCTTTTTCTCATTGTCAACGCGCTCCAGGTAAAAATCGGCGATGATGTTGATGTTTTTCTCTTCGAGGAGTGCTCCCAGCACCTTCGATGCCCTGGGTTTTGTGAAGGCGCCCGACATGGGTGTGGAAAATGAGATGTTGACCTTGTCACGCACGCCGCGCTCTACGAAAAAAGCATCGGCAAACATGACGAATTCGAGCGGGGCAACCGGACATTTGATGGGAACATCGGCGATGTTCAGAACCAGTTCGCCGCCCGGCCAGGTCTTAAAGAACTCTGCCAGAGCCAGCGCGCCTTCGATGGTGTAAAAATCAAAAATATTTTTATGCCAGAGCGGGCCCTTGAGGCCTGGAGTCTCTTCCGGAACGACACGGGTCCCCGTGGCAATGATCAGGAAATCATATTTCAATGAGATCCCGTCCTGCAGCAAAACATGGTTTTGCGAAGCATCGATGCGGTCGATTGCCTGAAAGATCACGTTGACCCCGAGCGGAAGAAAGCTTGTTTTTGGCTTCACCACATCCTCCCTGGTGTACATACCAAACGGGATAAAAAGAAACCCAGGCTGGTAATAGTGCGTTTTATGCTGATCGATGATGGTGATGTCCCATTCATCACGGGCAAGAAGTTTTCTCATCTTATTGGCCATGATGGTTCCACCGGTACCAGCGCCAAGAATTAGAAGCCTTTTCATATTTGGAGAGATTTAAGCGCTATTAAGACATGGACAAAGATATATATATAAAAATTACAATGTATATCGTTGTTAAAAAATTAACAAAAAAAAATCACAATAAAGAGGGATATGGCTATGTTATTCACAATCTGTGAATAACATAACAAGGTTTCCGCAGATACGGAAATAAATAAGGGAGAGGGAACGGGGAGAACTTAGGGTTTCTTTTCCGTTTGATCCGTGGGAGGAGCTTTTTCTGCTGGCTTTTTCAGTTCTTCTTCCATGCCATCCATGCCATCTTTAAAGCTTTTAACCCCTTTGCCTAAACCTTTCATAAGTTCAGGGATTTTTTTGCCGCCAAAAAGGAGCAGGACAACTAAAGCAATCAGCAATAATTCTGTGGTGCCGAGTCCGAAAATTAACAAAATGGCTAACGTCATGGTTCCTGGTTTTAAGATGCAACAGTATGCAAAGATACGAATCTAAATCCAATTATTTTCCTTGAATAAAAAAGATGCAGGAATCGCCATAGCTGAGGAACCTGAAGCCATTGGCAAGTGCATAGGCGTAAGCCTGCTTCCAGTTCTCCCCGACCAGGGCAGCCACCAGTAAAAGCAGGGTGCTTTGCGGCATGTGAAAGTTGGTTATCAGGCCCGAAAGGATTTTAAAGGAATAGCCGGGAACAATCATCAATTGGGTCTCGCCCGAATATTCATCCAGTTGGTTTCGCTCAAGATGATGGAGCAGCGCCTCCAGAGAATGCTTCACTGGTATGGCATCTGCATGCTCCGGTTGATAAGGATACCACTGTGGGATAGCTCCGGGCATGCCTGAACCCTCCCTGATCAATCTGACGCCAAGCCAGTAGAGGCTTTCCAGTGTCCGTGCAGAAGTAGTCCCAACGGCGAAGACCGGCCGGTCCGGATTCTTTAACAGATGCTCAATGGTTTTTCTCGATACAACCAGTTTTTCATGATGCATCACATGATCCCCGATTTGCTCTGCACTGACCGGGCGAAAGGTCCCGATACCAACATGGAGGGTCACTTTTACACAATCAATTCCTTTCTGTGCGATCTTTTCCAACAGGGGACCGGTAAAATGGAGTCCGGCAGTGGGGGCGGCCACAGAGCCGTCATTCGCGGCATAGATGGTCTGGTACCTCTGTGCGTCTGAGGATTCTGTTGGCCTGTGAATGTACGGGGGCAGGGGGATCAGTCCGGCGAGATCCAGGATTTCTGCAAATGATTTCGAGGGAGGATCCCAGCGAAAGGCGATCAGGCAATTCCCCTCCGGGTCGGTGGAAATCCTCTCCGCATATAAACGGTTCACGCCGCCATCACGAATGATCTCATTGACCAGGATTCCGGTCTTCCATCGTTTCAGGTTCCCAACGAGGCATTTCCAGGTTGAAGCGCCCGTTTGATGGAATGCTGCCTGGATTTCCGGACCGGGTAAAACAGGTTCAAGGCAGAAAATCTCAACCCTGGCGCCGGTCGGTGTTGAAAAATAGATGCGGGCCCTGATCACTTTCGTGTCGTTGAAAACAAGAAGGCTGTTTTCGGACAGATAGTCAGCAACATTGGAGAATATGTCCTCGCTGATACGGCCCTGGTGATGAATAAGTAATTTCGATCCGTCCCGCTCTTTCAGCGGAAATTGTGCAATCCGGTCTGCAGGCAGGGAATAATTATAATCGGTAATCCGGATACCGGCGGGATCAGACATCAGGAACTGTTTCGTGCAAAGTTCGGGAAAAATCAGGATGGGTCAGTGCTTGTCGGAATTGAAAAAATTGGGTTTGTAGGTCAGCATGATGTAGGCGTACTGAGCCCATTTGCTGGTGCCCGGATTCAGCGCATCCAGCCGCTCCATGGTTGATGTGGGCAGGAAAAAACAATAGGCGCCATTCAGTTCCAGGTTAGGGACAGGTTTATAAATGACCATCAGGTCAACCTCCGACCCCAGGCGCTTGCCCACCTCCATGTATGGAAGATCACCGGCTTTTTTGACGGTTACAGGCAAATATCCTTTAGCCAGCCCGAACAACCGGTAGGTTGCTTCAACGGATGTTTTGCTGCCAAGCGTAAGGGTGGCCCTGCCGTAAAGATCGGTGAGCCCGGCACTGTTGCCGCTGATGACCTGGCTTATAAACATATCCATGTACCCGTAAAAGCCATGGTTTGTACAATAGAGTGCCGAAAAGGAGGTCGATTTGGTTTTTAATCCGGTCGTGTCGGAATAGTTGTTCCCGCTGAGCCTTTCATATCCCACCAGCAGGGTTAGCGGTTTAAATACTTTATACGATGCATACCCGCCATAAAAACCGGCGTTGATTTTCCTCCCATCACTGAAATGGCCTGACTGGTAATAGCCCGCTGCAAACAATTTCAGGTTTCCCGCAGTAAATCCAACGGTTCCGCCAAAGGTGAACCTGCCATACAACTGATCCGGGTAGGAGGTGGTCACCGTGGCGGTGGACACCGTGGGCAGCACGGTTGTCCCGATGGTGTCGTGGTTTTCATTGGTGACATACAGTGTGTCATATCGCGTCGATTTTGTTTTACTCGAGGTGGCAGGCTTCTGAAATACATCAAGGATTGCAATGACACTGAATACCAGCCGGTCGTTGAGAAATTTCTTTTGTTCATAGAGGTATCCGAGATATTTGTAATTTTTCAAAGGATAGGAGGCCAGGAAGGAGCCTGCCGGCGCCGTATTGTTGATGGCAAATCCGAAATCGCCTCTGTAGCCCTCCTTTGCAGATTCCCATTGTACCACTCCCACATCATGCGTGGCGCCCTTCTGTCCCCAGTTTGAGTTCCCAAACAGCCGTGCATCATCATAAATCAGCTCCATGCGCCCGATTTTTATGGCAAATCCTTTGGTAAAACTATACCTGAACCATCCTTCGTAAATATTGATGGTATTCCGGGTGATGGTGTCCGATGAATAATTATTCTCACCATACACATACGCATGCTGCAAGGAGAACCGGGCCATGAACTGCTCATTCTTATAATCAAAGATCAGCCTGTTTCGCCCCAGGATGTCAGGATAGGGAGATTGGCTTGAATCCCTAAGCCTGGAATAACCATCACGATATTCAAGTCTCGGCCTGAATTCGGCGGAGATGGTGAACTGGGCACGGGCCCCTCCTGAAAGGAACATCAGCAGGCAGGCAAGGAGGATAAATTTGTAAATGGGTTGTTTCATAATCGTTTATGATTGTCACATTCCATAAAATATAAGCAGGGCAAAAGTATGAAAATATCCGCCGCAGATGAGCACAGGCAGAAACAGGAATTATTCGTTTTGGTGGTATTTCATTAAATTATCGGTAATTTTACCAGAAATTCCAGTTTATGAACATCAGGCAACATATTCCGAATACGCTCACGATCCTTAACCTGTTCAGCGGGTTGATTTCAATTACGCTGATGTTTAAGGGTGATTATGTCTATGGCTCCCTTTTTATTTTTATTGCCGGCCTGTTTGATTTTTTGGACGGCAATGCAGCCAGGATTCTTAAGGCACACTCGGAATTGGGCAAGCAGCTTGATTCGCTGGCCGATATGGTGTCTTTCGGGGTGGCTCCCGGGATCATGGTATTCCAGATGATATCCGCTCATTGTAACGGCAGCTGTAATTTGTTGGAACGAATGCAGATAGCTCCCTATTTTGCGATGCTGATCCCCATCTGTTCGGCGCTCAGGCTTGCCAAATTCAATATTGACCTTCGGCAGGAGGTGAATTTCATCGGGTTGCCAACGCCGGCCAATGCATTTTTCTTTGCCTCCATTCCGCTGGTGCTTTTTGTTCAACCACACCTGTTCAGCCTGATCCATCTTGATTTTCTGGTGCAGTTTTTCTCCAATACCCGAATCCTGACCATCCTGGCCGTGTTCTTCTCCTACCTGCTGATCTCGGAATTCAAGATATTTTCAATGAAATTTAAATCGCTTGCCTGGAAGGGGAACCAGCTTCGTTATATTTTCCTGATCATATCAGTGATCCTGATTGCCCTGTTTTTCCTAAGCGCAATACCGGTCATCATCATCCTGTATATCCTGATGTCGATCTTTTTCCAGCATTATATCCCCGATTGATGGACCGGGGACCATCGGGTTCTAGCGCAATTCAAAATTCTGGCCAAGGTAAACCTTCCGTACATGCGGGTCGTCGGCTAGTTCCTGTCCGGTGCCGGCCCTGAGAATGGAGCCTTCAAAAAGGAGGTAGGAGCGGTCGGTGATAGAAAGCGTTTCGTGCACATTGTGATCGGTGATGAGCACACCAATGTTTTTTTCCTTCAGTTTTGTTACGATGAGCTGGATATCCTCCACGGCAATGGGGTCGATGCCGGCAAATGGTTCGTCGAGCAGGACGAACTTCGGATCCACGGCCAGCGAGCGGGCTATTTCACACCTCCGGCGTTCGCCTCCCGACAGGGTGATTCCCTGGCTTTTCCTGACGTGCTGCAATCCGAATTCATCCAGTAATTTTTCAAGCCGCTCCTTTTGCAGATCCTTGGTAAGCCCTGTGAATTCCAGGATGGCCTTGATGTTATCCTCCACGCTCAGCTTCCTGAATATAGATGCCTCCTGCGGCAGGTAACTGATGCCACGCTGCGCTCTTTTATACATGGGCTCATTGGTGATGTTCAGATCGTCGAGAAACACTTCCCCGGCCAGAGGCTTGATAAGACCTACGATGATGTAGAAAGAGGTGGTCTTCCCGGCGCCGTTCGGACCGAGCAATCCAACGATCTCCCCCTGGTTCAGTTCAATGGAAACCTCATTTACTACAGTGCGGTTCCGGTATTTTTTAATGATCTTTTCAGTCCTGAGAATCATGCAGTCATTTTTAATGGGCAGCGGCATTTGCAACACCGCAAAATTAAAAAGAAAAGAATAGGGAAACGAATATTCCGAATTTAGAGACATCAGGATTGCCGTCATCGTGGAGGTGACTCATTCGCCAAATGGCATCGATCCTGATAATTTTGAATATATTTTCAATGCCGGCTCCTGCCTCCCAGTATGGCTGGCTGGCGAACGACCGCAGGTTCCCGGGAAAGAGTGAGTATTGAGCGTTTTTGTCACTCAATGTCCCAAACACACCCCGGACATGGGCCACCTCTCTCCATTTCAGTTTGCGGAAAAGTGGTATTTTGTTAAACAGCAGCCCGTCGAAATGATGTGTGTAGGATGCTGTGATCCAGTTGTCGCTCACAAATTCATAGTAATCCATCAGGTTTGATGCATGATCGTCATACATAAACGACTGGTTTCCATCATGGATTTTCAACAGGGGGTAGGGCAGTGTTCCCCATATTTTCCCGGCTTCAATGATGTATTTCGACCAACCGATGGTTTTAAAGTGGAACCACTCTGAAACATTCAGCACCAGTTTCTGGTATTCATAATCACTTTTAAACACCTGCGGGATTCCATAGGTGAATGATAACTGAACGATCGGATAGGTAGAACTGATGGTCACCCTTGCAAACTCCGCCGAAATAAATCGTTCACGGAATGACAGGCGCGTGTCGAGCTGGATCTCAGAGGTGTAAATGGAATTCATGGTCTGAGGATCTTCACCCTGGCCGGGAAATACGATGAATTCGGTTGCCCCCAGCGGAAATACCTCCCGGTGGATGAGATGGATGCGATTCAAAAAACCGGTAAACCATTCGTGTTCGTATGCGACGCGATAATCGCGGACCATGGTGAGCTTGTTGTTGGGTCCGCGGTGAAACAGGGAGGAAAGGATGTTGTCTGTTGAAAATGAATAGGGGCTTGATCCCAGCTGCTCAACATCGTATTTGAATTCGGCTGTGAGGTCGCGCCGAGGATTTTTGCTGACCATATAAATCAGGTTCCCCCCGTATTTAAAGGCTTGGTCCAGGGTGCCATAGGCAAGGTACGCCTCCAATTGTATATTTTTGCTGAATTTGTTGGAGGTTCTCAGGCCCAGCCTGAAGCGGGCGCCCTCCACGCCATTGTAACTGAATAATTTGGCATAAGGACCTATTTCGATCAGGCCCCAGGGAAAATATCCCGTGAAAATTCCATAGATGATATTTTCATAGGTTTTGTAGGCGGGGACGGCCTTCACCGAGTCGACCATCGTGTAGATGCCCTCCTCCTTGGCGCTGAGTTTTTCAGGCCTTTCCTCCGCCCAGTATTCCTTCGATTTTTCAGTGGCAGCAGGATCGATAAAAACGTCGGTGGGCAGGTGAAAGAAGCGCTTGCTTTCGGGGATGTCGAAACGAAAGTCCTGGTAAATGGTGGTTCGGTGGCCAAAAAAACCGATGGTCTTCTTTGAATCGTTCAGGATGTTAAAGTCAACGTTCAGCTTGTCCTTGGTGAGCATCCAGAAAAGATCACCTGTCCATTCAAACTCCTGCTCCACCTCAAGATCATTGATAAAGTTGACATTGGCATCATCCGCAATGCGCATGACCAGTTGTTTAACAGCAAAGGAGGTGTCGTTGACCCATAGGTTTCCCGTAAAGGTCAGCTCCTGCTTCCGCCTGGGTTTGAACATGATATGATAGCACCATTTATTGCCCATATAGGCACTGTCGACCAGGTAAAACTTATAATAATCAATGGCAACATCAGAAACAGGGCTTACAAAGTTCTTCTCAAAAAGCGGGATAAAGTTCTTATACACATCAACCTGCTCCGACAGATTTCCCAGGAATTGGGAGACGCTGGCATTTTTCAACCCGGAAAGGGAAGATGCCTTGATAATCTCTTTCCGTGAACGGGGCGATTTTCGAAAATAGATATCCGACATGGTCTCAGTAATAAACACCGGAAGGTAGATTTTCCCGTTCATGGTGGAGGTGTCGAGATAGCTCCAGACAAAGTCAAACTGTTTGAGCAGTTTCCTGCTTTTAAATTGATCGGTGATGTTGTTTGCATCCAGTTCGATTTTCGTGTAGGCTTCGTACTGGTAGGTTTGAAATGACTGCAGTGTGTTCTTATTCTTCTCCCTGATCACTTTTTTAATGATCGTTTCAGCCGGGTTTCCGCTGTATTTTATCGTGACCTCCGGCAGGTTCAGGTTTTGGGGGTTGAGGACAAAATCGATGGTTTGAAAATGGTTCCGCTGGATTTTTTTCACAACGCCGTTGTATCCGATCAGGAAGGCCTTGATGGAATCACCCTTGATTTTGAATTCCAGGGCATAATTGCCATTGAAATCGGTCAGCGTCCCAATGGTGGTTCCGGGGATCACAATATTCGCAAAGGGGATGGCCTCCCTTGATATTGAATCGTGAACGGATCCCATGATTTTCGTTATCTGGGCAGATACACCATAGGGGCATGCCAGAAAGCAGAGAAACAGGATGCAGGGGAGGGCTATTTTATAAAATGCCTTCACGCAGGATATCGTGAAGGTGAATGACCCCTTTGTACACTTTTTTATCGACAACCAGAAGCTGGGTAATGTTATTCTGGCGCATGAGACTCAGTGCATTTACAACAAGGGTATCTGAAGCAATCGTTCGGGGGTTCGCCGACATGATATCGCCGGCAGTAAGGTTGCTGATGTTGCTGTTTTTTTCAAGCATGCGACGGAGGTCTCCATCGGTAATGATCCCTTTCAGTGTCTTCCCTTTCAGCACGGCGGTGGCCCCCAGGCGGTTCGATGATATCTCAATGATGACCTTCTGAATGCTGTCGGCATCCTGGACCTGCGGAGCACGGTTCCCGGGGTAGAGGTCGCTGACCTTCAGGTAAAGTTGTTTTCCGATGGAACCACCGGGATGCAGCCGGGCAAAGTCGCTGGAGGTGAAGCCCCGGGCCTCAAGCAGGCATACGGCCAGGGCATCGCCCATGACCATCTGGGCTGTGGTGCTGGAGGTGGGTGCAAGGTTGTTGGGACAGGCCTCTTTTGAAACGGTAGTATCAATGACCAGGTCGGCCTGCCTGGCCAGGTAAGATTCAGCATTCCCGACCATGGCGATCAGCGAACTGCCGTATTCCTTCAGCAGGGGGATCAGTATTTTAATTTCAGGCGTCTCCCCGCTCTTGGAGATACATACAACGATATCCTCTTTCTGGATGGTTCCAAGGTCGCCATGAATGGCATCTGCTGCATGTAAGAAACTGGCGGGGGTTCCCGTGGAATTTAATGTTGCAACGATTTTCTGTCCAATGATGGCGCTTTTCCCTATACCTGTAACGATGACACGACCTTTTGAATGGAGGATCAGGTCAACGCAATTTAAAAAATCCTTGTTAACAAATTTTTCTAAATTTGTTATGGCGTTAGCCTCATCCTTTATTGTATTGATAGCAATCGCTTTTAATGCCTGAAAATTTTTCAATGCACAATTTTTTTTTAAAAAACTTGTTTATTCCGTTCGTTTATACTTACATTTGTATATAGGCGCCATCAAGGTGCGAAAAATATTTTACCCTGAACAAAAGTACTAAAATAAATCAAAGTCAACAAATGACGGCCATTAAGGACGAGCATAAGCTACATGAAGTCTTAAAGAAGGTATTTGGATATGATAGCTTTAAGGGAAATCAGGAGGCCATCATTCGCAGTGTTTTAGCGAATCTTGACACCTTTGTCATCATGCCCACGGGCGGCGGAAAATCGCTGTGTTATCAGCTGCCTGCCATGATGAAACCGGGAACCGCTATCATCGTTTCCCCGCTCATTGCCCTCATGAAAAACCAGGTGGATTCAATCCGGAGTTTCGGCACAGAGAATAACATCGCTCATTTTATGAACTCCTCGCTCAGCAAGCAGGAGATCATGCAGGTTAAACAGGATATCGTTGACGGGAAGACCAAGATGTTGTATGTGGCACCTGAGACGATCACGAAAGAGGAGAACATCGAGTTCCTGCAGAATATCCAGATCTCATTTTATGCCATTGATGAGGCACACTGCATTTCGGAATGGGGCCATGATTTCAGGCCTGAATACCGCCGGCTCAGGCCGATCATTGAGGCCATCGGGCAGAAGGTGCCGGTGATCGCACTTACGGCCACGGCCACCCCCAAGGTTCAGCAGGACATCCAGAAGAATCTTAACATGATGGAGGCCTCCGTGTTCCTCTCCTCCTTCAACAGGTCTAACCTCTATTATGAAGTTCGGGCAAAAACCAAAAACGTAACCAAGGACATTATCAAGTTCATCAAGGGACATGCCGGTAAATCGGGCATTGTGTATTGCCTCAGCCGCAAGAAGGTTGAAGAGCTTTCAGAGAGTTTCGTGGTCAACGGCATCAAGGCCCTGCCTTACCATGCCGGACTTGATGCAACAACCCGTCGCCAGAACCAGGATAAATTCCTGATGGAGGAGGTGGATGTGATCGTGGCTACCATTGCTTTTGGAATGGGCATCGACAAACCGGATGTCAGGTTTGTGATCCATTACGACATGCCGAAAAGCCTGGAAGGCTATTACCAGGAGACCGGACGCAGCGGTCGCGACGACGGCGAAGGAAACTGCATTGCATTTTACAGCTACGATGATATCCAGAAACTTGAGAAATTTCTCAAGGGAAAAGCAGTTGCAGAGCAGGAGATTGCCAAGCAATTGCTGATGGAGACCGTTTCGTATAGTGAATCATCCGTTTGCCGGCGCAAACAACTGTTGCATTATTTTGGAGAGATCTACACCGAAGATAACTGTCAGAACTGTGACAACTGTATGCATCCAAAGAAAAAATTTGAAGGAAAACAATATGTTCAACTGGTGCTTGAAACGGTGATTGCTGTAAAACAGCAGTTTAAGAATAAGCACATCATCAATATCATATTAGGAAAGAGTGCAGCTACCATCAAATCTTACAAGCACAATAAACTTGAAGTATTTGGCAAGGGAGCCGACCATGATGAAAAATTCTGGAATGCCGTGATAAGGCAAACCCTGATCGAACGCCTGCTTACAAAGGATATTGAAAATTATGGGTTATTGAAGATAAGTCCCGAAGGCATGGAGTTCCTGAAAAGTCCTCATTCGATCATGCTGGTTGATGATCATGACTTTGAAAATCCGGAAGAGGAGGAACTTTACGAAGCTTTGGGATCTAAAAGCAGCACGGCTGACAAAACCCTGTTTGCCCTTTTGAAGGATCTCAGGAAAGAAATAGCCCGCAAGGAAAAGCTCCCGCCTTTCGTCATATTCCAGGATCCATCGCTGGAAGATATGGCCATTCAGTACCCGGTGGCCATCGATGAGCTGAAGCAGATCACGGGGGTTGGTTCGGGAAAAGCGCTGAAATATGGCAAGCCTTTCCTCGAACTGATCAAAGAGTATGTTGAAGAGAACGAGATCATCCGGCCGATGGACATGGTCGTAAAGTCGGTTGTAAACAAATCGGGCATCAAGGTCTACATCATCCAGAGCATCGATCGTAAGGTGGCGCTTGAAGACATTGCACTGGCAAAAAATCTGAGTTTTGAAGAACTCATCAGTGAAATCGAAAGCATTGTGAGTTCCGGAACCAAAATCGACGTGAAATATTATATCGACGAATTTGTTGATCCTTATCATCAGGATGAGATTTTTGAGTACTTCCGTAAAGCGGAGTCTGATTCCATTGAGGATGCCCTGAAAGATCTGGGCGAAGATGAATTCTCGGAGGACGAAATCCGGTTGATGCGAATCAAATTTATGTCTGAACTAGGAAACTAAACAAACCAATATGCAAGAAGAAAATGTAGAAAAGCCTGAAATCATTCAGGATGTGAAAGTTCATTACCCTGAAAAGGAAATTGTCAGTAACCAGATGCCTTCCCGGCCGCAGTTTTTTGAATTCAATTTCAACACGGTATTGGGACTGATCCTTTTAGTTGGATTGGTGGTCTTATATGTCCTTTTTCTTACCAGCCGCAAGTCTCCCGAAGTCACTGTCCCGCTTGCCGTCCAGAAAGCTTCAGGGAAAGCCCTTTCGGTGGTGTTTGTCAACATCGACAGCCTGAATACCAGGTACGAGTATATCAAGATCCTGCGCAGGGATCTTGAAAGTACCGGAAAAAGGCTGCAGACGGAAGTGTTAAATGAACAGGCATCCCTCGAGAAGGAAGCCAATGATTTTCAGCGTCAGATCTCAAGTAATTCGATCCCGGAGGACAAGGCCAAGGTGATCTATGAGCAGTTGATGGCCAAACAGCAATCGCTGATGCAGAAGAAGGATCGGTATACACAGCAGATTTCGGAACAGGAAATGAATATGAATCTCAGGCTGATCGACAGTGTCACCACTTTTCTGAAGCGCTTTAACCGCCAGTATAAGTTCGATTACATCATGGGATTTAAAACCGGAGGGGAGATCCTCGTCACCAACGATACCCTTGATATCACCCCGACCGTTGTGGATGCCTTGAATAAAGAATACCAGCAGCGTAAGAAATGAGATTTCTTTTCCCGTTCCGGGTAGTGGTGTGCCTCTTCCTGCTGGTTGTCTCCTGCACTGAAAAAAAAGGAGAGACTGTAAAAGAGGAGGTTATGCCTTCCGATTCCTTGATTTCACCGGAGAAAATGATTCATATCCTCGCCGATATACATGTAATCGAGGCCGGGCTGGTGGTCGAACGAAATGATCGCGTCGACTCCAAGGTAGCCGCGGCAATGTATTATGAAGGGATTTTTAAAAAGTATCACATCAGCCGTAATCGTTACGATGCAAACCTGAAGCATTACAGTCAGAGTCCGTCGGAACTGAGCAAGATGTATGACAAGGTTATCCGTGAAATTGAAATCAGGGAGAAGAGTTTCCCGCTAAAAAAATAGTTATTGCTTGGTATAGGTGGCAATGGCCTGGATGAGGGTGGCTCCGTTGTCCAATGTGTAATTCCATGAGATCTTGCTGCCCGACAGGGTTCCTGAACCATTGATTTTCAGTCCTTCCCCGATAACCTGGTCCGGGTCCAATGTAATTGAATTTCCTGAAACGACTGCACCGGCCGGAATTCCTGAGGTGCCTGTATCGGCAAAATTGGAGATAAAAACACCATCGGTTGAGTTGGGATCAGTGGTAATTGTAACTTCGTATGACAGCTTTGTCCATGTTTCGCTGACACTCCATTTACCTAAGAATGCTGTCCTGACATCGGTTGATTCAGGTGTTGTATTATCCTTGGTGCAGCCAGCAAGCAATGCGGTTGTAAACAGGAACAGAATCGTTAGTTTCAGCGTAATTGATTTCATAGTAATTATTTTATTCGAACAAAAGTGTCAAAGGATTGATTCGATAATTCTCTCGGCAAGCCGGCTGGCCCCTATCCTGAACAAGGAAGGGGTGAGCCATTCCTTTCCAAGAACCTGGTTTACAAGCCAGTAGTAATTGAGGGCCTTTTCAGGTTCGGAAATTCCTCCGGCAGGCTTTATGCCGATCTTTTTCCCCGAGGTGCGGTAGTATTCCCTGATCACCAGCAGCATGGTGTACACTGCCTGTTCAGTGGCGGCCGGGGATATTTTCCCGGTACTGGTCTTGATAAAATCGGCGCCGGCCTCAATCGCAATTTCACTCGCCCGGGCAACATGCTCCATGGTAACCAGTTCCCCGGTTTCCAGGATGACTTTCAGGGTTTGTTTGCCTGCCACATCGCGCATGGCATCGAGTTCACGAAATACGATGTGGTAATCTTTCTCCAGAAAAGTTCCGCGCGAGATCACCACATCCACCTCGTCGGCGCCTTCATGAATGGCATACCGGATCTCCTCAAGTTTTACCGAAATCGGCATCTGCCCGTGAGGAAAAGCTGCGGCGGTGGTGGCAACTTTAATGGGAGTCCCCAGCAGCGCCTGTTTTGCTGTAGCTATGAACGGAGGGTAGATGCATACGGCAGCCGGGTAGGGAAGCCCCTTTTCCCCGAATGAAATCGCCTTTTCGCACAGTTTCCTGATTTTTGCGTGGTTATCTGATCCGTCCAGCGAAGTAAAGTCCAGGAAGGAGAAGATATTCCGCAAAGCCGGCTTGCTGTCGGCCATTAACGGCTTCTGCTCCATTATTTTCTGCAGATCACCCTGCAAGGCGTCAAACGAAATTCCTGTTAGTAATGAAAATGAAAACATCAAAATGATAGGTTGTTAGAAGCTGAAACTCAGTCCGAGACTTGGCATTAGCGGCATCTGGTCAACACGGGTATACGATACACGGTCGAAGTAGAAGATGTTCTGCTGATTCAGGGCATTGGTCACACTCACGTTAATTTCCAGTTTGGTGGTTTTTCCCAGGAAGAAGATCTTTTTTATGTTGAGGTCGAGACGGCTGTAATAGGGCAACCTGCCCTGATCATAATCTCCGTAAAGAATCCCGAGTGAACCATTGGCGGTGGTGTAATCGGACTCCATGTTATCAAAGGTGATTTGCTCATAAAAGCCCCCTGTTTGCGTGAAGGGGAAACCGGATCCGAAATTATACCGTGCATCAACCTCCCAGTCTGATTTCTTTCCCCAGGTAAAGGAGGAGACGATATTCAGATTATGCCTGCGGTCGTAAGGTGGCACATAGCTTGTCTTGCCATCGTTCCGGTGGATATATCCAAGGGAATAGGTCACCCAGAAATGAAGCCTTTTCCAGTCATATTTGACCGAAAAATCAACGCCCTCGGCATCGCCCGTTTCTAATGCAAAATCTTTTTTGTAATAGTCGGGGATATTGGCATTCTCAGGGGTGTCATCGTACAATTTATTCCGGTTCAGGCTGAACAATTGTGGATAGTATTTGTAGTAACCTTCAACATTGAGCGACAGGTTTTGCATCAGATCCCATTCAAAACCAAAGACCACCTGGTTGCATTTCTGCAGCTTGCTGGTCACGGCTTTGCCATCGAATTCAGTTGGCAGGCTGCTCGGACTGGTGATGAAGCCATAAAAAAGGTTGACAACATCTTTATCATAGGTTGTGCTGACCAGGTTCTGAGAATACATACCGGCCGCCATTTTAAGCCTGAAATTCTTGAGGACGTTATATTTTATTGCCAGACGCGGTTCTGGCGAAGCAGCCGAAAGAGAGGCGTAGTACTGGAATCGGAGTCCGGGCTCGATGATGAACTTGCCCGGCATCCATTTGTATTTCACAAACACCGAAACTTCAGTCGAGTTCTGGGGATCACCTCCCACCTTCCGGTTGACACTGTTATAAAAATCAAGGGTCGTTTTGTACCCGGCCAGTTCAAGACCATATTTCAACGCATCCCGTCCGAAAAAATAGGTGAAATTCAACCCGCCGTTAAATCCGGCGATCGAACTCGACCGGGGCGATTGATTCTGAACCTGCATCTCTACATTGTAGGAGGAATAGGCAAAGTTCCCTTCGATCAGAACAGAACTTTTCCCCGGGATGGCCAGGAAATTTAATCCGCCCCCGTATGATTTCCAGTTATAGTCGTTGAGGACAGAATAATTCACCTTATCGGAAAAGTTGAATCCGAACAAACTTACCTTGCTGCCATTCGGGGCATTGACGGCTATTTTTCCGTAGATATCGAGGTAATTATAGGGGAGGCCATTCTCGTTGATGTAGCTATAAAAAATTTTGCTCGACTCGGCCAGGTAGGAGTTTTTAATCGATAAAAGAAAGGTGGCGCTTGCATCGTCTTCATTCTTTTGCTTATGAATGGGGCCTTCGAGTAATGCTTTTGCCCCGAATGTGCTGACATCGAACTTGCCGGCCAAGTGGTTTTTATTTCCGTCGCGGGTGGTTACATCCATTACAGAGGAGAGACGTCCGCCATATTCGGCACCAAATCCGCCGGTGTAAACATCCACGTTTTTCAATATGTCCACATCGAACACTGAAAACAGACCGATTGAATGGAAGGGATTATAGATGATCATCCCGTCGTACAGTACTTTATTCTGAATGGGGGGGCCTCCCCGGATGTAAAGCTGACCACCCTGGTCGCCCGAAAAAATGACGCCGGGAAGGATCTGTAAATATTGGGCCAGGTCAGGTTGACCGCCAATGGTTGGGATGGATTGAATTTCTTTCGGCGTGATTTTGATGATACTGGTCTGGGTTTCCCTGACCTTATCCTGGCGGGCAGCCGATATGCTTATTTCGTCAAGTTGTGTGGTCGATTTGGTGAGGTAAAGTTTTTTGGTCTGCAGGTCATTTGTTTTGATGGTGACCGGAATTTTGAGGGTATCGAACCCTACATAGGTAACCATCAGGAAATAATCACCGGGAGGGATTTTTGTTATTGCAAAATAGCCGTTGGCATCGGTTGGAGCACCAATGGAGGTCTTGTACAGGTAAACGTTGGTGAACAACACAGGCTCACCGCCATCCTGTTCATATACAAATCCACGGATGGAGCCATTTTGAGCAAGGCATTGCTGTCTGGGGAATAAAAATATCAGTACAAGCAGTACAAATGGGAGTAGTCCTTGGGTCAACTTCATCTTGCGGGCGTGATTAAATTCTGGTTCAACATGCAAAAATAGATAAAATCATTGAGTAAAAAAAGATCAGACCGGGTCATCCTTCAATTCGAAATTAGGAAAATTATCTTACTTTTGTAAAAGTTGTACTCCCTTTAAAAGAAATTATGCAGAAGTTACTGTTGTTGGGTGATGAAGCCATTGCCCAGGCTGCCCTGGATGCCGGACTTTCCGGAATTTATGCCTATCCCGGAACTCCCTCCACGGAGATCACGGAATTTGTTCAGAATTCTAAATTTGCCAGCGAACATAATATCCATTCGAATTGGTCGGCCAATGAAAAGACGGCCATGGAGTCGGCGCTGGGGATGTCGTATGCGGGTAAACGGGCCATGGTGTGCATGAAGCATGTTGGATTGAACGTGGCGGCCGATCCATTTATCAATTCAGCGATAACAGGGACCAATGGCGGCCTGATCGTGGTTGCTGCCGATGACCCGTCCATGCACTCCTCCCAGAATGAGCAGGATTCGCGCTTCTTTGGAAAGTTTGCCCTGGTTCCCATTCTTGAACCTGCCAATCAGCAGGAGGCCTATGACATGGTACATTATGGCTTTAACTTTTCCGAAAAGTATAAGATTCCTGTCATGCTTCGCATCACTACCCGTCTGGCCCATTCTCGCTCAGGCGTCACGCGAAAGCCGGAGGTGAAAAATCAAAACGAATTAAAAATGCCGACCGATCTGAGGCAGTTTGTTCTCCTGCCCAGCATAGCAAAAAAGCGTTACAAGAACCTGTTAAAAGATCACTCCACCTTTATAACCGAGTCGGAAGCATCTCCTTTTAACAAATACATTGACGGCCCTGATAAGTCGATGGGCATCATAGTTTGCGGCATTGCCTATAACTATCTGATGGAGAATTTCCCTGACCGCATCGTACCCTACCCGGTTCTGAAGATCGGCCAATACCCTATGCCACGTTCCCTGGTTGAAAAAATGGCCGATGAATGTGAGCAGATCCTGATCATCGAGGATGGTTATCCGGTTGTTGAAGAGTTGTTAAAAGGATATCTCGGACGAGGACTGAAGGTGAAAGGCCGTCTTGACGGCACCCTCCCACGCGACGGTGAACTGAACCCGAACCTCGTGGCCGTGGCCCTGGGGAAAGAAGATACTTATGGCCTTCCCGTTCCCGAACTCGTGGTAGGCCGTCCTCCATCGTTGTGCAGTGGCTGCCCGCATATCGATTCCTATTATGCTTTGAGTGAAACCCTCATTGAATTGTCAAATGGCCGGGTGTTTTCCGACATCGGGTGTTATACCCTGGGCGCGTTGAAACCCTATGAGGCCATTAATTCCTGCGTGGATATGGGCGCCTCGATAACCATGGCCAAGGGAGCGGCCGATGCCGGTTTGATCCCTGCGGTAGCCGTGATCGGCGATTCCACATTCACCCATTCAGGCATGACCGGGCTGCTGGATGCCGTCAACGGCAAATCACCCATCACAGTGATGATCCTTGACAATGGTACCACGGCCATGACCGGGGGTCAGGATTCGCCTGCCTTTGGAAAGATCGAAGATATATGCAGGGGACTTGGGGTAGAGGAGTCGCACATCCGCATTCTGAAACCACTGAAAAAGTACCATGCCGAGAATGTAGAGATCATAAAGGAGGAGCTTGCCTATGCCGGGGTGTCGGTCATCATTCCGCGCCGTGAATGCATCGTATCCATTGACAAACGCATGAGGGAAAAGTTTAAGAAAACCAATACTACCACCTGATGAAGAAAGATATCATTTTAGCTGGTGTAGGCGGGCAGGGAATCATCTCTATCGCCTCCATCATTGGATATGCTGCGCTCGACCTGGGCATGTTTCTTAAACAATCTGAGGTCCACGGAATGAGCCAGCGCGGAGGGGATGTTATGTCGAACCTTCGCATCTCGCACAACGAAATTGCTTCTGACCTGATCCCCTTCGGCCAGGCAGATATGATCATATCCATTGAGCCGCTCGAGGCGCTGCGCTATCTGCCCTACCTTTCAGGCGAAGGATGGGTGATCACCAACATCCGCCCGTTTAACAACATCACCAATTACCCGGAGATCGGAAAAATCATCGGTGAAATCGAGAAGGTGCCCCATCACATTGCTCTGGATGCCGATACAACGGCAAAAGAGGCCGGATCGACCAAGGCAACCAACATCGTTATGCTTGGTGCGGCCTCTCCTTTCCTGGGAATTGCCTATGAAAAACTTGAGGATGCCATTCGGTATACCTTTCGCAACAAGGGCGATGGTATCATCGATCTCAACCTGACTGCCTTAAAAGCAGGTCGGGATTTTACAGAACAGCATAAGTAATAAATTCTTCGTACATTTGCACGCTATTTTTTCACAGAAACACAAACAAATGAGGATTTTACAGCGAAAAGCATCCCACTTTACTGAACCACAAAGAGTTGAAAAGATGGGTATTTACCCATTCTTCAGGATGATTGAATCGGATCAGGACACGGTAGTTACAATGAATGGGAAGAAGGTGCTGATGTTTGGTTCGAACAGCTACCTGGGTTTAACGAATCACCCGAAAATCAAAGAGGCCGCGATCAAGGCCACTGAAAAATACGGAACAGGCTGTGCAGGATCACGGTTCCTAAACGGGACACTTGATATTCATGTTGAACTGGAAAACAAACTGGCTGAATTTGTTGGAAAACAGGCTTCACTCGTATACAGCACCGGCTTCCAGGTAAACCTTGGTGTCATTCCTACCGTAACGGGTCGCAACGACTACATCCTGATCGATGAGCTCGATCATGCCTCGATTATTGAAGCCACCCGGCTCTCTTTTGCCAAAGTGCTCAAGTACCGTCATAACGATATGCACTCACTGGAGAATGTCCTGAAAAAATGCGAACCCAACCGGATCAAACTGATTGTGGTGGATGGTGTTTTCAGCATGGATGGTGACATTGCCAAACTTCCTGAAATCGTGAAATTGGCTGAAAAGTATGAAGCGACTGTCATGGTCGACGATGCCCATTCGATCGGGGTACTGGGGAAACACGGATCAGGTACGGCAAATCATTTTGGCCTGACCGACAAAGTCGACCTGATCATGGGGACTTTTTCAAAGTCACTCGCTGCTCTGGGTGGTTTTATTGCCAGTGATTTTGAAACAATCAATTACATCAAGCATCATTCGCGTACCCTGATCTTCAGTGCATCAGCAACGCCCGCATCAGCGGCTGCCGTACTCGCAGCACTTGAAATAATTAAAAGTGAACCAGAGCGCATTGATAATCTCTGGAAAGTGACCCATTATGCCATTGATAATTTCAGAAAACTGGGATTCGATATCGGCAATACCGTAACCCCGATCATTCCTTTGTATATCCGCGACCAGATTAAAACGCTGACCATCACCCGGATGTTACTAGATGAAGGAGTTTTCGTGAACCCTGTTGTGGCCCCGGCCGTAAGCAAGGATGATACATTGATCCGCTTTTCCCTCATGGCGACCCATACGAATGAACAAGTTGATATTGCGTTGGAGAAATTTGAGAAACTGGGGAAGAAGCTCCATATTATCTCAAAATAGACCTGATGACAAAAAATACATTCCTGGAGTTAAAGAAGGTTACCTCAAAAAAGGATCTTAAGCGATTCATCGCATTTCAGAACCAACTTTACAAAGGAAATAAATTCTGGTGTCCGCAGATGCGGATGGATGAAATGAATACGCTGAGCAGGGATAAAAACCCTGCTTTTGATTTTTGTGATGCATCGTATTGGATTGTGTGCCGAGGGAAGGAGATTGTTGGGCGTGTTGCCGGTATCATCAATCACAAGGCCAATGAGCGGTGGAATGAAAAACTGGTGAGGTTTGGCTGGATCGATTTTATCGATGATGCGGAGGTATCTCAATTGCTCGTTGATACCGTAAAGGAGTGGGGCAGGTCGAAGGGGATGAAAGGGATCCACGGACCGCTTGGTTTTTCTGACATGGATAATGAAGGGATGCTGATCAAGGGATTTGATGAAATGGCTACCCTGGCCTCCATTTATAACTATCCCTATTATGTGGATCACATGGTAAAGATGGGCTTCGAGAAAGCTGCAGATTGGGTCCAGTATGAATTCGAGATCCCACCGACCATTCCTGACAAGGTTAACCGTTTGTCTAAACTGGTCCAGGAAAAATATAAGCTTCGCCTGGTCAGGGCTAAAAAAGCAAAGGACCTGCTTCCCTATGCCCCCAAGATGTTTCATACACTGAATGCCGCATTTAATGAACTATATGGTTATACGGCCCTCACTCAAAAGCAGGTTGATATGTATGTGAAGGCCTATTTTGGTTTCGTACGTCCTGAATTTGTTTCATTTGTGATTGATGAAGCAGATGAGGTGGTTGGGTTTGGCGTTTCACTGCCATCCCTCACAAAAGCACTTCAAAAATGCAACGGGAAGTTGTTCCCGTTCGGGTTCCTTTACATACTGAGGGCCATGAAGAAAAACGACACCATCGACATGTACCTTAACGGAGTCCGCCCCGACTACCACTCGAAAGGAGTCAATGCCCTGTATTATAATGAAATGCATAAAGCTTATATCAAATATGGCATTAAAAAGGCTGTTACAAATCCACAGCTTGAAGACAATGCCAAAGCGCTCACCATCTGGAAGAACTTCAATGGAAGGCAGCATTTGACACGCAGATGCTGGATACAACACTTTTAACGTGATGCGTGACACGTGGCAAAAAGAGTGACAGGAACAGATATAGATTTTAGACTGAGGGTTCAATGAAAAATGTTCTGATTACGGGGGCCAGTGGATTCATCGGCAGTTTTTTAGTCGAGGAGGGACTGAAACAGGGGTATCAGGTATACGCCGGTATCCGGAAATCAAGTTCCCGCGAATATCTCAGTGATCCCCATATCCGGTTTATCGAATTCGATTTTGAAAACCGGGGGAGGTTAGTTGATTCTTTGAATGAGTGCAAAAGGAACAATGTACGGTTTGAATACATCGTTCACAATGCCGGTCTGACCAAAGCCAAGAAGAAGGAGGATTTTTACAATGTAAATTGCCGGAATACCATCCATTTTATTGAGGCCCTGAAAGAGACCGGGATGGTTCCTGAAAAATTTGTCTTTGTCAGCAGCCTTGCCGCCTTTGGGCCGGGCAATCCCGATACAGGCGAACCCGTGCGTCTCAGCGACAAACCCATGCCCATTGAGCTGTATGGAAAAAGCAAACTCGATGCTGAAAACTATATCACCTCCCTGAAGGATTTCCCCTGGCTCATTGTCCGTCCGACCGGAGTTTACGGTCCGAAAGAAAAGGATTATTACGTATTTTTCCAGACCATCAACAGGGGAATGGAGCCCTATATCGGATTCAGGAAACAGATCCTTACCTTCATCTATGTGCGTGACCTGGTTCGCGTGATCTACCTGGCTCTGGCTTCATCTTTTGTGCATAAGGCCTGGTTCGTGTCCGATGGAAAGGAGTACCCCTCTGAGTTATTTGCCGAAATTACCAAGAAGGCGCTGGGGAAAAAAACGATCCGTTTTACCGTCCCCCTGTTTATAGTCAAAGCGATTGCAACGATCGGAGAAAATGTAGCCGGCCTGTGGGGGAGTATCCCTACCCTCAATACCGACAAGTACAATGTACTGAGCAGTACCAACTGGCGGTGCGAGGTTGAACCACTCGAAAAAGACCTTTCATTTAAAGCTGAATATGATCTTGAAAAGGGTGTTGCAGAAACGCTCGCCTGGTATAAAAAGGAGGGATGGATCTGAGATGAGCGCCCTGGAAGTCAGAAAGGTCACCTCGCGACGAGCGTTGAAAAAATTTGTTGAATTTCCCTTCAGCCTCTATAAGCACAACAAATACTGGTGTCCCCCGCTTACATTTGACGAGATAAATACCCTGCGCAAGGATAAGAATCCTGCCTTTAGTTACTGTGAAGCTGAATACTGGATGGCCTTCCGTGATAACCAGGCGGTTGGACGCATTGCCGGGATCATCAACAATAAAGAGCACGAACGATGGCATACGCGGCTTGTCAGGTTTGGCTGGATCGACTTCGTGGATGATCCGGAGGTGTCGCGTATTTTGATTGACACGGTTGCCGAATGGGGCAGGAGCAAAGGCATGGCGGGAATCCACGGGCCCCTGGGCTTCACGGATATGGATTTTGAGGGCATGTTGGTCGAGGGATTTGAGGAAATTTCCGGTCTTTCAGTTATCTATAACTTTCCTTACTACAATGACCACATGCAGAACCTGGGGTTCAGCAAAGCTGCCGACTGGATCCAGTTTGAGGTTGCCGTCCCTGCTGAAATACCAGATAAGGTTGAACGCATGACGCGGATCGTATTGCAGAAGTATGATCTTCACCTGCTCAAGCCGCGGAAGGCGAAGGATGTATTGCCCTATGCCCCGAAGATGTTCACGATGTACAACAAGGCGTTCTACGAGCTGTATGGTTTTACGGCACTCACGCAGGAACAGATGGATCTCTATACCAGGCAGTATTTCGGATTTATCAGGCCTGAATTTGTCTCCATGATCCTGGATTCCAGCGATGAGGTGGTCGGATTTGGTGTGACCATTCCCAGTTTGTCCTTAGCGTTGCAGAAGGCGAAAGGTTCGTTGTTCCCGTTTGGATTCATCCACCTCTTGCGTGCCTTGCGTAAGAATGATGTTGTTGACATGTACCTGATCGGAGTTCATCCCGATTACCAGGGAAAGGGTGTTTTGGCGCTTATATACCATGAACTGAACAAGGCTTACCTTAAGGCAGGAATAAAACTTGCACGTACGCATCCGCAGCTTGAGGAGAACTTTAAAGCGATCTCCATCTGGAAAAATTATAACAGCAGGATAAACATCAGGCGGAGATGCTGGAAAAAGAACTTTTGATCCGATCATAAAAAAAAAGAGGGCTTCCGGATGGGAGCCCTCTTTTTTTATGAGATAAAATTAATTTTTATCAAAGAAGAGTTTTGTGCCAACATTATCTCCGCCAATGGCAGCAGCTGCAGAAGCACGATTGGCTCCATTCAGCGTTTGTTCGGAGGTAGGATAGGTTAAGCGCAACGGAAGAACACTTTCGGCGGTTTCAGGAGGAAGAAGTATTGGGAAATCCAACATTCTGTAAGCAGTCCAGCTTTCAAATCCGCGGTTATACAGGGCAATCCATTTCTGGGTACCGATTTTCTCCTGCCAGGTGCCGGTTGCAGTTGCATAAGCAACGTCAGGCTGGGCAAGGTAAGCATCTGCTTCCGCTGATGTGCCACCCCAAAAATCGATGGAGGCACGGATGCCTTTTTCATAATGTTCTGCAGCGGTTCCGCCAACACTGAATCCACGGGCTGCACCTTCGGCCAGTAAAAATTCAACTTCGGCCAGGTCAAAAAGATTTCCGGGGAAAGTAGCTTCGGTGAGTGTCGGGTTGACATGGGAAAATTTGGTGAAATCGTTTGATGCACCATAAATGCCCCCAATATAAACATCAACAACAGGGGTGAAATAGAGCACTCTTCTGGGATCATTCAAAGCGTTCATTTCATCTACCAGCGTATTGGCAGCCACAAAGTCATTTCTTCCGCTGTTAACCAGGTTTTCATTAACAGGGTTGTTGTTTGGCTGAGAAGACATGTAGCCCATCAAAGCATCATCATCATTGGAGGTGATCACGTTTGGTGCGGCTGCTTCGGCGGTTGCTTTTGCAGTGGCATTGTCAACATCCGAAAGGACCAGTCCCATACGTAATAAAAGGGAGTTGGCAAATTTGTACCACCGGGTTACATCCCCGCCATACATGTTATCATTGCCACCAAAACTACCCTGTGACTGATTCATCGTGCCAATGGCTTTGCTCAGACGGCTGATCAGGTCTTTGTAAATGGTCAAACCATCATCGTATTTAGGCAACAAAATGGCCTGATTCAAGGCATCGGTATAGGGAACGTTTCCGAAAGATTCAACCAGTACGCTGTAAGTATAAACGGTCATGATCTCAACAATGGCCAGTTTATTGGTTAATACAGCAGGATCGTCTCCTGGCAGGGTGCCATCGGCAGCCAGAACCTCGGATGATTCTTTGAGGTTCATCAGAACGTCACGGTAAAGGATGTTCCAGTGATTTCCGGGAATCGGCCGGGTGGTGATGTCATAATTGGCCTCATCGATATAGGTGGTTTCTGTCCATTGCTGAACAAACATCCGCCATATGTTAAGGTTAACATTGGGGGTGACCATCTGGTTGGTGAGCCTCAGTTGAGCTCCTGTAAACAATGATTCGCCCGGAACCTTTGTTGGATCTTTGGTGTTGACATTCAAGTCCTGAAGTTTCGTGCAAGATGAAAACAGCAGGAAGACCAGGAATATTGCAAATATATTTTTCATAATGATTGTTTTAGAAGGTGAGTTTTAAATTCAAACTAAAATCACGTGTTGAAGGTAAGGATCCTGTCGAATATCCCTGGAGGTTTCCTGCACCGAGTCCTGATTCAGGATCAGCATGTGGCAGGTTCTTGAAGATAATCCAAACGTTGGAGGCTACCGCGGTAAGGCTTACTCCTGTTATGAAGGTCTTTTTCAAGATTTCGGATGGTAAGGAATAGGATAAAGAAACCTGACGCAGTTTAACATAGCTGGCATCATAAACAAAAGCTACGTTCGGAAGTCTGGAGTAACCGAAGGCGCCGTAGTTTGAAGCAGCTAATCTCGTGGTATTGTTCTTTCCATCAGGATTTACGCCCGGGTTAATAAAACCACCGGAGGTTGAAGCATATCCCTTGGTGTGGTCGGCCGGATCAACCCAAGCGATCGGATTCCTGACAGGGTTTCCAAGATCGTTCAGATAAGAGGTTTCTTCGTAAAGACCTGTTGCCAGACCATAATACATATCAAGTGAGAAGATGTCGCCACCCATTTGTACGTCGATCAAAAATCCGAGTGCCCAGTTTTTGTAGGTAAAGGTGTTTAACAAACCACCTTGCCAATCGGGATTACAATTACCGATCACCTGGTCGGATGTTGCAGTTCTCTGATAGGCGCCGTTTGCAGGGTTTACAATTTTTTGTCCGTCAGCTGCATAAACGAAGTCTGTTCCGTAAATTGTACCGTAAGGTTGTCCAACCATCGCATTGATGGTAACACCACCCTGGAAGCTTCCTAACTGCAGGTTATTCACACCTTCCAACAGGCTCACTACTTTATTGTAGTTCTTTGACCAGTTCAAAGTAAGGTCCCATTTGAAGTTTTTGGTTTTCACCGGAGTTGCATGGAGGGCAAGCTCGATCCCTGAGTTCTGGATCTCACCGGCGTTGATGATCTTCACGTTATAACCAGTACCTGTCGACACGGGAAGTGGGAGGATCTGGTTAATGGTATTGGTCTTGTAGAGAGCCAGGTCAAAACCGAGCCTTCTTCCAAGGAAGTACATTTCAAGACCACCTTCAATACTCTTGGTAGTTTCAGGTTTCAGATCGGGATTCTTCTGGGTCGTAGGATTTGATGTGGTCAACGTGTTGAATGGTGATAAAACCAGGTAGTTGTCAACAAGCTGATCAAAACCAGGGCTGTTACCTACCATTGCATAGTTCAACCTGAGTTTTCCAAATGAGAGCCACTTGGCCTCAGGAACAATGTTTGAAAAGATAAAACTACCGGCAACAGATGGATAATAATATGAGTTATTATTCTCTGGCAGGGTTGAAGACTGGTCTCTCCGGACGGTTGCATCCAGGTAGAGGAAGTTTTTATATCCAAGGGAAACGCTGGCATAAATACCATTTACCTGAACGGTGGAAGCAAGTTCCTTTGAAAGAGGCAATGGGCCAACACTATTCTGTAATGAATAGAGTTCAGCAACAGCCAGACCACCGCTTGTCGAGGAGATCAGACGGCTGTAGTTGGTTTTCCTGATGTTCATACCCAACACAGCTTTCAGGTTAAATGATTTGGACAGATCCTTGTTGAAATTGGCCATCAAATCATAGTTGAACTCGCTGAAGTTGATGTCACGCCGCAGGTAACCAGATCCCTGGTCACTTCTGCCGGCGCTGCCGTCAGCTCCGGTTCCGATACCAAAAGTACCGGGAACACTACCAACAGCTCTTCTTTCTTCCTGGAGTTCCGAGTAAGTATCAACTGAAAAACGACCAAACAGGTTTAACCAGTCGGCAACTTTATAATTGACAGCTGCATTGCCGATAAAACGGTTTCTTGAGTCGTTTTCATAGTTCTTAAACCTTGTCCAGTAAGGGTTATCCCAATAAATCGGGTTGGCATCCGAAGGGTCGGCATAGTTCCAGGTCAGGTTCCGCTGGGTAAGATTAAACATGTCTTTTTGTTCTTTGATATCAACGTTGACCTGATACCATTGGCGGAATGAACCCATGATGTTGTCATTGTATCCTGTTGAATTACGGCCTGTTCCCTTGTTGATGGAATAGTTGCCGTATCCTGATACTGTCAAACGATCATTCACATTCCAGGTGGCATTTAAAGTCACGTTGTTTTTTACCAGCTTGCTGTTCGGCATTAAACCATTCTGGGTAAAATTGGTATAGGACATCCTGTAATTACCTCCACGGAAAGTGTTTTCGATGGAAAGGGTATTTGACCAGGTAACCGGTTTGTCAAAGAAAGTAATTGGACCATTGTCGGCAGCCTTCCAGGGTGTGGCTTTCAGGAAATTTGGTGACTGCGGGTCAACGGCATCCCATTGATAAACATTTAAACTCGGGTCGAATTTGGCTCCGTATGAAGCATCTTCTGAAGTAACAACCCATTGGGTTAACTTGCTTGATTCTGATTTCGGATCCACTGTGATCGTTCCGTCATCATTGATATATCTCATATACCAGTATCCGCCGGGACCATCATAATATGCTCCGTAACCTCCACCGTAATCTTTTTGGTAGTGAACCATGGTGCTTTTATCAACAAAACCTACAGTTGCGGCTGTGCTGAAGGTAACACCTGCTCCTCTTCTTTGCTCACTGCCGGCAGCTTTGGTCCCTTTTTTCGTTGTGATCATGATAACGCCGTTTGCAGCACGTGATCCGTACAATGCAGTTGCGGCCGATCCTTTCAGAACGTTGATTGATTCGATATCCTCAGGGTTGATGTCGGAGGCAGCATTACCATAGTCGTAACCTGTTCCGGCCTGTGCTTGCGAACGGGTGTTCGTAACGTCATTGTTTACAGGAACCCCATCGATAACAAAAAGTGCCTGATTGTCGCCTGTCAAGGATTTGTTCCCTCTTAAAAGGACGTTGGTTGATCCGCCGATGTTGGTGGTTGACTTAACCTGCACCCCGGCAACTCTACCAGAAAGGGAATTGACAAAATTGTCAGTTTTTGACATGTTAATCTGATCCCCTTTTACTTCCTGGGTCGCATAACCAAGTGATTTCTTCTCACGCGGAATACCAAGAGCCGTTACAACAACTCCTTCGAGTTCCTGAACGCTGGGTTGAAGAACAACATTGACCACATTGTCAGTGCCAAGCTTTAATTCCTGGGTAACCATCCCAACATAGGAAACCAGAATGACTTCTTTATCCTTTGGCACGGTGAGGGAGAATTTTCCGTCGATGTCGGTAATTGTTCCGACAGCAGTGCCTTTAACGAGGACAGTAGCACCCGGAATGCCGGTGCCATCATCAGAACTCGTGACCTTGCCCGAAATTGTACGTTGGGCATGGGCAACTTGCAACCCTATGAAAAGCATAAGGGCAAGGAAAATAGTAAATTTTCTCATACAGTTTGATTTTTGTTAGTAAATGGGTTAATAGTCAGTGATGTAATAAAAGAACTTATAACAGGCAGTTTGAACACTGCCCTCCATGGGCTATATATTGGGTTAGAACTTTCCAAATGCAACGATTGATTTGCAATTTTAAACAATACTTTAGTCTAATCCAAAAAAAATTAACAAAAATTTAATATTTAATTAACAATTGTTAACAAGTCTAAAATAATTATTTGCCATAACATGCAGATCAGCCATAAGGGTAAGATCCCAATATGCTAATACATTGCGGATTAGTTCAATTTCCTATAAAAAATTCCGAATGCAAGGATGAATAAAATATAGAGGGCTGTGGCAGAAACTGCAATCTGTGTTTGAAGGGATTGGGCGGCAGCAATGACAAGGCAGGAGATGGCCAGAAGGTAATATCCCGTTTTTTTCATTTTCCAGATCAGCATACTGCCGGTGAATGCCAGCAGGTGAAGCAGGAACCCGGCAGCGAAGATGAGCCGGACCTGGGTAACCGACCAGGTTTCGGAGGGGATATAATGATTGGTCACCCTGGTGACCCATGCGGACCAGAATATTCCTGTCAGGAAAAGGATGGAGAGCAGGCCGAAGAAAACCCAGGAGAAAAGGCTGATCAGGGTCAGGAAAAACGGCCTGGAATTTACCGGGTTGATTTTTGGTGTTTTAATTGGCCGGATTTCATCTTTCATGTGTCAGGACATATGTTTCAGGTTCATGCTGTATAGCAGGATAAAAAGACCGGAAAAGAGAACATCGGGGATTCCCGGACTCGGATAATGCATAAAGTACATGGGTGCCAGCACCAGCAGGATCTGAAAAATGGCATATACATGAAATCCTGCTTTTTTCAGCCGCATCATCAGGATGGCACCTACAACCGACCCGGCATAACAAATTCCGGAAACCAGGAAAAAAGCCGGTTTGGCCTCCATGAGCTGTTCGATTCCCGGGATTGTAAATTTTTTGGCAAATTCCTCGGCAATCTGAACAAAGATATCGTAAAATCCGGCGATGACCAGGCTTGAGAACATATTCATCCCGCTGCCGATAAAGGTCAGGATACATAGTACTGTGAGCAGGTTTGGACGCTTCTTGTTGGTTTCGGGGAGCAGGGGCAGGGGATTTTCTTCCATGGTCAGGCGTCGAATTTTGATTTATCCCCTGAATACACGGCATCGCCAAATCCGAGGATGGGGATAAAGATGAACCGGAAGAAAAACAAACCCACAGTAAAACCGGTACTCTTCCCAAAACTTTTTGATAATCCATCCAGGATGATGATGTATACCACCAGGTTAACAACGGGAACAAGCATCAGCAGGAGATACCACCATGGTTTTCCTGCTATTTTTATTCCGATCAGGTAGTTGTAGATCGGGATAATGGCAGCCCAGCCGGGCTCACCGGCCTTTTGAAACATGTACCATGCACCCACGATTTCGATCACGCCAACCATGATGCTGAAGATGATGATGGGCACGATCAGGGCCACTAAAAACGGCCAGAACGAATAAGAATCAAGGATTTCCATAGGATAAAGGATTTACGATTTACGATATACGATATACGATTTATTCAAAAGGACGAAATTAATAATTAATTAAAATAAAAGCAACGACAGATCAATTACTATAGATTACCGTTAATCATTAGT
>JBAXVX010000014.1:0-94364 GCA_037128705.1 Bacteroidota bacterium | reverse complement strand
TCAAAGTTATTTAGTTTTATTGATTTAACTTTGACACACTTTAATGAACAGACTCAATGTAAAAGAACATTTTTACCTTTGCAATGAACTATTCCTGATAAACATCCCTCCCATTTCCATGATATTTTCACTTTGTCTCCTTTTTTATTCTGATAATACCTGATACTTATGAAATCGAAATTCGTACTTCTCTTTGCCGTTTTGATGATCAATGTGTTTCTTGCCGGGGCGGCCAATTACCGGTTCCTTCCCTATACCATTAAGCAGCCTGACGGAAAATCGATCGCCTGTTTTGTTTCGGGTGATGAATTCTTCAACTGGCTGCATGATAAGGATGGGTATACGATCATCCAGGGCGATGACGGATATTACTATTATGGTGTTACCAGCGGTGACAATGTGGTGCCGTCGGCACTGCTGGTTGGAAAATCCGATCCTTCTAAAGAGGGTATGACAAAATGGGTGAAAATTTCTCAGGCAAAATATAACCAGCGCAGAGCGTATCGTGCCGAAAATGTAGATAAGTCGGTCAGGGCGCCTCATTCGGGAACGATGAACAACATTGCGATCTATATCCGCTTCAATGATGACACCGAATTCACCACCACACGCCAGGTTTACGACAACAAATTTAACCTTGTCCCCGGAAACTCGCTGCAATCCTACTTCACCGAAGTTTCCTATACCTCCCTGACCATCAGTACCACCCATTATCCCACGTGTGAAATGACGACCAATTACTCCTACCAGGATTCACACGACAGGAGTTATTTCGAACCCTACAATGCAGTGACCAATCCCAACGGGTATACCGGTTCCCAGTCGACACAAAGGGAGCATACCCTCCTGAAGGATGCAATTACCTGGGTCAATGCAAATTCGCCGGTACCAACCAATTTGAATATTGACGGCGACAATGACGGCCATGTCGACAACCTCAATTTTATTATAAGGGGAGGGAACGGTGCCTGGGCCGAGTTGCTCTGGGCTCACCGGTGGGTGCTCTATACCTATAATGTTTATATCAATGGCAAGCGTGCCTATGATTACACCTTTGAACCCGAAACACAGTGCGATGTTCAGACTTTATGTCATGAAATGTTCCATGCACTGGGATCGCCCGACCTTTATCATTATTCCTACGACGGGCTGGTGCCTGTCGGGGCCTGGGATCTGATGGAAAGCGGCACCGGTCACATGGGCGCCTACATGAAATGGATGTATTCGGGTCATTCATGGATCAATACCATCCCGGAGATCACCACCTCGGGAACCTACACCCTGCACCCCTTAACCTCGGCGACAAACAACTGTTACAGGATTGCCTCACCCTATTCCTCCTCCGAGTTTTTTGTGATGGAGTACCGGAAAAAGACAGGCACTTACGAATCAGCCATTCCGGGTTCCGGATTGCTGGTATACCGGATCGATCCTTCCGTTGGAGGAAATGCCGATGGTCCGCCCGATGAAGTTTATATTTACCGGCCGGGGGGAACCCCCACGGTAAATGGTTCTCCGGGGATCGCCAATTTTGTGGGTGGAACCTCCAGGACTGAAATCAACGATTTTACCAGTCCAAGCTCCTTTCTCCAGAATGGTACTAAGGGAGGGTTGGACATTTCGGAGGTGACCACGGCCGATACCACCATTTCCTTCACGGTGAATATCGTCGACCCAAACAATCCTGTTGATTTTTCGGCACAGCCAGTCAGTAAATCAACCATCAGCCTGAGCTGGCAGAAAAATCCTGCAGGCAATAATGTCATGATCGCATACGATACCATCGAACAGTTTGGCGTCCCGGCAGGTGGTATAGCTTACACCCCGGGAAGTACCATTACAGGCGGTGGCCATGTCATTTACAGCGGATCGGCTGTTGCCTTCGATCATACCGCTCTTTCAGGCAATACGCATTACTATTACCAGGCCTGGTCGGTACTGGCCGGGAACACCTATTCGGCCGGGGTGGTGAGCGATGGCGTGACATTCTGCGAGAGTATAACCAGCCTCCCATTCACTGAAGGGTTTGAAGACAGTGAGACAAATCCCGATTGCTGGTCAGAGGAAAATACGAGCCCTGCGTGGTCATTTTGCCAGGGAAATTGTCCCGGCCCGTTGTACGGGTATCCGGCGACAGCACGTTCAGGGATACGCAACGCAGTGTTCAAGGATGAATCAGCCGCATCAGACAAGAATAAACTGATCCTGCCGATCATGGATCTGACAGGTTTTCCTGCCCTTGAAATGAAGTTCTGGTTGTTCATGCAGAAACTTGGAAGCCGGCAGGATGAACTTGCGGTGTTTTACCGCACCAGTCCGGCGGATCCATGGGTTCTGCTGCAAAACTATACCCAGTCGGTGAGCTCCTGGACCCAACAGACCATCGCGCTTCCGGTTGTTTCAAGTGAGTATCAGCTGGCCTTCGAGGGGAATGCCCGGTTTGGTTTCGGGGTATGCATCGACGACATCCAGATTGACCGCATTCCGGCGGTGGGCATGGCAGAAGGTGACATGCGGAATATACGGATTTTTCCCAACCCGTCGCAGGGATGGATCAAAGTTTCCGGTGGCACCGGGGCTGAGCTGATCAGGGAAATTTCGGTGTTTGATTGCACCGGGAAATCTTTGGTCATCGTGAATGGAACCGGACAATCGGAATATTCCATTGATCTTTCTTTTGTTTCATCCGGAATTTATATCGTGAAAATCAAAACGGAGGGCGGGGTTGCGGTCAGGAAACTGACCATCAGGAGGTAATTTGTTGAATAAAAAAGTTAAGGGCCATGCAAACAATATTGGGATCAGGCGGAGCCATCGGGACACCTTTGGCGAAGGAATTAAAGAAATTTCCCGGGCAGATCAGGTTGGCGGGCAGGAACCCCAGGAAGGTGAACGAAACTGACGAGCTATTTCCGGTTGATTTAAGCGATTTAACCAGGATTGACAAGGCCATTGAGGGCAGCGAGGTGGTGTATGTCACCATTGGTTTTGAGTACAGGCTGAAGGTCTGGCAGCAAACCTGGCCTCCCTTTTTACAGGCCGTCATCAAAGCATGCCAGGCACACCAGGCCAGGCTTGTGTTTTTTGACAATGTTTACATGTATGCAAAGTCTGCCATACCGCACATGACCGAAGAGTCGCCCATTCAACCTCCGAGCAGGAAGGGTGAAGTACGAAAACAGCTTCACGAAATGATCATGAACGAAGTGGCGAAAAACAACCTGACAGCCCTGATTGCGAGGTCGGCTGATTTTTACGGCCCTGACAATAAAAACAGTGCCCTGTCGATGATGGTTGCCGAAAACCTCCTGAAGGGTAAAAAGGCCCAGGCTCTGGGTGATGTAAACAAGATACACACTTACACCTACACTCCGGATGCAGCCAAAGCCACCGCCATCCTGGGCAACACCCCGGATGCCTTCAACCAGGTATGGCACGTTCCCACAACAAAGGAAAAACTCACCACCTCGCAGTGGATCGGGCTGATTGCAAATGAACTCAAGGCAGCACCCCGGGTCCAGGCCGTCCCGGTGTGGATGATCCACCTCCTTGGATTGTTTGTCCCGGTCATGAAGGAGTTTCCGGAGATGAACTATCAATACGACCAGGATTATGTATTTGACAGCAGCAAATTCGAAAAACGGTTTGGCATGGAGGCCACGAGCCCGAAAGAGGGTGTGAGGATTCTGATTGAAGAGTTAAAGTCTTTGAAGACCAAACAGGTTTGATCGACATTAAATTGCAAATTGACCAGGTAAATCTTGGGTCATTCTGAAATAAATAATATATTTGGATTTGCAATTAAATCTAACACTAAAACGAAAAGGATGAATAAACTGATTTTAACCTTCCTGGGAATGATGATTGGCATTGCGACCGGGTTTTCACAGGATGCAGAGGGGTGCAAGGACCATCCGCTTTTTTCACGTATGCCCGGCTACTACATTTCAGAATGCACGCAAAACTACAACCAGCTTGACTTTTATAACAGCAAGGGGGAGGATGTTAAATTGGAAGGAACGCTCACCTATGCATGGTATGTGTTTAACCTGGAATCGGGTAAAACTGAGCCAAGTTATTTCCAGATCATTAAAAATTATGCAAATGCCATCACCAAAATCGGAGGGAAGAAGATCTATGAGGAGAATGGATTGGGATGTTATGAACTGACCAGCAAGGGAAAGGATTACAGGATCAAGGTTGCGGCTACCAACAACAGCGACATCATACTGAATGTGCTTGAACTGGAAGCCATGAAGCAGGATATTGCGGCGAATGAGATGCTTGATGCGCTGAACAAAGACGGCTTCATCACCCTGAACATCCTTTTTGATACGGGTAAATCCACCATCAAAGCAGAATCACTTCCGATCATAGACCAGATGTACCAACTGATGAATCTTGATGCCGCACTGAAGGTCAGTATTGAAGGTCATACAGACAACGCGGGCAATGCGGCCGGCAATAAAAAACTTTCAACCGACCGGGCAAAAGCGGTTATGGATGCCCTGGCAGCCAAGGGAATTGATAAATCGAGGATGTCATCGGTTGGCTGGGGACAGGAAAAACCGGTAGCCGATAACAGGACAGAAGAGGGCCGGGCCAAAAACAGGCGGGTCGAACTGGTGAAAAAATGAAAATCACAAACACAAGTTTACAATCTTAAACCAAAATCAACATGTTAGAAACACTGAATAAACACAAATGGTGGCTGATCATAACCATCGGGATTGCCATGATCCTCTACGTTGTTCTGACCTAGTCAGCCGTGCATGATATCTTCCACCCATGTCAAATACAGATCAGGTTCTTGTCGAAGATAAAACCTACGAAAAGATTGATGGTAAATTAACCCTGCTGGGGAGGGGAGAGTATGTAGGTTGTGTTTTTAACAACTGCGACCTTTCAAATGCGAACCTCTCCGATATCAAATTTGTTGAATGTACTTTCTCAGGATGCAATTTAAGCCTGGCGGCACTTGACAGGACTGCCTTCAGGGGTGTCAGGTTCATCGACTGTAAAATGCTGGGGCTCCTCTTCGGCAAGTGCAATGAATTCGGACTGTCGTTTGATTTTACAAACTGCACGCTGAATCTCAGCTCCTTTTACCGGATGAAGGTAAAAAAAACAAACTTCATCCAGGTGAAAATGGAGGAGGTTGATTTTACGGAATGTGATTTATCGGCTTCAACCTTTGACAATTGCGATTTTGCCCGGGCCATATTTTACCACACGAACCTGGGAAAAACAGATTTCAGAACATCCTTCAACTATTCCATTGATCCCGAGCTAAACCAGGTTAAAAAAGCAAAATTCTCCTTATCAGGAATAGGAGGGCTCCTGGCTAAATACGACATTGAAATCGACAGGACAAGTTAAAAAAAGTATCTTGCAGGAAACAAATACTTTATGACAGCGAAACCCTTTTCATTTCTGTGTGTAATCCTTTTGAGCGCCAACCTGTGTTTTGGACAGTCGGTTGTGACCACGGACAAATTATGGAACAACTTCATTAATTATTATGCCTTCCCAACCCCGGTGATCGGCAACGAACAAATTAAATTCACCGGTGACACCCTGATCAATTCATTGATTTATAAAAGGGTGGAGAGATCGGTGGATGAAGCCCAGTTGTACTGGTCACCCTACGGCTACATCCGGGAAAATTCTGACAAACAGATCTTTTATAAAATTAATGCGGCTGATCCTGAGCGGATGCTTTATGACCTCCATGTTCAACCACATCAAACATTGACGGTTTTCAGTCTCACCACTTCGGTGAACGATTACAGAAATCTTGATTCCATCACATATTATGTCCTGAGCACAGACAGTATCCTGATCGATCAGTCCTTTTACAAAAGAATCATTCTGACCTTTCCCAATGATACTACCTATGTGGCAGAACAATGGATTGACAGCATCGGAAGTATGGGAGGCATCCTGCATAACTGGTCTGCCCTTGTCGGGTGTGATTATTACTCCCTGCAGTGTTTTTACATTGATGGAACATTGAGATATCATGATCCGGCCTATCCAGGCTGTTCATTTTACACCTCGGCCGGTGAACACAAGGCCTTGTCAACAGGGGTCACTGTCTCGCCAAACCCGGTGATCGACCTCTCGTCCATGGAAATTCATGATGCAGATGACAGCAGATCAGTCACGGTTCATATCTACAATCTTTTCGGTGCAAAAGTATTTACCCGTTCAGGTCAGAACCGTTTCATGATCCGAAAAAGCGATTTTTCTCCCGGAATGTATTTTTATAGCGTTACATATAAAGACAAAATGGTCGGGCAGGGAAAATTAATCATCAATTAACAGGAAAAAAAAGGAGACAACATGAGATCACCCGTATTGGACAGTGCCCTGGAGATCATTTTCAGGGAATTGAACGGAATCATCAACAGGGATGATTTCAGCGAATATTCAGCCAAAAGAAATGAGGGTGAAAAGTATACGCAGACAATTTTCAGAACCTGGAACGGGGAAAAATTCAGCCGGTTGGTAGTTGAGCAATATACCGTCAACAGCAAAGCATACGGGGTTGTTCTGAACATTTATCCAAAGCCCGAATTCGGAATCCCGATCATGACTTTCCAGCTTGGCGGCCAGATCCCCGACAGGGTGATTTATGTCCTGGATATTATTCCGGTCGTTAAAAAAGGATCGGATCCGGGAATATCGGAAATGCATAAAAGGCATGCATCCGGAATGAGTAACCTGGGATCAGCGCAGGATTGGATCAATGAAATCTGCTCTGAAAATGCACTGATATGCCAGTATAAGCCACTTGAACCGGAAAAATTGCTCAATGCCCTCACCGATTACCTGTGTTATTGGCGCGACAGGTTTTATCTCCCGGCACAGCCAGGCATCAGCGGGGAGGAAAAAGCAGAAGCGATTGAGAATATCCTGAAGTTCAAGTCACTCCTGCATGCCAATGATGCAGGGTTGGAGATCTACCTGAAAAAGTTTGGGAAAGAGATGGCGGCTGCCATTGAGGCCGCGGCATTCGGATCGGAACCCTCCTTGCAGGGAAATGCGGTCGTTGAGATTGAAAAGCCGGTTCAGGCCGAAGAAACTGAACCTCAAAACGGGGATATCCGTTGGACCAATGACGCCCTGCAATATATTCAGGATGCTCCGAGGTTTGTTCGCGGACAGATCAGGAGCAATGCCGAAAAGAAGGCATTATCCATGGGAATTAAGGAAATCACCCGTGATTTCATCGAGAAATTAAGAAAATAGGATGTAACAACCTCCCTGAAATTCAGAACAGTACAAGTAAAATTTTTTAACTCTTTTACAATGGACAAACAAAGCAGGATCATCAAGGCCGTTTTCCCCGGGAAATACATCCAGGCTGAAAATGCGATCAATCAATTGCCGGATATGGTACGGCTGCTAGGTAAAAGGGGTCTTTTGCTGGCGGCACCCTCGGCGAAGAACAGGATACTTCCTGGTTACTTCAGAAACGAACCTGCGGATTGGATCCAGGTAGAAGAATTCGGGGGGGAATGCAGTGAAAAGGAGATTAAGCGCATAGAAAAGATTATCCACAGTAAAAAGATTGATGTACTGGTCGGGATGGGTGGCGGGAAGACGATTGACACGGCCAAAATTGCCGCTGACCGGGCAGGGATCCCGGTCATTGTCGTCCCCACCATCGCCTCAACCGATGCCCCCTGCAGCGGCTGCGCCGTCATATACACTGACAAGGGGGTATTTGACTCGGTATTCTACCAGAAAATGAATCCGCAGGTGGTACTGGTCGATACCACAGTCATCGCCCATGCGCCTGTCCGATTTCTCGTTTCGGGGATGGGGGATGCCCTGTCAACATGGTTTGAAGCCCGGTCATGCGAGCGCACCCAGTCGGAAAACGCCTGCGGAGGTTACAGCACCATGGCGGGACTGAATCTGGCCAGGCTGTGTTATGAAACGCTGCTCCAATATGGTACTGCTGCCAGGATGGCTGTTGAGAAAAAGATTGTCACCCCGGCCCTCAACCACATCGTTGAGGCGAACACCCTGCTGAGCGGGATCGGTTTTGAGAGTTCGGGACTGGCTACTGCCCATTCGGTTCACAACGGGTTGACTGCACTGAGTGAAACGCACGCCTTCTTCCATGGCGAAAAGGTCGCTTTCGGGGTTGTAACGGGGCTTCATCTTACGGATGCTGAACCTGAAGAAATGGAGACGGTGTATGCATTTTGTGCGGAGGTAGGATTACCAACCACATTTTCAGAAATCGGATTGATGAAGGTCACCCGTGAAAAATTAATGGAGGTAGCCGTCAGGGCCTGTGCTCCTGTCGAGTGCATCCATCATGAAGCCGGACTGGTTACTCCTGAAAGGGTTTTGAACGCAATGATTGCCGCCGATGCCATGGGAAGTACCTGGAAAACTGCTGCACTATAGCATTGTGATCTGAGGCAAACCACCGGGGAAGTGCCTTATGAAGTCCTGGAATCTTTGATTCGTTCCAGTTCCCGAAGGTTTTCCATTTTTTTCTTCTCCAGGAAACCGCGAATGTCGCATAAATGTTCTTTCACCCGCCTGTTGCCGAATTCAAAAACTTTATTGACCAGTCCGTCGAGGAAATCACGGTCGTGGGAGACCAGGATCATGGTCCCGTCATAATCCTGCAGGGCGCTTTTCAGGATATCCTTGGTTTTCAGGTCAAGGTGGTTGGTGGGTTCGTCGAGGATCAGCAGGTTGACGGGCTCCAGGAGCAGTTTGATCATGGCCAGGCGGGTGCGTTCTCCCCCTGAAAGTACCTTCACCTTATTGGAGGAGATATCCCCGCCAAACATGAAGGCGCCCAGGATGTCCCTGATTTTTGTGCGGATGTCGCCCTTGGCTGCATCATCAACCGTTTGAAACACAGTCAGCTCTTCGTTGAGCAGGGAAGCCTGATTCTGGGCAAAATAGCCGATCATGATGTTATGGCCCAGGGTTAAGTTGCCCTCGTATCCCTTTTCTCCCATCAGGGTTCTGACGAGGGTTGACTTGCCCTCGCCGTTTTTACCGACAAATGCCACCCGTTCCCCCCGCTCAATGGTCAGCGACACATCGGAATAGACATTGTGATTCCCGTAACTTTTCGACATCTCATGCACGATCACCGGGTAGCTTCCGGAACGGGGCGATGGCGGGAATTTGAGGCGCAGCGCTGAAGTGTCCTCTTCGTCAATCTCTACCAGGGTGAGTTTTTCAAGCATCTTTACCCTTGATTGCACCTGCAGGGTTTTGGAATAGGTTCCCTTGAATCGTTCAATAAATTCCTGGGTCTCGGCCATCATCTTCTGCTGGTCGTCAAATTGTTTTTGCTGCTGCTGGCGCCGTTCGAGCCTGAGTTCCTGGTATTTGGTGAAGTTTACTTTATAATCATAGATGCGCCCCATGGTCAGTTCAATGGTGCGCGTGGTAAGATTGTCAACAAAAGCCCGGTCGTGAGAGATCACTATCACTGCCTTGGCCGAATTGATCAGAAAATCTTCAAGCCACTGAACCGATTCGATATCCAGGTGATTGGTGGGCTCATCAAGCAGGATGAGGTCGGGTTTCTGAAGCAGGATTTTTGCCAGCTCAATGCGCATACGCCATCCCCCGCTGAACTCATTTGTTGGACGGGTAAAATCCTCCCGGAGGAAGCCCAACCCCAGCAGGATTTTTTCGATTTCAGCATCGTAGTTGGTATCGTCGGTGGAGTAACACTGTTCGCTGAGCAGTGACAGATCTTCGATGAGTTTGTAATAGCTTTCAGATTCGTAATCCGTACGGGTGGAAAGCTGAAGGTTAAGCTCGTCGATCTTCGATTTCATTTCGTAGAGCGATGCAAAAGCCTGGGAGGCCTCTTCAAACAGGGTCCGGCTGTCGGCGGTGATGAGGTGCTGCGGGAGGTATGCGATGACCGTATCCTTTGGAGATGAGACCCGTCCGCTTGTTGGCTGTTTCAACCCGGCCAGGATTTTCAGCAGGGTGGACTTGCCTGCGCCGTTCTTGCCCATCAGCGCGATCCGGTCCTTTTCATTGATGGCAAAGGAGATATTCTTAAACAGGGTTGTCCCCCCGAATTCCACCGTAAGTCCTTCAGCTGCAATCATATTTATTTAGATAGGGTAAAAAAGGGTGACAGGGTGAGAGGTCGTGACATGTGACGCGTGACGCGTGACGAAATAAATTGTAAATCGTAAATTGTCATTCGTCATTTAATACAGTTTGTTCCGTAATTCCTGGATTTTATCATCATTGATGTAGTCGTCATAATCCATCCGTTTATCGATCATGCCTTTGGGTGACATTTCAATGATCCGGTTGCAGACAGTTTGGATAAATGCGTGGTCATGCGATGACATGAGGATATTGCCTTTGAATTTTATGAGGGTGTTGTTGAATGCCTGGATGGATTCGAGGTCGAGGTGATTCGTCGGTGAATCAAGCATCATCACATTGGCATTTCGGATCATCATGCGGGCGATCATACAGCGGACCTTTTCTCCTCCCGAAAGGACATTGGCCTTCTTGAAGATCTCCTCACCGGAGAACAGCATTTTACCGAGGAATCCCCTGAGATACTGTTCGTGGGTGTCGCTGGAATACTGGGCCAGCCATTCCATCAGGTTCATGTCCGTTTGAAATAATTTTTCATATTCCATCGGCAGGTATACCTTGGTGATGGTCTGACCCCATATAAAGGTTCCTTTGTCGGGTTGCTCATGCCCCTTGATGATTTCAAAGAGGGCCGTCATGGCCCGGGTATCCCTTGAAAGAAAGATGATCTTGTCATCCTTCTGCATCGTAAAGCTCAGATTTTTAAAAAGCATCTCCCCTTCCACACTTTTGGCAAGGTCTTTCACTTCAAGAATCGTATTGCCGGGTTCGCGGTCGGGGGTGAAGATGATTCCTGGATATTTCCGGGTTGAGGGCTTGATCTCTTCAATGTTGAGTTTTTCGATCATCTTTTTCCGGCTGGTGGTTTGCTTCGACTTCGATGCATTGGCGCTGAAGCGGGCAATGAACTCCTGCAACTCCTTTTTCCGGTCCTCGGCCTTTTTATTCTGAGCCTGCTGCTGACGAAGCGCCAGCTGGCTTGATTCGTACCAGTAACTGTAGTTTCCCGGGAACTGCTGGACCCTTTCAAAGTCGATGTCGACGATGTGGGTGCAGATGGAATCGAGGAAGTGACGGTCATGGGAAACCACAAGCACGGTGTTGTCGAAATTGGCAAGGTAGCCCTCCAGCCAGTTTACGGTGTCGAGGTCGAGGTCGTTGGTGGGCTCATCGAGCAGCAGGTTATCGGGCTTGCCAAAGAGGGCCTGCGCCAGGAGCACCTTCACCTTGTCCTTGCCGTTTAGATCGCGCATCAGCTTATGGTGCAGGCTTTCCTTGATCCCGAGGCCGCTGAGCAGGCTGGCTGCGCTGCTCTCGGCATTCCACCCGTCCATGGCGGCAAATTTTTCCTCCAGGTCCGAGGCCCGGTTGCCATCCTTTTCCGAAAAGTCGGCTTTGGCGTACAACGCGTCCTTTTCATTCATGATGTTCCACAACTGGGCGTGCCCCATCAGAACCGTGGTCAGCACAGGAAATTCATCGAATTCAGCGTGGTTCTGCTTCAGGACGGAGAGTCGTTCCCCTGGTCCGAAGGTCACGCTTCCCTTGGTGTTGGTGACTTCACCGTACAGCAATTTCAGGAAAGTGGATTTGCCGGCACCATTGGCCCCGATGATCCCGTAGCAATTTCCGGGATTAAAGACCATGCTGACATCCTGGAACAGGATGCGCTTGCCGAACTGGACGCCCAGATTGGAGACTGTAATCATTTATGCGTGTGTTTGATATGAAATGGAGTGCCTTACCCCGAAAAAGTCTGCAAAGGTACGTTTTTATTCGCTGTAATTTGAAATTACTATTTGGGAATAAACCCGGGTCAGCTCCCGGTGAAACGGATGATCTCTCCGACCTTTTTTTCGAGGGGCAGCCTGCCTTCAATCCAGTGGATCGGAATTCCCTGCCTTTCCATCCGGCGAAACCAGGTCATCTGGCGCTTGGCAAACTGCCGGATGGCGATGTTCAGTTCAAGGAACAGGTCGCCGCGCGATATTTTCCCGGTGAGGAAAAGGACCACAAACTTGTACTCCAGCCCGTACTTCATCAGTCGTTCAGGGGTGATCCCGTATTCCAGCAACTGCTCAACCTCTTCGATCATTCCATTTTCCAGCCTGTATTCCAGCCGCTTCATGATGCGTGCTTTTACCAGTCCACGGGGGTAACTGATGCCAAAGATCACCGAATCGATTTTCGGGAAGGACTGATCGGCGAATGAAGGACCATTCCCGGGTTCAGTGGTGCGATCAGGAATTTCAGCATCCTGTGAACGGGCCACCAGGATGGCCTTGATCAGCCGCGGCCGGTCTTCATAGTCGGTGATGTTGTGCGGCGTTCTGAAGGATTTCAGAAGTTCCATCAGCTGCTCATCCGTCTGATTCTGCAGGGTCGCTGTATAATCGACATCATCCCCGGCCCTGGCCAGCCGGTACCCTTTCAGTACGGCTTCGAGGTACATGCCGGAACCCCCGCAAAGGATTGGGATCTTTTTCCGACGGAGTATGTCGTTGTAGGCTTTGATGAAATCTTTCTGAAATTCGAAAATGTTGTATTCATACCCGGGATCAACAATGTCGATGAGATGAAAAGGAATGGCCGTCCCGTTGACTATGTAATCACCGTAATCTTTCCCGGTCCCGATATTCATGCCGCGGTATACCTGGCGCGAATCGGCGCTGATGACCTCCCCGCCCAGCGCAGCGGCAACATGGGCAGCAAGTTCAGTTTTACCGGTGGCAGTGGGTCCGAGGATTGTAATCACGAATAATTAAAAATTAAAAATTATGAATTGCAGTGAAATTTGTCATTCGTCACTTGTCATTCGTCACTTGTCATTGGTCCCTCTTTATCCAATTGCTCATAGATCGAGTTCTGGCTTTTGTATTCGGGGACCATCTGTTTCATTTTCCGAATGACATCAAAGTTGGAATGGGCGGCAACCATGGAGATCAGGCCGTCGATGTCATGTTTGACGGTATCCAGGTCGAGTTCACGAACTTTGGCGGTGAGGATCAGCGGGTGATGTGTGGGGATGGTGTTTTCTTCGATGTTCAGCAACTCTTCGTAAAGTTTTTCGCCCGGTCGCAACCCGGAATACCTGATCTGGATATCTTTTCCCAGTGTGAGACCTGAAAGCTGGATCATCCGTTTCGCCAGGTCGAGGATCTTAACCGATTTCCCCATGTCGAAAATAAAGATCTCGCCACCGTTCCCGTGCGCCCCGGCTTCGAGGACCAGCTGGCAGGCTTCAGGGATGGTCATAAAAAAACGCGTTACCTCAGGATGGGTTATGGTAACAGGTCCGCCCTTCTCGATCTGACTTCTGAAGAGTGGGATCACTGAACCGTTTGACCCAAGCACATTTCCGAATCTTGTTGTGATAAACCTCGTATCACCTGATGTGTTCAGCGCCTGGACATAAATTTCGGCGATGCGTTTGGAGGCTCCCATCACATTGGTGGGGTTCACTGCCTTATCGGTGGAGATCATGATGAACTTTTTCACCCTGTACTTTACCGAGAGGTCGGCAACGATCTGTGTGCCGCCAACGTTGGTAAGTACGGCCTCAGCCGGGTTGCTTTCCATCATGGGCACATGCTTGTAGGCTGCAGCATGATATACCATGTCGGGGCGGAAGGCTTCAAAGATCTTGCGCATCCGGTGCTTGTTGCATATGTCGCAAAGGATCAGTTCGATGCCGGTCCCCTGATTATACTCGAGGGTTTCAAGTTCAAGGTAATGGAGCGGTGTTTCGGCCTGGTCGATCAGGATGAGCTGACGGGGAGAAAAGCGGGAAACCTGGCGGACGATCTCGCTCCCGATGGATCCGGCGGCACCTGTGACCAGGATGGTTTTGCCGGTTATTTCCTCACCTATGCGCTCCTCGTCGAGTTTAATTTCATCGCGTTCGAGCAGCTCTTCGATGTTGATCTTTTTTATCTGGTTGAAACTCAACTCCCCGTTTATCCACCGGATCATGGGTGGAACAGTGAGCACCTTGGTGTTGTATGCCAGGCATTTATCCACCAGTTCCTGCTTCTTCAGCGAGTCAAAATGCATGATGGCCAGGATGATCTGAGCAATGGAGTTGGAGGCGAGGATGTTGTCGAGTTTATCGGGATGAAGGATGTCAATGCCTTCCAGTTTTTTGCCCTGCTTGCTTATGTTGTCGTCGATAAATGCCAGTACCCTGTATTTTGTGCCGACATCGCGGTCAAGGGTATGTTTTGCCGTGATCCCGGCCTCTCCCGCACCATAGATCACCACATTCACCTTTTCGCCTTCGGGGTGCTGAAGTTCGATAAAGGCGAGTTTCACGATGAGCCTGAAGGTGATCATTCCGAAGGAGGTGGCCAGGAATTCGATGATGATGATGGAGAAGGGGATGAAGAAGAAGGGAGTGAAGAAGAAGGAATGTAAAAAGAAGTTACCGATCACATAGAATGTGAACAGGTTGGTAAGGGCAAAGGTGATGCTTCCTCCCAGTACCGTACCAAATACCCGCATGGCATCGCCGGTGCTGGTGTACCGAATGATGCCGGCATAGGAGCGCGCAATAACAAAGCTGATTGCCCTGACCACGACCATATAGAGGAAGATCTTCGGAAGCGGTTCCAGTTCCGATTCAGGAATGGCAAAGTTGAATCGGAGAAGGTAGGCAAGGAAAATTGAGCAGATTACGATGGTAAGATCGATCACAAAGATGAACCAGCGTGGTGTATTTTCCCTCGTTATTAACATGGTTCAAAATTAAAAAATAAATGGTCGGAACATATGAACATTTGATGTAATATATCAACATTCATCCGCAGTCCGTGCAATTTTTCCTAAATTTGCTACGTTACCTTATCGAAATACCGGTGAAGGAGATGTTCTGACTCATCCGTTGAAAATTAAATATTAACAAATGAAAAATACAGCATTTACAAAATTTCACGAAACAATGGGGGCGAAGATGGTCTCTTTTGCCGGCTATTACATGCCGCTCCAGTATGAAGGTGTTATTGCAGAACATGAAACCGTTCGCAAAGGTGTTGGTGTTTTTGATGTCTCTCACATGGGCGAATTCTGGGTCAAAGGTCCGAAGGCGCTTGATTTTATTCAATGGGTCACCTCCAACGACGCCTCAAAACTGGTCCCGGGGAAAGTTCAGTACGCCTGTTTTCCGAATGAGACGGGTGGAATTGTGGATGACCTGCTCGTTTACAAAGTGGATGACCTGACCTATCTCCTGGTTGTGAATGCCGCCAATATTGACAAGGATTGGGCATGGTGCAACAAGCAGAACAAAATGGGTGCGACGCTGTACAATGCTTCGGATGAAATTTCCCAGCTTGCCGTTCAGGGGCCCCTGGCTTTGAAGGCCATGCAAAAGCTTACCGACACGGTGGTCACCGACATGGAATATTATACGTTCAAAAAGCTGACCTTCGCCGGCATTCCCAATGTCATTTTTGCCACTACAGGGTATACCGGGTCGGGCGGATGTGAAATCTACATGTCCAATGAAGATGCTCCCAAAATATGGGAGGCTGTTTTTGAGGCTGGCAAAGAGTTTGGAATAAAGCCGATCGGCCTGGCTGCACGGGATACATTGCGACTGGAGATGGGCTATTGCCTTTATGGCAACGACATCAACGATACCACCTCTCCGATAGAGGCCGGGTTGGGCTGGATCACCAAATTCACCGATTACAAGGATTTTATCAACAAAGCAGTTTTGCTGAAGCAGAAACAGGAGGGCACTGCCCACCGGCTGGTTGGTTTCGAAATGGTGGACAAGGGAATTCCGCGGCATGAATATGAAATCGTTGACGCCCAGGGAAACAAGATCGGCGAGGTGACCTCCGGAACCATGGGACCCTCAGTAAAAATACCGGTTGGGATGGGTTACGTACCCTCTGCCTTATCCAGGGAAGGAAGCGAGATCCACATCAAGATCCGGGATAAAATTTTACGGGCCAGGGTGGTGAAGTTCCCGTTTTACAAAGGATAAAAAGGCGTGAAAAGGTAACAAGGTGACAAGGTGACAAGGTAATGAAGTAAAAAAAATCGTATATCGTATATCGTATATCGTATATCGTATATCGTATATCGTAAATCGTAAATCGTAAATCGTAAATCGTAAATCAAAAAGTTATGTCAGAAATCATCAGTAAAATCAAAGCAATACGCTGGCGGCACTTTGTCATCATCATGATGATGGCACTGGTTGTTGTCGGAACGGATAGTTGTAAATCGACCGGAAAACTGTCGAAAAAGGAGCTTAAGGCCCAGATCGAAAACGCAAAGAAACAGTTGCAGCCGATTATCAGCGGAACCTCGACGCTCTCCTACGATGAGCAAAAAAGAGTCGTATCTGAGATCATGGATAAAAATCTCAACGACCCCATCCTGAATTCGATGATCATCGAAGCTCAGCAGAAAATCAAGACCATGGGTGCAAATGAGGCGAAGATCAGGGGACAGAAAACAGATGTGGCCAGAGCCGCTTTGTATGATTTGTTGTTGAACAAAGATGGAAAATCGGCCGACCAGATTGAACGGGAGTTGGATGTCATCAAAGCTCAAAACCTTCAGAACAGTGAAATCGATGAGTTGATCCTCCGGGTCGAGAAAAAAATCAAGGATATGCGTAGTTTTGGTGCTGCAAATAGTTTGCCGGTCAAAGTCCAGCTGGAAAATGCCTTTGCATCCATTGCCAGTTCAGCCAGCACAGGCGATTTGTCACAAGCCGATGCAACCATCCAGAAGACGCTTCAGTTTTTTTCGTCGGATGATGTTCCTGTCCTCATCATTATCAGCCGGGAAGGCTCGATGGTCGATTACGACAAACCCACCACCATTAAACGGTATCTGAATTTCCTGAAAGACACCAAAGCCAGTAAAAACGCCATTGATGCCATCATGAATGATGCAAATGGAAAAATCAAAGGACTCGATTTAATTAAAAAGTAACGACCATGAGAAAGATTCTTTCATTCATTATATTGGTTAGCCTGTTCGCCGTGTCGAACCGGGTTACCGCACAGGATAAACAGGATAATCTGTCTCCCCAACGCAAACAGGCCATAGACAGCCTGGCCCTGGAAAAGGTACGCGACCTGAGCAAATATATCAGCATCATCGGTGACAAAAAGACTCCCTGGTCTGATGCACAGCGCGTCATTGAACGGGCCGTTGAACTTTTCATGGAAAACAGTGAAATCGGAGTCTCTTCGCTGGGCAAGCAGGATGTGAACTACTACAAGGTACGTGAATATTTCGACCGCCTCATGCAGCTGAATTACGACAAGGTATCCATCGACTGGTACAAGATCCAGTATGTGAGCGACCTTGTACGGCAGCCTGACGGAACCTATGTGGGTGTGATTACCATCTACCAGCGTTTCCAGGGGTATGACAAGGAAAAGGGACTGGTGTATGAGGACACCACCAAGAAGGATATCACGGTTTATGTTAAACGGAAGGAGACCCAGATCGGCGGGCGCCTGATCGGGTTCTGGGATGTAATGCTTGGAGATATCCGGGTTAAGGAAACATCTAAATAAGAAATAATTACGAATTTCGAATTGCGAATTACGAATTACGAACTGCCTGGTGTGGTTCATATTTCGTAATTCGCTGTTTTAATACCTGTCTATGAGAAAACTCACCATCATTATCATATTCCTGCTTCCTGTCTTATGCTTTTCACAGGGTTCAATCGGCTCACTTACCGGTGATGAATCTGTGTTCTATGCGCAGACCAAACAGGTAAACCAGTTTTTCCTGAGGTTTAACGGTGAGGAGGATTTACAGGGTAAACGTTATTATCCGGGGAATCCCGGTTATCGTGACCTTAAGGCCAGGAAGAGCTATCTGAACATCCTTTTTGATAACTCAAGCCCCCTGATAAACTCAGATGTGAAATTTGTATTTATCGATGATGCCTTGAATAAAAAGAACCCTGCTTTCCTTGACTTCTATTCAAAGGGCTGGTTCGCCGAAGTTGCTGCCACCTTTACCTATAAAAAGGAGAAGGTGAATTTGATCCTGTACCTCAAAATTGAGAAGCAGATGGATGGTTACAAATGGGTGATATCCAGTGTTTATTTCGATCGTTTTGAATCATGGTTCACCCACCTGAACGATACGGTCAACCTTAAATATTTTATCCACCCGATGAGCCATGAACTTGATTTCATGAACCTGCACAAGGCCTTCAAGGAACCCGAAAATCTCGACTATTATTTTGAGCGGGATTACACCCCTGACATGACTGCATTGTTTGTGATGGAAATGAAGGAGGGAAACCTTAACTTTGTAACGGTCAACAATGTCAAGTTCCACATTTTCCAGGTTCCGAACTGGTACTTCGAAGTCTCCTATTTTAACCGGAACAGCATGAATTCCGGTTGGTTAATCTCCAACGTACTCCGCGTGAACGATAAGGAAAAAATGGAATTGATGCGTCACTACACACACGTAAATTAAACCTGCATGAGGAAGAATTTTATTTTATTGCTACTGGCGTTATCCATGGGCCTTGTTCCTGTATTGGCTCAAAGCAAAACTGCGACAAAGAAGATCCCGACTTCATCACACGGTAAAACTTCAGCCACCCCGAAGAAGACGACTGCAGCGCAGCAGAAGCAGGGGGCCACGGCAAAAAAGAAACCGGGCACCGCCGGAAAGAAGGATCAGCCTAAATCAAAAGCGGGCATGATCGCGGCAAATAAGATTGACACCTTCAGGTTGCAGGTAACCCCTCTGGTGAAATTTTTCGAAAGTTCCCTGAATTTTTTGGGCGACAGGCGGAATACCGTGAACGAAAAGCAGCAGATCATCTCGCAGAGTTACCTGAAATGGTGCTGGGATGAAGAGGTTCAGATTGAGGATGACCTGGATGAAAACAGGTTGGTCCCGCTCTATAAAGACATGCCGGCCTACCTGAGCGATGTTGATTTCTTTTTTAAAAATGTGAAATTCCAGTATAGCATCCAGGACATCAGTGTGGCAGCCAACCAGGACGGCCTGACCTATTTCAAGGTGACTGCCAACCGAAGCCTGCAGGGGATAACCATCAACGGTGATTCGGTCAATTCCAACAAGGTACGGTACATCGAGATCAATTTTGACTCGGTGAAGCAACAGTTGAAAATCGTAAGCGTATATACGACGAAACTGAATGAAAAAGATGAGTTGCGTAACTGGTGGAATGCGCTGTCGCAGGGATGGAAATCGATCCTTTCACAGGGAATGAAACTGGAAGGAACTTTGCCCATGGATCAGATCGAGAGCTTCAATGATTCGGTTGCCATGGTCGGGGGTCAGAAAACGCCCATCATGGGATCGGAGTTTTATCAGTTCCTTGGGCAGATCGTTCATGCAGGCAGTGTCGACCTGTCGGGAAATACCACGATTTCAAACCTGGAACCCCTCAGCAAACTCTCTGACCTGAAGGTGGTCAATCTTTCGGGCACCCCGGTGATTGACCTGATGCCTTTGCGAAACCTCAATAAACTGGAGATCCTCGATATTTCGAACACGGGCATAAGCCTGCTCGATCCGTTGCGGTATTGCCTGCTCATCAGTCAACTACGCATGAAGGGAACCCCGGTTTCAGATATTTCGATTATTCCGACGTTTCAGCTACTCTCCGTACTTGATATCAGCGGTACAAAAGTGACCTCCCTGGAACCCCTCAGGGATATGACCACCATCATCGATTTAAGGATAAACCATACGAATATCAATGACCTTGGCCCTGTTTCAAGCCTTACGAAACTTGAAATCCTGAATATCTCCGTCACACCGGTTGATAAACTGGATGCCCTGAAGGATTTGTCAGATCTGCACATTCTGATTGCTGACAGCACTGGAATAAGCAGTCTCGCACCGTTGACCAACCTTGCCGGTTTGCAAAGGGTATATTGCAACAACTCAAAGATTGGCCGGAATGAGGCACAGAACTTTTTAAAGACCCACCCGGATGCCACCCTGGTATATGCTTCGAAAGAACTGGCAGCCTGGTGGAAGGGAATGAACGCTGAATGGCAAAATGTGTTCAACTTTTACCAGAAGCTTGACAATCCCCCCAGTACGGAGCAGCTCCACAAACTTGTTCTCCTTGACAGTATAAATATCATCGGGCGCATGTCGGTTACCTCGCTTCAACCGTTGGAAGAGTTGATCCTGCTCCGGAATCTGCAATGCCAGAGTACCGGAATCACCTCGCTGGATCCGCTCAAAGATTTAACTGAAATAAAGGTGCTGAATGCCTCGAATACCAAAATTGCCAGCCTGCAGCCCTTGTCGGGCACAACAAACCTCAGTATCCTGAACATTGACAATACCCTGGTGGCCGACCTGAGCCCGCTGTATCCACTGACCAGCCTGCAGTTCGTTTATGCGGACAATACACCGGTTGAAGGCCCGGATGCTGATAAATTCGCAGAGAAAAATCCTGGATGCATGCTGGTCTTCCAGACCTTCGAGAACACCGAATGGTGGAACGGCCTGAGTGCTGCCTGGAAGGATGTGTTGCTACAGCAGGTGAATGTGAAGGGAACCCCTGATAAAATTCAGCTTCAGCAAATTGCCGGACTTGCCAAAATCGTTGTTGCTGAAAACCCTCAGATTTCAGATTTGAGTCCCGTTCAGCATTTATCGAGGTTGACCGAACTCCAGTTTTCCGGGACCACCGTTTCCAAACTTGACCCGGTCAGCCACATGCCAAAGCTGAAGGCGTTGCGGTGCCCAAAGAACCCGGTGACCGACCTGACTCCTGTTACCGGATTGCCCAATCTCACAGAACTTGATTTTTCAAACACCCAGGTAGAGGAGATCGAACCATTGCAGAATATGATGCAACTGGAGATACTGAAATTCAACGGGACCCAGATAAAAAATTTAAAATATTTGCAAAAGCTTGTCAACCTGAAGGTGATAGAATTCTACAACACCCGGGTTGGGAATGTGGATGTACTGGATGGCATGCATAAGCTCGAATCGGTAAAAATGTTCAATACGAAAGTTTCCCCAAAACGTGTCGAGAAGTTAAAGCTGAGCCATCCGGGGTGTGAAGTGATTTATTATTAAGATTATGGAAGGCCAGTCAGGTTCAACCCGCTGCATTGAAGTGTGCTTCTCCCCAAAGCTCTTTCATGAAATCCAGATCAGGGAGAATTTTATTGTGGTGCTCGTAGATATCCTGAGGGCAACCACCTCTATATGCGCTGCTTTTGAGCATGGGGTTAGAAACATCATTCCCGTTGCCACACTTGAAGAGGCCAAAGCCATGAAGGAACTTGGATTCCTGGTTGCCTCTGAACAGGACGGGAAGAAACTTGACTTCGCCGATTTTGGAAATTCAGCATTCAATTTCTCGAGGGAAGCGGTTGAAGATAAAACGATGGTATACTGCACGACCAATGGCACGCGGGCCCTTGAAATTGCGCGGAAGGCCGAAAAAATCGCCATGGGTGCCTTCATAAACCTGACGGCCCTGACCGATTGGGTTGGCACCCAGGAAAAAAACATTGTGATTCTTTGTTCGGGCTGGAAAAATAAATTCTGCCTGGAAGATACCCTGTTTGCGGGGGCCCTGGTGGAACAACTGCTGAACCGCACCGGTTTTGAGACCCATTGCGATTCTGCCGCTGCAGCCCTTGACTTATGGAAACTGGCCAGTCCCGATCTCCTGAATTACATTGAAAAGGCCGCGCACAGGCACCGCCTTAAAAAACTCGGACTCGATGATGTTATTCCCTATTCGTTCAGTCTTGACCTGACCAGGGTGGTCCCGGTTTTTGAGGGAAAAGAGATTGTTGATGTCACGCGTGAAACCTGACGCGTGACAAAAATTTGTTTTATGAGATATTTCACAATATTGGGACTGATGATGATCACAGCATATGGCACCGGGTGCAGCGCGACCGGGAACAAGGAGGGGCAGAAAGAGAACGGGGATTTTAAAGTTCTCATGGAACAGTTCGCAGATGCAAAAATATTGCGGTATCAGGTGCCTGGTTTCGATGCGCTTACGCTGAAGCAGAAGAGACTGGTTTACTACCTGGGCCAGGCAGCACTTTGCGGACGCGACATTACCTATGATCAGAACTACAGATACAACCTGCTGATCCGCAAAACACTGGAGGCGATCTATACGGATTACAAGGGTGACCGGGAAATCATGGAGTTTAAAAAGTTCGAGGTTTACCTGAAACGCGTCTGGTTCTGCAACGGCATTCACCATCATTATTCAACAGATAAGTTTTTCCCGGAGTTTGACCAAAGCTATTTTACCACGCTGGTGAAGGCGACAGCTCCGGCCTTGCTGCCCTTGTCACCCGGGCAAACTACGGATCAGTTCCTGGCAGAGATATCCCCGATGTTGTTCAGCCCTGAAGTGGCTCCCAAGCGTGTTTGCCTCGATACTTTAAAGGACCTGGTGTTGAGTTCGGCTTCAAATTTTTATAACGGGGTGACCCAGAAAGAGGCGGAAGGCTTCTATGCCGGCATGAAAAAGGATGCGCGAAAAAACAGGAAAGATACTTTGATCTCATTCGGCCTTAATTCGATGCTGGTAAAGCATGACGGAAAGATTGTTGAAAATGTGTATAAGGTGGGCGGACTATACAGTCAGGCGATTGAAAAAATCGTTTTCTGGCTTGAGAAGGCTCTGCCAGAGACCGAGAACAATGAGCAAAAGAGGGCCATTGAAAAGCTCATCCTTTACTACCGGTCGGGGAGCCTGGCTGCATGGGATGAATACAACATTGCCTGGGTCAGGGACCTGAATTCCCTGGTCGATTTCATCAATGGATTTATTGAAGTTTACGGGGATCCGCTGGCTATGAAAGGGTCGTGGGAATCGATTGTCAATTTCAAGGATGTGGAGGCCACCAAGCGAACACAGATCCTTAGTGAAAATGCCCAATTCTTTGAAAACAATTCACCGGTGGCTCCCGAATTCAAGAAAAAGGTAGTGAAGGGGGTGAGTGCCAAGGTGATCACGGTGGCACTTTTGGGCGGTGAAAGCGACCCCACCACCCCGATCGGGATCAATCTTCCCAATGCCAACTGGATCCGCAGGGATTATGGCTCCAAATCGGTCACCATGGATAACATTACCTATGCCTACGACCAGGCTGCACGGGGAAACGGGTTCCTCGAAGAATTCGCGTTTTCGCAGGAGGAGATTGACCGGGCAGCAAAGTATGGACACCTGGCCGGCAACCTCACCACCGACCTTCATGAGTGTCTTGGTCATGGGTCAGGACAGCTGAACCGCGGGGTAGGGGCAGATACCCTGAAAAATTATCACTCAACCATTGAAGAGGCCAGGGCCGATCTTTTTGCTTTATTTTTCATCAAGGATCCGGCGATGGTGAATTTCGGGCTGGTCGAAAATTACGAGGTGGCCAAAGCCGAGTATGACAATTTTATCCGCAATGGCTTAATGACGCAGCTGGTCCGTGTTCATCCCGGCAAGAACATCGAAGAGTCGCACATGCGCGACAGGGCCCTGATAGCCCATTGGGTTTACGAAAATTCCAAAGATCTGAATATTATCGAAAAGGTTACCAGGGAGGGGAAAACCTATTTCAGGATCCTGGATTACGACAAACTGAGATGGAGTTTTGGAGAACTGCTGAAAATTATCCAGAGGATCACTTCGGAAGGCGATTACAAAGCAGCAAAGAAATTGGTGGAAACCTATGCCGTAAAGGTTGATCCTGAGCTTCATAAGGAGGTTTTGGAACGGTATGCAAAGCTGAACATCTCTCCGTACTCCGGTTTTATCAATCCTGAATATACCCTTGTTATGAAAAAGGATACCATTGCCGATGTTGAAATCAGTTATCCGGATGATTTCGCGAAGCAGATGCTCCTGTATTCAAAAAACTATTCATTCCTGCCAGTACGATAATCATGAAAAGAGGACGAACAATACTGCTTTCCCTGTTGCTGATCCTCCCGATGATCCTGGTTCATGGTCAGCACACCTATCCGGTCAACTATTTTCGTTCACCGGTGAATTTCCCGGTATCACTGGCCGGTTCCTTTGGTGAGATCCGCAAAAACCATTTTCATTCGGGTATTGACATCCGCACGGAGGGAGTACAGGGCAAACCCATCTACGCCATTGCCGATGGCTATGTTTCACGGGTGAATGTTTCTCCCGGTGGATTTGGGAATGCCCTCTATATATCCCATCCGAACGGGTACACCTCGTTGTATGCCCATCTGAAGGGTTATGCGGGAGCTATTGCCACCTGGGTCAGGGCGCGGCAGTACAAACTGGAGTCCTTTGCCCTTGATGTGGAGGTTCCCCAGGGACTGTTAAAGGTAAAAAAAGGTGACCTGATTGCATACTCGGGAAATTCGGGTGCTTCTGGCGGACCGCATCTCCATTTTGAGATCCGTGAAACCCAGACGCAGGAGATCATTGATCCGTTGGATTTTGGATTTATGAAGCGCGACGGGATCCCGCCAAAGATATCCTGGGTGAAGATTTACCCCTTTGGTGAAAATTCCACTGTAAATTCTGATTCACATGCGGTACTCATTCCGGCAACCGGTTCAGATGGAAACTATAAGTTGAAAATCAGCGATACCGTAAAGGTTTCCGGTAACATCATTTTTGGCATTGAAACCTCCGACAATGCTGAGGGTGGCCTGAAGACCGGGGTGCATGGAATTGATCTGACGGTGGATGGCGTGAAGGTCTTTTCGCAGAACATCGAGCAGTTTGCCTTTGCTGAAACACGGTATGCAAACAGCCTGATGGATTATCCCGCCTTTATCCAGAACAGGAGAAAGATCAACCGTTCGTACGTGGCCCCGAACAACAAGCTGGGGGTTTACTCGGATGTGAAAAACCGGGGTGTTCTGAACTTTACAGATTCGAAGCTGCATAAAATCCAATATTCCGTCAGGGATGCCTTTGGGAATACGGCGATCCTGGTGTTCTGGGTAAAGAGCCGTCCACCGGCATTGGAGGGCCCCCCCATCCGCCCGCCGGCCAATGCTCCGGCACAGGTATTCACCTATAAAGCCGACAACCAGTTTGATCGCAGCAACCTGAAATTTTCTGTTCCCAAAGAGGCGCTGTATGATGATCTGCCTTTCGAATACCTTGTTACACCACCTACCAATGGTTCCTATGCATACGTGCATCACCTGCACAACCTGTATACCCCGCTGCATACCTATTGCACACTGTCGATCAAGGCTGAATCATTGCCTGAGCACCTGTACGGGAAGGCTGTGATCGTTTCGGTGGAGCCCGGCAGCCATTTCAGCAGCAAAGGCGGAACCTATGAAAATGGATGGGTGACAACCCGCGTCCGTGATTTCGGAAATTATACGGTAGCTGTGGATACGGAACCGCCGATCATCAGGCCGATCAATATTTTTCCGAATAAAAAGGTGAAAAAGCAATCTTCGATCCTTATCAAAATTTCAGACAACCTTTCAGGAATAAAAGTCTACCGCGGAACGCTCAATGGCAAATGGATCCTGATGTCCTATGATGAGAAAAACCGGCTGCTTACCTATTCCTTTGATGAGAACATGAAACCGGGAAAGAACCTGTTTGTGCTCATGGTGGCTGATGTAGTAGGGAATTCGACGCTTTATAAAGCAACGTTGATCCGGTAATATTTTCTTTATATTTGTTCCATGCAAGAAACCATTCTGATTCTGGATTTCGGTTCACAGTACACCCAACTCATTGCACGCCGTGTGCGGGAGTTGAATGTTTACTGCGAAATACACCCTTTTCATACATTCCCTTCGCCCGGCGACCATTTCAAAGGCGTGATCCTGTCGGGAAGTCCCTATTCGGTTCGGGATGACAATGCCCCGTTTCCGGATCTCACCGGAATAAAGGGAAAGATCCCTTTACTTGGCGTTTGCTACGGCGCCCAGTACCTGGCCCAATCGTCGGGGGGGGTCGTTGCTCCTTCGAAGATCCGTGAGTATGGACGTGCCAACCTTTCATCGATGGATGAAAACAGTGAATTGTTGCACGGAATGACCCCGGGAACCCAGGTCTGGATGTCTCATGCCGACACCATCCTGAGTGTCCCTGCCAATTTCGGGGTCATTGCCAGTACCCCCGATGTGCAATATGCAGGATACCATGTTGCCGGTGAACAAACGTTTGGAATCCAGTTCCATCCTGAGGTGTATCATACCCCGGAAGGACTGATCCTGTTGAAAAATTTCGTGGTGGATATCTGCGGATGCCAACAGTCATGGACTCCCGAATCCTTTGTAGAAACCACCGTGGCCGCGTTGAAACTTAAGCTGGGCAACGATAAGGTTGTGCTCGGCTTGTCAGGCGGGGTTGATTCGTCGGTTACGGCGATGCTGCTGAACCGGGCGATCGGCAAACAACTCTACTGCATTTTCGTTGACAATGGCCTGCTTAGAAAAAATGAGTTCAGCAAGGTGTTGGATCGTTATAAAACGCTGGATCTGAATGTGGTGGGGGTCGATGCCCGTGATCTGTTTCTTGATGCCCTGCAGGGTGTGGTTGATCCGGAAAAAAAACGCAAGATCATCGGCAAGACCTTTATCGATGTATTTGATGCGGAAGCTCATAAAATTCAGGATATCAAATGGCTGGCCCAGGGAACCATATACCCCGATGTCATCGAATCACACTCGGTGAAGGGTCCGTCGGCTACCATCAAGTCGCATCACAACGTCGGCGGACTGCCTGATTATATGAAACTACAGATCGTGGAACCTTTGAACAGCCTGTTCAAAGATGAGGTTCGCAAGGTTGGAAAGACCCTGGGCCTGGAAGCCGGGTTCATCGACCGGCATCCCTTTCCCGGCCCTGGCCTGGCCGTGAGAATCCTCAGCGACATTGACCGGGAAAAGGTCGCCCTGCTGCAGGATGTGGATGATATCTTTATCTCAGGGTTGCATACCTCTGGTTTATACCATTCAGTATGGCAGGCTTTTGCAGTCCTGCTGCCGGTTCAGTCGGTGGGCGTGATGGGTGACGAGCGGACCTATGAAAATGTGATCGCATTGCGCGCCGTAACCTCTACCGATGGCATGACGGCAGATTGGGCCCACCTGCCTTACGAATTCCTGGCGAAGGTGAGCAACGACATCATCAATAAGGTAAAAGGAGTGAACAGGGTGGTTTATGACATCAGTTCAAAGCCGCCGGCAACCATAGAGTGGGAGTGACGAATGACGAATGACGAATGACGAATGATGAGTGACGAATGACGAAATATTTATAAATGAAAATTGATTTTAGGGTCTTTTTATTTTTCCTGTTGATCCTGATTCCTTTTGGATCGAGGAGTCAGACAACGAAGGATCAGTTGAAGCAGATCCGTTCAACGGTGGTTGAAACAATTGACGGGAAGGAGTACTACATTCACACGGTAAAGCGAGGCCAGACCCTGTATATGATCTCCAAGGCTTATGGTGTGGAGGTGAATGATCTTATCAGGGAAAATCCGGTGGTGAAGGAGGGGATCAAGGCTGATCAGAAAATCAGGGTGCCGAATTTCTCTCAGAAACCTGCAGAGCCGAAATTAAAACCGGCAGTTGTTAAGGAAAAACCTGCCGCCGCCAGGGAAAATGAGCGAATAAACATGGAAACCCCGCATCCGCTTGATTCTGCCGTGATCCAGGTAGAACTGCCCTGTGGATCAGATACCACCTCCAAAAAGCAGGTTTATCGTGTGGCCCTGATGATGCCTCTTTTTCTTGCTGAAGTAGATGGTTTAAATGCAGACAATCCGTCTCCTGATGTGCTGGAAACAAGCAAATCCTTTCAATTTCTCCCTTTTTACGAAGGTTTCCGCATGGCCCTGGATTCCCTTGAAAAACTGGGACTCAGGATAAAACTTTTTGTGTATGATGTTGATAAAGATACCGCTAAAACCAGGCAGTTGCTGCTCAAACCTGAACTGAAGTCAATGGACCTGATCATAGGGCTGTTATATCACAAGAATTTCCAGATGGTTGCAGCCTTTGCTGAAAAAAATAAAATCAACATCGTCAACCCCATCTCTGAGCGAAGTGAACTGGTATCGGGTAATCCCTTCGTTTTTAAGGTTCGTCCATCAAAAAAGTCACAGCTGGAAAAACTGGCAGACTATATGAGTTCGGAATTCAACCGGGGCCAGGTTTTAATTGTCCGCAATGGAAAGTATCCCGATAAGAATGCACCGGACCAGCTCAAAAAAGAATGCCAGGAGCGGAAACTGAATGCCCAGGTCGTGGAAGGGCAGGAGGCAGCCATCGGGAAGCTCTCGAAGGAAAAAGAAAATTTCATTGTTGTTTATAGTGATAACCAGGAGTATACCCTTGATCTTACCCGACGCTTATATGAATTGCGCGATGAATTTAACATCACCCTCGTCGGCCTTCCTGACTGGTCGGCCATGGATGAACTGGAAATTGAATACCTTGTTTCACTTCGAACCCACCTGGTGTCGGCGAATACCATCGATTATGATGACCCGTCGGTGAAAACGTTTGTCCGCCAGTACCAGACGATCTATAAAGCTGATCCTCCCCTCCTGGCCTTCCAGGGATTCGATGACTCCTTCTTTTTTCTGTCTGCATTGAATCAGTTTGGAACCAATATCCAACGTTGCATCGGAGAATTGAAGATCAATTCATTGCAAACCGATTTTTCCTTTGGCCAGACAAAGGGGAATGGTTTTGAAAACCAGTCGTGGATGATTTCCAGGTATGAAAATTACAGGTTGGTAAAAGTCAGATGATGATCATTTCTCCGGAACAGCCAGCATGGGAACATTGGTTGCAAAGAGGTTCTTCTTGGTGATGTTCTTGGTGAAAAACATATAGAGCAGGCTACGCTTATGCGGCTGGAATGCAATCATGTCCACATTTTTATTCTTCACATACTGATCAACAGCCGACTGGTTATCGGCAGGAATTTCCGCCACTTCAAAACCAATATGGCCTGCTTTTTCTTCCTTCCCGAATTTCATCTGCAGTGCCTTCATTTTATCATAGCTGTCGGTGTGCTTTGTTTTAGAAATAAAATGAACTACATGCAGCTTGATCGAGAAGGGCGAAAACAGGTTAATCAGATCTGAGATGGTGGTTGCATTCCTATCCGACAGATCGGCGGCAAACATGAGGGTGTTAAAACCACGGAAACTCTTGATGTCGGGAACTGTGAGAACGGGTACCTTCGCATGATCAATGATAAAGGTTGACACTTTTCCCCATACATTGATGTTGTTCCCTTTGCCGGTGGTCCCCATGACCACGAGGTCGGGTTTGAAATCATGGCAGATCCCTCTCAGTTCATGTTCAAGTTCTCCGCCGGTTACAGTCGAAGTGAGCGTAACATCGGCAATGTCTTCTTTCTTAATTTGTGCAGTCAGCTTTTCTTCCAGTTCCTGCATGTTGTGTTCGGCATGACGGAAGATTTCTTTCATCAGTTCCTCGTTGTAGATGGTACTCATGTCGAGTGTGTCGGGGAAACTGGTATCCGCAATAATGATCTGGTCAAAATAGGTGTGAAACAGCTTAATCTCAGCGCCATAGGCCTTGGCGAACTCAATGGCATACCGGCAGGTGATATCGGTATGGGATGAAAAATCAACGGGGACAAGGATTTTTTTCATATCGGAGGGCTTTGACCGTTAAAAGTACGTTAAACTTCAACACAAATTTAAAATCTCCAGGAGTAATTTGCAATTATTTTGATTCGAATAGCTTTTCATTAGGACCAACTTTCTTTGACCAATCAGTTTTTCGACGAAGTCCTGCTGAAAGAGTAACTGAAGTTTATTCCTGAGACTGACAGGGTCTGAAGCGATTTCACACATTAGACCGAGGGAGGTCCCTGAAACCATCTGCGGATTGATAAGGCAGAAACGACCGTTAAAAAGGGCATTGAGGAGTTTTAATTTCAGTCCCGTCGATTGAAAAGTGACCATAACGTTCACGTGTGCCTCCTGGATCAGCCGGAACATCTCCTCCTCAGGGGGATTGGAAATAATCCTGATATTTGGCCTGTCGGCAGCCATCCTGGTCAGCCATCCCGGAGGGTCTTGTCCTGCGATCACGAGTTCGGGAAGTGAATCCTGCCAAACGTGCTTTATGAGGAATTCAGCGGCATGGTTGTTTTCCGGGACCGACAGTTTGCCCTGGTAAAGAGCATAGCTTCCCCTGCCCGGGAGGATATTCACCTCATCCTGGTTATGAAAACTGGGGAGATAAACCACGCGGTTTGCAGGGAAATGAGTTGACAAATATTTGGTATCCTCCTGTGAAACAGAAAGCATGACAGAGGCGTGCCGAAGTATTTTCTGAAAAATCCTGAGCCGCAAACTCTCGCCAATAAAAAATAACTTTTTCGCCGGGTTTTTCTCCGCTTTGGCAAGATGATAATAATATTGATGCTCGATGTTGCTTTCCCGGTAGATCAGGAGGCGATCCTTCAACCTTCTGTCTGCCATGAAACCGCAGGAATGAAGTCCTTCGAACAGGATCGGGTAATCGTCTTTCAGGAGATCGGCCAGGAGTTCCTTCGACATCCGGCTTGCAACAATGTAGGGTTTCAGCCTGATATTTGCCAGCAAGCCTGTATTCCGCTTATAATAATGAACGGAGGTACAGAAGAGTTCGAGTTCCGGAGCTGGCTTCCGGTTGTATTCAAAGCAATGAAGGTGAATTTTTATCCCGGCCCGGTGCAAGGCCCTGATTTTATAGAAAACATCAATTACCCCACCGTAATTTGCCGGGAAGGGAACATCAAAAGAGATAATATGAAGGTCAGAGGCAGTCAAAAATTAAAGAAAATTAGGCATTAGCCATTAGGCATTGGTAATTGGTCACTCGTCATTCGTCATTCGTTACTCTTTCTATGGTCAAAAGTAGTGTTTTTTCCTCGTTCTCCCAACAGAGATCGTCTGCCGCCTTTATGAGGTTTTGCTTATAGGTGGCCAGTTTTTCGGGGTTGTTCAGCATCGAATCGATGGAACGGGCCAGTGATTCAGGTTCGTGGCCTCCGATATATTCGCCTATGTGGTACTGGTCAACAATGGCTTTCATTTCAGGGAAGGGCGACACGAGCACCGGGATCCCGGCCTGGATATAGTCGAGAAATTTATTGGGCAGGCAATAATGATAATTCACGCTGACATCTTTCTCGATGGAGATCCCGATATCAGCCATCAGGGTCATGGAATGAAGTTCCTGGAATGGTACCTGCCCGAGGAACCTTACCTTAGAGGCTAAACCTGATTCGTCGGTGGATTTCCTGAGCGATTCAAAGATGTCGCCTATCCCGGCAATGACAAGAACTGCATCGGTCTCCAGAAATTTCATCGCCCCGACGACCTCCTCCAGCCCCCGGTCGACATTCACGGCGCCCTGGTACAGGATCACCTTCTGATCTTCCCCGATGTTGAACTTCGATCTGTTCATGGCGGCTGACGGCGATTTCCTGAAGGGAACATTGCGGACCACCCCTATTTCAACGTGATATTCTTTTGAATACAGGTCGGCAATCGATTGATTCACTGCGATAACGTATTTGAGCCGGGGAAAAATAGCATCCTCAATCCACTTCCATACTCCGATCACAAACTTACGGCCTACCAGTTCAGGAACCCCGCGAAAGTATTCATGGCAGTCGTGGATATGCCCTGAACCAGGCTGAGCAGGATCCTTCCCCGCTTTACCGGCCGGCGGGTTATGGAAAATCCGGCTGATGCGGCGCTTTATCCGGTTTGCAAGATAGTTGGCTGCCAGCGTATCCAGGTCGTTGGAGACCAGCAGGTCGAAATGATGAAACAGCAGATAGAAAAAAAGCGTGATGTTGTATTCGGCATAAAAGAGTGGTCCCTTGTCGAACAAAAGCCTCATCCGGTGCATCTTATAGGAGCGGGGTGCCAGTTTCTGACTGTTCCGCCGATAACGGCCGATCAGCAGCACATCATGCCCCGTCTTTTGCAGCGTCTGGCATGTCCGGTCAACCCGCTGATCGGTGGTTAGGTCGTTGGTGACAGAAACAAGGACAACGGGCATGGGACAGATGAATTACGAATGACGAATGACGAGTGACGAATGACGAATGACGAATGACAAATCATGAAGGACGAATTATGAATTACGATTTGGGAATCACAAATGTATAATATCTCGTTCATTTGAACTAATTTTGGCCTTTTTCCGCCCATGCATCTCGATCAGAAAGTTTCTCTCAAAGCCCATCATACCTTCGGAATGGAGGTGGAGGCACGTTATTTTGTTGAAGCAAAGACCCATTCTGAGGTTCTTACCCTGCTGAATTACCGCAATATGATCCACATGCCGATCCTTTTTCTCGGGGGCGGCAGCAATGTCCTTTTTACGGGCAATTTTACGGGCATCGTCATAAAAATCAATTCCAAGGGAATAGAGATAAAAGAGGAGAATGAACATCATGTGATCGTTACGGCCGAGGCCGGAGAGGAGTGGGATCAGTTTGTTCAGTATTGTGTTGACCGCGGATGGTCCGGAATAGAAAATCTCTCCCTGATCCCCGGAAAGGTGGGCGCGGCCCCCATTCAGAATATCGGGGCCTACGGGTCCGAAGTGAAGGAAGTCATCGAGTCGGTCCGGGTGATAGAAATTGATTCGGGAAAACAAAGACGGCTTACCAATGCTGAATGCCAGTTTGGGTACCGCGACAGCATCTTTAAAAGAGCGCTCCGTGGAAAGGTGATCATACTCAATGTTACCTTTAAGTTGTTGAAAGTCGACAAGGTGAAGGATCTGCCTTTGCTCAGGCTCGATTATGGAGATATCAGGGGTGAACTCCAGCGCATGGAGGTCAGTGTTCCTGGCATCCACGATGTGCGGAACGCGGTTTGCAATATACGGCGCCGGAAATTACCCGACCCAGCTGTAACGGGCAACGCCGGAAGCTTTTTTAAGAATCCGGTCATTGATGGAAAATTGTGGAATACCTTGCACGACCGTTTTCCGGAGATGCCGCATTATCCGCAGCCTCATGGCAGCATGGAAGAATCCCAAAGAAGCATGGATACACAGGATCCTGCCAATTATGACACAGGAAAAGCTTTGAGTTCTGTTAAGATTCCCGCAGCCTGGCTGATAGAACAATCCGGATGGAAAGGTTACCGGAACGGCGATGCAGGGGTCCATCCCAATCAACCCCTTGTCCTGGTCAACTATGGAACCGCCACCGGAAACGAGATCCTCGGTCTAGCCAGGCAAATCATGGATTCAGTACAGCAGAAATTTGGGATCCTGCTGGAGACAGAGGTCAATGTGATTGGTTGAATCCGCGCGAGCGCATTTCCCGCTGCTTGAGGCGGGGTTCTTTAATGGTTGAAAATTAATACCTTACAACTTTGGCGGTCGCAGAATAGTGATTCCCTTCGACTTTAACCAGGTAAATGCCGGCTGGGAAGGTTTTATTCCCCAAAGTACCGGAGGTTCCCGGGTTCCATCCGATATGCTGTATGCCGGCGGATAAATTTCCAGAGAATAACCTTTGCTGCAGTTCCCCGTTCAATCCGTAAATGGAAACATGGATGTAATCTTCAGCCGGAAGATTGAAACGTAAGGTTGTGGAGCTTTCAACCGGGTTTGGACTGGCTGAAAGAGGAATGATACTTTTTTTGCCCGAAGCGGAGATCCCTGTCAGAATATCATCCAGGCTCGCCCTGTAACTTGATAATCCATAGGTCCCGGCAACAATGGTTCGTGTGGGTGCATGAATCTTCAGTGCGCAAACCGGTACGGCAGGAAGACCGTTCCAGATCCAGGTCCAGTTTTGTCCCCCGTCGATGGTCCCGTAAACCCCGGCATCAGTACCTACAATGATCTTATCGGGAACGTCGGGATCCAAAGCGATGTCGTTCACCGGAAACTCAGGAAGGTTGCCCGTAATATCGATCCAGGATGTTCCAAGGCTTGTCGATTTGAATACGTGCGGCAATGGCTCATCCCAGCGGAAACCTGAAAGGGTGACATAAACGGTATTTACATCGAACGGATCAAAAGCCACCTTGGTGATCCAGCGGTTTGGCAACCCGGCGGAGATATTCTGCCATGTTTGTCCGTCATCTGTCGAAATATGGACTTTCCCGTCGCCGGTTCCGGCCATGACGATGGATGGATCGATTTTGGAGATGTCGATGGTGGTAATGGTATAAAAATACTGATTGATGCCGGCTGTAAGGTCGTCACTCACTGCCTGCCAGGAAGTTCCTTTGTTGAGCGATTTCCAAACGCGGTAGGTCCCAAAGTAAAGGGTTGAAGGAAGTTCCGGGTGCATGGCCAGGGGAGCCGACCAGTTGACACGGTCACCCGACATCGGCGTCGCGATATAGGTCATGTTCGACCCCCCGTTCGTTGACCTGCAGAGATTGCCCCATTGGGACTCGGCATAAATGACATTTGAATTGGTATAGTCAACGAGCGTATACATGCCATCGCCTCCGAGAATGGCCTCCCAATCGCTGGTGCCCCCGGTCATGGTCCTTATGGTGTTGTTGTCCTGTGTACCACCGTAAATGCGGGCAGGAACTTTGTAATCGATGTCGATGGCATAAAACTGGGTCAGCGGGAGGTTGTTGATGTGGGTCCAGCTGTTTCCGGTGTTTTCGCTGATATAAAGACCTCCGTCGTTTCCTTCAATGATCCTGTTGTTGGCTTCATCAAAGATCATGGCATGATGATCAACATGGATATCCCATGAAGAGAGATCGGTCCAGGAACTGCCGCCATTGTCTGTCCTGAACAGGTTGACACCCATGACAAAAACACGGTTGGCGTTGGACGGATCCACCCGCACCTGACCGAAATACCAGCCAAAGTTGCTATTCATGTTATAGAGGGCCCCGTCATTTGTACGGGTCCACAACTGACCGGCATTGATTGATTTATAAACGGCAACTTCATAATTGTCCAGATCGTAAAATGCATACAGGATATCAGGGTTCGATTTTGCCACAGCGATGCCGATCCGGCCGACATTGCTTCCCTGGGGCAGGCCATTGGTCATTTCAGTCCATGTTGTGCCGCCATCGATGCTTTTCCATATCCCTGATGATTCCCCGAAAGAACGGCGGTAGGTAAGTCCGCGGATGCGCTCCCACATGGAGGCATAAACAACTTGCGGGTGGATGGGATCCTGCACCAGGTCGATGCCGGATGTGGAATCATTCAGATACAGCACCCTTTGCCACGATTGTCCCCCATTTTCACTGCGGTAGATGCCCCGTTCATCATTGGAGGTAAACAGGTTGCCGCAGGCCGCAACAAACACCCGCTGTGAATTGGAATAATCGACAACCACCCGGCCAATGTAGGCCGAATTGACCAGGCCGATGTGCTGCCATGTGGTGCCTCCATCGACCGATTTGTACATGCCATTTCCAAGGAAACTGAAGCTGGCAGAATTGGCCTCCCCGGTTCCGCAATAAATGACCTGGTCGTCGTTGGGATCAATGGCAAGGTCGCCGACAGAAATAACCGGGACATCGTTGAACAAGTTTGTCCAGGTAAGTCCCAGGTCGGTCGTCTTTAAAATTCCCCCGGTGGATGCCCCAATATAGAGTGTCGACGGGTGACCGGCAGGGGATTCGATATCGCTGATGCGCCCGCCGATGTTATCCGGACCGGAAAAGGTCCAGGGATAGCCGCGAGCCGGCGCGTTCTGCATTAAATGCGCAACCTGGTTTGTCGCTGACTGAAAAGCAGCGGGATTGATCCGGTCATATGGATAAAGCCGCTGGATGGCCATCCAGTCGTTGGGTTCAAGGGTGGGGGGTGTCCATTTTGCATGAGCCTTTTCTGTTTTCAAGGGGGATAATGGACTTAATAAAAAGATTGCCAGGGCCACCAGGGTCATGCCCAATGCACCAAATATTATCTGTTTTGAGATGGAAAATTTCATAACCGGATCAGTTTGAAAAGTGTGAAAGGCTAAAAATGAAAACTACTCTGTTCGCAGCGCCCCAATGAGGCTGTTAACTGATTGCACCTTGTGACGGTTCATATAGGATTCAATTCCGTCAATAATTTTAACCGAGATGGTTGGGTCGATGAAATTGGCAGTTCCAACCTGGATGGCGGAAGCACCCGCCAGGATAAATTCAATGGCATCGGTAGCGTTCATGATGCCGCCAAGACCGATGATGGGAACGTTCACGGCTTTATGCACCTGCCATACCATGCGCAAGGCAACCGGCTTGATCGCCGGGCCGGATAGTCCACCGGTGATGGTGGACAGAATGGGACGACGGCGTTCGGAATCGATGGCCATGCCCAGCAGGGTGTTGATGAGGGTAACCACATCGGCACCGCCATCAACCACGGCTTTGGCCAGGTCGGTGATGCTGGTGACGTTTGGGGACAGTTTCACCATCAACACTTTTTTGTACACTTTACGCACTTCGGCCGTGACCTCGGTAGCCATGGCTGGGATGGTGCCAAAGGCCATTCCTCCCTGTTTTACATTCGGACAGGAGATGTTGAGCTCAATGGCGTGTATCTTATCCAGTTCATTGATTTGTTCAGCAACCGCAACATACTCTTCAATGGTCGATCCTGAAACATTAACAATGATTTGCGTGTAGAAATCCCTGATCCGCGGATAAATTTCACGACAAAAATGATCCACCCCCTTGTTTTGGAGTCCTACCGAATTCAACATCCCTGAAGCAGTCTCGGCCATGCGCGGATAGGAATTTCCATCGCGGTTTTTGCCGGTAACAGCCTTTACAAAGATTCCTCCGAGTTTGCCAATGTCAATAAAATCGGCAAATTCATCCCCATAGCCAAAAGTTCCGGATGCAGTGGTTACCGGGTTTTTGAAATGCAATCCTGCAATATTTACGGATAGATCGGACGTTACCACTTCAATCGTTTTATATTAAACACGGGTCCCTCAACACAAACACGTTCATTCCCTTTATCGGTGGGGGTAATGCAGCAAAGACAAACACCAAATCCACAGGCCATGGTATTTTCGAGCGACACCTCGCAGTCGACTTCATGTGCACGCGCAATTCCCGCCACGGCTTTCATCATTGCATCGGGACCGCAGCAATAGATTTTTTTAAATCCCAGCGATTCCTGCAGAAAGATGGGATGATCCACCACCAGCCCTTTTTCTCCCGCTGTGCCATCATCGGTAGTGAGGAGCACCCTGCCATATTTCGAATATTCTTCAATCTCTGAAACCTCTTCTTTGGTTCGGAATCCGACCAGGATGGTTGGATGCACATTGTTCTGATTCAGAAATTGCGCCAGGAGCAGTAAAGGAGCCACCCCGCAACCTCCGCCGACCAGCAATACATCCCTGGTTTTGGGCAGGGAGAATGTATTTCCCAGCGGATAGATCAGGTTCAGTGAATCACCCTCCTTCAACCTGCTGAGGTGCAGCGTGCCATGGCCTTTGATCTGGATCAGCAGGCGCAGTGTGTTTTTTGAGATATCCACAGAATGTATGGAAAAGGGCCGGCGAAGAAAGGTTGAAGGAGAATCCTCAACCAGAACCTGTGTAAACTGGCCGGGCAGGATGACAGGCAGTTTCACGGGAGCAAGCAGTTCAAGAACAAAATGCCGTGGGTTTAACCGGGTATTGCTTACTACACGAAGATCCTGTACCTGTTTAGTGAAATACATCAATTATTTTTCCTTTGATCCTTTTTTTGGAGCTGATTTTGATTTCTTAACGGGTGCTGACTCTTCATCAGACTGAGGTTCATCTGTTTTTTCCTGTTCAGCATCTGTACCTTCAGGCTCTTTCGCAGCCGGTTCTTCCTGAACGGGTTCTTCGGTAAAGTCAAGCAGGCTATGCTGGAGGAGCATGTTATACCATGCCACCATCTTTTTGATATCAGAAACATATACCCGGTCCTGGTCAAAATCGGGAACCATTTCCAGGAAAAATTTTTTCAGGCTGGGATTGTCCGATTTGCTGTCAATTGCGGGTTTCCCTTCCAGTTTCTCGAAAAAGGCTTTGAAAATATTCTTCAGGGCAATATCATCGCCTGTGGTAAACACGCTGATCTCCTCGAGCGAACTGATCTTTTCATTCCCGAATGCAGGAAACCTCTTTCCATCCGTGAGCGATTCGACAATAACCGCATTCTTAGCCTGCGAAACAACTTTAAACAATCCGTTTTTTCCTGCAATTGATAAGATCTTACTTAAATCCATGACATGTTAGTTTTCTGCAAAGATAAAAAAGAAATGGTGAATTTTGTCACGCATCACGCGTCACGATTTTATTTCCTGATCCTGTAATTCTTATACTCTCCCATCCTCCAGCCTGTCATTTTTTCAATGCAATGGAGGATGGCTGATGAAAAAGAGTGTCTTTTTTTTGACTTGTCTGGATTGAATTCCCAATTCTGCCGTACAATTCGGTCATTCATGACCTGCGGGTGGGTCGCCGTGAAGGATGAAAGAAAATTCATGCCCGAATAATCATACTCAGCCGATTTTGATACTGTTTTTTCGATCCAGCGGTCATTATGCCAGTAGCGGTGAAATGTTTGCTGTTTGGCTTGCTGGGCCATAGGGGGTTTGACCCATCCATAGTGATAAATGAAGGCGTCAACCGGCGCAACATTCAGTTTTTTTCCATCTTTCCTGAACCCCTGGGCATCGAGATAGGAGCGGATTCGCTTGTCATTCCTGATAATCCTCACTTCGCGCCTGTACCATTGCCGGGAGTCGCCGGTAAACCGGTAGGATCCCCAGAAATGGGTGTAATTCAACACCAGTCCATCCACTTCAGGCACATGTTCCCATTTTTTCATCGCCGCCACGATCGACGGAAGGTATTTCTCATGGACCACCTCATCGGCCTGGATATAAAAGGCCCAGGTGCTGTCGGGGGCAATGGCATCGAACGCCTTGTCGGTTTCGATGGCCAGAACACGTCCGCCTTCACGGAGCGTGTCATCCCAAACGGTGTCAATGATCCTGATTTTCGGATCACCGATGGAAAGTACCAGGTTCCTGGTATCATCCTCAGAGTTACCCACAGCCACAATAAACTCGTCACAAACAGGCAAAACCGACCTGATCGATTCCACCACCGGGTAGTCGAATTTGATGGCATTGCGAACAAACGTAAACCCCGAAACCTTCATTACTACATTACTACATTACTCCATCACTTCATTACCCTGTTACCCTGTTACCCTGTTACCCTTTTCCCTAAAAATCAATCACCCCGATATAATTCAACGGCGTGATCGCCTTCAGCTCATCTTTCACCTTTTTGGAAACCTTCAGCCCGTCGATGAAGGCGTGAATGGAATTTTTGGTGACCCCTTCCTGCCCGCGCGTCAGATCCTTCAGCGTTTCGTAGGGATTGGGATATCCTTCACGTCGCAGGATGGTCTGAATGGCTTCGGAAACAACAGCCCAGCTGGCCTCAAGGTCGGATTTGATCTTCACTTCATTTAAAATCAGTTTGTTCAGCCCTTTCAGCAGTGATTTATAGGCAATCAGGGTATGGGCCATGGGAACGCCGATATTCCGGATCACGGTTGAATCGGTGAGATCACGCTGTAACCGGGAAACAGGAAGTTTGATGGAAAAATGTTCAAACAGCGCATTGGCGAGGCCCAGGTTTCCCTCTGAATTCTCAAAATCGATGGGATTTATTTTATGCGGCATGGTGGAGGATCCTGTTTCAGATTCCTTTACTTTTTGTTTAAAATAATCCATCGAAATATAGGTCCACAGATCGCGGTCAAGGTCAATCAAAATCGTGTTGATCCGTTTCATGTTGTCAAAGAAGGCCGCCATGTTGTCGTAATGCTCGATCTGTGTCGTTGTCTGGCAGCGTTCCAGTCCAAGGGTGCCATTGACAAATTTATTGGCGAACTTAACCCAATCGATGGCCGGATAGGCGACCTGGTGTGCATTGAAGTTGCCGGTAGCACCACCGAATTTTGCCGAAACGGGAATTGTTTCGATCAGGGCGAGTTGCATCCCGAGTCTTTCGACAAAGACATAGAGTTCCTTTCCCACCGTAGTCGGTGAAGCAGGCTGCCCGTGGGTCCGCGCAAGCATCGGGACCATTTTCCATTCCCTTGAACGTGCAAGCAGGTCTAAATAAACGGCTTCAATCGCCGGCTCGATGATATCGTGGTAGGCATCGCGCAATGCCAGCGGAAATGCGGTGTTGTTGATGTCCTGTGAAGTAAGCCCGAAATGAATGAACTCCTTGAACTGGCCAACTCCGAGCAAATCAAACTGCTCCTTTACGAAATATTCGATGGCCTTTACGTCATGGTTCGTCACCTTTTCGATCTCCTTCACCCGTGCGGCATCGTTCTGATCGAATTTTTCATATATGTTCCGGAGTTTCGGGAAAAGTTTTTTTTCAAATCCCTTTAGCTGGGGAAGGGGAATCTTACACAGGGCGATGAAGTACTCCACTTCAACCAGGATCCTGTAACGGATGATAGCGCCTTCGGAGAAATAGGCGGCCAGGGGCTCTGCAATGGATCTGTACCGGCCGTCGACAGGGGAGATGGCCTCAGTTGTTTTTTCCATAGGATGGTGCATGATTAAACCGATATCGGTAAAGCAAAGATAGCGATTAATCAGAAATCAGCCGACTCGATTTTTGTCATGGGTCAACCCTTACAATTGAATTATATTTATATTTGCCGGGTCTTACCATTTCTAACTTCAATTCAAAAACATGAAACGAATTTTATCTGCACTGTTCCTTGTCATTACAGGCATTTTTGCAGCCCAGTCACAAACGCTTGTGACCACCCAGCCGCTCAATAAAAACATTGTACTTGAGGAATATACTGGCATTCACTGCCAGTACTGTCCTGAAGGACATGTGATTTCTGCAGGCATACTGGCAAATCATCCGGGAAGAGCCGTTGTTGTCGCTATTCACCAGGGCTCATTTGCAACACCGGGAGCCGGGGAGCCCGATTTCCGTACTCCCTTTGGCGATGCACTGGCAAATCAGACCGGACTTACAGGCTATCCGTCGGGAACCGTTAACAGGCATGTTTTCACCGGAACCACAACTGCCCTTGGACGTGGCGACTGGACGGCAAACTCTGAAGTCATTCTGCAGCAGGCCTCCCCTGTGAATGTGGGGGTTGAAACCTCCTATAATGCCACCTCCCGTGAATTGACTGTTCATGTGGAATTATATTATACTGCCGGCAGTACAACCCCCTCCAATTTCATCAATGTAGCGCTGATTCAAAACCATATTTTCGGTCCGCAGACGGGTGGCGGCGCCGGCAATAACTATGAACATATGGAAGCCCTCCGCTATTTTCTCACCGGACAGTGGGGGGATGAGGTAACCACAACCACCCAGGGTTCATTGGTGGAAAGAGACTACATCTATACGATTCCTGCTGCGTATAACAACATTCCCTGTGTTGTGGAAAACTGTGAAGTCGCTGTGTACGTAGCCCAGGGACATCAGGAGATCCTTACAGGAGATGTGGTGCCAGCAATTGACGGAACCAACCTCTACATCGGCGACATCACCACTGCAGATGCTGCCCTGAAACTTGGACAGCCAGGTGCCATCACGAATTTCGACCTGATGGCCAACAGTAACCTGGCCGGAACAGAGTCCTTCAAAATAAAACTTGTATCAAATCCGCCATCAGACTGGACCTCCGATTTTGAAATTGACGGACAAACTTTCTCCGACAGCACACTGGTCGATCTTGAAAAGGGAACATCCAAACCGCTGGTTCTTCATGTAACGCCAGGTTCTGATGCAAGTTTTGAGCCCTTTACTTTTGAACTCTCCTCGGTGAATAATCCAAATGCACCAACCAAATATATCACCGTGCAGGTGATGTCGAATGTACAAACCTTACTGGTCAATGCAGCCGGCGACAATTATGCCACCCTTCACCAGGATGTGTACCTGGCCGGATTGGCTGCTGCCGGATGTAACAACCTGGCTGCGATCAAATCGAACATTTTTGTTCAGGCCGATGCCGCCGGCATCCTTACTGAAGTCCTGAATATTTTCTACAATTGCGCCTGGACCTTTCCTGCATTTACTGACCCGGAAGCCATTGCGGCTAAAGCATTTGTTGACCGCGGAGGAAACCTCCTGGTATCGGGACAGGATATTGGCTGGGATATCATGAGTGGCGCTTCCGGAAGCCATGGTACAACTGAAACAAAGGAATTATATACCAGCTATCTGAAAGCTGCCTTTATTGATGATGGAAGTTCGGCCAATAATAAACTGGTTGCCAATACCGATGATCCGATCTATGGAACCACCGCTACCTCAAACATTGTAGATGTCTATGGCGGAAACATGTACCCCGATCAAATCTCTCCGCTTGACAATGCCACCGCCGTGTTTTACTACAATACCACAAAAACCAAAATCTGTGCAGTCAAATCAACCAAGGGTGAAGCGAAGGTTGTCTATTTTGGCGTGGGACTTGAAATGGTTCAGAATGCAGATGTCAGGAACGACGTGATCGGTAAAACCTATGCCTGGTTCATGGAAGGGGTTGGCGTGAATGAACATCCTGGTAACAGCACCGCCTGTCTTGGTCAGAATTTTCCAAATCCGGCCTGCGATCATACCACCATTGAATTATCTTCTGTTGATCATCCAATGACTCTGGAAATTACTGATATGGTCGGAAGAAAGCTTTCGACGTACCAGGTTAAAACCGGATCAACGAAAATGGAGATCAATACCGCCTCGTTACAGAGTGGTTTATATATTTACCGGCTGGTCAGTAATGGCCGGATGCTGGAAGCGAAGAGGATGCAAATAATAAGGTGACAGGGTAACAAGGTAACAGGGTAACAAGGAGACAAGGTGACAAGGTGAAAAAAACGTAAATCGGAAATTTCCCAGTCACTCGTCATTCGTCATTCGTCAATGGTCATTCGAATCCACTTTCCGATCACCTCAAGGGACGCGGGTGAAATGGTCTCTTCAATTTTTGAATATTCTGATGGACTTCCGGTTTTAGCTGTCTGAAAAAGATGGTTCAATCCCGGAAGTTCTTCTATGGTGTAGCGGGAGTTCCCCCCGAAGATCAGTGCTTTTTCAATTGCCTGAAGATTCTCCCTGGGAGGGACCTGGAGGTCGAGGCTGCCACTGATGGCCAGCACGGGGCACTTTACCTGCGAAAGATATACTTCGGGGTTGAGGGTTAGAAAGCAACGAAACCAGGGTGAGGTGATGTTGGCTATCTGCCCTGCCAATTCTGCTTCCGTCAGTTTATGGTAACTGGTATCCGATCTGTATTTTTTATCTGCAGTAGCGAATAAAGCACGGATCTTTTTTTCGGCTTTTGCATTATCAAGGTTTTTTTTCACTGCTGAAAAAATATCCCGGTTCAATTTTTCATTGAACCGGATGGTCTGCTCATCCATCCCTTCAGCCCTGCTGATCAGAACGGCCTGCATGGTCACGATCTGATCTCCGGTAAGTCCGGGTCCGGCCATCAGGATGATAAAGGCCACCTCCGGATGCCGTGATGCGACAATGGGGGCAATGATTCCGCCTTCACTGTGGCCCAAAAGGCCAATGCGGGTGGTATCAATCTCAGGTTGCTTCTTTAAAAAATCGAGTGCGGCTTCCGCATCAGTCGCAAAATCGAGGGTGGTGGCTGTTTTGAATACTCCGCCCGATTTGCCTATCCCGCGGTCATCATAGCGGAGCATGGCCATCCCTTGCCTGGTAAGGTAATCAGCCAGCAAAAGAAAAGGTTTGTGCTGAAGAAATTCTTCATCGCGGTTCTGGGGCCCTGACCCTGAAACCAGGATAACGACCGGATAACGGCCCTTTTTTTCAGGTAGGGTAAGGGTCCCGGCAAGATCAAAACCTCCCAAATTATTTCTGAAGACAACCTCTTCGGAGCGGTAAGGGAACGGAGGTGTGGGTTCCTGGGGCCGGTTCACCGTAACCGGCTTCTCCTGTTTGATCAGCGTTAGAGGAAATGACATGCCGCCTTGCCGCCATGATCCTGAAATGGAGGTGAAGTCACCATTGGTCTTTCCGCTGAATTTCCCCGCGATTTTTTTTGAGGATACAAAAACGGAATCTTCCCTGAAGGCTACCTTGCTGGTCGGAATTCCTTTTGCTCCCTGATCGGGGCTGTCGAACGTGACGATCAGGCTGTCGGCTTCATTGAAAGAAACATTCATGACCAGCCTGATCTCTATTCCCTGTATTTTAATGGGCCCGGCCCATGAACCAACCAGTTTTTTCGCATTTTCCTGCGACCAGGCAAGCCCCGGTATAAGCATGGCGATGCAAAGGAATTGTAAAAATACCATGGATAAACGTGCTCTTTTCATTTGAATGTATGTTTGGATTGACACGTAAAATGCCAGAATCATGAAGTAGCGGAAGCGCATCCCTTTGGACCGCCCGTTATTTCACGATCGTTTTTGCATAACTGTTTGAATAGGCGGCAAAGAACCCGACTCCCCCGTTGTTCACATTTCCCTTCGCATTTGCCGGAGGGCCGCTGAAAAACGGGATGTTAAAACCGGATTGCTTTATCTCGTCTATGAAATCATAATACTCTTTGGTAATTCCCGACATCTGAAGCATAACCGTGTCACCTATATGGAGGGTTTCCCACTGATGATCATTGTTGATATACATGACAACCACGCCGTTCATGTAGCTTCCGTTAAAGAATTTATCATCGGATATGACCTTTTTCGTTATGGTGTCGGTCAGCAGGTGGCCGTTCTTATAGAGATTGAAAAGATAAAAATTGATCTCATTGCCAGGCTCCTGGGTCCACAATTTGATCGTCCAGATTCCCTTCTTGCCAATGTCGGGATTGAACACGGCCCTTATGGAATCGAGGTGAGTGACCGAAGGGAGGTAGGAGGAAGCTTCAAAGCTTGATTTTCCGGCAATGGCTTCCGGCAGTTCGACATGAAGTGTGTAGGTATTCCCTTTGTGACCCGCAAAATCCGGGTCTGTTTCGTAAATCCCCGAGAAGCCTGTTTTTGTTTCGTGCATTAAATAAGTATCCATGCCGTCATTGATCCATACTGCCGCATTCACCACCTTCGGCACAGGCTCATTTGAAAAATAGTCGGCCGACTTGGTCAGGGTCACAGAATAGGCCCCGGTATCGGATTCAATGTTGCCATCCACCACCAACCTGGTATAGGTGTTGTCGAGCTTGATGTCGATTTTCTCAGTGCAGGCTGCGGTAAGCAAGGCGAGCACGACTATATGAAGGATTTTCCTAATCATTGTTGAAATGAAAATTAAAGGTAAGAGAAGGGATAATTCCGAAGAGATAAACCTTCTCGGCATAAGTGACATTCGGGTTCAGGTTGTCCTGGGTGAAATTTATTGACCAGGTATTGTGCCGGTTGTATGCATTGTATACCGAAAAATTCAGGTCCCAGTTGAACTTCCTGCCGGGGACCTGCTTGCTGAAGAAGGTAAGGGACAGGTCGAGACGATGGTAATCCTGGTACCGGTATTGATTCCGGTCAGAATAAATCGGCACGATCTTTCCCCCGATCTCAGCCCTTCCGGTCGGGAAGGTAACCGGTGCACCGGTTGCATAAACCCAGTTGGCGGAAACGGTAAAACGCTTGCTGATGACATAATTCAGGACAACCGAAATGTTGTTTGGCTTGTCATATGGCGCAGGGTAGGGGTTGTTGCCATTGATCTCATTGATCTGGCGGAAGGTCCGGGAGTAGGTATAACTGATCCATCCGTTAAACTTCTCTTCATTGAGCCTGACGAGAAATTCAATCCCATAGGACCAGGCCTTCCCGGTGCGGATCTCACCTTCCAGTTTGTTGTTGAGTAGCAGCTGGGCAAAATCCTTGAAGTCTACCACGTTTCTCATCCATTTATAATAGGCCTCCACAGAGGTCTCGATGGTATTCCTGCGGAAATTCCTGAAATAACCTACGGCAACCTGGTCGGCAACCTGTGGTTTGATGTTCGGACTGGCCGGAAACCAAATATCGAGCGGTGTCCCTATGGTCGAATTCTGGGCAAGCTGAAGGTACTGGTTGGTCCTGGCATAGCTTGCTTTTACCGAATGTTTGCTGTTAAAATCATAAAGCAGTCCAAGACGTGGTTCCAGTCCTACATAGGTATTATAAAGGACTCCCGCTTTGTAGACGGTGGAATCGGTGGCCTGGTAGGCTGAATCGTAATGGAACACGGTCCCCGGTCCGGTATTCTGGAACATGGAATACCGCAATCCGTATTTTACCGTAAAGTGTTCCCCTAATTTTTGTTCATTGCTGGCATAGACACCTGTTTCAAATGCATAGCTGTTGGGGACCTTCACATCTGCGAATACGGTCTGGTCGCCTGTTCCCTTGGCCCATCCCGGGTTGAACATGTGGTAGATGACCGAAGCGCCGAACTTGATGGTGTTTTTGGTGTTCAGGTAATAGCTGAAGTCGCCTTTTAAACCAAGATCACGCAGGTTTGAGACCCAGTCGAAGGAGTTGTTGTTTCCTTCAGCGGTGCCGAGATTATAGAGGTAATTGCTGTAGATGAGGGAGAAATTTGAAAATAACTGCTTTGTGAACAGGTGATTCCACCGGACGGTGGCGGTTTCATTGCCCCATTTCATCCCGGCAAAAGCATTTTTAAATACATCCCTGCCAAAATAGCCTGATAAAAACACCTGGTTATTGTCGTTAATCCGGTAGTTTACTTTGGCATTCAGGTCATAAAAGTAGAGCCGGTTGTTCTGGAGTGCCTTATTGGAAGAGAGCGGAAGGAAAATATCTGCATAGGTCCGGCGTCCTGAAAGGATGAACGACGCTTTGTCTTTCACAATGGGCCCTTCGACCGTGAGCCTGCTGGCAATGATCCCGATGCCCCCGTTCACTTCAAACTTCTTCGAATTCCCTTCATTCATGCGGACATCGAGCACTGAGGCCAGGCGCCCTCCGTAATTTGCGGGGATATCGCCCTTGTACAGTTTTACATCCTTGATCGCATCGTTGTTGAATACAGAGAAAAAACCCATCAGGTGGGATGCATTGTAAACCGTGGCTTCGTCGAGGAGGATCAGGTTCTGATCGGGTGCACCGCCGCGGACACTGAATCCGCTTGATCCTTCGCCTACCGACTGCACCCCGGGAAGTAACTGGATGGCCTTGATAATGTCAACCTCTCCCATCAGTGCAGGAATCCGCTGGATGGTCTTGATATCCATCCGGAAGGTACTCATCTCGGGTTTAACAACATTTTTATCATTTTTTTCACTCGTGATCTCCACCTCCTTCAGCTGGTGCTGTTGCGGTTCAAGTTCGAGGGTGAAAAGAATGTCTTTGACAAGTTCAATCCGTTTATCGACTGTGCTATACCCGATGTAGGAAAACTGAAGTGTATAGTTCCCTTCATTCAACGTAAGGGAATAATTTCCGTAAAAATCAGTGACCGTGCCCGTTTTCAGTTCTTTGACAAAAACAGTAGCTCCAAGCAGGGCTTCACCGCTGTGATGATCCCTGATCTTTCCACTGATAGAGAATTTTTTGGGTTTATCGATTGGATCACCATTTGCCCGGGTCTCAGAAAAAAGCAGAACCAACAATATTATTGAGAAGATTAATTTATTTATCAAGGGATTTCAATGTAAAGTTAATGACGGATAATTCTGAATTCTCCATTCAGAAAAAGTTTGATGATTCTGGAGGCCTTGACCTGCTGAAGCTGATCAAGCGATTCATCAACTACATGATCGACCCCTTCAATGATTTCGTTGTCAATATCTTTAAATTCCCTGGGAGGCTGATGACCTGAAATATTTGCGGAGGTGGATACGATGGGTTTCCCAAATTTCCTGATCAGGCTCCTGCAAAAATCATTTCCAACAACGCGGATGGCAATGGAACCATCATCGGCAATCACATTTGCAGCAAGGTTTTTCGCATCAGGATAGATGATAGTGAGCGGGGTGTCAACACTTTTAAGAAGACCCCATGCAATGTCGGGGACCACGGAGACATAATCCCCGATTCTTTCCGCTTCATCGAGCAGAATGATCAGGTTTTTCCTTTCAATCTTTCTTTTCAAGCGATATACCTTGTCGATGGCCACGGGATTCGTTGCATCACACCCAATACCCCAGATGGTGTCGGTTGGATACAACAACGTTCCTCCTCCGGCCAAAACGTTGATACAAAGCAGTATTTCCTTCTCTGTTATTGACATACATTAATAAAAACCAGTCTGCAAAATAACGTGCAAAGGTAGTGACAAATTGCCCATGGATGGCAGGAGTTCAAAAAACAGGAAATTTTGCTACAAAAACGCGGCGAGCTGATCGTTAGTGATCCCCATGGCACACCTGAAATGTTTTTCCGGGCATGACCTGTATCCATGGAGTCCGCATGGCCGGCAAGGCAGTTTTTCTGTGATCTCCACAACCCGGGAAATGTCTGAAAGAGGTCCGAATCCGAAACCGGGGATGGTGGAACAATAGATGGCGGTGACAGGCGCATTGACAGCCGAAGCCAGGTGCATCGGGGCTGAATCGTTTGTGAAATTCATCCGTGCATCCTTCATCAGGGCGGCCGATTGCAGGAAGGTAAGTTTGCCTGCAAGGTTTTTCATGGCCGGATGGTTCGCCTGCCTGATTATTTCATCACAAAGGGAGACGTCGCCGGGGGAACCAAGGAGGTAAACGGCTGCATCCCGGGAGATAAGCTTTGCCAATCCGACCCACTTTTCTGCCGGGAACTGCTTTGTGAACCAAAGTGATGCAGGTGAAAGGGTATAATACAAGCCGGTCTTGAATGCGGCCACGTGGTTGAAATCGGAGGGACCCGGATAGATCCGTGGCATCGTCCTTTCATTGTCGGTCATCGCGCTGATGAGGACCAGGTTCCGCTCGATTTCATGAATTCCCTTCCCGAACTTATGATTGATCTTGTGTGTGAAAAGAAACGACAATGGATTTTTATCGAAACCGATGCGCATCCCGGCACGCGAAATCCCGGTCATCAACCCCGTGAGGAAGAACCGCTGCATGTTGACGACGAGATCATACTTCGCGAACCAGACCTGGTGCATCAGTTTATCAAAGTTGCGGTATTTGTGGAATTGCTTATCCCAGGTAAGCAAATCATGCAGGAATGGATGGCCCGAAAATAGAGTCTCGTTTCCCTTTTTTACCAGGAGGTCAATCTTTGCTCCGGGAAAGTAATGGTGCAATTTTTCAAGCACCGGTGTAGCAAGGATAACATCTCCGATGGAGGCCGTTTGAATTACCAGAATTTTTTTCATTTACACAGCCACATCAAAGTCCCGTAATGCCTGGTTTAATGATGTTTTCATGTCGGTTGATTCCTTGCGCTGCCCGATGATCAGGGCACAGGGCACCTGGTAAATACCTGCCGGGAATTTTTTGGGAAGGGTACCGGGGATCACCACGGAACGGGGAGGAACATATCCTTTATATTCAACAGGTGCATCACCTGAAACATCAATGATCCGGGTAGAACCGGTTAACACAACATTGGCTCCCAGCACAACCTCACGGCCCAGACGGACCCCCTCCACCACGATGCTCCGGGAACCGAGGAAACAGTGATCCTCAATGATCACAGGCGCGGCCTGGACCGGTTCAAGCACCCCGCCAATTCCAACGCCCCCGCTCAGGTGACAGTGCTTCCCGATCTGGGCGCACGAGCCAACGGTGGCCCAGGTATCAACCATGGTCCCCGCATCGATGTAAGCCCCGATATTGACATAGGAGGGCATCATCACCACCCCGGAAGCGATGAATGATCCGTAGCGGGCGATCGCGTGAGGCACCACACGAACACCCAGTTTATCCCAGTTTGTCTTCAGCGGGATTTTATCATAAAATTGAAATGGCCCCACCTCGGTCAGTTCCATCTTGCGGATGGGAAAGTAAAGGATCACAGCCTTTTTGATCCACGCATGGGTAACCCATTCCCCCTCCCTGAAATCTGCAATACGCAGGCGGCCCTGGTCAAGCTGATCAACTACTTCAGAAATTGCCTCCTTTGTTCCGGATTCCTTCAGTAACTCGCGGTCATCCCAGGCTGATTCAATGATTTGTTTAAGATTGGTCATGTGTATGGAGACATTTTCTGCATTCCAAAATTAGCTAAAAATTTCAAATCTTCGTAGCTTTGCACCAAAATTGAAGGATGGGCAGGATTGTTGCGATTGATTACGGACAAAAACGGACCGGCCTTGCAGTGACCGATGAACTCAAGATCATTGCCACGGGTTTGACCACGGTACGGTCGATGGATGTACTTGACTATCTGACGGATTACCTGAGAAACAATCAGGTAGAGTGTTTTGTGGTGGGAGAACCGAAACAGATGAACAATACAGTCTCGGAATCGGCAGTTTTCATTGAGCCCTTTATTCACAGGCTCAGGGCTGCTTTTCCAGCCATTCCGGTGGTGAGGATGGATGAACGTTTTACTTCGCTGATGGCTTCACGCGCTATCCTGGAAGCAGGAATGAAGAAAAAAGTGCGCCAGGATAAAGCCCTGGTTGATACGGTAAGTGCAACGATCATCCTGCAGTCTTATATGGAAAAAGAGAGCTCCGGAAGATGAATTATTTTTTCCCGTTTTATTCATTCAGTAGACATTTAACCAAGATTGTATGACTTTGCCAGTTGTTGCATACGGACATCCGGTGTTAAAAAAAGTAGCGGAAGAAATTCCTTCAGATTATCCCGATTTGAAGGGGTTTATAGAAAATATGTGGGAAACCATGTACCAGTCAGATGGTGTGGGATTGGCCGCACCCCAGGTGAACCGGTCCATCCGGCTTATTGTGATTGATGCCTCTGCCTTTATGGAAAAGTACCCCGAAACGGAATTTTTTAAGAAGGTTTTGATCAATGCACAGATATACAAAGAGGAGGGAGAGGAATTTTCTTTCAACGAAGGCTGTCTCAGTTTTCCCGGGTTAAGGGAGGACATTGTGCGAAAACCTGTTATCCATATCAGGTACCTGGATGAAAATTTTGTAGAACATGATGAACGGTTCGATGGGGTCATTGCACGGGTCGTTCAGCATGAATACGATCACATTGAGGGCATTGTGTTCGTCGACCGCATTCCCTCCCTGAAAAAGATGCTGCTTAAACGAAGGCTATCTGATATCAGCAAAGGAAATGTTGAGGTGTCGTATAAAATGCTCTTTCCACAGGTTAAAAAAGGTCGAAGATAGAATATCCCACACAGGCTCAGGTTAAAAACAGAAAAATCAACCCTATGAAAAATCAGATCATTACCCTTCTCTTTATTTCAATTGTATTGGTGACGGGGTGCAAACCATCGCACGAAAAATCTGTCAGCCGCATCAATGTCATGGAAAAAAATCTCTTCTCGCCCGATGTTGTCAGCTTTAACAAGGAAAAATCAGACAGCCTGGTTGCCTTCTACATGGAATTCATCCTGGAATATCCGCAGGATTCCCTGTCGGCAGGGTATTTATTCAAAGCAGCCAACCTGGCCATGAACGCGGGTGACGGGAAAAAGGCGCTCCTGTTTTTCGATCAATATATTCAGGATTATCCCGGTAAGTCAAAAGCAGCGATGTGCATGTTCTTCAAAGCTTTTGTTTATGAAAACCTGATGCATGATCTTGACAAAGCCCGTGAGACCTATACGATATTCATCGAGAAATATCCATCGAATGATTTTACAAAGGATGCCAAACTGGCACTCCAAAATCTGGGGAAAACACCCGAAATGATCGTCAGGGAATTTGAAGCAAGAGCGAAAGCCGACAGTGCCCGTCGTGCTGATTCGCTTGCAAAGATGAAGAAGACCAAAAAGAGGTAAAAATCGAAAACTCCGGGGTTGATGGTACGCATCCTCTTTGCGGATGCCCGCTTCATTATTTGAACAGGCTTACCAGTGCTGTCGACAGGTTGGCCGGTGTAATGTTTTCATACAGGTTGCCTTCATAACTGTAGGCAAGCCGCCCCCGTTCTTCCGAGACAACAATGGCGATGGCATCTGATTTCTCAGTAATTCCAACTGCAGCCCGGTGGCGCAGCCCGCAATAGGGTGGAATGCCCTCCTTGTTTGAGACCGGAAGGATGCATCGCGCCGCGCGAATATGATCGCCTGTGATGATCACGGCGCCATCATGCAGCGGACTGTTCTTAAAGAAAATGGTCTCCAGCATGACCTCCGAGATCTTGCAATCAACAGGCTGTCCCGTTGCAATGTATTGATTAAGTTCATTTTGCTGTGTGATAACGATCAACGCACCCGTTTTGGTTTCCGACATTTTCTGACAGGCCATTACAATTTTATCAATGTTCAGGTTGACGGGGTTGTTGATCTTAAAACGCCAGAAGAGAAACCGCTTTCGCTGGTTTTTGATGATCCTGGTATTCCCCACCAACAGCAGGAACTGCCTGATTTCGGGTTGGAACACCACAATCAGGGCAATAACACCCACGCTGATAAATTGCCCGAGAATCTCAGTAAGCAACTGCATCTGCAAAGCTTTGACAACTTTCCAGATGACATATACCGCGATGATCCCGATAAAGATCCGGATGGCCGCTGTCCCTTTTACGAGGTTATAGATTTCATATAACAGAATTGCAAATAAAAGTATATCGATGATGTCGACGACGCGAAAACTGAACAGGCCAATAAGAAACATAGGTGGTATTACTTTTCCGGATTCAAAGGTAGCAAATTCCGGTTAACTGAGTTGTTTCACCAGTTTGACGGCCTCCATCGCCTCTTTGACGTCATGGACCCTTAAAATGTCGGCTCCCTTCATCAGCGCAATGGTATTCAGCACGGTCGTGCCGTTCCCGGCCTCAGCCGGAGTGATCTTCAACACGCGGTGAATCATTGATTTGCGGGAAAGTCCGGCGACAACAGGCATTCCAAACGATTTGAACCCGTCGAGGTGTTCAAGCAGAGCGAAATTATGTTCAACCGATTTCCCGAACCCGAACCCGGGGTCAACCAAAACCTGCCGTATCCCTTTCTCCCGGCATAGGTCAAGCTGTTTTTCGAAAAAATAGGTGACCTCAGCAACCACATCGGCGTACCCTGGATGTTGCTGCATGTTCTGCGGGCTGCCTTGCATGTGCATGAGGATGTAGGGCACATTTAGCGCGGCCATGGTTTCGAACATTCCTTTTTCAAACCGGCCGCCGTAAATGTCATTTATCATGTCGGCCCCTTCTCCAATGACCGCTCTGGCAACGGAGGCGCGAAACGTGTCAACCGAAATGAAACAATCGGGAAAATGTTTGCGGATGGATTTCAGGGCGGGGAGCAGCCGTTCAATTTCGAATGTTTCGCTCACTTCGGCTGATCCCGGTCGGGTTGAAACCGCCCCGATATCGATGATCGAAGCCCCGTCGAGGATCATCTGCTCTGCATGGTTCAACTGGTCGGAGAGGGTTGTGTACCGGCCTCCGTCGAAAAAAGAATCGGGGGTGATATTCAGGATCCCCATAACCAGCGGGATTGCAAGATCCAATTCTTTAGTCTCCCAAAAAAGTTTGTTCATTTCTTTGTTAAAAATGCTGCCCAAAAGTACAACCAAAACCGGGAAAATTGTTAATTTTAGCCTCAGAAATATGGAAAGAGGTATGAAAATTCTAAGAACTATTTTCCGGATTCTTGTTGGACTTGTGTTTATTTATTCAGGGTTTGTTAAGGCCATTGATCCGTTGGGCACGGTTTACATGATGGATGATTATTTCCTTGCCTTCAATATTCCCTGGTTTATGCAATTCAGCCTCTACCTGACCATTTTTTTATGTGTTCTTGAATTTTCAGTCGGAATCAGCCTCCTGTTCAATCTCTGGATCCGTAAAATGGCCTGGGCTTTATTGGCCATGATGATCTACTTTACGGTATTGACTTTTTTCGATGCAGTATACAACCTTGTCCCCGATTGCGGATGCTTTGGTGAAGCATTGAAACTCACCAATATACAAACGTTCATTAAAAACCTCATCCTGATGGGTTTTGTTGTGCCCATATTCATCTGGCGGAAGAAATTCAGAAGCCTTTTACCTTCCTGGGGTGATTTTTCCATGTTGATGATGATTGCGGTTGCTTTCTCCGCTTTGTCAATTTATTGCTACCGGCACCTGCCGATCATCGATTTCATGGACTGGAAGGTAGGAAACCGGGTAAATAAAAAAGAGACCCTGCCCGTGACATTTTTTGTGACCTATAAAAATAAACTGACGGGAGAGGAAAAGGAATATGTATCGCCGGATTACCCCTGGAATGATTCGGTATGGCTTGCAAACTGGATCTTTAAAAGCCAGCGCGTCGTTGATCCGAATAAAAACCAGGGTATGGCCTTGCGTGTGGAGGATCAGAACGGGACGGATTTCACCTCCGCCATTCTGAACAATCCCGATTACCAGTTCATCCTGGTGGCCTATGATCTGAACAAGGCGCACCGGGAGGGTTTTCATAAGATCCTTCCCTTCTATAAAAAGGCTGCTGCGGATGGTTACTCTTTCATTTGCCTCACCAATTCCCTTCCTGGAGAGATAAAACAGTTCCGTATGGCCAATGGAACGGCATTTAACTATTACAATGCCGATGATGTTGTCCTGAAAACCATGGTTCGGTCCAATCCGGGCCTCCTGATTTTGAAAGATGGTATCGTGCTGGCCAAATGGGGATTCCGCGATTTCCAGTCCTATGACGTGGTTAAGCAGAAGTATCTGAAAAAGTGAGAGACAGCATGTAAATTGTTTCATGAGACAGTTCATTTTAAAACGATTCTGGTACGGTATTCTTGTCCTGTTCGGAGTCATAGTGGTCGTATTCTTTCTTTTCAATGTCCTGCCGGGCGACCCCGCACGCATGATGCTTGGACAGCGTGCAGATGTAGCGTCCGTCGAGGCGATCAACAAAGACCTGGGCCGCGACAAACCGCTTGCCATCCAGTTTGTCAATTACCTGAATGACCTTTCCCCGGTTTCGGTTCACAATGCCCGCGATTCCAAAAGCTTCTGGTTCCTCGATCCTTCCAAGTATGGAAAGACCATCCGGCTGATCTCTGTCGGAAGTTCTTCGCTCGTGCTAAAGGAACCTTACCTGCGCCGGTCGTATCAATCGAAACGGAATGTATCGGAGATCCTGGCCGAGGGTTTTGTGAACACCATCATCCTGGCCTGCGTGGCCATGGCCTTCGCCATCCTGTTCGGGATTGCCATTGGCATCGTATGCGCCATATATAAAAACAGCCTGGTCGACCGGTTGTCACTCGTTTTCTCTGTGCTCGGTATGTCGCTGCCCTCCTTTTTTGTGGCCATCCTCAATGCATGGATCTTTGCCTTTGTGCTGGTCAGGTTCACCGGATTGAACATGTCGGGAAGCCTTTACGGGGTAGATGATTACGGACGGGGGTCCTTCCTTGAGCTTAAAAACCTGATCCTCCCCGCCTTTACCCTTGGGATCCGTCCCCTGGCCATCATCGTGGAACTTACCAGGAATTCGTTGCTGGAGGTGATGACCCAGGATTACATCAGAACCGCCAGGGCAAAAGGGTTAAGCAAATCAAGGATCATCATGAAACATGCCCTTAAAAATGCAATGAACCCTGTAGTCACGGCCATCTCAGGTTGGCTCGCCTCACTGCTTGCCGGTGCCGTGTTTGTCGAGTTTGTTTTCGACTGGAAGGGAATCGGGGTGGTCATCGTGAATGCCCTTGAAAAATATGATTTCCCCGTGGTGATGGGGGCTGTGCTGTTTATCTCCATCATCCTGATCATCATTAATTTTTTCGTCGATATTATTTATGGTTTGCTGGACCCGAGGATCAGATTGCATTGAAATACGTGACGCGTGACGCGTGACACGTGACAAATGAAATATTTTTTTGTTGATTTTTTAACTGAAAACAGAATTTATACTTAAATAAAATTAGCTAAATATGAGAAAAAAGATTGTTGCCGGGAACTGGAAAATGAATAAAACCTTTTCTGAAGCAGAAACACTGATAACCGAGATTGCAGATGCCCTTGATGATGTCACATTATCCAACGCAGAGGTGATCCTGTGCCCGCCGGCGCTCTACCTGGAAATGGCCATGGATGTTGCCTTTGAATCCAACTTCAAGGTGGGCGCCCAGAATATCTATCCTGAGGATTCAGGAGCCTTTACAGGTGAGATCAGCCCCCTGATGCTGAAGGAACTGAAAGTGGACTATTGCATCATCGGCCATTCGGAACGGCGCAAGTATTTCAACGAAAGCCACGAATTCCTGTTACGGAAAGTGGATGCTTTGCTTAAAAATGATATCCATCCGATATTCTGCTGTGGCGAAGTGCTGGCAGAAAGGGAGGCCAAACAGCATTTTTCGGTGGTGACTGCCCAGTTGGTTGAATCGCTCTTCCATCTTCCGGTTGCAGAATTTCGGAATGTGGTCATTGCCTATGAACCGGTTTGGGCCATTGGCACAGGTGTGACAGCCACCAAGGAACAGGCTCAGGAGATGCATGCCTTTATCAGGGGATTGATTGCCAAAAAATATGATGCCAAAACAGCAGCCGGGACAACGATTTTATATGGCGGAAGCTGTAACGGGAAAAATGCCGCAGAACTGTTCGCCCAACCTGATGTGGATGGTGGATTGATCGGGGGCGCCTCACTCAAAGCAGATGAATTCATGCAGATTGTTTCAGCCCTGTAACCATGGATTATTTCGAACTGAATATGGCCAATTTCGGGGATCTTGACCCTGAAATTGCCATGGCCCAACTCGCCGAAATGGGATTTGAAAGTTTTATGGAAACCGAAACCGGAATCCTGGGTTTTATCCGTGAGGATGAGTTTAACGAAGGCCCGGTCGCCGAATACCTCAGGCAGCTTTCAGCCGATCATGGCGTCACCTCCGGGCTGAGGAAAGTCGAAGCCCAGAACTGGAATGCGATATGGGAGAGCGCATACGAACCGGTAACCATTGCCGGTAAATGCCAGGTGCGCGCTCCCTTTCACACCCCCCTGGCTGAAATCCGGTACGACATTGTGATCGAACCGAAAATGTCGTTTGGAACCGCCCATCACGAAACCACCTCCCTCATGCTGCAGTTGATTCTTGAAGAGGATCTCAAAGGTAAGCGCGTGCTCGACATGGGTTGTGGGACCGGGGTACTTGCAATTCTCGCCCACAAGATGGGTGCCGGAGAGGTTGTGGCCATTGACAATGACGACTGGGCCTTTGCCAATGCCCTTGACAACATGGAAAAAAACGATGCATCCTCCGTCTTGGTTATCCAGGGCGATGCCTCATCCATTCCATCACAGGAATATGATCTGATCATTGCGAATATCAACCGCAACGTTTTGCTTGCTGACATTCCGGTCTATGCCAGGTTTTTGAATCCCGGTGGAGCACTGCTGGTAAGCGGATTCTATACCCACGATCTTGACCAGATCCGTGAGGTGTCGGCACAGTCAGGGTTGCAGTATCTGGGCCATCAGGTAAAAAATGATTGGGTGGGTGCCAAATTTATAAAATGAACAGAAGTTTTGGCCATGATCTGCGGAAGGTGTTGCTGTTAGGCCTCTTTGCCTTTCTGTCGTTGGTTATGTACGGCCAGAAGCGGCTCTACTTCTCCGGTGATTCGGCGAAGTTTGCCCTGGAATTGAATTCCATTTTCGGAAACCTCGCTGACAACGAAAAAAAAATCATTGCGCCTTCCCTTGAGATCTTTTACCAGAACTGGAAACAGGAGAAATTTTCCTTTGCGGATAAAAAGATCATCTATTCGATCTTCAATGAAATGGCGAGAAAAAAAACACGCCCCTATCCCGATTTTTTCAGTTATATCAATGCCCTCAACATCATTCTCAGCACCAAACAACCTGCTTCCCGTTTCAACGCATGGTCCGATATCCTGCTAAAACTGGTGGCGGATAAAAACAACCGGAAATTCATGGCATTCGTCGAGGCGACTACCAACCTTTTTGCCGAAAGCCTGGTTTACAAATCACCGACCACGCGATGGAAAATCAAAACTTCGTCATACGAATTTGCCTTTGATACCGTGCCAAAGATCGATTTTCCAGAATCCGACCTGGTTTGTTATGCCAATGACGACAGCCTGAATGTTTATGCGACCAGCGGGGTGTACTATCCATCATCAACACTGTGGAAGGGACAGGGGGGAAAGGTAAACTGGCAGCGGGCGGGAGAAAATCCGGATAAGATTTTCGCCAGCCTTTCGAAATATGAGATCCAGATGAGGTTCTCGAAGTTTTCGGCAGATTCGGTCAGGTTCACCCACAAGAAGTATTTACCTTCTCCCATCCTGGGGCGCTATATGGATAAAATACTGGCCGATGTCACCGAGGAAAAAGCATCCTATCCCCGGTTTTCATCTTACAACCATATGATCGGGATCCCGAATTTATTCAGCAACATTGATTATCTCGGTGGTTTTTCCATGGAAGGGAGCCGCATCATTGGAAGCGGGGATAGGTCGGTACATGCCAGGCTGTTTTTTAAAAAGGACGGGAAGGATTTTGTGGTCGCATCTTCGGAAACTTTTGTAATTCGTCCCGATCGGATCAATTCAGGAATGGCTTCGGTCACCATTTACCATGAAAATGACTCGATATTTCACCCGGGTCTCCAGATGAAATACCTGGATAGCCAAACGGCCACCCACGGGAACAGAGAACTTTCATTCACCAAGGATGAACGGACTGCAGTCATTAGTCCGTGGTTTGATTCATTCCATAAGATAGAAATCTATTGCGAAGCACTTTACTGGAATGTGGGAGAACCCAAAATCAATTTCGAGATGATGAAAGGTCCTACAAAGGAGAGTAAAGCAGTGTTTGAATCAAGTAGCTATTATTCCCTGCACAGGTATGAGAAGCTCAAAGGAATTGATGAGATAAACCCACTGAACCTCATCAAATATTTCACCGATAAAAACAAGACCAGGGAATTTAACCTCGATGATTTAACCCAGTACATGAACAAACCTGCCGAGCAGGTCGAAGTTCAGTTACTGAACCTGGCTACAAGAGGATTTCTGGTTTATGACTATGAGGCTAAAGTGGCCAGGATCAAAAACAAATTGTACGATTATGTGAAGGCCAGGGATGCCAAAGCAGATTACGATGTAATTTTTTTTAATTCTTTCGTTACCAACACGGCCAACGGCATACTGAATCTTGAAACCTTTGACCTGAAAATACAGGGAGTACCTATGGTTGTTCTGAGTGATTCACAACAGGTGCAGGTCTATCCAAAAAATTCGGAGGTTGTGTTGAAAAAGGATATGGACTTTGTTTTTTCGGGAAAAATGATTGCCGGCCTGTTTGATTTTTACACGCACGATTGCTCTTTTGAATACAATAAATTCAGGATCAATATGCCATTTGTTGATTCAATGGTTTTTTATGTAAAAAGCAAAACATTGGATCCCAAAACCGGTTCTTACCCTCTGGTCAAAGTCAACACGGCCATCACCAACCTCAGTGGTGATTTGCTTATCGATGATCCCGGGAATAAATCGGGACTGAAAGCGCTTAAGGAATACCCCATATTCACCAACCGTAACAACGCTTTTGTATATTGGAACAAAGGCAGTATCCAGAAAGGTGTTTATAAAAAGGATAAATTTTTCTTTGAAGTTCAGCCCTTCACCATCCACAGCCTGGATGTGGTGGCAACAGATAGTCTTAATTTTAACGGAGCCCTGACCTCAGCCGGTATCTTCCCGGTGATTACGAAGCCCCTGAATGTTCGTCCTGATTATTCGCTGGGATTGGAAAAATTAACCGATTCGGCGGGGTTTCCTGCTTACGGTGGGAAAGGGACATTTATTTCGAAAATTGACCTGAGTGACAAGGGATTGCGTGGCAATGGCACACTTCGGTACCTTAATTCCACATCCGTCTCAACCGATTTCATTTTTCTGCCTGACTCGATGAAGACCCTGGCGAACAATATCAGGATGGCAGAGGCGAGCGGAGATGTTCAGTACCCGGCTGTCCAGGCCGATTCTATTAAGGAATTCTGGCTTCCCTATAAGGATTCTCTGGTCATCACCAGTACGACCAGGGAGATGGCCATGTACAATGATCAATCAACTTTTGCAGGATCCCTTTCTCTTACACCCCGTAAACTCAGCGGAAGCGGTAACGTGAAAATAAAGGATGCCGAAATGGATTCCCGGGGATTTACCTTTCAGCGACGGACATTTGATGCACTCATTGCCAACTTCAGGATTAAATCCTATAACCTGGCCGACCTCACCATATCGACCAAAAACTATCAGACCCATTTTGATTTTGACCAGCGAAAAGGGGAGTTTAAATCCAACGTCGGTATTTCAAAGGTGGAATTTCCGATCAACAAGTATGTGTGTTCAATGGACAGGTTCGACTGGCTGATCGACAGTGAAGAGATCCTCCTGGCCAACGAAATGAGCATGAAACAGATTCCCGATTCTCTGAGTTTGACTCAGTTGATCAATCAGGCGTATACCGGTGCTGAATTTGTTTCGGTTCATCCGCTTCAGGATTCCCTGAAATTTTTTGCGGCCAAAGCAATTTATAACCTGCGGACGAACGTAATCAATGCCAGGGATGTTAAGATCATTAAAGTGGCTGATGCCGCCGTCTATCCCGATTCAGGCAAGGTGGTCATATTTAAGGATGCCCAGATGCAAACCCTCAGCCATGCAATCATCATTGCCAATACGAAGTCCAGATTTCATCAGTTTTACAACGCGGAAGTCTCCATCTCCTCCCGGAAAAATTATACGGGTCAGGGGGATTATGATTATATAGACCGGACAGGGGTAAGGGAAAAGATCCACTTTGACCGTATCAGGGTTGAAACAGATACGCTTATACATACTGCTGCGAAGGGTTCAATCAGCGATTCGTTGGATTTCAGGTTGAGTCCCGAATTCGCCTTTACGGGAGAGGTTTCCATGCATGCAGCCCTGAAAAATTTGATTTTCGATGGGGGTTTTCATGTCATCACCGACTGCTTCACGGCGAAGCCTGAATGGGTAAAATTTGTAAGCCCGGTCGATCCCAATCATGTCCAGATTCCGGTGATCATGCCATTGAAGAACATGGCCAATGAACCCATCAACCTGGGAATCATGTTTTTTAATACCGAGGTTAAAGTCAGTCCCTCTTTTTTCAGGAGAAAAATCAGTTTCAGCGATACAACCATTGTTTCAGCCTCTGGTTTGATCGAATATAATGTTCCCACGGCTGAATTCCGCATCTCCAAACCCGAAAAGCTGAAAAACCTTACGGTTAACGGAAATTACCTTGCACTCAACACGGGTTATTGCATGGTGCGCGGAGAGGGTAAACTCAACCTGAGCCTGAATTCCGGGGCACTGAAGATGGAGAATTGGGGTACGATCGATTATTTCATCATCCCCGATTCAACCAGGATTAAAATGGCCATGACCCTCAATTTTCCATTTTCGGAAAAGGGATTGGCCCGGTTCAGCAACCAACTTGAATCGAGCAACCTTCCCGGGGTCAACCTGATGCATTCCCCCTATACCATGGTGATGGAGAATCTTCTGGATTCTCAGGAATTTAACCGGTTGAAAAACGAGACAGAACTCCTCGGGCGATATAAGAAATTTCCTGAAGCACTGGAACGTACTTTGTTTTTGGCCGATGTGCAGATGAAATGGGATACGATGACCGCCTCCTATGTTTCGTTCGGAAACATTGGGATTGCAAGCATTGGTAAAACCCAGATGAACCGTTATGTCAAAGGGATTATTGAATTCACCAAGAAAAGGAACGGGGATGAATTTACATTTTACCTGGAAATAGCCAAAGATGAGTGGTTTTTCTTCAACTTCCGCAACAATGTTCTGCAAGCCCTTTCCTCTGATCTTGAATTCAATGATATTGTTCGAAAAGAGGCTCAATCGAAATCGGAACAAAAACGGGTAGGTAACATGGTTAAAGGATTTGCCTATACCGTTTCAACGGAAAGAAAAAAGCGGGACTTCCTTAGGAAATTTCAAACTGAGGAAAATCAATAGGTAAGCAGAATTTATTTTACTTTGCAACCTGAAATGATGATCAACTAACTTTTTTTACAGATGACTGTATTTTATATCATATTGGAGGTCCTTGTGGCCTACCTTCTGGGATCTGTTTCATCGGCCGTCTGGATCGGTAAAATGCTGTATGGCATCGATGTTCGTCAGCATGGAAGTGGAAATGCCGGTGCGACCAATGTTATCAGGGTTTTGGGGTATAAGGCCGGTATCCCGGTGATGCTCGTCGATGTTTTCAAAGGGTGGTTGGCTGTCCAGGTCGCCATATGGTTCCCGGTTCCGGGATTATCGTACGATATGATGGTTTATGTCAGAATCGGCATGGCCATGGCTGCTGTTTTGGGTCATGTATTTCCTGTTTATTCCGGATTTAAAGGAGGAAAGGGTGTGGGCACCATTGCAGGCGCCGGGATAGCTCTCTTCCCGCTTGCCATCCTGGTTGTCCTTGCAGTTTTCATTGTTGTCCTGGCTGCCACCCATTTCGTTTCACTTTCATCTATTCTGGCATCGCTGGCCTTCCCCTTCGTGGTTTTTTTCCTGTTGGGTATCCGTCACCCGGGCCTGGTTGGCTTGTCGGTGGTGGTCGCTGTATTTATCCCGGTAACACATAGGAAAAATATCATGCGATTGATGAAAGGAGAGGAGCGGAAATTTGAATTCCGCAGGAAACACACTGATCCAGGCAAATAATAACGAATGCCTGCCATTTTGTAAGAACAGATTATAAGTCGTATATTTGGAACAATTTTCACAAAAATAAACTGCCATGAAATTTATCATCTCCAGCACGCTCTTGTTAAAAAACCTTCAGGCTATTCTGGGGGTAATTAACACCAACAACACCTTACCCATCCTGGATGATTTTCTTTTTGAACTGAGTGATGACACCTTGATCATCACCTCCTCCGACCTTGAAACCACCATGCGGGTCACAATAAAACCCGATATGTCGGAGAACCCCGGAAGCATTGCCATTCCTGCCAAAATTCTCGTAGACACATTAAAGACCTTTCCCGACATCCCGGTTGCTTTTAATATTAACCAGACAACGCTGATGATCGAATTATCAGCAGGAGAGGGGAAATATAAACTTTCAGGTCATAAAAGTGAAGAATATCCGCGTACCCCGGCCCTGGAAGAAACCACCGCCATCACCTTCGACTCCCGGCTGATGGCTCAGGCCATCAACAAAACCCTTTTTGCCACCGGCAATGATGAGCTGCGGCTGGTGCTTTCCGGCGTATTTTGTGAACTATCGCCTGAGGATGTCACCTTCGTTGCAACTGATGCGCATAAACTTGTGAGATATAAACGGACTGACCTGAAATCGGTTGATTCAGCTTCGTTCATTCTTCCCAAAAAGCCGATGAACCTGCTTAAAGGATTGTTGTTCGCCCAGGAAATGCCAGTAACCATTGAATATAACAAGACCAATGCGTTTTTCTCCTTTTCCAATTTCCACCTGATCTGCCGCCTCATCGATGGGAAATATCCCAATTATGATGCAGTCATTCCAAAAGAGAATCCGAATAAACTGACAATTGACCGCCATGCATTGCTTACTACCATACGGCGTGTCTCTATCTTTGCAAACCAGTCAACACACCAGATCCGGTTTAAAGTTTCGGGACAGGAACTGTTACTCAGTGCCGAAGACATTGATTTTTCAAACGAAGCCAGGGAGCGCCTCAGTTGTTCGTACGAAGGGGATGATCTCGAAATAGGCTTCAATTCAAAATTCCTTCTCGAGATGCTGAATAACATCGATACCAACGAAGTCAGGCTTGAAATGTCTGCCCCCAACAGAGCGGGAATCCTTACCCCGGTGAATAATGAAAACAAGGAGGAGGATATCCTGATGCTGGTAATGCCGGTCATGCTGAATAAATAATTTTTTTATTATTTCCTAAGTCTAACCTAAATATCTATCTCATGAAAACGAGAATCCTTTTAACCATACTGGGAATAGCAATTTTCCCAATTCTCTTTCTTTCATCTTGTTCAAAACTAAAAGACCTGACTGCGATTGATGTCTCCTATAAAATACCTCGTCAAACCTTTATTTATACACCCACAACCTTTAAAAGCGGCGAACAGTTGCTTTACTCCGGACAGATCGAGGCCAACCTTGACAGTATTTTAAATTCCTACGGATTTTCAAGCGGCGTTGTCGGCAATACTGAATTTACGCAGTGTTCTATCACCATTGATCAGCCGGATTCAGTTTCCTTTTCATGGCTCCAGGCAGCCCGTGGCGAAATATCATTGAATGCCAGCTTCAATCCGGCCCAGGAGGTAGGTACTGTAACAGTAACTGATCCAGCTGCCAAAACTGTCAATCTCACCACGAACAATACCAATATAAGACCATATCTCGGAAGCAGGACATTTTACTTCCGCGTTTTTGGAACCCTCAACGGTCCGTTGCCCACTGCCTGGGTTCAAATGTATCTTGAAGGGACTTTGAAATTGCATCTCGAACCGCTTAATTAACAGGGCGAGGTCATAAAAAAAAGAGCGAAGTTTTTGACTTCGCTCTTTTTTTACGCCAGGGAAACTGAATCAGACCCTGCGAACGTTGATCGCTTTTTTACCCCGGTTGTCTTCAGTAAGATCAAAAGTAACCTGGTCATTTTCACGAATTTTGTCTACCAGTCCACTTACGTGAACGAAAACGTCTTGTTGACTTTCATCATCTAGGATGAATCCAAAACCTTTTCTCTCATTGAAAAATTTTACTTTACCCTTTGACATAATACTTTAGAATTAGGATGAATAACCAGGGCGAATGTACAACAAAATCTTAACATTGGTAATCTGACTGATATTTTTTTTCCTTCCATTACAAGATTGTTTAAAGAATATTTCTATAACTTTACCAAAAACTATACACATGAAAGAACTATCAGTATCCCTTGACAACCTGAACGATGTTTTCCCGTCAACTTTCACTCCTGAACAGATTGCCAAAGCAAAGACACTTTTTCTGAAACAACTCTCCGAGGATGCGCATACCTTTTACCAGGGTAAAATTCAAACAGTCCCAAAGGCTCCGGTAGTTGGATTCAACTGGTTTAATGTCTGGTATACTCCCGGTGTATCAAGGGTTTCCACCAATATTCGTGATGACAACGACACTTCGTTCGATCTTACGAACAGGGGAAACCTGGTGGCGGTTGTGAGCGATTCGACCCGCGTACTGGGGGATGGCGATTGTACTCCTTCGGGGGGGCTGGGTGTGATGGAAGGGAAAGCATTTCTCATGAAATATCTCGGGGGGGTTGATGCCGTTGCGTTGTGTATAGACAGCAAGGGAAAAGATGGAAAGAACGATCCAGAAAAGATCATCGAATTCGTGAAGATGTGCCAGTCCAGTTTTGGCGCGGTCAACCTGGAGGACATTTCACAGCCGAATTGTTATCGGGTCCTCGATGTGCTTCGCGAGGAATGTGATATTCCGGTATGGCACGATGATGCACAGGGCACGGCTTGCGTAACACTTGCAGGAGTGATCAATGCCGTCAAACTCGCCGGAAAAAGGTTGCACGACTGCAGGTTTGTTCTGAACGGAGCCGGTGCTTCCAATACAACAATCGCAAGGCTTCTGATAACCGACGGGGTTGATCCTGAAAAGGTGATTCTTTTTGATACCAAAGGATCCCTGCATAAAAACCGTGAAGATATTAAAGCCGACCCAAGGTTCTACCGGAAATGGGAGCTTTGCCAGTCAACCAATCAGGGAATGATCATGGACATTGCGGTGGCCATGAAAGACGCAGATGTCCTTATTTCCCTTTCAACTCCGGGACCCGATGTGATCAAACGCCCATGGATCAAAAGCATGGCCGAAAAATCGATCGTGTTTTGCTGCGCCAACCCTGTTCCTGAAATATATCCCTATGCAGCGAAGGAAGAAGGTGCGTTCATTGTAGCTACCGGTCGCGGTGATTTTCCAAACCAGGTGAACAATTCGATCGGATTCCCCGGGATCCTGAAAGGGGCCCTGATGGTACGGGCACGTAAGATCACAGATACTATGGCCATCGCTGCTGCACACTCGCTGGCAAATTATGCTGAGAAGAGGGGCATCCATGTCGACAACATTGTTCCGAATATGGAAGAAGCGGCCGTGTTCCCTCAGGAAGCTGCGGATGTTGCCATGCAGGCTATCAAAGATGGAGTTGCCCGGATCAACATGACCTGGGATGAAGCTTTTCAGAAGGCGAAAAAGGACATCGACCATGCCCGGGGTCTCACAAAATCCCTGATGGACAAAGGTTTTATTGAACCTCCCCCGGCTGAGATGATTCAGAAAGCGCTGGCTTTTGCCATTGACCAGGTAAAATAACTGATATTCAGTGTCCGGCTACAGCCGGAACATGACCTTCCTGAAGTTTAACCAGTAAATATCGGAAGTGCCGTTCCCCTCGAGGTTACGCATGCGATGAAAGTTGGTCAGTTCCCAACCGGGATAAAAGTTCCTGTAAGACAACGTGCGTTCATCTGCTGCGTAAAAAATATAGGTGCCATCCGGACTCACTGAAATGCTGATGGCTTTTTTACAGGGCCAGCGCAGAACTTTGATCATGTCAATTCCCTTACTCCACGACCCGTCGGGGTTATGAAAAAAAACCATGTAGGTTGAACTCTCAGGAGTTCCTTTTGAATTTTCTTCGCCAACAGATGCTACAAGGAAACTCTCATCGGGTGCGATCCCGGCATTAAAAATAACCCTGTTCCCGTTTATTGGATGGGGCAAAGGTTCAGGTTGCAGAAATTTATTATTCTCCCATTTCGAAAGATAAATGCTGGTCCTTTGTGTTTGAGGATTTCGTCTTAAAAAATACAGATTGCCGTTTTTTGCAAGTGACGGATGAAACGCACTCCCCGGCTTATTGATCAACGAAGGAAGAAGAAAGGGGATTCCCCATATTCTTCCACGATCCCTTTCCGCCATCCAGATTTGCTGATTGGTATCTCCCGGCTGTGACGACGAAAACAGGATGCGGCGACCATCGTGCGAGATGCCTGGCGATGAATAATACCGGTTGGTATCCCTGGCAAATTCTGCAACCACCGGCTCATACCAGATCCCCTTTATACGCCGTGCGACCATGATGGTTGACCAGCCACAGGAGGAAAGACTGTAGTATATTTCATTCCCGTCGGCCGTGATGGAGATGTCACGTTCATCCATGCCGGTTGAAATGATCCCTCCCGCAAACACCATTGGCTGGTCGCTGGGCAATATCTGGCCCAAATAGTCTCCCGAACGCACAAGCAAACCCTTCTTTGGCTCATGCCGGTGACATGAAACAAGAATAATCAAAAGTAAGGTGAAGGACCAAACGCGCCGGTGCATGGCTTTTTTTTATGCAAGTTAACAAGAAATATTCCCGAACCCTTATTTGTTTCACCGTGAAAGTCTTCAGAACAACAATTTGTCGTAATTTTGCAATGACAAACGGATCATGAAAATAGTAAAGCAGATATTCATTGTTTTTTTCCTTGTGATCTTCCTTTTCGGCACGACCGGAATATCAATGGTTCATCATATCTGCACACACAGCCATCACGACGACCTGTCTGTCTACCCTGAGCTTTTCAAGAATTCCGGCACATCTTGCTGCGGAGAAGAAGAGGGTGGATCTGCAAGCAACGACCAGAACATGACTGCAGGATCTCCCGGCCTCCTTAACATCAGTGCCATTCCATGCTGCCTCCGGGTACACTCTTTCCTGAAGCTTGCCATCAATCCTGAAGTTACTAAGACATTGGTTGTCAATCCATCTGCTGAAAAAAAATCACTGTTTTCAATCTCTTCAACAACATTGACTGCAATTAAAGACCTGACTGTCCCTGCAGTTTTTTTCGAGTTTTATTCACCCCCGCTTTATGGTAAACGGCTGATCCATTTTCTTCATCAGCCCAAGATCCCTTCACATCCCTCATTTGCCTAGATTGTCCGCAGGATCAGTGTTTTATCTTATCCTGGCCTGACATTTTATTTCAATCAATTTATTTATTTAAGTGAGGATAATGAAAATTCATAAGATAATTTTATTGGTATTCACGATGGCAGGAGCCTTGAGCAGCCTCTCGGCACGATCCCAAACGGTGCAGGGAACTGTGCGGGAAAAAGATGCCGGTGGGAAGGAGACCGGATTGCCAGGCGTGAATGTTTTCTGGCTTGGTACCTCGAAAGGAACCTTCACGGATGAAGCCGGCAGGTTTAAACTCTCCAGGTCCGGTATGAAATCACCAAAGTTGGTGATAAGCCTGATGGGCTATCATGGAGATACAATTTCGGTATCGGCCGATAACAGCAAGCTCAGCATCAACCTGGTTCCCGTCGTTCAGAACCTTTCGGAGGTCACTATCAGCGGGAAACCTGACAACAGCTTCATTTCAAAGCTCAATGCCAGGCAAACAACGGTAATTACCACCGGAGAGCTTCAACGGGCGGCCTGCTGCAACCTGGCCGAAAGCTTTGAGACGAATGCCTCGGTCGATGTCTCATACAGTGACGCTGTTACCGGGGCAAGACAGATCCAGCTCCTCGGATTATCGGGGATCTACAGCCAGATCATGACTGAAAATGTACCATTGATTCGTGGACTGGCCACCTCCTATGGGCTGAATTATATCCCCGGATCGTGGATGGAGTCAATACAGGTTGCAAAGGGGACTTCGTCGGTTGTTCAGGGCTATGAATCAATAACCGGCCAGATTAATGTGGAGTATAAAAAGCCGGAAACCGGTAATAAGTTGTTTGTAAACCTTTTTGGGAACAGTAACCTCAGGTTTGAGGCCAATGCCGACGGCTCTGTCAAGATCAATGATAAACTCAGCACTTCACTCCTGATCCATGCCGCTGATTTTCGTCATAAGTTTGACCGGAACGGCGACGGGTTTATGGACATGCCGAAAGTGACGACGCTCACCGGATTTAACAGATGGGATTATATCATCGCAGGAAGATGGGTTTCGAGGCTTGGCATCAAATATCTTTACGAGGACCGCAACGGTGGCCAGATGGATTTCGATAAGAGTTCCTTTACCTTCGACACCAATGGCATCACTGATAACACAAAGCGTTATGGAATTGGAGTGAAAACCAACCGCCTGGAGGCTTTCTGGAAAAACGGGATCATGTTCCATAATGGAGCCGAATCGAGCCTTGGACTTATTGTTTCCGGCATAAATCATCAGCAGGATGGTTTTTATGGAATCAATAAATACCATGGTCATGAGCAAAATTTAAATGCCAACCTTATTTTTACCTCTCAGTTCAAGGCAAACAAACACCGGATTTCGACCGGGTTCAGCTATTTTATCGATGATTATTCCGAAAATTTCCTGCAAACCCGCCTGGCCTATCGTTACCAGTATTTGCCGGATTCTGTTACGCCAACCTATGCGGATAAGTTCACCCTTGTGGGCGATTCCCTGGTTTCGTATATTATGGACCGGTCGGAATGGGCTGCCGGAGCCTTTTTTGAATATACCTTCGACATCAAGGATAAATTCACCCTCATTGCCGGCCTCAGGGGAGATTATAACAGCCAGTTCGGATATTTTCTGACCCCCCGGCTTCATCTCCGGCTGAACCTGACAAAAAACCTGTCTGTTCGCGGATCTGTCGGAAAGGGATACCGCAGCCCCAACCTTCTTGCTGAGAACAATGCGGTGTTCATCAGCCAGCGTGCACTGTTTTTTGCTCCCGGCCTTTCAAATGAGGAGGCATGGAATTATGGAGTGAACCTGACCTGGAATTTCACCCTGTTCAATCAAAAGGCCGAATTCAGTGTGGATGGTTACCGGACAAGTTTTGTAAAACAGATCGTGGTGGATCAGGACAGTCTCCCGACAGCGGTATTCTTTTATAACCTCGATGGCAAATCGTATGCGAATGTATTGCAGGCTCAACTGATCTTTTCACCGGTTCAACGCTTATCAGTTACAGCGGCCTTCAGGCTGAATGATGTAAAAACGACCGAGGGCGGAAACCTGGTAAAAAAGGCGATGGTCAATGCCTATAAGGGGCTTCTGACTGTTTCTTATGCCACAAAGTTCGAAAGATGGAAATTTGATCTCACCGGCCAGTTGAATGGTCCGGCAAGGCTGCCCGATACGCAGAAAATGCCTGTCGCTTTGCAGCGGCCGGCCGATTCACCTGTTTGGTTCAATTTACTTGGCCAGATTACCAGGAAGTTTAAATATTTCGATATTTACTTGGGCGGAGAAAATCTTACCAATTACAGGCAAATGGATCCGATCTCGGAATGGGACAAACCCTGGCATACCCATTTTGATGCCTCCATGGCCTGGGGCCCGATTATCGGGATTTCAGTTTATGCAGGGATCAGGATGACAATCAAGTAAATGACGAATAACGAATGACAAATTACGAATTACGATATACGAATTAGGCGCTTAAATAATATTTTCAAATTTTCAAATTTTCAAATTATGAAAACAATAAGATTATTTGCCGGGTTTTTTCTGGCGGTGCTATGCACGATGGTGTTTGGTGGAACGGCCTGTTCTCAGGATAAAAAAATCGAAACCATAAAAATCAAAACCTCTGCCATGTGCAACCAATGCAAGGACAGGATTGAGGGCGGACTGGCATATGAAAAGGGGGTGAAGGATGTTTCTCTGGATGTGGAGACAAAAATAGTGACCATCAAATACAACACAAAAAGCACTACTCCTGAAGAATTGCGGAAAAAGATTTCAAAACTTGGGTATGATGCCGATGATGTGCCACTGGATAAAGCGGCCTATGATAAACTTCCGCCCTGCTGCAAGAAGGATGCTCCGAAACATTGATTGTAAAATAATCCCGGGTAGTATCAGCTGCATTAAACGTGCATTCTATTGAATTGATACTACCCGGGAAAAACTTTAGTTACTGATCAGTATTTTTCTATGAATGATGCTGTTACCATTATGAAGTATCAGGATGTAGATCCCTGCCGGGGCAGGCCTCAAGTCGATCACTTGTTCTAATTTCCCATCCACCTTCATATCCCTGATCTCGTAAATCATTTGTCCTGAGTTATTATAAATTTGCAGGCCAAACGTTTGCGGGCTGATGGAGGTGATCGAAGCGGTAAAGCGGCCCGCATTGGGCACGGGTGATACGACGAGTTTTGCTTCAGGAAGTTCCTCCTCTATTCCTACGACCTTTACATATTGTTTGTTTGAGGCTAAAGATGAACAACCGTTCAGTGTCACAACAGTCCAGTACAAACCATCTTTGGCAGCCGGGTGCGTGGGCAGAACAGCGTACGGAACAGGTGATCCACTTTCGGTCGTGGTAAATGCGTAATACCACTGGTTCCCTATGGGAGCGTTACTTGTCAGCTTATTGCCTGATGCAGTTACAACAGGTGTTACAGGTGCGGGCGTTACGGTCACCTTCATGCTGTGCGTATTGGTGCATCCCGTAGCTGTAAATGTTTCCACAACAGTGTAGGTTGTTGTGACCTGCGGACTTACAAATGGACTTGCTTCTGTTGATGTAAATCCGGCCGGATTTGAGCTCCAGCTAAAAGTGGATGTTGCATTGCCTGATGCAGGGCGATCCATCTGCACTTCACTTTCATTTTCAATTTCAGAAAATTCCGGAGAATAATTGGCTGATGAGGTGGTATTTAAAATGCACCTAACTGAGTTTGACAGAACGTTCCCCCAAGTATCCCATCCATATTGAAATGTACCTGTGTTGTTAAGGGCTTCATAATAATATCTTGTCGCTTTATCGGTAGAAGAGGATGTCCAAAATCTGCCATGACTATGTTTTCCCAGGAAGTTTGCTCCTGGACCATTTATTGGATCTATATATCTTGAAACATAGCCCCCGCCCAGGCCGGAAAAACCACTGCTGTTGTTAGCCCCAACATTAGGCTGGTACCATGATACGGTAGATTTTATCCTCGCACCGGCTATATCTTTTCCACCGAGATAAGCCGTTAATTTATCATATTCCTTGATACTTGGAATATGCCAGCCCTGTGGGCATATCCCTTGGGCACTGTCTTTTTGTGTCCACTGCATCATATTGTCCCACATGTACAAACCTCCGAAATCATTGCAGACGGCTTCATCATTGGTAAAACAGTACTTTTCAATCGCGTTGTGATTTTCTTGAATATTTTTTGCATCGATTCTGGTCCCAACGTTAAGGTTTTTAGCAAACCAGCATTGATCTCCGATCTGAACAGTAGGGTATACTTTTCCATCCCGTTCATCGGTTAACATATTGCCACATCGGAACACCGAATCTGTTTTAAAAATAGTCTCGTTCCCGTAACCTGTTCCAATTGCATTGGTTGCATAAGCTTTTATATAGTACTTGGTCTTCGGGGTAAGATTTACAAGCTTGCTTTCGAAAGAACCGTTTCCTGTTCCATCCGTGGTGTGAAGATCTGCAATTGTGGGGTTAGCTGATGTGCTGTAACAAACCCCTCTTGCTGTTATATTGACATTCCCGTTGGAGGTTATACTGCCCCCGCTGGTGGCGCTTTTCATCAGGATGGCAGTCGGAACAGCGGTGATCAATGAGGGAATTGCATCAGCGCCGATCTGGGTGTTGGTATACTGACAGATCGTACGGTCGTCGCCCGCTTTGGCCGGGGGAACGGGATTCAGTGACACGGTTAGGGCAGGCGATACGGCCCCATTTCCACAAGAATTTGCACCATATACAGTAAAGTTTCCTGAAATTCCGCTGGTGGCAAAATCAACCGATAGGCTATTGGTATTTGCTCCTGAAACAATCGTGGCTCCGGTCGGAACTGCCCACACGTAGGAGGTGGCATTGGTGATGGCGTCGACAGAATAGATCATACCCTTGCCCCCCGGGCAGATCAGATTTTGACCGTTGATTGCTCCTGCAGCTGCGACCAGGGGATTCAACGTTACAACCACACTGTTGCTGTTGTGGCATCCGGTGGCGGTGATTGTTTCAACAACCGAATAGGTGGTCGTTTCAGCTGGCGTGACCGTCGGATTGGAAAGGGTTGAAGTAAAACCGGCAGGATTTGAGGTCCATTGGTACGTACTGCCTGCCACGGCTGTTGTTCCCAGCTGGGTGCTCATGTTCGAACAAATACCCCGGTCAGCCCCGGCTGCGGCTGCCGGTACAGGATTCATAGAAACAACCACGATGTTGGAGTTTGTACACCCTATCGTGGAAGTTTCTACTACGGTGTAGAATGTTGTTACTGATGGAGAAACGGTTGGATTGGCAAGCGTTGAAGTAAACCCGGGAGGAACTGAGGTCCAGGAATATGAACTGCCAGGTACCGCTGCTGCTCCAATCTGTGTGCTGGCTTCCGGGCAAATTTCCCGGTCGTCTCCAGCCTCTGCTGCTGGTGGTGGATTTATCGTTATTGCGAAGGATGGTGATACTGCGCCATTACCACAGGGGTTCGATCCGAAAACTGTAATATTTCCGGATACCGCGTTTTCGGCAAAATTAACGGTGATGGCTTTGGTATTGGCGCCTGAAACGATCGTGACCCCTGCCGGAACTGTCCAGTTGTAACCGGTTGTGTAAGGAATGATGTCAACAGAATAGATCATGCCGCTGGCTGATTTGCAAACATCGGCGGGCCCGGCAATGGGGCCGCCTGGACCTGGTAACAGACCTACCCCGACAGAAAGGCTCGATGAGCTTCCATTCCCGCACAGATTATTCCCGTAGATGGTAACATTGCCTGTGACAGCATTTGCAGAGTAATCTACCGTGATGTTGGTTGTTCCGGCCCCGCTGGCAATGGTTGCGCCGGTCGGTACGGTCCAGATGTAGTTAAGGGCATTGGCTATGGGTGTGATGGAATAAGATACTCCCAGTGTAACACCACAAACAGCTGCTGCACCGGTGATGGTTCCGGCATTGCCAGGGATTGGGTTAACAGTTACTGGCAAATTAGTTGGTATACCTGCACTGCACCCTGCTGGGCTGGTATAGCTTACGCTCACACTTTGGGCCCCGGATGCTATGTTCCATTTTACCTGTATTTGATTTGTCCCTACACCATAAGTGATTGTTCCGCCGGCAGAGACTGTCCAAACATATCCTGTCATACCGGGTTCAGTCGTATAGTCATAAAATCCCGAATTGAAACAGAGGCTGGTTGCCCCTGTGATCGTGGGAATGGGAAGGGGGTTGACCGTAATGATGAAGGTCTTCGACGGACCACTGCAACTCACTGAACCATTGGTGATGGTAGGTGTTACAGTGATGGTGGCGATTGCCGGCGCAGTGCCTGTGTTCATTGCCACGAATGCAGGAATACTCCCTGTTCCCGTTGCCCCGAGCCCGATGCTGGTATTGTTATTTGTCCAGGTGTACAAGGTTGTACCTCCGGTATTGACTGTCCCAAAAGTAACCTCTGCAGTACTCATCGTACTGCAAACATCCTGGTCGGCAGGAAGATTCACCTGTCCTGTTGGATTGACCGTAATGAGGAAGGTCTTCGACGGACCACTGCAACTCATCGAACCATTGGTGATGGTTGGTGTTACAATGATGGTGGCGATAACCGGAGCAGTGCCTGTGTTCATTGCCACGAATGCAGGAATGCTCCCTGTCCCCGATGCCCCGAGCCCGATGCCGGGTGAGTTGTTTGTCCAGGTGTAGGTGGTTGTCCCTCCGGTATTGACTGTCCCAAAGGTAACGGCGGTAGTACTTGCTGCATTGCAAACTATTTGGTCGGCCGGTTGGTTCACTTGTCCGGTTGGATTGACGGTAATGAGGAAGGTCTTGGATGGGCCACTGCAACTCACCGAACCATTGGTGAAGGTTGGCGTAACAAGGATGGTGGCGATTGCCGGCGCAGCACCTGTGTTCATTGCCGTGAATGCAGAAATATTCCCGGTTCCCGTTGCGACGAGCCCGATGCTGGTATTGTTGTTTGTCCAGGCATAGGTCATTGTACCACCGGTGTTTACGGTGCCAAAACTGACCGCCGTTGTTGCAGCTGTGTTGCACACCACCTGGCTTGCCGGCTGATCGACCTGGGCCGTGGGGTTCACGGTGAGGGTGAACGATTTGGCAGCACCTGTACAGCTGATTCCGGCGTTGGTAAAGGTTGGTGTTACCACGATGGTAGCCACAACCGGCGCTGTTCCGGTATTGACCGCCGTAAACGAAGCAATGTCGCCGGTTCCGGAGGCTGCCAGACCGATGGATGGCGTGTTATTTGTCCAGGTATAGGTGGAGACTCCTCCGGTATTGGTGGTTTCAAAGGTTACTGATGTTGTTGCGGCCGCATTGCATATGACCTGGCTTGCCAGCTGGTTCGCCAGAACCAGCGGGTTGACGGTAATTTTAAAACTTTTTGCATCTCCTGAACAGCTTACCCCCCCGTTGGAGTAGGTCGGGGTCACGGTGATGGTCGCCACCTGAGGTCCCGGAGTCGTGTTGGTTGCAATGAATGATGCTATATTGCCGGTTCCCGAAGCAGCCAGTCCGATGGATGGAATGTCGTTTGTCCAAGTGTAGACTGTGGTCCCGCCGCTATTCAGGGTCTCGAAGACTACGGCTGCAGTCGCTTCGCCATGGCAAACCGCCTGGCTTTCAGGATGATTAACCTGTCCTTTGGGATTAACCGTCACTGCAATCACATTCGATTCAGCAGCGCCGGTCCAGTCGCTCTTGCAGGTTACCCGTGCCAGTCGCTTGAACCAGGTTGACTGGGTAAGGGCCCCTGAAGTAAAGATGGCTGAATTGGAGGAGGAAATATCGGAAAAATCTGAGGAAGAACTGGTTGTGGATGATTGCCATTTGTATTCAAGCGTGCCTGTCTGCCCGGTTGGTGCAGAAATGCTTGTAAAGGCAGCCGGAGCGAAAGGGGTACACCCGGTTTGATTGGCAGCGATCTCACCCCCATTGGTAGGATTAATGCATTCCGGGATTGTCGGGCTGACTGTGATGGTAAAGGTCTTGGTCGGGCCTGCACAACTTATTTCACCATTGGTCATTGTCGGGGTGACTACAATGGTTGCCACAATGGGTGAAGAACCTGTATTCACAGCAATGAATGAAGCAATATTACCTGAACCAGTTGCAGCAAGGCCAATCGATGGTGTATTGTTGGTCCAGGCATATGTTGTGGTACCACCTGTCTGGGTTGTGGTAAAGTTTACAGCTGTCGTTGTTCCTCCATTATTTACATCCTGGTTTGAAGGCTGGTTCACCTGACCGCTTGGATATACCGTCACTGCAATCACATTCGATTCGGCAGCGCCGGTCCAGTCACTCTTGCAGGTTACGCGCGCAAGGCGTTTGAACCATGTTGACTGGGTAAGGGCACCTGAAGAATAGGTTGCTGAATTGGAGGATGAAATATCGGTAAAACCTGAGGAATAACTGGTTACGGATGATTGCCATTTGAATTCAAGTGTGCCGGTATGCCCTGTTGGAGCGGAGGTGCTTGTAAATGCAGCCGGAGTGAAAGGCGTGCACCCGGTTTGATTGGAAGCGATCACACCCCCATTGGTTGGATTAATGCAACTGCCGCCACCCGTGATAACGGATGTTGTATTTGAACTTGGCCCTGGGCCGAATCCATTATTGACCCTTACCCGGTAGTAATATGTTACTCCGAGTGTCAAACCAGTGACACTTGAAGAAGAAGTCGATTGCCCTGAAACATAAAGGTTGTTAAACCCAGTGACATAGGTTGTAAATGTGTTGTTCGTTGCTACATCAAGATAATATCCGGTAGCTCCTGTAAAAGCAGTCCAGTTGGCTGTGAAACTGGTTGCCGTAACATTGGTAGCCGCAATGGTGGTGGTAGGTCCGATTGTCCCCTCAGGTGTCACCCCATTGATGGCCAGAATGGCGGTCCGTCCTCCTGCTGATGTTTTTGTAAAAGTAATACTGGTCAAGATTTTCACCTTATCTGTTGCCGTCAGCGTGATCAGGTTGTCATACAACCGTGGATTACTGGCATCCCCGTCGAATTGGTCCCAGGTGTGCGTTGATCCGTCAGGCACGCGGTTTACTCTTCCGATGCCCTTAATTGCATAACTGGCACCACCGTACCAATCGGGTACCGAAAATGAATAGGTGGCATTGGTTCCATCACTGAAATTCAATTTAGTACTGAAAGTCGATGCCCCTGAAGCACTTGAACCAAGTACGGCAACTTTTTCGAAAACCCCCGGAGTGACTAAGGTGAGCGTCCCAATATCGCCTGAATTGAGGAGTAGCAAAGTGTTGTTTACGGTGAAGCTTTCCAGATTGTATATTGCTCCGGCCAGGTTTACACTGGTAATCACTCCATTGGATGGCAGACCATAAGGTGGTGCAGTGGAAGGATTCAGGTCACCTCTGAAATTAGTTGAATACATCACATGAGATGAACCAACCCCCAAAGCATCGAAGGTGGTCGAGGTGGTCGCCAGGGCCTGATGGTTTGACCCGCTTCCAACGCCATTGGCAATGAGCTTCTGATTAAACCCGGTTACGTCAACAGAAATGTACGTCTGGGCTACTGCCACTGGGTGAATAAATTGAATCATGATCGCTGCGGTCATGATTACATAAAGAATGTTTTTTTTCATGGGGTACTGTTTGTTAGTTTTGATTTTCTTATCTTGATTTTATTTTTTCAGGTTTTAAGGCATGCTTTGTACTTCTCCATTTCATCGCGATTTCAACCAGCTCTTCTGTGTTTATCGGTTTAGCAATCAGTTCATTGCATCCAACTGCATTTCCTGCTTCAAGTGATTGAACACTGAACCATGCTAAAAGAATGATGACCAAATTTGCTTTTCCTGATTTTCGAATTATCCGGGTTACTTCATACCCGTTTATGTCGGGAAGGTCGGTGTCGAGTATCGCGATCACAATATCCTTCCTTTCTTGTAAAAAACGGACTGCTTCATATCCGTTATGGGCGTTTATGACATTGAATCCGGTCTTCGACAGCGCCATAGAAAGTTGTGATGAAGAGGATTCATCCGTTCGGACGATCAGAATGGAACAAGTAGGAATATTGTTGGTATCCATATGCGGAATTAAGAAGTGGCGAATTTACATTTGGATCCATCGTCCATCCTAACTTCAACCCATTGAATAATCTTATGAGTTTCTATGAATGTTGCACAGTTATCATAAAATCAAACAGTTAAATCATTATTTTTAACAGGGGATCTGATGAGTAAGGAAAAAATACAGGATTTATATATCAGATTGTTAATCTGTTATAGAGGTCATTAAGAAAAGCATAAGGTCGGAAAAGGCGCAGATTGAGTGTCTGTGTTTTTATGCCAACAGGATCAGGTAGCTGGAAAGGCTCTGACTCTGATCAAGTTCAAGTTTTTTTCGGATATGGGAGCGCGTTACATCAATGGAGGCCGCAGTAAGATTCACGAGGCGGGCAATATCTTTTGAAGATAGATTCAGACGCAACAGCGCACAGATTTGTAACTCCGTTTTTGTAAAGTCAGGACACTTTGCGAGTAGCTTCTCATAAAAATCGCCATGCATCTGAAGGAACATCTGTTCAAAATCGGCCAATGGATCCTGTTTTGCTTCACGGTGGATTTCAGCAAGCGCCTGATTGAAATCATCCTGGTCCTTCTTCTTTGGTAAACGAAATTGAAAAGCACCCAGTTTTTCTTTAATGGAGCGGTTTATCTGGCTTAGATCAGTACTTTTCAGGGTATGGAAAATCAACTCCTGTTCCTTTAATTGCATGGCCAGGTGAAGGTTTTCCATTTCCGATTCGCGGATAATCCTTTCCTGTTCCAGGATATGCATTTTTTGTTCAACTGCGACGCGGTTCCTGTTGATTGTTTTTTGTCGGGCAAGCAGCCACGAGATGACCAGGATCAGAATAAGGATGGCGGCTATTCCTGCCAAACTGATAACCAGGTTCCGGAATTTTTGAAGTTCCTGTTTCGCTTTCAGATTTTTCAACTCGGTTCGAAGCACCTGGTTTTTGAATTTCAGTTCCGTTTCATCGAAGATCTCTTTTCCTATATCAGAAAGGATCGAATCTTTATAAAGAGTTGCTTCCCGGTTCGAAGCCAGGGCCTGGGCATATTTTCCCTCCTCATTAAACCAGTTTGACATCAGGTTCAGCGCCTGGTAGGCAACAGGGTAAACAGATTTCTTTCTTCCCCAGGCAAGGCTTACCTGGGCCAATTTCCATGCGCTGTCGCTCTTACCGCTCTCCCGCATCAAACTGGCCATGAACAGCATGGCTTCATGAAACTCTGGAAGGATCCTGATCTCTTCTTTTGATCCGGCAACCAGCTTCAATAACGCAAGCGCTTCTGATTTTTTTCCATTTAAATTAAGCATTTGGGCCTTTGACATTCGGAAACTCGCCGAAATTCTGGGATCGGGAAAGGAGAGGCATGTTGAATCAGCATTTAACAGGGAATCTGCCTGATCCATCATTCCCGCACCAATATAAGAGGAGAGCAAACTCATCGAGGTAAAGCAAAACCCTGTTTTGTGAGACGATTTGAGAAATAACAGGGCACAATCGTGGTAATACTTCTGGCTTATTGAAAAGTAGTTTCGCGATCTTTCTTTATCAAATTGTTTGAAAAGATTGCCAAGGTTGAGATAAATTGTTCCGATACCAAACATGTGCGTGGCCATTACGGAGGTATCCTTCAGCACGCTATCGAAGGCGGCGGACGCCTGATAGTATTCCAGCGCTTTGATTAACCGGTTCTTCTCAATATAAACACTGCCGATATTATAAAGGGATGACATAATCTGAAAATTGTCGTGGGTGCTTTTAAAATAATCCAACGCCTTATTCATAAGAACAATCGCTGTATCATACTGACCCATGATCCGGAATAAACTGCCGATTTGCTCAATTGAACGATAATATAACCTCTCCTCACCCATTTCGGTGAAAAGTCTTGCCGCCCGGTTCAGATACCAGTGGGAACTGTCAAAGTCCCCCTTGTTTTCCCAGGCCATTCCAAGTGCAAAATGAAGGTAGGCAGCATTTCGCGGAGCCACCTTTTCCTTTAAAAGCGGAAGTCCGAGCCATCCATACCGGATGGCGCTGTCGGGATCAGCATTCCAGTATTTAGCACATAAAGTATTGAGAAACTTTAATTTTAAATCTGCAGGGATACTGGTTGTTACAAGATGCTTAATAATCGGAATGGAATCTGTCTTCGCCGGTAATGCAAAAATGGTTGGCCTAAAAATAAGAGCAAATATAGAAAGTAATATGAGTTTCTTCATGCGCATGCTCAGCGTTCCTTGAGTTGGCCAAGTTAGGAATAAAATGTGAAATTCAACGGGCCAAATTAAAGAAGGCCGATCCGTTTCCGGATCAGCCTTCTTAATTGTGGTAGTCTAAAGGTTACTTTTTCTTTACGACCTTTTTTACGGCAGGTTTTGTGGCAACTGCTTTTTTTACTGCCGGTTTTGAAGTTGCAGCCGCTTTTTTCTGTTTTATAACAGCATGGGCTGCAGCCAAACGTGCAATGGGTACGCGGAACGGTGAACAGCTTACGTAATTGAATCCCAGCGAATGGCAGAATTCAACGGAAGCAGGTTCGCCGCCATGTTCGCCGCAGATCCCGATCTTCAGGTCTTTGCGTGTCGAACGGCCCTTTTCAACGGCCATCCTCATGAGCTGACCAACACCATCGAAATCGATCACCTGGAAAGGATCAACCGGGAGGATCTTCTGCTCAACATATTCGGGAACAAATCCACCGATGTCGTCGCGTGAAAAACCAAAGGTCATCTGGGTGAGGTCGTTGGTTCCAAAGGAGAAGAAGGTGGCTGTTTCCGCAATTTTATCGGCGGTGAGGGCAGCACGCGGAATTTCGATCATGGTTCCAACCATGTGCGGAATTTCCTTCATTTTGAACTTCTTGCAAACCTCTGCATAAATGGTGTCGATGATCACATACTGATGTTTCAGCTCCTTCTCGGTACAGGTTACCGGGATCATGATTTCAGGGAACACCTTTTTCTTCTCCTTCAGCAATTCTGCAGTCGCTTCAAAGATGGCGCGAACCTGCATCTCGGTGATTTCAGGATAGGTGATGCCCAGGCGAACGCCACGGTGACCCATCATCGGGTTGGTTTCATGCAGTGCATCGGCACGGCGGTCGAATTCTTCCTTTGAAATTTTCAGGCTGTCGGCAATCTTTTTGCGGGCATCTTCGTTCTGCGGGATGAATTCATGCAGGGGCGGGTCGAGGGTGCGGATGGTAACAGGATATCCGTCCATGGCAGCCAGGGTCTGCTTGATGTCCTCCTTTACAAAAGGATAGAGTTCGTTCAATGCCTTGCGGCGTTCTTCCTCCGATTTCGAAGCGATCATCTTGCGGAGCAGGAAGAGAGGCTTTTCGGCATTCTTTCCATAGAACATATGCTCGGTGCGGAACAGTCCGATCCCTTCGGCACCAAAAGCACGAGCTTTTTTAGCATCTTCGGGCGTGTCGGCGTTGGTGCGGATCTTCATGGTGCGAACAGCATCGCACAATTTCATGAAAGCCTGGAAATCGGGATTCTCTTCGGCGGCCTTGATCATCGGCAACTGTCCGTTGTAGATGTATCCTTTGGAGCCGTTCAGTGAAATGTAATCACCCTCTTTCAGTGTGATATCGCCGATTTTCATCGTTTTCTTCGAAGCTTCGATCTTCAGTCCACCGGCACCTACGATGCAGCATTTGCCCCAACCGCGGGCTACGAGAGCTGCGTGAGAGGTCATACCGCCACGTGCGGTGAGGATGGCCTGTGCAGCGCGCATGCCTTCAATGTCTTCGGGGTTGGTCTCTTCACGGACCAGGATCACGGTTTTGCCTTTCTTTGCCCATGCAACGGCATCCTCCGAATTAAAGACGATCTGCCCGGTTGATCCGCCGGGACCGGCAGGAAGACCTTTGGCCATCGGCTTGGTGCTCTTTTCAGCCTTCGGATCAAGGATCGGGTGAAGCAGTTCATCCAGCTGTGAGGGTTCAACACGTGAAACAGCCTCTTCCTTGGTGATCAGCTTTTCATTGAACATGTCAACAGCCATTTTTACAGCTGCAGGTCCGTTGCGTTTTCCAACGCGGCACTGGAGCATGTAAAGCTTTCCATCCTGGATGGTAAACTCGATGTCGAGCATGTTGCGGTAATGTTTCTCGAGGGAGCGTTCAATCTTATGAAGTGCTTTGTAAACAACCGGCATCGCTGTTTCCAGTGATTCCAGCTTCATCGTATGCTCATTCTTGCCAATTTCGTTGATGGGGTTCGGGGTGCGGATACCTGCAACAACATCTTCTCCCTGGGCATTGGCCAGCCATTCGCCATAGAAATAATTTTCGCCTGTGGCCGGGTTACGGGTAAAAGCGACACCGGTAGCTGAGGTATCGCCCATGTTGCCGAAGACCATCGACTGAACGTTAACGGCAGTTCCCCATTCATCGGGAATGCCTTCGAAACGACGATAGGAGATGGCACGCTTGCCGTTCCAGCTTGAGAATACAGCACCAACAGCTCCCCAGAGCTGTTCCATCGGGTCTTCAGGGAATGATTTGCCAAGAACTTCCTTGACTTTTTTCTTATAAATGTCGATCAGGGTTTTGAGATCCTCCGATGTAAGATCTGTATCACTTTTTGCCCCTCTTTTTTCCTTCATTTTATGAAGTTCCTTTTCAAGCTGAACGCGAACACCCTGTCCCTCCTTGGGCTCAATGCCGGCAGCTTTTTCCATCACCACATCAGAATACATCTGGATGAGACGGCGCTGTGAGTCATAAACGAAGCGCGGGTTTTTTGTCTTCTTTATCAGTCCCTCACGGGTGATATCATTCAATCCAACATTCAATACAGTTTCCATCATGCCGGGCATGGAGGCGCGTGCCCCGGAACGAACTGAAACCAGGAGGGGGTTGTTCTTATCGCCAAAAATGGCCCCCATCTCTTTTTCAGTTGCTTTCAGGCTGTCGGCAACCTGTTTCTTCAATTCTTTTGGATATGTTTTTTTGTTTTGCTGATAGTAAGTACAAACCTCTGTAGTAATTGTGAAACCGGCAGGCACAGGAAGTCCGATATTGACCATCTCGGCGAGGTTCGCACCTTTTCCGCCAAGCAGATTCTTCATTTCGGCCGTTCCTTCGGCTTTTTTACCACCAAAATAGTAGACGTACTTGTTTTCTTTAGCTTGTTTTGCCATAATTGACATCATTTAGGTTAGTGAAAAATTTGAAGCCGCAAAAGTACAAAATAAAACACTGATTTATGCGATCTTCCGGCAGGAAATTTAATAACTTAACTTGCCTATATTGTTCATATTCCACAGAATCCATTGCTGCCTTTCCTGGATATAGGGAGTGGGGGAGGAGGGATTCCATTTCAGGGGATTGGGCAGGATGGCTGCAATCAGGGCAGCTTCGCCCCGGGTGAGCTTTCCGGCCGATTTGCTGAAGTATAGCTGCGATGCGGCCTCAACCCCGTAAATGCCTTTGCCTGTTTCAATTACATTGAGGTAAATTTCCATAATCCGTTTTTTCCCCCATACGAACTCGATCAGCACCGTGAAATATGCTTCGAGCCCCTTGCGAACCCATGAACGTTGCGGCCATAAAAAAACATTCTTGGCGGTCTGCTGGGTAATGGTGCTGGCCCCCCTGATCTTTTTGCCTCCCTTTTTCTGGTTGAACTCCTTGGCCTTCTGAATGGCTTCAAAATCAAACCCGGAATGCTCCAGGAAGAGGTTATCTTCAGCAGCCACGGCCGCTTGCGGAAGATTGGGCGACATGTCTTCGAGCGAAATCCAATCCTTCTTTAACCTGATCGTTTGCCCCTGGTAGGCCTGCTCAGCCAGCCTGATCACCATAAGCGGGGTAACCGGAGGGTTAACGTAACGGTAAAGGAGGACAAAAAGCAGGGTTGAAGCAAAATAGAAAATCAGGAAATATTTTATGAATTTCCATAAACCCTTGAGAAATTTCTTCATGCAATTTAATTTATCAGCCCGATATTTATAATATATGCTCCTTTTTGGCAGTCAAATATACAGTTTAAAACAATCACTTTTCCTACCTTTGCTGTTCCAAAACTAACAGATCAATGAGCAATTTTATCGGTATCCGGCACGAGGATAAATACAAACTTGAACGAAGGGCCCCGCTTACACCAAAGCATGTTGCCCGGCTTGTGAAACAAAAGAAACTGGACATCATTGTTCAGACTTCCGACAAACGTGTCTTCTCTGATGAGGAGTATGTGAAAGCAGGCGCCATCATTGAAAATGACCTGGAGAAATGTTCTGTTATTTTCGGCGTGAAGGAGATGCCCGAGTCATTTTTTGAACCGGAGAAAACCTATGTTTTCTTTGCCCATGTTGTAAAAGGTCAGCCATACAATATGGCGATGCTGCGCCGGATGATGGAATTGAAATGCAATCTCATCGAGTATGAAAAGGTAGTGGATGAACAGGGGAAACGACTCATTTTTTTCGGAAGATATGCCGGTATGGCCGGGATGATCAACTCCCTGTGGGCACTCGGGCTGAGACTGAAAGAGTTTGGTTACAACTCAACCCTGGCCAGGTTGAAACAGGCCCATAAATACCATTCTCTTCGTGAGGCGAAGGATGATATCTCTGCCATTGGTCAACTGATTGCTGAAAATGGAATTCCTCATGAGTTACGACCATTCGTCATAGGCTTTACGGGCTACGGGAACGTATCCCAGGGAGCCCAGGAAATTATCGGGTTACTGCCTGTGAAGGAGATCTCACCTGAAAAATTGCTTGAACTGCATCGCAGGAAAAAGCTTCCTGACAACATGGTTTACAAGGTCATTTTTAAAGAGGAGGATATGGCTGAACATATCCACGGCGAACCATTCGAACTCCACGATTACTATACAAACCCGCAGAATTACCGAAGCAAGTTCGAACAGTATGTCCCATACCTTTCCATGCTGATCAATTGTATCTATTGGGATAAACGCTATCCGCGGATCCTAACCAAAGATTATCTCCGGAAACTTTATGCAAACGGGAACCCAAAGCTTACCGTGATTGGCGACATCAGTTGCGACGTGGAGGGATCTGTTGAATGTACTATGAAACCTACCGAAATCGATGATCCCATTTTTATTTATAACCCTGAAACCGGGAAAATAAATATGGGAAGCAAGGGCCCCGGAATGCTGGTGATGTCGGTAGATATACTTCCCGCCGAACTGCCGCGCGATTCATCTGATGGCTTTGCCGATGTTTTGGTGAATTTTGTAAAACCCATCGCTGATGCCGACTTTGATGAACATTTCGATGACCTCGATCTGCCAAAAGCCATTAAAAAAGCGCTCATTCTCCACAAAGGTGAACTGACGCCCGATTTTAAATACATCGAAGAATTCCTAAAGTGAGAGCGTAATAAGCATTTTATTTTACCCTGTTACCTTGTCACCTTGTCACCTCTAAAAACGCTCAACTCAATGAAAAAGATTCTGATCCTAGGCTCCGGGCTCGTTGCCAAACCAATCATCCAGTATTTACTCTCCAAAGGCTATCAAGTTACGGTGGCCTCCAATACCCCCGATCGCTCCGATAGGATGATCGCCGGCAACAGGAATGGAGTCTCGGTTATTTGGGAGGCTGAAGATGAAGTAGCCCTGGACCGCATGATCGCAGGACATGATATAACCGTTAGCCTGCTTCCCTACATCTTTCACGTAATGGTTGCCAAACATTGTGTTGCCAATGCAAAAAACATGGTAACCACATCCTATGTAAAACCGGAAATGTTTGAACTGGATGCTGCCGCAAAAGAGGCCGGCGTTATCCTGCTGAATGAAATGGGCCTCGATCCCGGCATCGATCACATGTCGGCCATGAGGATCATCGACCAGGTGCACAACCGCGAAGGGGCCATCCTGGAATTTTATTCCATCTGCGGAGCCCTGCCTGCTCCTGAAGCTGCGGATAACCCATTCAAATATAAATTTTCCTGGAGTCCCAAGGGGGTGGTTCTGGCCGGAAACAACGACGCAAGATTTTTAATGCATGGTCATATTGTTGACCTGCCAACCGGCAATTTGTTTAAAAACCCCTTTAAGGTCGATTTCCCTGAAGTGGGTCAACTGGAAGTCTATCCGAACCGTGATTCCCTGGCGTATAAAGAAATTTACGGCATCCCCGAAGCAATGACCATGTATCGCGGAACATTCAGGTATAAAGGATGGTGCGAAACGCTCGATGCCATGAAGCAACTGAACCTGACATCTCCGGAGAAGTTTGATATGACCGGGATGACCAATGCAGCGATGGTGGCGCACCAGTTGTCGAAAACAGGTCCGTCCGGCCCGGACCGGGGAACACCGGTTAACGGGATTGTACACCAGGTTGCTGATTTTCTTGGTATTCCTGAAAATTCACATGCCATTCAGGCCATGGCATGGCTTGGTTTGTTTGACCAAACCCCGATGAACCGTGCATTGGACTCGGCATTCGAGGTGACCTCCGATCTTATGATCGCTAAAATGAGCCTTGGGTTGAATGAAAGGGATATGGTAGCCATGCAGCATACCTTCCTTGCTGCTTTTTCCGATGGACGTAAAGAGGTGATCCGTTCCAGGATGCTCGATTTTGGCACCCTGGCCACCGACACTTCGATTGCCCGCACGGTGGCATTGCCGGCAGCCATTGGCGTTGAAATGATTCTGAGCGGTGAGATCAGGGTGAAGGGGGTGCATGTCCCGGTAATCCCTGAAATTTACAATCCCGTCCTCAATCATCTGGAAACCATGGGCATCAGGATGGTGGAAGAATATGGGCTGCCATTGTCAGAAATGATCAGGAATTGATTGTTAGATTATTTTGATTCATAGCAAAAATCGTAATTCGTAATTTGTAAATCGTAATTCGTAAATGGGTATAGGCGAAATCATCGTAGTCATCATTGTCGGCATCGTATTGTATGCGGTGTTCAGTATGCGTAAAAAACCGGGAGACCCCGGGTCCGGATCATCCGGAACGGATCGGCCCGGTGCTGGTTCTTCTGATAACAATTCCTCTGGGAATGGTTACAAAAGCAATGAAACATCATCATCGGGAAACGGAAGCACCCAGTTTGCCGGTGCACGGCACAAGTCGGGGTATGCCAAGTGGCTTGGAGGTGGTTTAGGCTGGGTTTTCGGGGGTCCCATCGGGGCCATACTGGGCGTTGCGCTTGGTTCGGTGTTTGACGGCATGAGTACCGGCAAGGATGCCTACCAGGGTACTCCGCGCGGCGATTTCGCCATGAGCCTGCTCGTACTCTCTGCTGCCGTGATGAAAGCGGATCAGAAGATTGTCAGGTCAGAACTTGAATTTGTCCGCAACTTCTTTGTTCATCAATTTGGCAATGAAGAGGGAAACAGGCTGATCAGGATGCTGCAGGAAATTTTAAAGCAGGATATCAATGTTCAGGAGGTGAGCGTCCAGGTGGGACAATACACCGATTATCCTGTTAAACTTCAATTGGTGAATTACCTTTTTGGCATTGCTGCCGCCGACGGACTTTATCATCCCGACGAGGTCGATGTCATTTCATCCATTTCAGGTTATATGGGCGTTTCCTCATCCGATTTCACCTCCATCAAAGCCATGTTTGTTAAAAGCACAGGCTGGGCCTATGATGTACTCGAAATCTCTTCCGGGGCAACCGATGATGAAGTGAAAAAAGCCTACCGTGATATGGCTAAAAAACACCATCCGGATAAGGTGTCTCACCTGGGCGAGGATATAAAAAAATCAGCAACTGAAAAATTCCAGAAGGTCAGCGCGGCCTACGAAGAGATAAAAAAACAGCGTGGAATGATCTAGCCCGGCCCAGGGAATCTTTGTCCGGGCGGGGAGCCTATTTCAGGGTTTCTCCAGTTCTTCAAATGAAATATCCATCAGGGTGTAGGTTTGCCATCCCTTGAAATCAAAATGCCACCATTCTGATCCGTAAACTTCGAATCCCTGTTTTTTCATGACATCGATCAGCTTCTTCCGGTTTTCTTTTGCAGTTGCCGGCAAATCATTGTACACGGGGCTTGCCTTTTCTGTAAAATCATCATAACCGGTCGGCATTTCCAATTCAGCGCCGGTTTTCAGGTTGACCAGGGTCAAATCGACAGCACAGCCACGGTTATGACGCGATCCCTTGACCGGGGATGCCACAAAAAGGGTATCTTTAATCAGATCATAGAATAGCATGGTGGCAGCATAGGGACGGTACGCATCATACACCTTAAGCCCAAGCCCCTCTTTTTCCAATTCCTTCTGAACTTTTAAAAGAGCAATTGCCGCAGGCTGCCGGAGGAATGCCCGTGGGGTGGAATACACCTGTTTGTGGGTAAAGTTGTTATCGGTGGCATAGCGGATATCAAGAATGATGTCGGGGATTTCCGTTTTCAGGTCAACCAGCTGATTTTGTTTATCCTTCCGGCACTCATCCTGGTAAGCTGCAACAGTAGAGATGATATTCAGATGGTAGGGGTTTTGTTTTTCATTCTGCGAAAAAACCACCCAGGGTAAAAATAGGATAATGATCAGTTGCAGGACTATTTTTTTCATGGCTTTTATGTTCTGTAAAAAGTGTCTATTTTCGCCGGTGCTGTAGCGTAGACAAATATATGAAAAACCTGCTTTTTACTGAGGCCCCCCTGGGACCTGTTTTATTGCGTAACCGGTCGATAAGGTCGGCCGCCTTCGAGGGAATGTGCCCCGGGAATAAAATATCAGAAGATCTGGTAAATTATCACGTTTCCGTGGCTGCCGGGGGGATCGGCATGACCACGGTGGCCTATGCTTCTGTTTCGGTAAGTGGCCTGTCGTTCAGCCACCAGCTGCTGATTACCCGTGAGGAGATGCCCGCAATGCGGCGGCTGACAGATGCCATCCACAGGGAGGGTGCAGCGGCAGCCATCCAGATAGGCCACTGCGGCCTGATGGCCAAGAGATCCCTTTCAGGAAAATGCCTTGCTCCCTCGGGCAGGTTCAACCTGTATGGCCCGACCTTTCCAAAAACCATCAGTCCTGATGAGATTCAATCCATTGTCAGGGATTTTGGAATTGCGGCAAAGATTGTCAGCGATGCAGGATTTGATGCCGTCGAGGTGCATGCCGGCCATGGTTACCTGATCAGTCAGTTTCTGTCGCCCTACACAAATAAACGTACCGATCAATATGGCGGTTCATTCGTGAATCGCAGCCGGTTTATGGTTGAGGCGATCCGGGAAGTTATAAAATCGGTGACGCCCAACGTAGCCGTCCTTGTTAAAATGAACCTGCGGGATGGATTCAGGGGAGGAATGGAAATAGATGAATCGATCGAAGTGGCCAGGTTACTGGAAAAGGAGGGTGTTCACGGACTGGTGCTTTCCGGGGGATTTGTTTCCAAAGCCCCGATGTATGTGATGCGGGGCAGTATGCCGGTAAAGATCATGGCGCATTACATGAATAATCCCTGGATGAAATTCGGGACCCGGTATTTTGGTAAATTCCTGATGAAAGCTGAACCCTTCAGCGAAGCCTATTTTCTTGACGATGCTTTAAAAATAAGGGCTGAGGTGAGCCTTCCGCTGATTTTTGTCGGAGGCCTGAAATCGAGGGCTGTGATTGAAAAAGTTTTGGACCGGGGATTTGAGTTCGTACAGATGGCACGGGCCCTGATCAACGACCCCGGATTCATCAACAAATTAAGGACAGGAGAAATTGTTGAATCCTCCTGCAACAGTTCGAACTATTGCATAGCCAAGATGTACTCCGCCCGGATGACCTGTTTCCAGCACGAACAGTGCCTTCCCGAAAAATGGCGTATGGATTTGGAGAAGAAGCAGGTTAATCGTGAAACCGCCAGGCGACCCCGAATTTAAAGGCCGCATCCGGCATGGGATAGGTTGACGTTGAATAATAATCCTGACTCATGAAACTGGCGTTGAAATGGGTGTATGCCACATACAGCCTTGCCCGTTGGATCTTCAGGTTTAGGTATACATCCATGTACAGATAATTCCCGATTTCGCGTTTGTCCTGTAAATAATATGAACGGTCGGAGGGATTATACTGGTCTGCGTAATAGCTCGTATTGTAAAAGAAAGTTAATGCAGGCTGAAGAACAGCTGCTCCCTTGAATAGCGGTTGGGTGTAATACAGTTCCAGGTTCCCCATGAAGGCCGGAAGTCGGAGGACCGTCGTCCCCTGCACTGTTTGGTATACCAGCCTGGCTTTTATCAGGAATCTCCATAAATTAACGTTCCCATTCAGGTAAGCGTACAAGTGCCCGAATTCATTATTTAATTGCTCTGGAAACCGCGAGGTGTCCATATATACGTAGTTTGAAATCCGGCTGATGTTGAAACCGGCCTCCAGGAATTTAAAGCTGTAATCAAATCCGCCGGATATGACACCCTGTTTTTCGAAGTCGTTATCCCATGCGTTATAGTGTCCATGGTATTGCTGGTAAAACCAGCCTGGTTTCTGTAATGCATAATTTCCGGATAATGAAAGCGTTCCGGCATTTTTATCTTTTCGTCCCAGGATGGTGGATAGTTTTACGTCAAGGCTCATATCTCCTTCATTGTATTCACCCAAAACATAATCGCCCTTGGCTTCAAGTTTCAGGTTATAGAAAGGGTTAAAGTCTATCTCGGCATGAGGAATGAATTGAATGAAAAAGTTCTTTGCAGCCTGAGAATCAAGTACTCCATTGAATTTAGCCTCAACGTACAGTTGCTTGATCCCGGCACTCATCTGGAAAATTCTGGGTCGCTGATTTTTATTAAAGCTGGGATTTGACCACACCAGGTCATTCACGATCCGGACAAGGGTAAGGGAATCGGTCGTAGGCAGGGTCAGTGAATCTCCTTCGTAGGGTTTATAAAACAAGCTGTCCTGTAAATTGTCGATGTAATTCTGTATTTGGCGAACATATTGAAAGGAATAGCTTATTCGTCCCAGCTCAATTCGGTTTCTTTTTCCGTCGGTGGTATCACTTCCGGTGAGCGGATGTCGGGTCAGGTCGAAATAATGTTTCATAAAGAAACCGGTTTCCCGGACGCGGTTTTGCGTGGAGGCAAGATTGACCGGGATCATCGCCCTGTTTGTCTCAATGTTTTGTTCGAACAGGCTGTCGTATTTGATGCCTCCGTTCTCGTAATTTTTCAGGCGGTTGATCGTGAAATTGGCAATAACCCCGTACCGTTTATCTTTTGTGAAGAATTGGGCTGTCAGAACAAAATTGATGTGATTGGTTTTTTGACGGGTATAGGCTCCCGGAGCGCTCATTACTTTGAAATCAAAGCCAAGGTTAAGACTCCGGTAGATGTTCCGGCTGAAAACGGCATGAAAAGTTTGCTCTTTCTTAGCTCCCTGGTTATAGGAGAGCTCAGAAAAAGTTTTAACAACCTTGAAATACTTTACGCTGTCATTTTGGTAAAGGTACTGATCGGATGAATGAATGCCATAGTCGAACCCGCTTTCGCGGAAGAAGGGAAATGGGATCAGGGGGCGATAGCACTGGCCTATATTTCCCTGGTTGGCATAGAAACGGTCATGCTTATAAAGCGGGTCATAATTCTGAAATCCGGTGATGGCTGTATCACTTGAATGAAGGTCGAGCGCCCCGAGTTTTTCAAAGGCGCTGTAGAAAAAGGACACCTGGGTTGAATCCCTGTGTTTTTTCAGAGAATCCAGCTTTATTTTATTGGCTATGATTTGTGTCGGCGAAAGGGTCGGGGTGGTCTTACCTTTTGTCTTTTTTGACTTTCCAACGGCAGTTGTATCCTTAGCCATCGCAGCAGTATCCTTTACGATGAAAGTTGTATCGATCGAGGGAATGACTGAATTTTTTACCCGTGAAAGGGAGTCGGTTGTCTGGGAATGGACAGGGAATACGAAAGCCAGGAGCAGCGATACCAGGCACAGAAAAAACGGATAGATTTTATGATGCATTCAGTAATTGGAAATTGAGGATAAAGGTAAGTAAAAATCGGAGTTGGGGGAGGGGAAGGGCAAAAAAAAACCCAGCACCATGGCTGGGTTTAAAAAAGATCGGCGACGACATACTCTCCCACAAAAACTGCAGTACCATCTGCGCAAGTGGGCTTAACGACTCTGTTCGGAAAGGGAAGAGGTGAACACCACTGCTATAGTCACCGTAAGATCTTAAATACGATTTGACATATAGAGAAAGAAAATACAACAATTAATTAAAAGTTTGTCATAGAAGAAAGCTTACGGGTAATTAGTACTACTCGGCTTTGACATTACTGCCTTTATACCTGTAGCCTATCAACGTCGTGGTCTACGACGACCCTTAAAGGAAACCTCATCTTGGGCTGAGTTTCGCGCTTAGATGCTTTCAGCGCTTATCTCATCCAGACGTAGCTACTCTGCAATGCAGCTGGCGCCACAACAGATGCACTAGCGGTCTGTCCAACTCGGTCCTCTCGTACTAGAGTCAGGTGCCCTCAAGTTTCCAACGCCCACAACAGATAGGGACCGAACTGTCTCGCGACGTTCTGAACCCAGCTCACGTGCCACTTTAATCGGCGAACAGCCGAACCCTTGGGACCTTCTTCAGCCCCAGGATGTGACGAGCCGACATCGAGGTGCCAAACCACTCCGTCGATATGAGCTCTTGGGAGTGATCAGCCTGTTATCCCCGGAGTACCTTTTATCCTTTGAGCGATGGCCCTTCCATTCGGAACCACCGGATCACTATATCCTAGTTTCCTGCCTGTTCGACTTGTTGGTCTCACAGTCAAGCACCCTTGTGCTATTGCACTCTACGCATGGTTACCAAGCATGCTGAGGGTACCTTTGAAAGCCTCCGTTACGCTTTTGGAGGCGACCACCCCAGTCAAACTACCCACCATGCACTGTCTCCCGTTAGGGATTAGGCGCCAGATAAACAAAGGCTGGTATTTCAAGGTTGACTCCACGACTCCTAGCGAAGCCGCTTCACAGTCTCCCAGCTATCCTACACATTGTTTATCCAGAGTCAATGCAAAGTTATAGTGAAGGTTCACGGGGTCTTTCCGTCCCGTTGCGGGTATCCGGCATCTTCACCGGAACTACAATTTCACCGAGCTCACAGCTGAGACAGTGCCCAGATCGTTACACCATTCGTGCAGGTCGGAACTTACCCGACAAGGAATTTCGCTACCTTAGGACCGTTATAGTTACGGCCGCCGTTTACTGGGGCTTCAATTCAAAGCTTCGCATTGCTGCTAACCTCTCCTCTTAACCTTCCAGCACCGGGCAGGTGTCAGGCCATATACGTCATCTTAAAATTTAGCATAGCCATGTGTTTTTGATAAACAGTCGCCTGGGCCATTTCTCTGCGGCCACGATTGCTCGTGGCGTCCTTTATCCCGAAGTTACAGGACTAATTTGCCTAGTTCCTTAGCTGTGATTCACTCGAGCGCCTTTGGATACTCTCCTCGACCACCTGTGTCGGTTTCCGGTACGGATGGCTATTACCTGAAGCTTAGAGGTTTTTCTTGGAAGTTTGATTACGGTCATTATCCGATTGTCCGAAGACTCACGGTACTATCGGGTTTCAGCACATTTGGTGGATTTGCCTGCCAAACGTATACCTACACCCTTCAACGTACTATTCCGTCAGTACGCAGACCTTTCACTACTTCGTCACCCCGTGGCAGTAATAGCCAGTATAGGAATATTAACCTATCTTCCATCGGTATCCCCTTTCGGGTTAACCTTAGGGCCCGACTAACCCTGATCTGATTAACATTGATCAGGAAACCTTGGTCTTTCGGCGAGCGGGTTTTTCACCCGCTTTATCGTTACTTATGCCTACATTTTCTTTTCCAGCCGCTCCAACATACCTTACGGTACACCTTCTCTGCAACTGGAATGCTCCCCTACGACCCCTGACTTTCGTCTGAAATCCATAGCTTCGGTACTATACTTAATGCCCGATTATCATCCACGCCCGATCGCTCGACTAGTGAGCTGTTACGCACTCTTTAAATGAATGGCTGCTTCCAAGCCAACATCCTAGCTGTCAATGCAATCAGACCTCGTTAGATCAACTTAGTATAGATTTGGGGACCTTAGCTGATGGTCTGGGTTATTTCCCTCTCGGCACAGGACCTTAGCACCCTATGCCTCACTCCCGGATATATGTCATAGTATTCGGAGTTTGTCAGGATTTGGTAGGCGGTGAAGCCCCCTA
>JBAXVX010000013.1:0-103875 GCA_037128705.1 Bacteroidota bacterium | reverse complement strand
TATGATCTCAATCTGAATGCTGAGGGATATTATATCTCCGGGCCTGTAAAGAAAGGAATCCGGAATGAAACAGACACGGTTGTTTTGAGCATCCCGAAATTCAACCTGATGACCAAACTCACCGGTGGTTATTTGAAATACGGGAATCTGCCCCAGGCGCTAAGCAAAATCAACTTTTCCCTGGATGCCTCCTGTCCCGACAACAACTATAATAATATTGTGGTCCGGCTCGAAAACCTGCAGGCCGATTTTTTGAAAAACCAGGTTGTTGGATTTTTCAGGTTGACCAATTTCAGGGACAGGACGATTGATGCACACCTGAGCGCAGGTTGCAACCTGGCTGAGTTGAAACAGGTATTCCCAATGGACAGCATCGATTTTTCAGGAATATTGGATTTTGATGTGAATGTGAAGGGCAGTTATCTCCCGGAAAAGAAGAAGTTCCCGGTTACTTCGGCACAGATCAACCTGAAAAACGGGTCGGTACTTACGAAATATTATCCCCATCCGGTTGAAAAAATTGAGATCACTGCACAGGCTACCGATCCTGCCGGTACCATGAAAGGGCTGGCAGTTAAAATCCGGCCCCTGACCTTTCGGTTTGAAGGAAAGACATTTACCATTCAGGCCGTCCTTGAGGATTTTGATGACCTGTGCTACGAAGTGCAGTCGCACGGGGTGATCGACCTGGGAAGAATTTACAAGGTATTCTCAAGAAAAGGACTTGAACTGGATGGGCATCTCGAAACGAATTTTTCACTCAAGGGAAAACAAAGCGATGCCAATGCAGGCCGGTATGAAAAACTTCACAATTCCGGGTTACTGAAACTTCGGAATATTGCATTATCCTCTGAAGATTATCCGAAGCCTTTTATTATAAAAACAGGTGATTTCAGGTTTGATCAGGACAAGATCTGGTTTGACAATTTCCTGGCAAATTATGGTGCCTCGGATTTCAGGCTGAAGGGTTTCATGCAGAACACCATCAGCTATGTTCTTTCGCAGGGAGGAACCCTGAAGGGGAGTTTCCAGCTGAATTCCGACCTGATAACGGTCGACGAATTCATGGCATTGGCGCCGGTACAGGGCTCAGCAAAGGAAATAGCCAAAGTCGAAACAGGGGTGGTGATCATTCCCCGGGATCTCGATATAAACTTCAAGGCTGAGGTGAAAAAGGCGACCCTACTGGGTCTTGAGATCAATGATCTCAAGGGAGAGATCGACCTGGAGGAAGGAATTTTGGTGATAAAGGAAACAGGATTTGACATCATCGGCTGCAGGGTGGCCATGGATGCCACTTACGGAAGTGTAACCCCGGTGAAGGGTTTCTTTGATTTTCATATCAAGGCCGTTGACTTTGATATCAAACGGGCTTACAATGAGGTTGCCATGATCCGTGAAATGGTCCCGTCAGCGGGAAAGGCGGAAGGCGTCGTGTCGCTTGATTACAGTGTGAAGGGCATGCTTGATGCCCGCATGTTCCCGGTGCTGCCATCCCTTGAAGGAGGCGGAGTCTTTTCCATTAAAAAGGTAAAGATTTATGGACTTAAACTGTTTAATGATATCAGCAAAGGCACGCAGAAAGAGGGGTTGAACAATCCAGATCTGTCGAAGGTTGATATCAACTCCACGATCAAAAATAACACGGTTACGCTGGAACAGTTCAAATTCAAGGTGAAGGGCATCCGGGTGAGAATTTCAGGAACCACCACCTTCGGCAGTAAGCTGAATCTGAGGATCAGGCTTGGCCTGGGGCCGCTGGGAATTATAGGCATTCCCATGAAAGTTACCGGACCGATGGACAATCTCAAGATAAAATATGGCAGGGGAAAAGACTCAGAGAATATTCCTGACTCGGCCTACACTGATAAATTGCCACAGGAAATGCTCGACCGCATTAAGAATGCCAAGAGTGACGAGGCGGAGGATGAACCGGAACAGCCGAAATAAGACAGCCATAAGGGATTAGCCATTGTGGGTCGGGGTTTCGCGAATAATTTCAATCTCTGAAAGAATTCTGAACAAATCTTCTGTAGATCCGGCTGTGACCAGTTTCATCCTCCAGGATTTGAAGTTGGGAATGCCCCGGAAATAACCGCTGTAAAGTTTGCGTATTTCGAACAGGGTGGCGCGATCGCCCTTGTAAGGAATGGATGCTTCAAGGTGCTGACGGACAACTGAAACTCTTTCGGCGATGGATGGCACCGGAGGTATGGAATGATCCTTTAACCACGACTTGATCTCCCTGAATATCCAAGGATTTCCGGTTGCGGCCCGGCCGATCAGGATCCCATCGACGCCATACCTGTTTTTCAACTCCTCCGCTTTTGGCCCCGAATCGACATCTCCGTTGCCGAAAACGGGAATATGCATTACCGGGTTGTTTTTCACCTCGCCGATGAGCGTCCAATCGGCTTCCCCGCCGTAAAGCTGGGCCCTGGTCCGTCCGTGGATGGCTATGCCGGCTATACCGACATCCTGCAAACGTTCGGCGATTTCCACGATATCCTTATGTGATTCATCCCATCCCAGACGGGTTTTCACAGTCACCGGAAGCCGGGTTGACCTGACCACTGCTTCCGACATGCGGATCATCTTCGGGATATCCTGCAAAAGTGCAGCCCCTCCGCCTTTCATCACGATTTTTCGTACGGGACATCCGAAGTTAAGGTCGATGAAATCGGGATCAGCTGCCTCTGCAACCGCTGCAGCTTTCATCATGGATTCCACATTCTCACCGAAAATCTGTATGCCCAGGGGACGTTCAGCCGGTTCAAACCGCATCTTGTTGTTGCTTTTTACGGCATCCCTGATCAGTCCTTCAGCGGCAATGAATTCGGTAACCAGTACATCTGCGCCGTAATGTTTGCAGATGACACGAAAGGGGGAATCGGTTACATCCTCCATGGGTGCAAGAAACAGCGGGAAGTCTCCCAGGTCGATATTTCCGATCTTTACCAAATTGTGCTAATTTTGCCACAAAAATAGCACAATTACGTGGACATCCCGAAACAGCCGATCCTTGACAGCCTGACTCCCTTCACCCGGATCCTGTTTTCGATCCTTCTTGTCATCTCCTGTTTTTCACTGATTTTTTTTATCGGTATATTGCTGGCGAAGCCATTTTTCGGTGTTGGTTTTAAAGAAATCCTCTCATCCCTGTCGGACTATGAAAACCCGACCTCACTTAAACTCCTTCAGTATTTCCAGGTAATTCAATCGTTTGGGCTCTTCATCATTCCCCCGATGCTGGCAGGTTATTTCTTTGAACGCAGCAGCACCGGGTATCTCAGGATCAACAATCCCTCCCGCTGGCCTCTATACCTGTTCACCCTTCTCCTGATGTTTTGCTCCCTGCCGTTCATCAACTGGATGGTCTCGGTAAATGACCTGATGAAACTGCCTGAGTTTCTTCATGGACTTGAGGAATGGATGAAGAGCACAGAGGAGGAGGCAAGCAAACTCACGGAAGCCTTCATGCGGATGCCCACTTTGGGTGGTTTCCTGTTTAACATGCTGATGATCGCAGTACTTCCTGCCATCGGGGAGGAGTTCATGTTCAGGGGATTGCTCCAGCGGCTGCTGAAAGACTGGCTGGGGAATATTCATCTGGCGATCTTTGTTTCGGCTCTGTTGTTTTCAGCCATGCACATGCAGTTTTATGGTTTCTTCCCCAGGATGGTGCTTGGAATCATGTTCGGGTATATGTTCTACTGGACAGGATCGCTTTGGATCCCGATTTTTGCTCATTTTATTCAAAACGGGCTGGTTGTCACAGTAACCTATATGGGACAAAGGGGGCTGGTTGGCGGTGATTATGAAAATTTCGGGACCAGTGACCATTTTTACGTGATCCTCCTGAGCGGAATTTCTGTGGCGGCGTTATTATATCTGATTTATCGCTGGAAACAGAAGCAATTTGGGGAAAGCTAAAGTATATTTGCAATATAATTTTTTCAATGGATTTCTTATTCCATGACTTGCCCGGCAGCAAACTCTGCCCCTTCGACATCATATTGTTGGTAATGTATGCCCTTACCTGTCTGGGGATCGGTTTATATGCCTCACGCCGGAAGACCCATTCCGATTTTATGATTGCGGGCCGGAAGATCGGCATCATCGGATTCGTCACTTCGGTGGTTGCGAGTTACATCGGAGGTGCCGCCCTCGTGGCTTATACTGCCTATGTATACCGGTTCGGCATCTCGGCGATTGCCGTCTTTGTGGGTACGGCCATCGGATTTATCGTATTTATTCCGTATGCGCTTAAACTTCGTAAATTCAGCGGAGAAAGGGAATTTTATACCCTGAGCGACTGGTTCAATTTCAAATTGGGAAAAACGGTCGGACTTACCTCTGCCGTTATTCTGATGCTTGTTTATTCGGGGATGTTGCTTAACCAGTTCATCGCCGGAAGCAGCATCCTCGCGAACATCAGCGGATGGTCGTACGAAACAGGGTTGCTGATTTCAAGCAGTATCATCGCCAGCTACCTGCTGGCAGGTGGTTTCAGGAGTGTTATCCGTACCGATATATTTCAGTACATGGTGATCTTTGTGATGATGATCCTGCTGGGCATTGTGATGATGGGGGATAAACGTTCATTTGCCATTGAACTGGTCGATTTTACACGCATGGATCCCGGTATGACCATCGCTTTTACGGCCTTTGGGGTACTGATCATTTTTCAGTCGGCCGAATACTGGCAGCGTGTGTATGGAGCCAAGTCGGATCGTGTGGTAAAATCGGGGCTGATCGGGTCGGCCATATTTACTGTACTGACAGGGATTGCCATTACCATGGTCGGATTATCTGCACATGTACATCTTCAGGGCATTGAGGCGAAAGATGCCTTCGCCGAAGGACTTACCCTGCTGATGCCCGATAAATTTCTGGGTGCCGCTCTGATCCTGATCTTTGCGGCGATCATGAGTTCGGCTGATACCCAGATTTTTGTCCTGGCCTCGTCGGTGGCCGTCGACTGGGTGGACAAACTTTCAGGAAAAAAATCGGACAGCAAACGACGTATGCAGATCACCCGGCTGGGGATCGTTGGTTTCACAGGCCTCAGTTTCCTGGGGGCCTGGTTCCTCCGTGACCTGGTGGCAGTGATCATCTTTATCACCGGCGTGGGATTCACCATCATTCCCGCGGCTGTGGCCTCATTTCACTGGAAAATAACGAGCCGGGCTGCCATGGCCAGCTTTATCAGCGGTTCGGCCTATGTATTTATTTTGTTGGGGATCGCCTTGTTTCAACCCGATCCGTTTGAATTTTTCAAGAACAAGGCCGATCTGGCCATTCTTTCCATAGTTATATCCACCATTTTTCTGATCCTTTTTCAGGTATTCAGGAAAAAACAAGCGAATTAACCATGCGAAAAGTAATATTCCTTCTGGCCCTGCTGATTCTTTTTGTCCACCTGGATCTGTTCTCCCAGGCTGATTCAGCGATGCTTCCTGTAAAAGAGAAAAAGAAAAAGGGATGGACCTGGGCCGGATTGCCTGTGGTTGCCTATGATGCTGACCAGGGTCTGCAGTTGGGCGTTCTTGGCCAGGTTTTTTATTATGGCGATGGCAGTACCTACCCTGAATATAAACATACCATTTACGCCGAATGCTCCTGGTTTACCAAGGGGAGTGCTGTTTACCAGCTGTTTTATGACTCAAAATACCTGATCCCAGGGAAAATCAGGGTCACGGCCGACCTGGATTACCTCACCGAGCGGGCCCTTGATTTCTATGGCTTCAATGGGGCCGAGGCAAATTATATTTCTTCACTCACCCAGACAGGATCAGAAGATTATCTCTCGCGGGTTTTTTACAAGCAGGAACGAAAGATGCTGAGGATCATGGCTGATTTTCAGGGTCCGATTGTTGGTCAGAAACTGAGGTGGCTTGCCGGGATAAACATCCTTGATATGAACACCGGGACGGTGGATATTGCGCGCATCAACAAAGGGAAAAAGGAGGAAAATAAATTACCTGATACAGCCTTGCTGTACGATAAATATGTCGGTTACGGACTGATCCGGCCCGAAGAAAAAGATGGGGGAACAACCATTTACCTTAAAACCGGACTGGTTTTCGATACCCGCGACAATGAAGCAGCGCCGGACAAGGGATTTTGGTCTGAGATCATGCTGCTGAGCGCCCCGACTTTTCTGGGGAACAATCCTTACGCCTTTGTAAAACTGGCCATTACCCAGCGTCAGTATATTCCCCTGGTGAAGAAAAAACTGATTGCCGCATACCAGTTAAGTTACCAGGGTACCATCGGGGGAACCACACCCTTTTATATCCTTCCCTACATGTACAGTTCATATTCACTGACCACCAAACCCGATGGTCTCGGAGGCGCAAGGACCATTCGCGGAGTGTTGCGAAACAGGATTGTCGGTGATGGTGTAGCCTTTGGCAATGTGGAACTTCGCTGGAAATTCCTCAAAACAGTCTTGTTTAAACAGAACCTGTATCTTGGTCTCACGGCTTTTCTGGATGGAGGAATGGTTGTCCAGGATCATAAAATCTATAAAAACACCATTCCTGATGATCAGCAATCCTTTTACTTCAAAGAATCGGCCGATCATCTGCATCTGTCTACGGGACTGGGATTGCGGATTGCCATCAACGATAATTTCATCATAGCTGTGGATTATGGTGTGGCCATGAGCAGGCAGGATGGAACCAGCGGTTTGTACATCGGAATCGGGAATATTTTTTAGGCCGCTGTTTTTCTTTGTAATTTTGCCGAAAATATTTTGCTGCCCACTTTTAGATTTTTTTTGAATCCTTCCGGAAAGTTCAACCGGGTAATAAGGTCCCTGGTGCTGGGGGCTGTTGTATTTATTCTCCTGACCTTCGTTTTTCGCACCCCGGTGGCAGCCTGGTATCTCCACCACCGCATCGGGAAATTTAATTCGGCCAACCAGGCCAAACTGAGAATTTCCGGTGTAAGGATCCATGGGTTGGCCTCCATCCTTGTGACGGGCATCAGTCTGAAGCCCAACCACGGAGACACCCTTCTGAAGGTCGATTCAGCCTTTGCCTCCATCAGTATCCTGAAATTATTTGCCGGCCGCCTGGCTTTGCACAATGTCAGGCTGATCAATACCTCCCTTCTGTTGGAGAGTCACGACACGCTGTCCAATTATGGTTTTTTCCTTCACAGGCGCAAACAGAACGCAGATTCCGCGGCAGGGCCTGTTGATTTCGCTTCTGCCATGGACCGGATGATGGCATTTGCCTTTGACAAGATCCCACTATCACTGGATATCCGGAATTTCGGCCTGGCCATCAATACTGATGAACATCATGTGGGTGTTCATCTTGAAAAGTTAAACCTTGAAAATCATTATTTCAGATCGACCCTGGAGGTAAAGGAAGACAGCATGCATGCCTTTTGGACCATTGCAGGGAAGATGGACAATCACAACAGGATGGCCGAATTCAGGATCTATTCGGCTGATACCGCCAAAGTAACGATCCCCTTTATTGATTATAAATGGAATGCGCGGGTTGACTTTGATACCCTGGCGTTCAGTCTTAGCGAGCAGGAAGGCGGCACCGATCTGACCCAAATAAGCGGGTTTGCATCTGTTACCGGTTTGCGGGTCGATCACAACAGGATAGCCACCCGTCCGGTGATGTTTGAGAAGTTGTCGATCGATTACCTGTTGAATATCGGACCGGATTATGCCGAACTTGACAGTATATCGCGGGTCACCTTCAATAAGATTGATTTTCATCCCTATTTCCGTTACCGCCCGAAACCATCAAAACAGGTTACCCTCACCATTCATAAGCCGCAGTTTCCTGCACAGGAACTGTTCTCATCCTTTCCCGAGGGCCTTTTTTCCAATCTGGATGGCCTGCGTGTGAAGGGCAACTTGTCGTGGTATCTCAATTTTTTTGTTGATCTTGATAATCCAGATTCTCTGCAGTTCGAGACCTCCCTTGACCGGTACCAATTCAGCGTACAGTCATATGGCAACGCGGATTTGACTAAAATCAACGGCTCCTTTCTGTATACGGCATATGAACATGATGTTCCGGTGCGAACCTTTATGGTAGGTCCCGAAAATCCTGATTTCAGGACACTTGAACATATCTCTCCCTACCTTCAGTCCGCAGTGCTGACTTCCGAAGACGGAGGCTTTTACCAGCACCGCGGTTTCCTGGCTGATGCTTTCCGGGAATCGATCATCGCTAACATCAAAGAGGGGCGTTTTGTCAGGGGAGGCAGCACCATCAGCATGCAGCTGGTCAAAAATGTTTTTCTCAGCCGTAATAAGACTGTTGGCCGAAAGCTGGAAGAGGCCCTGATTGTTTGGCTCATTGAAAACCAGGGATTGTGCACCAAGGACCGTATGTTCGAGGTATATCTCAACATCATCGAATGGGGACCGATGATCTATGGTGCCAATGAAGCATCGCATTATTATTTCAATAAGGAGGCATCGAGGCTCACCCTGGCGGAAGCCATCTTTATGTCATCGATCATCCCCCGGCCAAAATGGTTCAAATATTCGTTCAATGAAAACGGGCACCTTCGTGAGTCGAATGAAGGATTCTACCGGCTGGTGTCTGAAAAAATGCTGAACAAAGGATGGATCACTCCGGCAGATGCTGAAAAACTCATCCCCGATGTTGAATTGAAAGGTCGGGCAAAGCTGCTGCTCAGGCAAGTCGATGCAATCCATGCAGATTCAACCGATTTGTAAAGGGGTCAGTTTTCAATAAAATGAATGGAAAAGAGCTATAGTTTTATATAAATGATACCGGTAAGAGTCACCGAGTGCCATTCAAGTTTTAATTTGGAAGGACACTCTGTCCCAGTAACTTGTTTGTCATTTTCATTGAACCCGTAATTGATGACATTGTTTTTTGCACCGCCCAGCATCAGCATCTTTTTTCCAACGCAGGCCAGATTGCTGCAGTTTTCACGGTAGGTAATATCACTGATGATCTGGCTGAAAAATGGTGTTCCCTCACGATCTGCACCCCAATAGACCAAATAGTTATATCCGGTGAGCGTACCGAACCCGGTGGAAACCACCAAACGGTTTCCCACGGCTCCGCTGAAAATCCGCTGGCGGGCCATCTCCCAGGTTTGGGTTGTAACGCTGTCGAAAGAAACGGAATATGATCCGGTTCCTCTTTGTACAAGCATGTTTCCCGAAATGTTGATGTCACTGAGCCTTCCGCCACTGATATTCTCATAGGTTTTATGCCCGTTAAGGGTGATCGATTTGCCCGCTGCCATCCGGGTCAGTTTAAAATTCTTCATGGTCACGAACACTTTTGCTCCCTGTTCGTTCCATTTTTGGGTTTTGACATGTTTAAGGATCACCTCCCCTGAGCGAAAGCGGGTTCCAATGCAGTTTACCCCGCTGTATCGAAGTTTGTGGAAAATAGTGTCCCCGATCGTTTTCACACTGTCAGTTACATTGCATGGGGCCGACACGGAAGATTTAAATCCCCCTGCATCTAAAAATCCATTCATATCATCCCACATTTCGTCATCTGCAGCATCAACGCTCAGTTCATCATTGGCCAGGATATTCAGAAGAGAGGACTCTGACCCGCTGGGCGCTATATTTTGTTTAAAGCAGGATTGTAAAGAAAAAACGAATAGTAAAATGATGGTCAAGTTCAACCAAAAAGTGATCTTCCCTTTCATTGATTCCGACTGTATGTGTTTAAAATGATTAAAATGCAAAATTACCATCAAAATGGTTTCACTGCCAATTTTTTTTTCAGGAATGTTGCTACTTTTGCAACAAAACTGTTCAACCCTTAAATTATCAAGCCTTTGCGAACTTTTCTGATCCTTTTTACAACATTCATAATCTTGTCACTCTCATCGGCCGGGCAGGAGAATGCCTCAAATTCCAAACACAAGGGACAAAAAACAACCCAAAAACAGGGACAGAAGGGCTGGGATGAAGAGGAAAAGGATACAGTGGTTCACCGCGTGGAATTCGGGCTCAATTTCGGCGCCTATTTCCCCAATAAATATTCCGCAGATTTTTATAACGGAACCCCGGGAAATGTCAACAATGTGAACTATGTCATGTCGAACACTTATTGGTACAGGGATATCAAACTGGCACTGGGAGCAACCGACACGGTCCTTGTGGATGGATATCCCACCAATATGCATTACAATGTGGCGTTCAGCGGCGGCCTGTTTGTCCGGGTTAATTTTAACCGTTGGAACAGCATTTTCCTGCAGGCAAACTATACCCAACTTAGGGCGGCCGATGTGGTGACCCTTCATGTGGATCCTTATAACACCTACCTCTCTTTTCCCGACCTCAGGATGGTGCCAATAATCGGGAAAGAGGGGCGCGTGATGATCGACCTGGGATACCAGTTGTCGTTTCCATTGAAATCAAAAATCAACCTCTTCATCCAGGTTGGATCTACCATGGTATATACCCAGGTGCTCAAATCGGTTATGGTCGTTGAAGGGACGGAGTATAACCTGGTCAATGTTTATAGCAGCCAGGGATATATACCCAACAGCAACAGCCAGCAGTTCAATATCAACCAGAATGCGTTTGGCTTTGGTGGTTATTTTGGCGTGGGTGCAGGCATTCCGCTCACCGACAGGTTTGGAATTGAACCCGGGTTTTTCGCACATTATTACCCGGTCAACCTCACGGGTTATCCCGATTTCAAGCCATCATTCGGTTTGTACCTCCGAATCATGCTGTACTTTGGCAAAACCGGGGAGGAATAATTCAGGCCAGGTCAGTAATTATCTTCCCGCATCTGCATGTAGGCTTTCGGGTGCAAACAGGCCGGACAGTTTTCCATTGCTTTGGCCGATTCGTATACATACCCGCAGTTAAGGCATTTCCACCAGACTTTACCCTCCTTCATAAACACCTTGTCTTCTGAAACGTTCTGTAACAGTTTCAGGTAGCGCCTTTCATGTTCAGCCTCCACCTTCGATATCATTTTAAAGGCAGTGGCAACATCCGTAAAGCCCTCCTGCTGGGCCACCTCTGCAAACTTTGGATACAATTCGGTCCACTCTTCATGTTCGCCTTCAGCAGCAGCCTTCAGATTTTCCCTGGTCGTTCCGATAATTCCGGCAGGATAGGTAGCGGTGATCTCAGTCATCCCTCCTTCGAGGAATTTAAAAAACCGCTTGGCATGTTCCTTCTCCTGGTTTGAAGTCTCCATGAAGATTGCGGCAATTTGTTCAAAGCCCTCTTTTTTAGCCACACTGGCAAAAAATTCATAGCGGTTGCGGGCCTGCGATTCGCCTGCAAATGATTTCAGCAGATTTTTTTCAGTTTGTGTACCTTTTAATGATTTTGTCATGACTTGATGGTTTTAATGGATTATCCTGAATTTACTTGATTCATTTGAGAAACACTGGCATTTAAACCTGACCCTGCAGTCCGGGGTTGGTTTCAACAAATATATTAAAATTGTACTGAGCAGGGATGTCGTTTTTCTAAAAAGAAATAACATATTCCTCCATAAATTGAAATATTTTTCTTGCTTTTTACTTGACATTCAGCTGTTTTAACGTAATTTTATATTTCCATTTAACTTAGGGTCCTGTTTTCTTAATCATTCAAGGAGGGCATACCATGAAAAATACCGGATTAATAATTACAAAATTCTTAGGAATTTCCCTGCTGATATTCCTGGGTTTGCAATCTTTTTCACAGACCGGCCATCTGAAGGCCATGAATGATACGATCGATTTGTATCCGGGGGTTCCTGTGGTTTACAATATTCTGGCCAACGATACCATTCCGGCAAATGACACCTTGCGAAGGGTTATTGGAGGAGGAGCGGCTCATGTGCAATGTCAGATAATTCATGGATCAACATGGGTCTTTACTTTCAAGGTCCCAACTTGGGGGTTTAACGGAGATGTTCTGGGGACATATATGTTAATGACCATGTCCATGGATACCAGTAATGCCAGGATCCTTTTCAGGATTCATGATAAAAGTTTCGGTTATCTCGACATCAACAATGTCAGGGCCAGGTTTAGTGCATCCGGGAACCATTTTTTCTATGAAAATGCGGATTTTGAAGTTCCAAAGGGAAGCGGCAAGACTTCCATCTTTTCTAACAGTTTGTGGATCGGAGGACTTGATGAACTCGACTCGCTTCACTTTGCCGGCGAGCGTTACAGGCAGGGGCCGGCCAATGGTCCTGCCGGGATGCATCCTGATTTCTATGCCGGGCCGGTGATGGATCCGGCGAGTTATTCCATTTACCAGGACACGGTTTGGAATTATATCTGGAACCTGAAGAAAAGTGAAATCGATTTTCATCGTGCACATTACTGGGAAAAGGACTATGTGCCGATCCATGATATTCTGACCTGGCCCGGAAACGGAAACGTTGCCCTGGGTCAGGCTGAGAAACTGGCCCCATTCTCCGACCGGAATGGAAATGGCATTTATGAGCCGTACGATGGTGATTATCCTGAAATCAGGGGAGATCAATGCCTCTTTTTCATCTTTAATGATGACCGCGACGTGCATCAGGAATCGGCGGGTGAAAAGCTCCGGGTCGAGATACACGGTATGGCATACGCCTGGGATCTTCCCAATGATTCAGCATTTAAAAACACAGTCTTTTTATCCTATAAACTTTTCAACCGTTCCCCGAGAACGTATAACAATGTTTTCCTTGGGGTTTTCACGGATATTGATCTCGGATATCCAAATGATGATTACATTGGGTGCGATGTGGAACGCAACATGTATTTCGGGTATAACGGGACACCGGTCGACGGGACAGGTCAATCCTATGCCTACGGCGAAAATCCACCGGTTCAGTCAGTTATTTTGCTCGCGGGTCCGTTGATGGATGCCGACGGCATTGATAATCCCCGATTTGATAATGATGGCCACCAGTTGTGTGATGTCAGTGTGAATGGAATTCATTTTGGAGATAACATCGTGGATAATGAACGGTATGGCATGCGCAAGTTTGTATATATCAACAATTCCAATGCAGGTGTTCCCAATTATATGACCGATCCGGTTTATGCCCCGGATTATTATCATACCCTCCAGGGAATCTGGAAGGATGGTTCCCACATGATTTACGGGGGCAATGGTCATGCCAGTGCCGGAGGTTATGGCCCGGAATGTGATTTTATGTTTCCGGGGATGTCGGACACGTTGAATTGGGGTGTGGGTTGCACTCCTCCGAATGGACCAGTATACTGGACTGACTCTACCGCCCTGAATAATCCGCAGGACAGACGGGGCATTGGTTCTACAGGTCCATTTACATTTAAACCGGGGGATTCCCAGGAACTGGATATCGCCTTTGCCTGGGCAAGGGATTATGGCGGAAAATCTACACAGGGCTCCATTGGAAAATTGCGGCTGGTTTCAGATGAAATCAACAAATCATTTGCCACCAATACACTGCCGAATGGGGATCTGTTTGCAGGGATCAGCGACAAGACCGTTAACGAGCCATTCCCGTTTAACATCTATCCCAATCCTGCCATCAGCCAGGTTTCGGTTGTTTTTTCACCGGGGCAGGTGACAAATGCAACTGTCGAATTGATCTCTATACAGGGAAAGACCTTACTGGTGAAGGAAAAACCGGAAAATCAGACCAGGATCACCATGGATGTGACAGGATTGGCAAGGGGTTTCTATTTTATCCGGGTTTCAACCAATGTCCAGGTGATTATCAAAAAAATCCTGGTTGTTCAACCCTGAAAAATCCCGGATAACCCCGGTAAATCATATTGCGGGAGCGGGGTCAAAATATTTCCGCTTGATCCATAGTGCCACATTCACCAGCCCGATAAGGACCGGGACCTCGACCAGTGGCCCGATCACGGCGGCAAAGGCTTCTCCCGAGTTAATTCCGAAAACGGCAATGGCGACTGCGATGGCCAGTTCAAAGTTATTACTCGCAGCAGTGAACGAAAGGGTGGCCGACTGTTCATAGGTAGCACCTGCCCGTTTACTCATGAAAAAGGAGAGCAGGAACATGATGATAAAATAGATGGTCAGCGGAATGGCGATCCGGATCACATCCAGCGGGATCTTCACGATGTACTCTCCTTTCAGCGAAAACATCACCAGGATTGTAAAAAGAAGTGCGATCAGGGTCAGCGGGCTGATCCTGGGAACAAATTTCGTGTGATACCACTCTTTGTTTTTTACGCGGATCAGGATGAACCGGGTAAGAAATCCGGCAAGGAAGGGAATGCCGAGGTAGATGAATACACTTTCGGCGATTTGTTTGATGGTTATCGCTGCAACGGCGCTGTTGGTCGGTAAGCCGAACCAGGCAGGAAATACGGCGATAAAGAGGTAGGCGTAAACGGAAAAAAGGAGAACCTGGAAGATGGAATTAAAGGCCACCAGGCCGGCGCAATACTCTGTATCGCCTTTGGCAAGTTCATTCCACACGATCACCATGGCAATACAGCGTGCCAGTCCGATCAGGATCAGCCCATACATATAGTCGATGTTGAATTGCAGGAAGATGATGGCCAGAAGGAACATCAAAACCGGGCCGATCAGCCAGTTCTGAACAAGCGACAATCCCAGAATTTTGGTGTTTTTAAAAACGTCGCCCAGTTCTTCGTATTTTACCTTGGCCAGGGGCGGGTACATCATCACAATCAGACCAATGGCAATCGGGATGTTGGTGGTTCCTGATGACATTGAATTCCAGAATCCGGCAATACCCGGGTAAAGCCATCCCCAGAAAACACCAATGGCCATGGCAAGAAAAATCCAAAGAGTCAGGTAACGGTCAAGAAATTTTAATTTTGTTTTCATATTAAAGAATTTGAGGATTAGCAACAATTTCCGGTCGACCCGCAATCACATGTTGGTTCGGTTCCGCGTAAAATCCCATTGATAATTCCAGCCGCACAACCTACGCCCGATCTCACGGAGATGGCATGTTCAGGGCAGTTTTTTTCACAGGCACCGCATTCCATGCAAAGGTCCTTATGGATGATGGCTGCTTTCCTATTGTCGACTGAAAACACATTGTGCGGGCACACAACCATGCACATCCGGCACCCATTGCACTTTGCCGGGTCCAGTTCCAGCGTGACTACATTGCTGAGGTACAACAATCCATTCATGGTGATAAATATTTGTTCAAAGCGTGAAAAATCTTGATGCAATCCAAAGGATAATTCCCGATCCTGCCATCCCGATCTGGATCGGCAGGGCCGTCTTCATCTCCTTTTGTACCCCTGAAAGTGAGGTGAAGGTAGAACTGCCTGTAAAATTCATGGCCAGGAATGACGAAAGCCCGCCAATCATGAGGAACCAGGATCCAATTTCAATAAAATTCTGACCAAGCAGGCGAAAATAGGACAGGATCATCGCGGCAACCCATCCGATGGCCAATCCTTTGAAAGAAAACCGCCGGAACGGGATCCACGGCAACAAGACAGGAACAATGACCAACCCGGTAAGGTATGCGGTTACAAGGTTGATCAATGCCCTCATTCCGTCATTGAATGCCACGATGATGGAGTAGCCCGATGGGTTAAGTCCCGCCAGAATAAAGAATAATGCCGGAACAATGAGCAAATAATAACCTCCGTAGGAAAGTTCTACAGGGATCAGTTTCATGCGCTCCCAAAGCGGGAATTCGACGAGGCGCATCTCCGGGGTTGCTTTCAGCCCGGTTTGAATAAATTTCTGGATATCATCCGCCCTTACAGGCCCGTAAATTACCGAAAAGCCGGTTTGTTGCTTTACCTCATGGGCCGATATCCCGACGGCTCCCAGTTGCGGGACAATGATTTTATGATGATTGACCATCTTCCCGAGCGAAACACTGTTGATCTGGCGGACCAGCTCGGAGGTGGAGAATGTCCCTTTGCCGGCGGCACACCATACATTGATCCCCCTGGTATCTAAAACAAGCAGCCAGGCATTCATTCCATTTAACGAACGACGGACAAGATCAAAGGTCAGTTTGAAATTGCAGGTAGCGAAAACATGGGCGCTTTCGTCCGGATTCCCGATTGCATAAATGCCGGGATTGACTTTGTATTTCATCCGCCCGATTGCCCACCTGACCTTTATCGTACTCCAGACATCCCGGGTGCTCCAGGTTGTTGAGATCCTGGGTACAGGTCCCGCCTTGGTTGCAGCCGATCCGGTGATATAGGACGAATTCATTTTGATCTACAGGGTTAAAAGAAAATAAAATCCAAGGATGATCAATGCAATTCCCCCGGCATATTTGACGACGGTCCCAACGATGCTGAGGGTTTTGGATACCTTTCCCAGGCCAAGGCCCAGTCCGACCATCATGGCAGCCAGCGGCAAGCCGTATCCAAGTGCAAAAACAGTAAGCATCATCAATCCCCATACTGAGCTGCCTTTCACAAATGAAGCAGCCAGGATTACCGGGAATAACGGATTGCAGCATGAATTCAAAGCGCTGGATAAACCTCCGATGGCCAGGCCGAACAGGATGGCCGAAAAAATGTTCTTTTCAGACTGGGCAGTGTTTATCTTGATACCTGGCATTTTGAAAGGGAGGAGATCCATCGAATAGAGTCCGAAAAAAATAAAAATCAAACCGGCCGCAATTTTCCAGTAGTTGCCGAATGAATTACTGATCCAGTGACCGGCATATCCGAACAGGGTTCCAATCAGGGCCATTGAAATCACTCCGCCAACCAGGAAAGCAAATCCCCTGATGAAGACCGGTTTGGTTCTGTTCCCGCCCGAGGTTACGCCGGAGTATCCCGCCACAGCCCCGATCACGGCAAAATTGCAGCCACAGGTCACTACGCTGATCATTCCCATCAGAAACACGGCGATCAATACCGTGATGGTCGCATGTTCACTGCCTATCACCTGGTTAATCCATGTCTCCATTTTACTGTTTTTTAGGGCAAAAGGATGAACTCTTGGTGGTGTCGCAGGAAACCTTTTTGGTTGTATCGCAGGATACGGATGATCCCGGCGGACAGCATGCCCCCTTTGCAGCTGCGGGCGCCTGGTGGTGGAACAGCTTGAACCCGACAATGCCCAAGGCTGCCAGGATGATGACAGCAAACAAGATCATTCTCAGCGGGTTTTTCTTTTTCGGAGGGCAGCAGTTTCCTTCGCAACCACAGTCTTTCTTTTCGTCATGTTGCTCGCCTGTCGGCAGACTCATAATTTTTTCAGCCATTTCGGGTTTCAACTTTTCGTTGTAAAACGTATAGAACTGCTCCCGGATCTCATCCCGCACCCGGTGGTATACAACCATCACCTCATCTGGTGTTCCTGTTGCTTCAGCCGGATCGTCGAACCCCATATGCAGCCTGTGGGACACATTGCCGGTGAAATAGGGGCAAACCTCCCTTGCGTTGTCACAAACGGTGATCACATAATCAAAAGGATCGGCCACATACCGATCGACATTTGTGGGTTTATTTTTCGAAATATCAATTCCCATTTCTGCCATTACAGTCACTGCATTGGGATTGGCGATGGACGCCGGATGAGTGCCGGCCGAAAAAACCTCAAGCCGTGCATCGAACGATTTTAAAAAGCCCTCAGCCATCTGGCTTCGGCATGAGTTACCGGTACATAAAATGAGAATTCGCATGGATTAAAATTTGAGGATTTGAGGATTTGAAGATGATACGGTTTTTATTTGCATTCGATGTTTGTGTGCCGGGAAATCTCTTCGAAAAAGGAGGTTGCAAGTTCACTGAATTCTTTAATTTTCTCCGGGTTCAGACAGTAATTCACCTTTACCCCATCCACATGCCCCTGAATCAAGCCTGCATTTTTCAGCTCCTTCAGGTGCTGGTTTATAGTGGTCCTGCTTAACGGCAGCTCATCCGAAATATCTCCGGTTATACATACCTTAATTTCGGCAAGATACTTCAAAATTGAAAGTCGCGCGGGATGAGCCAGGGCCTTGAACAGGACAGCGCATGAATTCAGTTTGGGGTCGAAAAGATCGGTTTTTGCGTAGGCCATTTTATGGATGGATTTTTATGGCGCAAATATACGTTATAAATTATTATAGCGTATAAATACGTTATAATTTATAGCGAATTTAAATAGTTAATTTTTGATCCGGAGAGAATCAGTGGGCAAACTATGTTAGGTTTTAAATTTCCGGAGATCAATTCGTCAATCTTAATTCGTTATTTTTGTCGTCACTGACACTTAAATGTATACGATGAAAAACGAAAACTCCTTTTCTAAGGTCATGCCCGTTCTTTTCGGGTTTTTTATCATGGGATTTGTTGATGTTGTTGGCATTTCGACCAACTATGTAAAACAGGATTTTGCCCTGAGCGACAGCCTGGCCAACCTTTTGCCGATGATGGTGTTTTTATGGTTCGCCGTGTTTTCGGTGCCAACCGGACTCCTCATGAATTCGATCGGTCGGAAAAAGACCGTTGTGCTCAGCATGGCCGTTACCTTCGTGGCGATGCTGGTGCCGCTGATCGCCTATCGCTTCGAAGTGGTGCTGGTGGCCTTTGCCCTCCTGGGAATTGGCAACACCATTCTTCAGGTATCCTTGAACCCGTTATTGTCAAACGTTGTCAGGGGCGACCGCCTCACCAGCAGCCTGACCTGGGGGCAATTCATCAAGGCCATTGCATCCTTCCTCGGACCGATCATTGCCGGTTTTGCAGCCGCCAGCCTGGGAAACTGGAAAATGCTGTTTCCCGTATTTGCTGCCATAACATTGCTTTCGACCGCATGGTTGTTCTTTACCCGGATAGAAGAAACACCGGTTGAAGGAAAGACATCCTCCTTTTCGGCCTGTTTTGGCCTGCTTAAAGACACCACCATCCTGATGTTCTTCCTGGGCATTCTTTTCGTGGTGGGGATTGATGTGGGATTGAATATTACCGTTCCTAAATTCCTGATGGAAAGATGTCGGATCCCCCTTGATCAGGCCGGACTTGGAACCAGTCTCTATTTTATCGCCCGTACAACGGGAACCTTTGTCGGCGCCATCCTCCTGATGAAATTTTCAGGAAGAAAGTTCCTGATCATCAGCATGGTTGTGGCGATTGCCGGCATGCTTCTGATGCTGATGATGAGCAACCTGTGGGCAATCCTGGTGCTCGTATTCGTCCTTGGGTTTGCAGTGGCCAACGTTTTTTCCATCATTTTCTCAGCGGCCTTGCAGAGAAAGCCTGAACGGGCCAACGAAATTTCGGGGCTCATGATCATGGGTGTGGCCGGCGGTGCAGTTATTCCCCCGTTGATGGGCCTTCTTTCCGATCATTTGGGCCAGGCTGGAGGATTGGCTCTGCTGCTCCTGTCGATGATCTACCTTTTGTTCACGGGGTTTAAACTGAAAAAAGCGTAGACTCAGCAAATTTGATTTTAAGGCATAAAAACCGGCAACCTTTTAATGCCGGTTTTTTTATTGATGGCATTGATAGTCCTTCACCCAGGTTTAAATTTTTACTGAAAACAAAACAAAATAGTGATATTTAAGCGATTTATTTGAAAAAAAAGCTTACCTTTGCATTTCAAATTCAAAAAAACATGGCAAATTCGTGTGAAGGTAAGAGCAAACCCCGTTCGGTAAAGGAATACCTGAAATCAGGCGATTTCCGGAAAAGCATCATAGCGATAGCCGTAGGCGGAGCCGCCGGATTTTTATATTATCATTTTGTCGGATGTGCGTCAGGAACTTGTGCGATCACGAGTAACCCCTATGCCAGTATCGCCTTCGGAGGGTTCTTCGGATATTTCCTGGTCAACCGGCCCTGCGCATGCTGAATCACCCTGACCCAAATACCTGAAACAGTATGAAATACCCATAAGAACAATGTTCATGCAAACCGTGAATGTTAATTATGGGTATTCCTTGTGGCCCCAAAAAATTAAAATTATCACATGAAAAGAAATTTGAAATTGTTCCTTGGATTGATCCTGATCCTGCAGGGCATGGGTGTAAGTGCACAAAAATCAACGCCCGCCAAAGTGAGCCCGAAGCTGGAGATCTATTATTTCCATACCAGCGAACGATGCCCGATTGATCAATCCATTGAAGATCATACCCGGAAACTGATGCAATCGGAGTATGCGGGTGAGGTCAAGGCGGGGACAATAAAGTTCAGGGTGTTTAATACGGATGATAAATCGAATGCACCCATTTCAGGAAAATTTGAAATAAACGCACAGGCCCTTTACCTGGTTACATTCGTCAATGGGAAAGAGGTAAAGAACGACCTCACAGAATTTGCTTTTTCCTGTGCCGAGAATAATCCGGGAAAATTTATTTCCAGGATGAAAGCTGAAATTAACAGTGCCATCGGCAAGTTGTAAAGCTAATTTTAGTAAGTTTGCCGGTGACATATGATTGGTTCTTTTTTGTGATTTTCTTCAGAAAAAAGTGAAAAGGGAATCCGGTGAAAATCCGGAACTGTTCCCGCAGCTGTAAGCTCTTAAAAATGTCTTTCGACCTCTTTTTGTCACTTTCCCGCTTTCACGGGATGGGAAGACCCGGAAGACTGAGCAAGCCAGAAGACCTGCCATTCAAATTTTTTCCAGCTTTCGGGTTAAAGGCAAGGATCTATCCTTTTGACTAATAGCATGATGAAATTACCTGCATTGATTACTTTGAGTTTCCTGCTGGTTGGCTCATTCACGGTTTCTTCACAAACCATGGACTGGACCAAACAGATTATCACCGGTAACAGCGGAAGGTTTGAATATTCTCCTCCATACAACGATTTTGTAACGGTTCAGACCTATGATCCTGTTGTAAAGGCCGTCAATCAATTCAACACGATATTCTCCCAGTCGGGTCAGGATATTCTCATTGTAGGGAATGTGGCGTTTTTCAACGCCCAGGATTCCATCATAAAATATAACCTGAATACTTTTCAGCGGATGGCTGCCATTCCTGACTCAGGCCTTTCTAAAATGGGTATGTTCCAAAACAGGTTGATCGTGTCGAAACAGTATCCCCTGTCCAAATATTTTGTGGAGGTGCTGGATACTGCAAACCTGTCGCTGATTGCCATGGTTGATCATATTTCGGGAGATTGTGGCGGTGTTGTTTCCGTGGGAGATACAGTGTATGTGGCAGTCAACGGCGGCTGGATGGGCACCGAAGGTAAAATCGCAGTGATTGATCCGGCTGCATGGACCTTGTCACGCGAGATCAACCTCGGCGCCGACGCCATTGGAATATTTAATCTCTATAAATATAACGGAAGGATCTATTCCGTGAATAAAACGCCTTATGGAATGCCGGCTGTTGGAAGCGTGTCGGTCTACAATCCCGCAACAGGGTCACACGTCAATCAGATGATCAGCGTGAAGGTGAGCAACGGTACCGGGATAAAGGATTCCACCTTATATTTCATAATGAATGAAGGAATAGGGTCATTCCGGCTGAACTCTATGAAAATTGCCGATACCACCCTTGTCATGGATCCGGGTTCCGCCATGTTTACCTACATCCTTTCGTCAGCGATCGACACGCTGAATAACCTGATCTATGCGAACATCGGCGATTTCGCTACCCCGGGATACTGCCTGGTGTCGAACCTTGCCGGAGATTCCATCACCTCCTTTTCCACCGGCATCAGTTCCGATGTTGTCGGGGTTGATTACAGAAAGTTCCCGGTCGGAATCTCAAACACGGTAGCAGAGGTTCCGGTTCTGTCGGTCTATCCCAATCCGGCCGGGGAGATGATCACCCTTCATTATCAAGGTGGACTGACTCCACAGTTGGTAACAATCACCGATGTGTATGGAAAAAACGTTTTCATGGCTGAAGAACGGTTCGACGGATCGGGAAAGATGAATATTTCCGTTGACAACCTGCCTTCCGGTTTGTATTGCCTGGTGCTGAAAACAAACAACGGACCCATTGCAGTGAAATTCATAAAGCAAAAATAAACGGGAGAACCTATGAAAAACATCCTCTTGCTTATCGCCCTTCAACTCCTTGCCTCCTTTTCAATCTTTGGTCAAACTGGAAGGGTTGAAGACAATGTTTCCATGACCAGTACCATTCTTAAGAGTGAACGGAAATTTTCAGTCTACCTGCCCCCTGATTATGAAACCTCAAAAAGGAGTTATCCTGTACTTTACCTCCTGCATGGCTCCGGTGATGATCAAACCGGCTGGGTTCAGTTTGGTGAAGTACTGCAGATCGCCGATAAATCCATCCTGGAGGGAAAAGCTACTCCGATGATCATCATTATGCCCGATGCCAATACAGGTCACCGGGGTTATTTTAATGATATCGACGGAACGTGGCGTTATGAAGATTTCTTTTTTAATGAACTGATACCCTACGTGGAAAAGCTCTACCGGATAAAGGGTGAAAAGAGGTACCGGGCCATTGCCGGACTTTCAATGGGGGGAGGTGGTTCCTTTATTTACGCCTTGCACCATTCCGAAATGTTCTCTTCGGCCTGTCCTCTAAGTGCTTACATCGGTCCGCTTTCACTGAAAGAATGCAAGGATAATTTTTTACGTGAGAATAAAAATTATCCGGATTCAGTCATACAAGCCTATTATATACAACACAATGCACTTTTATTGATTGAACAGAAGCCGGCCAAGGAGGTTGGGTCAGTTCGCTGGTTCATTGATTGTGGCGACAATGATTTTCTCTATGAGGGGAACAGCCTGATTCATATCGCCATGCGAAAAAAGGATATCCCGCATGAATTCAGGATCAGGGATGGAAGTCATACCTGGACCTATTGGAGGCAATCTCTCCCTGTCGTGCTGGAGTTCATCTCAGATTCCTTCCACCAGTATTAATTTTCGTTACGCGTCATGCGTTACGATTTAGTCAGATGTCACCAGATTATCCTTTAAATTTGCTTTAGTTTTCTAATCATTTGTATTATGGATAGGGTAAAACTTTCCGGGGATTTCGGATTATCGCGCATCGTGCATGGCCAGATGAGAATGGCCGAGTGGAATTTGTCCAATCAGGAATTATTAAAACTGATAGAACAAGTTATTGAATTGGGTATAACCTCTTTTGATCATGCCGATATCTATGGACGGTACACGGTCGAAGCAATATTGGGCGATGTCCTGAGTCAGAAAAAAGGACTTCGGGACAAACTGGAGATCATTACGAAATGTGGGATCAATCTGATAGCGGATAAATTTCCAGGCCGGAAAATCAAACATTACGATTACAGTTATGATCACATTGTTACTTCCGTCGACAACTCTCTGAAAAACATCAGGACCGATCATATCGATTTGCTTTTATTGCATCGTCCTGCGCCTTTTTTTAATCCTGAAGAGTCTGCCAGGGCCTTCTCTTACCTTAAAAATTCAGGGAAAGTGCTGCATTTTGGCGTTTCCAATTTCACCCCCGGTCAGTTTGATATGCTGAAAGTTTATACCGATGAAAAGCTCGTAACCAACCAGGTTGAGATTTCTCCATACTGCCTTGAACATTTTGAAAACGGGAACATCGATCACTTTTTAAAGGAAAAGATTCGGCCGATGGCATGGTCGCCGATAGCTGGCGGAAAACTTGTCAATCCCGCTGATGAAAAGGGGAGCCGGATTAAGCAGGCCCTGTTGCAAGTGGCAGAAGAATTAAATGTCGGGCCGGTCGATAAAATCATCTATTCCTGGTTGCTTAAACATCCTGTTTCCATTATCCCGGTTGTGGGCAGTGGTAAAATTGAACGCATCAGGTATGCCGTTGAAGCCCTCACCATTGACATGAGCCTGGAACAGTGGTACAGGATTTACAATGCATCAACCGGGGTGGAACTGCCCTAATCCGGGTTAAAACCTGGATCAATCATCGGATACATAAAAAAAGCCGGCCTGGGATGGGCCGGCTTTTTTTGTAAGATGAAAAAGTTAACGCTCGCAGATAAGAACTCCGTTCTCATCAATCCGGATGCTTTTTCTAAGGTGTGGTTTGTTCAGATTAATCAGGTACTGCACAGTGCCATCGGCCAGTGTCAGTTTTTGCGGGATCTCACAAACGAAGTATCCTGCAAAGTTGGTATGGATATAATCCTTTACCACCAGTGGAATTTCAAAGTAGGGGATAAGATCTGCACGCATCAGGAAGGTTCCCGACATGTCGAAAAAGAGTTCGATGGGAGGAGGAAATCCAACCTTGTCAATTTTTACTGCAAATACCAACCCATTCACGCACAGGCTGTCATAGTCAGCACGACGGATGTTGTATCCGGTAAAGTTCGCCGTTACATAGGTCAGGATGGCAGGTGGCAGCGAATCAACGGGTATCCCGCCGGGGTGAGGGCCCGGGCCCGGGCCTGGGCCTGGACCGGGACCGCCATGTCCGCCATGATCAAAACCAGCCTGCTCACAAATGAATGAACCAGTTGCATCGATCCGCACGCTCTTCCTGGTTGGACCCTGGTGGATGTAAGCTACATACTGGATGCTGTTATCGGCAAGGGTGAGTTTTTCGGCTTTATCCATAGCGACAAAGCCTGTATAGTTGGCTGTAATAAAATCCGTTACTGCCTGAGGAAGGTCGGCATATAATATGCGTTCAGCCCGCATCAGAAAATTCCCGCCTGTTTCAAAGTATAGTTTTACAGGGACTGATCCGGCCTGGAAAAGCATCACCTCAATCACAGTGCCGTTGAAGCACAAGCTGTCGAATTCAGCGTGTCGAATGGTGTAACCGACAAAATTGGCGGTGACATAATCCTTCAGAATTGCAGGCAGAGAATCAAACGGGATCCCACCGCCATGATGTCCACCGCCATGTATGGAATCACAGGGGATCGAATCGCCATGTGCTCCACCATGAAAGTTTTCACCTTTTCCAAGGAAATCGCCCGATCTATTAAAAGCCAGTTCTTCTGTTGTATTCAGTGTGACAAGGTAGTCAGCAAGTCCATTCGTTACGGTAAAATAGTAATCGATGGTTGCATCCGGATAGTTGTTGGAAACATAAGTCACCGCTTTCAGGGGTAGAGTAGTCCCGGTAGATTGATCTGTTGCAGGGTCTGTTGTGTTATCCTTTTTACAGGATGTGAATGCTGCGGTTACGACCAGCATCATAAACAGGATTCTTTTCATGTTAAAGTGGTTTTGAGTTGTACCTGGATTCACGCATTTCGGCATCGCGTCCCGATCTTTAAGGATCCATTAAAGAATAGGAGGTAAAATTACATCATTTGGAGGGCAAACTTAATGGGACTTATTATGAGAGTAGATACAACTTTAATTAAAAGGTTGCCTGATCAGTAAAATTTTCTTAGGTGCTGATTTAATAGACCTAATTTTTCAGGAAAGTACACATCCGTGATCGGTCCTTGCCTGTAATCAGCAGGGAGTAAAGACCATTCGGAAGCGACCTGATATCGATCCTGTTTTGTGCCTGGGTGATCACCCCCTGTTTCACTGATTTGCCATCAGTTGCATACATTACATAAGGCAGACTGTACTTGGGGTCATTCAGGGCGACGGTGATGAAATCAACAGCAGGGTTGGGATAGATCCGTGTTTCATCCAGGAATTCAAGTTCATGCACGGCGCTTGTTACGTTGTTTCCTGAGATCAGCCAGTAATCTGGATCAATCAGGACGGTATCCACCGCAAAGGGAATGGAGGCTGTAAAAGTCTGACCTGAAAATGTATTGGAAAACCTGATCAGCGTATCCTGCGACTGGTTCTTAAACAACAGCGGAACTGGTAATTCAAAAAAGGAGACCGACCCGTGCGATTGGGTTTGATGGATGGTTAGGTTTACCTCGCTTCCTGTTTGCCGCCAGTTGACATCATACGATGGATAACCTTGTCCGGTGTACCAGTCATCAAAATACCATGTGAGATCCTGGCCGTACGATGCTTCAAATTGTGATTTTAAATCGCTGGTGTGGGCAAACCCATATGAACACTGCGCATTATCAAGGTAATTGTTCATCGCGGAAAAAAATGCAGGATCACCGATAATCCACCTTAGCTGGTTGAGGATCATGGCTCCTTTGGCATAGGAAAGCCTGCCATCAAAGACCCTGTCGATGTTCAGCGTGTCATCACACCACACTGATCCGTCAGGTTTGGAAATAATGCTGCTGATCCTGACTTTTTTGAACTGGATCCACCACTGGGGTAGCAGATGTTCGTAGGAGAGTCCCGAAAGATAGGTGGCCGGCCCTTCATTCAGCCAGATTTCAGACCAGCTTGCGCAGGTTACCTTGTCACCGAACCAACTGTGTGCGAGTTCATGTGCCAGCAACTCATAACCGAAAGATCCCACAAAGGTAAAGGTCTGGTGTTCCATGCCGCCTCCCCATCCAAACTGGACATGACCATATTTCTCCTTCTGGAAGGGATATACCCCGAAAAGCGTATCAAACAACTGGATCAATGGGACAATCACGCCTGTTTGCGAAGAGATCGTCAATGAATCTTCAGGGTACACGTAATTCAACACGTTGAGGGTGTCCCCGTTAAAGGGCACCTTGTGCGAATACTCCACATAGTTGGTAACGGCCAGGCAAACGAGATAGGTTGCGATGGGATACCGGTGACTCCAGTGAAATGTGTGATGAATTCCGTCTTGTATTAATGAAATAAGTAATCCGTTGCTGGCCGCCTTGTATGCCAGGGGAGTCGTGATATAGACATCCAGTGAATCGGCTTTGTCGGTCAGCCCGTCCTTGCACGGCCACCAGTCACGCGCTCCGTAGGGCTCCGACAGGGTCCATATTATAGGCACGTCATTGTGGGTACTTTGTTCAAAGTAGCCAAAGCCGGCGTCGGGAGGGACTCCATGATAAAATACAGAGACCGAATCGGGGATGCCGGGTCCGATGATTGATGGGAATACAATGGTAAGGTAGTCAGCAAGATGATTGAATGGGAGCGGTGTGTTGTGATAAATCACAGAATCAACGGTCATGACACTGCTCAGATCGAACTTCAGGGAATCAAAGGATGAAATGGTTGGTTTGAAAAGGGTGGTAATTTTTCCCGCGATATATTTCACTGCCGGATCAACCTCCCACTGACAACGGTAATAGGTCACATCATAACCCAGTGAAACGCTTTGAGCCCTGGGATCAAGTTTTCCCGCATGTATCTTCTTTTCTGACTGGACAATGGCGTCAAGATCACCGGGATTAAAGGTGATCTGGCCCTGCAGGCTGTAAGCCAGGAGAAGTATGATGATTATGATTGGTGTTTTCATTTACAAATCCTCAAATGATCAGCTTCCGAAGCGATAACCTATTCCCGATTCGGTGTTGAGTAACCGGGGTCTGCCGGGGTCATCTTCAATCTTTTTTCGCAGTTGGGCAATAAAAACGCGAAGGTATTGGGTTTGCTGGATATATCCCATTCCCCAAATTTCTTTCAGAATATATTGATGAGTGAGCACCCTCCCTTCATTTTTTGCCAGCAATGCAAGCAGGGAAAATTCGGTCGAAGTGAGTTTGATGAGTTCGCCGTCCTTTTTTACAATGTGGTTTGCCAGGTCAATTGTGAGCAGGCCAAATTCCAGGTTTGGTTGGTCTGTTATGCCCTGGCTTAACCGTATGGCTGCCCGGATACGTGCAAGCAGTTCACCCGTTCGGAATGGCTTGACGAGGTAATCATTTGCCCCGTTATCAAGGGCTTTGATGATGTCCTCTTCCGAATTACGGACCGAAAGGATTATTACAGGCTTGAAGTACCATTCACGGAGTTTTTTTAACAGGTCAAGACCGTCGATATCAGGTAAACCAAGGTCGAGGATGATTAAAACAGGCTGCCCGGTTGCTGCCAGGGCCAGACCCTCTTTGCCGGTGGTTGCTTCTGAAATTTTGAATCCGTTTGCCGAAAGGGTGATTTCGAGCAGGCGAAGAATCTGAATTTCATCGTCAATGATCAGAATATGTCCCTGGTTTGCCATTTAGGTATCCTGTTTGCTGAATTGATCCATTTCTGAAATTTTAACGGGGATGTTAATTGAGAAGATCGCTCCGCCGTTCCTCCGGTTGTCAGCAGTAACGGTGCCCTGATGGGCTTCCACAAATCCCTTGACGATCGACAGTCCTAATCCTGTTCCACCTGCTTTTGAATCGGGTCCGCGATAAAACTTATTGAAGACCGATAGTAATTCCGACGGAGAGAATCCGCTTCCCCTGTCCATCAATTGTATGGTCAGCGCCCCATGATCATAAAAAAACTTGAGCCTGATATTGGTCCCTGCGGAGGCGTGCTGTGTTGCATTCAGGATCAGGTTGTGCAGTACCTGTTCCATCAGGCCGAAATCAATGTACACAAGCGGCATATTTGACGGGATCACGATTGACAATTTAAATGGAAGTAACTCCTGTTTAAGGTTGTCTGATACTTTATTTGCAAGATCATGAACATCGCACCAGTTGGGATGTGGCGTGATACGGCCCGATTCAAGACGCGACATATTCAACAGGTTTTCGATCAGCTGGTTGAGCCTGACCGAGGCTGTATTGATTTCAGTGTACAGTTTAAACCTGGTTTCATCCGGATATTGCTGAAACAGAAGCGTATCGGAGGCTCCCATGATGGTTGCCACCGGGATTCTCAATTCGTGGGATATGGAATTAAACAGGGTTTTATATAGTTTATCAGATTCGTTCAGCACATAGGCATTTTTAGCTGCATCGCGTAAAAACTCACGCTCAAATTTCCCGGAGATCTGGGAGAGGAAAGCGTCCCAGAATTGTTCTTCACCCTGAGTAAACACGTTGAGTTGTTCAACGGCGATCACCCCCATATTATCGTTATTTCCCGTCAGGGGATAAAAAGTAAGTTTCCCTGAGGGTAAGGTATTGGTATGTCTGCCCGCCTTGGATGAGTGTTTGAAAACCCAGTAAACAACGCTCATATCGTTCTCCGAGAGACCAATTTTTGTTTCATGCCGCACCTGTTTGTCAAGCTGGTTCAAATTGTTTTTCAGAATGATGGCACAATCGAGGTTGAAATATTTGCGAATATACCGGGTAGCGATATTTTGGACTTCATCAATTCCTGATACCACGGTAAGGTCCTTTGTAAGCTGGTAAAGGGCATGTGTTCGTTCTTCCCGGATCCTGGTTTTTTTCTCCTGGTTCCTGACTCTTGCAGTTAAGGTCCCATTCAGCAGTGCAATGATAAAAAACATAACGAGCATGAGTAAATCCTCAGGCCGTTCGACATGCAGGGCAAATTGTGGTGGAATGAAAAAATAATCCCAAATGAGTGCACTCAATGTTGCTGCCAGCAGGATTGGTCCCCTGCCATAGAATAGGGCGAGGATTGAGACCAGGAACAATAAAAAAAAGGAGATGACCTGATACCCAATGAAATCTTTAATTAAATAACAGAAAACGGATAACAGGACCACAAACAGGGAGGTGACTACATATTGAGGAAAGTTTGAAGTAAATGCAGGGACTGAAACTCTTTCCCTGAATTTATCTCTAGCCATAGCGTCGGACCCGAGAATATAGACATCGATGTTGCCGCTAAATCTGATTAACCTGTTTACGAAATTACCCAGGCGGAGTAACGAAAACAGATTGCGCACCCTGGGTTTCCCAACGATGATATGGGTCACGTTTTCTTTTTGTGCGAAATCGACTATGGCCTTTACGATATCATTGCTGGTAACAATCCGGGTTTTAATGCCGAGTTGTTTTGCGAGATTGATGTTTTTATCGAGTTGTTCCCGCTCCCTGGAAGTTTGTTTATGCAGTGTTTCGACATAAAGCGCCTGGATGTTCGCCCCCATAGAATAGGCAAGGGTTTTTGCCCATCTTAACAATTTACCTGAATAGGGGCTTGGGCCAATGGCCACCAGGAGATGCAACCCCGATTTCCAGGGTCCCCTGATACGCTTGTACTGCATATAATCATGAAGTTGCCGGTCGACCCGGTCGGCAACAATGCGCAGCGCCATTTCACGCAAGGCCGTTATATTCCCTTTTCGGAAAAAATTCTCAACGGCTTCCCTGGAACGTTCGGGTGTATAGACCTTTCCCTCTGATAATCGTTGCAACAGTTCATCGGGCGTGAGATCTACGAGTTCTACTTCATCAGCGTTCTCAAATATTTCATCCGGCACAGTTTCCCTAACGATAGCCCCAGTTATCTGGGCAACCGTGTCGGAACGGCTTTCAAGGTGCTGCACATTGAGGGTCGTAAAGACATGGATACCGTTTTCAAGAATTTCAAGGACATCGTGGTACCTCTTTATATGACGGCTGCCAGGCGCATTGGTGTGAGCAAGTTCATCAACCAGCACAATCTCAGGTTTCCGGGCTATAATGGCATCAAGGTCCATCTCCTCAATAGTCGTTGATTTGTACGGAAAAGTCCTGCGCGGAACCAATTCAAAACCTTCGGCCAGCAAAGCAGTCTCCCTGCGGTTATGTGTTTCAAGGTATCCGATGATAATGTCCCTGCCCTTCAGTTTTTCAGCATGGGTAGTCTGCAGCATGGTGTAAGTTTTACCAACTCCCGCACACATCCCGAAAAAGATGTTCAGTTTGCCCCGTTTGCTTTTTTCTTCTTCGTTTGCAAGGGAAGCGAGAAGTTCATCGGGATTAGGCCTGTCATCTTTAACACTGCTCATCCTCTTTTCATTTGATGTCATCCAACCTCAAATTTAGCAATAATACATTGATCCGTTCTTCACCAAGACATAAAAACTGGGGAGATTCGGAGATATTCTGAACATATTGTATCAATTTTTGTTTTTGAAGCATATTGAATTTGCGTGATCCGGCAATTCGGTCGACCTGCAGCAATGCGGCCCGCAGCGAAATGTGCGGATCAAGCCCGCTGGCAGAGGCAAACAGCATTTCGGCCGGTATGGCGGTACAGGTATCCAAATGATTAAACACCCGAAATTGCTGTCTGCGATCAGAGACCAGGTTTTTTAGTCTGGCATTGGTCAGCCCGTAATTTGATCCACCCGAAGGCAATGGGTTATATGATACAGCCGATGGCCTTGAGGTGAAATATCTGTCGGAATCAAATTGCTGGCCGATCAGTTCACTCCCGATCTTCTGATGATCCTTTACAATTAAACTTCCATTCGCTTTTCCAGGATACAGGGCCTGGGCAATCCCTGTTACAACCAACGGATAAATGATTCCTGTTAAGACAGTTAAAAAGAGGAATATTTTCAAAGAAATTATCAGCGTTTTCATTATTTAAACATTTTTATACCCTGTACCCTGTTACCCTGTCACCCTGTTACCTTGTCACTCTTATTTCTGTTACCCTAAGTTAATCAACAGATCTATCAGCTTTATCCCAATAAAAGGCGCAATAAGTCCCCCGAGGCCAAAAATGAGCAGGTTACGCGTCAGGGCGGCATTGGCCGATACAGGTCGGTAGCGGACTCCTTTTAAAGCAAGTGGAACCAACAGTATTATAATGAACGCATTGAAAATCACCGCACTCAGGATAGCACTTTGCGGCGATCCGAGGTGCATGACGTTTAATGCTGAAAGGGGGCCAACTCCTGATTTCCCTGAATAGAGTGCAACGGCGATGGCCGGTATAATGGCAAAGTATTTAGCCACATCGTTGGCAATGCTGAATGTGGTGAGAGAGCCCCGGGTCATTAGCAGTTGCTTGCCTACCTCAACCACCTCAATCAGTTTGGTTGGATTGCTGTCAAGGTCGACCATATTCCCTGCCTCCCGTGCCGCCTGCGTACCAGAATTCATGGCTATACCGATATCCGCCTGGGCCAGAGCGGGTGCATCATTGGTCCCATCTCCGATCATTCCGACCAGGTGTCCCTTTGCCTGTTCTTCCCGGATACGGTGCAACTTGTCTTCTGGTTTTGCCTCAGCCATGAAATCGTCCACTCCTGCTTCGGCTGCAATGGCTGCTGCCGTAAGCGGATTATCCCCGGTAATCATCACGGTCCTGATTCCCATTTTACGAAGTTCACTGAACCGTTGCTTAATCCCGCCTTTGACAATATCCTTGAGGTGGATAACCCCGATTACCCGGTTCCCTTCAGCCACAACCAATGGTGTTGCACCCTGGCGCGCCAGATCTGAAACGACATCCTGGATTTTTTGCGGATAAAATCCGTTGTTGTTTTGAATAAAGGTCCGGATGGCCTCCGATGATCCTTTACGAATGTTGTGAAAGACATCATCTTCGGTTTTAAAATCAACGCCGCTCATCCTCGATTGCGCAGTGAATGGGATAAACGTGGCATTCATCTGGTGAACTTCACGGCCCCGGATTCCGAATTTTTCCTTGGCAAGAATTACAATGGACCGGCCTTCGGGAGTCTCATCCGACAAAGAAGAAAGCTGGGCCGCATCAGCAAGTTCTTCAACCGAAACCCCATCCGCGGGAATGAAATTGGTTGCCATCCGGTTACCGAGGGTGATGGTCCCGGTTTTGTCGAGCAGCAGCACATCCACATCACCGGCTGCTTCAATGGCCCGACCGCTCGTGGCGATCACGTTGCGCTGAATTAACCGGTCCATGCCGCTGATTCCGATGGCGCTCAATAAGCCCCCGATGGTTGTCGGGATCAGGCATACCAGCAGTGCGATCAACACCGGAAGTGTCAGGTTTTGAGATGAAGGCATACCCGATGCGGAAAGGCTGTATCCGAAGAATGCCGGAAGTGTTGCGACGGCCAGTAAAAAAATGATGGTTAATCCCGAAAGGAGGATAGACAGGGCTATTTCATTTGGGGTTTTCTGGCGTTTGGCCCCTTCAACCAGCGCAATGATCCGGTCGATAAAGGTGTTACCGGGTTCAGATGTAATCCTTACGATAATCCGGTCGCTGATCACCTTGGTGCCCCCCGTAACGGCTGAACGGTCCCCGCCACTTTCCCTTATTACCGGCGCTGATTCGCCGGTGATGGCCGATTCATCCACACTGGCGATCCCTTCAACCACCTCGCCATCCGAAGGGATTACATCCCCCGCTTCGCAAATGACCAGGTCGTTTTTTTTAAGATCGGTGGCAAGGACCGAAACTTCCTGTTTCCCCGACATCTTGCGGGCTTTGGCCTGTGTCCGGTTCTTCCGGAGACTTTCGGCCTGCGCTTTGCCCCGGCCTTCGGCAATCGCTTCGGAGAAATTGGCAAACAACACGGTGAACCACAACCAGACAGCAATCTGAAGGTTGAAGGACGAAAAGTTATGCTGGAAAAGTCCTGCAATAACGATGATGGTTGTAAAGACCGAACCAATGGCTACGATAAAAATGACCGGGTTTCGGATGAGAGAGGCCGGGTTTAATTTCACAATGCTGTCGGAAGCAGCTTTGAGAATGATTTTTTTATTGAAGAGACCGGTATGTTGTTTTTCACTCATTTTACAGAAAATTAAAAGGTAATGCCCCTGGTCATCAGTAAATGGTCGACAATAGGGCCGAGAGACAAAGCGGGAAAATGGGTTAACCCGCCAACAATCAGGATCACGGCAATCAGCAACGCAATAAACAATCCATTGTCGGTTCGGAACGTGCCGGCCGAAAGCGGTGTGATTTTTTTTTCTGCCATATTGCCGGCAATGGCCAGCACCGGGATGATCACTCCAAAGCGACCAATCAGCATGCCGATTCCCAATGTCAGATTGTAAAACAGGGTATTGGCATTGAGTCCTGCAAATGCGCTGCCGTTATTGCCTGCTGCTGAACTAAAGGCATAGAGGATTTCTGAAAGGCCATGAGGCCCTGCATTGTTCAGTCCTGATAATCCCTCATTACTTACCGAGGCCCACGCTGAGAAAAGGAGGATAACAAAATTCGGGGCAAGCACGGCAATGATGGCCATTTTTACCTCGAATGCTTCGATTTTCTTACCCAGGTATTCCGGCGTACGGCCAACCATCAGCCCGGCGATGAAGACGGTGAGGATGATAAACACGATCATGCCGTATAATCCTGCGCCCACGCCGCCGAACACGATCTCGCCTAACATCAGGTTGATCATTGCGATCATGCCTGTAATTGGTGAAAGGGAATCGTGCAGTGCGTTGACCGAGCCGTTGGATGCTGCGGTGGTGATGGTTGACCAGAGCACGCTGTTGGTGATCCCGAACCGGGTCTCCTTTCCCTCCATCAGCGCAAGTTGGCCGAAAATCGGGTTGGACGAGTATTCAGCGTACAATGAGAAACCCAATCCCACAACCAATAAAATAAGCATCGCTGAAAAAATAGCCCGGCCCTGGCGGATAGATCCCACCATTTTACCATAGGTATATGTCAGGGATGACGGGATCAGTAAAATGGCCAGCATCTGAAGAAAGTTACTCAGTGGGGTTGGATTTTCAAAAGGATGTGCGCTGTTGGCATTGAAAAAGCCGCCTCCGTTGGTTCCCAGTTGTTTGATGGCGATCTGTGAAGCCGCGGGCCCCATCGGGATCACCTGCATCGGACCCTGTAAGGTCCGGACCGTTTCGTAGGATTTGAAATTCTGCACAACGCCTTGCCCAACCAGGATGATGGCAAACAATATTGAAAGTGGCAGGAGAACATAAAGTGTCGACCGGGTCAGGTCAGTCCAGAAATTGCCCAGTTTATCGGTGGTTTTCCTGGATATCCCGCGGATCAGCGCCAGCAATACAGCAATCCCGGTAGCAGCGCTAACAAAATTCTGTATATTAAGCCCGATTAGTTGAACAAAGTAACTCAATGTCGTTTCCCCGGCATAGGATTGCCAGTTGGTATTTGTCATAAAACTAACTGCAATATTGAAAGAGAGATGCCAGGAAACATTGGGAAGATGCGCAGGATTCAGCGGCAGATAGGATTGAAACAGCTGAATTAGAAACACAAAAACAAATCCGGTTAGATTGAACAGAAGCAGACTGAATGTATATGATTTCCAATTCGTCTCTTCATCTGAAGTGATGCCCGAGAATTTATAGGTCAGTTTTTCAAGCCATCCGAAAACAGGCAGCATAAAATGCCGGTTCCCGGTGAAGACCCTGCCCATATAATTTCCAAGGAAAGGGGTAATCCCGATCAGCAGGGCAAAGAATAAAATCACCTGAATAATATCCTGGATGGTCATCGCATTAAAATTTTTCAGGTTTAATAAGTGAATACACCAGGTATCCCAGGATGAAGAGCGTTAAAACCGCCCCGATTATATGTGCTGCTGTGGAACTCATCTCAGAAGTTTAAAAGATCAAAATTTGGTTGCATCCGGCCTCGAAATCTTTGAATTTTAATTAGACTGAATGATTCGGTTTCCCAGGCTGCAAATTTGCATCGGAATCTATAAGGATTTCATAAGGATCAACCGGGAAGGCATAAATGTTTTATAAAGAGGGATTCTCCTAAATTTGTAACTTTGATCTCCTGCTGGCGACCTTTACCAGGAAGCAGGCGGGTCCCGTTATTAAAGGAAAAATCTCAAATACTGAATGACAAAGCATGTTTAAAAGCGCTTCGATTTCACCGGCAAATACCTTTTTTGTTTTTTTACTCCTGCTTATTTTTCTGACAGGCTGTAAAAAAAACTCGGATCCTGTCCCGGAAACACCAGGCGGCACTGTTGTCTTTTACATTGACCACCTGGTAAAAGGTGAGCCATTGAAACGAAATGAGCTGATTTATACCAATGCTGCCGGAAATGAATACCTGGTCACCGACCTGATGTATTTTATCTCCGACATTACCTTCTACAACCATGACGGAACCCGCAAGGTCATCGGGGAGGTAAAGGATATATTCTATGTTGATGAAAACCTGACAGGAACAAAAACAATTTTGTTCCCTGATAAGATACCGGCCGGGACCTACGATTCGATCACCTTTATTTTCGGAATTTCCGAAGCAAAAAACAAATCCAACATGTTCGTGAATCCGCCTGAGGCGATCATGGGCTGGCCTGCTGTTCTTGGAGGCGGTTACCATTATATGATGATGAATGGGAAATGGAGGGATCCCGGCGGCCTGCTCATGCCGTTCAATTTCCACCTGGGAATCGGGCAGCTTTATAAAGGAAGCGGCTATGATGTTGATTCGATCTATGCATTCGTCCAGAATTGTTTTACAGTGAGTTTGCCCGGCTCCTCATTTAGCATGGCTGACAATGAACAGGTGCGGTTTGACATTGCCATGCAAATCGAACAATGGTTTGAGAACCCGCATGTATATGATCACAACTATTGGGGAGGTGCCATCATGCAGAAACAACCGGCCATGCAGATGGTAAAGGAAAACGGGTGGGATGTTTTTACACTCCGGCGATTGAAACATTTCAAAGATTTATCTTTCAGATCAGGTTATAAATGAGTATCATTGGACAATAAAATCGCGAACTTGAATTTTTCATCTCTCGACATCGCACTGTTAACCTGGGTACACGACCATGCTTTTCAGGGGTCAACCCCGCTGTGGCAATTTATCTCCAACTACACCACCTTTACCAGTATTTCATTGGGTTTGATCGTCCTTATTATTTCGGTCGTGAGGAGGTCGAAACCCATGCGCATCAGGTTCTTTATGATTGCCGTTGTGTTAATTACAGTTCCCCTGATCAGCCAGGGACTGAAACTGGTGATCGACCGTGAACGGCCATTTGTCACCTATCCCTATATCGAAAAACTCTCTACCGGAGGTGATTCCTCCTTCCCTTCAGGCCATACCCTCGAAGCCTTTGCCATGGCTGCATTGTTGTCGGTACTGTTCCGAAAAAAAAGAATCGTGATCCCGGTCTACATCTGGGCTTTTGCAGTGGGTTATTCGCGGATGGCGCTTGGGGTGCATTATCCAAGTGATATCCTGGCGGGAATACTGATAGGAACCTTTATTGGCTGCAGTATTCCCTGGATTTTTACCCGGGCAGGTTTCACTGGTTAAATCAGCTTTTCAGCGTCGTGATCCGCTGGCGGTTCTATGGCAGTAAAGAAGATGATGAAGGAAGAATTGATACATCGACCCGGAAGAAATAAATAAATTGACCAATGAAACTCAAGTGCCTTTTTTTATTTGCATGGGGTACGGCTTTTGGTGCCCTGCTCTTATTCCAGCAATCCTGCAAAAAGACGGAGTCCCCTGTCGAACCGGTATACCTGACGGTGAATTTGCCAAAATTGAACCTTCAGAATGAATTATACTACGTTCTGAATTGGCAGGAACGATCCATTGAGCTGGATTTCAGCCAGCCGGTTGATTCCTCGACCATCAGGGGAAATATCTCTTTTTCAGACAGGAATGGCCCCCTCGATGCAATGTATCAGATAATTTCCTCGGGGAGGAAGATCTTCCTTGCATTTCTGCCCGGGTTTCAGCTGAATGAAGGATGGAAATACATGGTTACCCTTAAAACAGGACTGAAATCGACATCCGGACTGACCCTGCAGTCAAACACCGTGATTGAAGTGCGCACAACGGCAGTGCATCTGCTTCTCGGGAATGGCTCCACCCAACGCAACGCCATGGTATGTATCAGTGATATCCACATGGGTGACCAACGCGCTGCAGCATTAAAATATTGCTGGTTTACTAAAAATGCAACGGCGCTCGACAGTCTGCTCGATATGGTGATGACCAGTCCCCAGGTTAGACAACTGGTCATTCTGGGCGATCTGTTCGACGAATGGGTGGTTCCGTATCGTATATCACCGTTTGATTCCCAGGCGGGGATTCACGATTCAAGGGATTACTTTCTGTCTATTGCCAACGCAGATGTCAACCGTGATATCGTCAGTAAACTCAAAGCCATTGCGGCTGGTGGCATCGTTCAGCTGGTCTATGTTCCCGGAAACCATGACATGCTGTTAACGCAGGCGATCCTTCAGGAGATCATCCCGGGAGTTATCTGGCAGGGAGATTCACCCGGACTCGGCCATTATTCACCGACGGATGAAATCATTATGGAACATGGTCACCGCTATGATTTCTTTAATTGTCCCCAACCACTTTCGAACCCGGGTCACATGCTGCCACCGGGATATTTTGTTTCACGACTGGATGCGGAAGGGCTTATGGAACATGGGAGTTCGAAACTAAAGGAGACTGTTGCCGGGACCGGCCAGGTTGAATTTTTAACTGCATGGGCTGCATCCATTACCTATCTGCAAATTCATTATTCGTTAAAGGTTGTTGCAGATTCTTCTAACATAAGGATGACAGGCATTGATGGTTACACATCATCGCTCAGTTTTGATGGGGTGCGCGATATGTATGCCGCCAACATTGAAGATAAATGGCCAGCAACTGAAACGGGGAATGGGGTCGCCGTAACCATGCCGGTCCTGATGGCCATCCTGGATGGGAGCATTGATCTTTCATTGGCCGCCTCCTATGAATATATGCAGTCAGCGGCGCCAAAAAAGTACAAAATAGTTGCCTTCGGACACACCCACAATCCCATGCTGAAGGTTTATCCCGCGGGAAAAAATTACACCGGTATTTATGCTAACACTGGCTCCTGGGTTAACGCAGAGTTAAGCAGCAAGCAGGTAAGAACGTTCCTGGTCATAAAACCTGCCGCCTGGACCGGGTCAGATCTGGATGTGGTATCGTTGTATCAGTATAACCTCGACAGTGGCAGCGGAAACCCGAATCCGGGTTTCATTCCTGTGCTGATCTCTGAGGAGAGTATTGGACTTTGACGAACAATTTTTCATGCCTCATTTTTGGATATCACAATTTGTGACTTCCAATTCTCAAGGGTCTGTTGATGCAGGTGGACCATCACTCCTGTGTCATGGTCTTTTGCGGGAGGTAATTTTGATTGGTGACGATCTTTTTTCCGGTCTTCTTTTCCAAAGCTTTCCGGGCATCTCCGGCAATCTTCCCGCCTTCATGTGCGACTTCCCGGTTCTCGATAAAACCTTCCGGATGTTGGGTTTTGACAATCTCAATGGTTGAGGCCTCGCCCAACATTGAAAAGATTAATTCCAGGTCATTCATGTGATCGCGCAGGTTTTCGCGTTTCAATCTCTTAAGGTTTTTATACTCATTTGGGGTTAGCCCGAAAGTAGCCTTGGATATTTCTGAGGTGAGAATGGCATATTCGATCTGCTGCCGGATGCCATGGTTACTCCACTCTCCGGTAAGTTCCTCCCGGATCGCAATGTTTCGCATCCGCTTTTCGATCCAGTCGTCGGGATAGCCTTTGGCCTTATACAACTCTCTGGCTCTTTGTGTGGCGATCTCCGGATTTTCAATCTCTTCAATACGCTCATAACCAACCTGGGCTAACCATCTTTTAAAAGGCTCTGCCTTAGGAGATGGAATTGATTGAACAATACGAAGAAGTGTCTTTGTATCAGCAACATCTGTTTTATATTTTTTTCCATCCGGGGAAAGAAGTTTCAGCTGTCCGATTTTTGCGGACAACTCCAGGAAACCTTCTTTAAGCAACCTTTTCTTCAGATCGTTCCAATACTTTCTTGGTCGCTGGCTTTCACTCAGTATTTCAATAACGTCAATGATGGAAAAATGCCATTGTTGCTCAGTCTCATTCCAAACCGACCTGATCTTTTTGCTTTCAAATAATTTAATGCTGTTCATAACTTCATTTTCCTGCTTAATCGCCTTGGATGCCAAAAGGTGATACAACTTTCACCGGAAGTTTTCAACGATCTTTTTCTCCTCCTCCGTCAACCCATACAACTGGTAAACCATCCGGTTGATCTTGTCGTCGGTATGACCGATCCGAGCCTTGATCTGCTCCTTCTGATCGGGCAGGGTGGCCGCCTCCAGATCTTTGTTCAACTGAAGCATCAGGTCGACATTGGTGATGATGGCGGAGCGGAGGGAGGTTTCGGAAGGGTTGGTTTGATCAATGTTTTTAATGGGGACTTTTTCAAGATATTTGAAAATGAGCTGGTATCCATTCTGAATTTGTGTACAATTCTTCCCAATTAAATACCAGCCCATTTTTGAATTTAAAACAGCGAAAAGCATTTGATCTTCAGTGGAAATGATCCAGATAGCATTGTTGCAATAATGCCCGTTTGTATCCCAGATGAAACAAGGTGATACCTGGAAAACCTGATAAATGATTTTCGGCTTCTCAAATTCCTCGTAATAATCACAGGCTCTCAACTCCCACCAATAATCCCCTTTGTCGCATCTCTTTTTGGCAGCGCCTTCAAAAGGTTCGAGATAATTTGCAACTGCGGTAAAATTTACCTGCATCCATCTCCACGGATAACCTTTTCCGTTGCTCAGTTGATCTGTAAATCCCTTTGGAAAAAAGATCAGAAATTTATCACTCCTCGGCTCCCTATAGCGCTTTATATCCCGCCCGGCCAGAAAGGGTTTGATCACCTCGGCGCTGCGGGGATCTTCGGCGATGAGCCGGTTGCGGGTGGCGGCATCGATCACAAAGGCTTCGTTGAGACCGGTTAACACACCACGGTAGATTTTCCCCTTTACATAATCGCCCAATGGAATTCCGGCCGATCTGATCTTTGCCAGCAACTGCTGTTCGTTTTCCGATCCGAGGCTCCAGCCGGCATCTTCGAGCGAAGACTGATCAATGTTTACATGATGTTCAACAACATAGCCCGACAACGAATCAAAAGTCAGTGTTTTCATCGCCGTAACTTCGATGGCACTTTCAACCGCTCCTTTCCCGCTGATGAAGATGCAGGGATAGGTGGTGGCGCCCTGGAATACCTGAAGATCGCCGAAGTCGATGATTTGTTTAATGTTTTGCGATTTCAGCCACCTCCGAAGGGGTTGGCCGTAAGCGGCACGCATCCATTTGTTGGCGACGATGATGCCGAAAAGCCCTTGTTCGCCGAGCAATCCCATCATGCGTTCAAAGAAATAGGTATAGAGGTCGGCTGTGCCATGATACACCTTGTACTTCTGTCGGAAATAATTTTTCTGATCGCCCAGCAGCTCCTGCCGGACATAGGGCGGATTCCCGATCACCACGTCAAAGCCGCCCTGGGCGAATACCAGGGGGAAGCTCTTTTCCCAGCTGAAGGGTTTGATTTTTTTCGGTTCGCCGAAATCCAATTCCAGATCATAAAAATCGAGGTCGATCAGACTGTTCCCGCTGCGGATATTGTGGTCGAGGCTGGGTAGCACCCGTTCGTTCCAAAGGGCAAACTGTTGCTGGATGGAGGCGTGGGTTTCGCCCTCCAGGCATTTCAGCAGGAGACTCAGCTTGGTCACCTCCACTGCGTTGGTATCGATGTCCACCCCGAAGATGTGGTTAATGAGGATCCGCTTTTTCTCCGCTGTGGTCAGGAAACCATCGGGGGTGAGGGGTTGCTCCTTCCGGCCGCGCGCCGGTTGGGGATGGGATGCATACCATGAGCGGTGATGATCAAGCAGATACTCATAGGCGCCTAACAAAAAGCTGCCGCTCCCGCAGGCCGGGTCGACGATGCGCAGGGAGGCCATTTCGGCCGGAGATTTCCCTTTGGTCTTCTTTCCCACGGTTTGCTGCACAATGTAATCGACAATGTATTGCGGTGTGTAATAGACCCCGCCGGCTTTGCGCACTTCGGGTTTCTCCTCTATTTTCACGTGATGACCCTCCGTTACCCGGATCACCTTGCCTAAAAACTGTTCGTAAGCCGATCCTAAAATCTCCACCGACAATACAGAAAATTCATAGGGACACACCGGGTAATAAAGCTCGGAAAGGATCCCGCCGATGGTCTTTGAATCAACCTTCATGAAAGGGGTGATATTATCCTTCTGAAGGTTGAATATCCCGGAATTGTACTTTTCGTCGGCACGGAAAAAAAGTTCAAGCAACTTCCCGTAGGTGTCGGTTTTATCGATCACCGATTTCAGGTTTCCGTAGGATTCGATGCCGCGGTCTTCAGCTATTCTCAGAAAGATTAACCGGTTAATTGTAGCCTGAACGGCAAAGTTGATCTCCTCATCTCCAAGGTTTGCATTCGATTTACAGATGGCCACTGCCAGGGTTTTCCGCCATTCATCGAGGGAAAGCAGAAACTCCCTGTCGACCGTGGCCGTACCTTTTTTGGCGGTATCGCTCTGTACAAACCTGTCGAAACTGCCTTTCAGCACCCGCTCCTTGCTGAATGTATCCCACAGGAAATCAAATTCGGTGAGATAATCCTTCCAGGTCAGGTAGCGCACCCGTGATACCGATGCGCTGTCGTTGGGGGAGGGCTTTCGCGTGCAGTCGTACACTGCGAACTCCTCAAAATCGGTGATGATTGAAACAGGCAACCTGGCACTCCAGCCGTATCGCCTGATCTGGTAGGCAGGCTGAATGTTGTTTTTGATATCAACACTCGGCTTTTTGGCCTCCACGAAAAACAAACGTTTTCCGCCGGGCAGTTTAAATGAATAATCGGGCGTTTTGGTAGCTCCGCCCACATTCAGCTTATCCTCGTGGATCACCTCGCGGTAGGCCTCGGCATAGCCCTGCGAATTATCGATGTCCCATCCGAGTGCTTTAAAGAAAGGATCAATGAAATCGCGGCGCGTCAGGGTTTCATTGTAGTCAGCAGCTCGGTAAGAGTCATGTTGTTCTTCAAACCTGGTAACCAGGGATTGAATTTGTCGGAAGGAAGTTTCTTTGAGGGTCATGGTAACATTTGCATAACCAAAAGTAGTTAAAAATCCATCTTGCCCCGGAACTTTATCGAATCACTGGCCCGGTTAACCCCCTCGAACAAAAATTGATTTTCATGGGTTGTGGATTGAATCAAACTGATGGCCTCCCCGCACATTGTCTCTTTGAGGTAGTTGATGGAAAGTTTTGAAGGATAATGGCTGATCAGAAAATCAACTGGCAGGGTATCAACCATCCAGTCCATATACCGGCTGGAGGTGACATGCTTGTTCACATCGAGATCGAACCAGGTGGTTTTCAGTTCAAAGGCATCGCCCGCTGCAATCGCACCAATCTTTTCAGGAAGTTGCTCCAGCGCGTGCAGCTCCTTCATCCTGTCGAAGATATAACTGAATTTCTCCTCAACCTTCCTGGGGCGCTTTGACTGGATATCGATGGCCAGCCAGCCCGAAGTACATTTTGCCACGATTTCCTCCTTCTGGTTTTTTACCACGAAATCCCTGAGATAAAGCAACCCGTTGACATCTTTTGGCCATGTTTCAACCACCGCTTTGTCGTACCATTTCAGGGGCTTGTAAATTTCGATCGTCATGCGGCTGAGTACCCAGAAAAGCTGCTGTCCCCGAAGCCCGGCATATCCGAAGCCCAGCGAATCGGCCGAGTTGATGGCAGCAAGTACAAGGAAGTTGATGAGTCCGCCTGGTCTCAACCGGGCATTCATGTCGCAGTCGGCCGTGGTTACATCGAAGGTATATTGAAGGACAAGTTCCTGGTTCGAAATTTCGTCAGCCATGGTAGTATTAATTGATTTTGAGGAGAAGTACTCCATGAGATGGGATCTGCATTTCATGAACCTCCCCGGCTTTTCCCAGCGACTTTTGCCGCCACAGGTCACGGAGTTCACTGCCGGATTTCAATCCGGCTTTTTGAAGGTTCAATTTGTAATTTTGTGTTTTTTGGCCAAGATTAAAAACCCCGATGGCCTTGGTGCCGTCGGCAAGGTTTTTCACCCATACCTGGATGTCACCCTCCACCAGGACTTGCCTGGCCTGGCTCCCAAGCGGATCCTGGTCGATGGCAATCACCTCATCGTTGGTGAGGAGGTTGAGCGTGAATGGATCAAGCCGTTCAAGGTCGCACCCGATCAGCAGCGGAGAAGAGAGCAGGCACCACAAGGAAATATGGGTGTATTGTTCGTCGGGCGTGAGCCTGGTTGGATGGAGGCTGGGACCCCAGCCCACCCAGCCCACGATGAGCATATCGGGATCGTTCCAGTTGCCGGGTTTGGCAAAGGGTTGGTTGGCAACCTGGCTGAAACCGATTTCACGGAGGCTTTCCCACGAATCGGTAATATCTCCGGTGGTGCGCCAGAGGTTCCCCCCAACTTCATCACCCCATTCCCATACCTTGCTCATACCATACTGGCAAAGGCTGTAGACTATATCACGGTCAATCTTGTCCAGGGCGTCGCGCATCACAAAATAGGGTTTTTTACGCTCATTCAGGGAGGTATCCCTTGCGATGCCATCATAAGAACACCAGTCATATTTCAGGTAGTCAACACCCCAGGAGGCAAATGACCGGGCATCCTGCGCTTCATGCTGATAACTGGCTGTATAGCCTCCGCAGGTGAGCGGACCGGGAGAGCTGTAAATCCCGAATTTAAGTCCCAGTGCATGGATGCTGTCACCCACCCGCTTCATGTTTGGAAATTTTTCATTGGTCAGGATATTCCCCTGCGGATCACGCTTGGGTTCCCTGTCGCGGTTGATTTCCCACCCATCATCGAGGTTCACATAGTTCCAGCCATGGTTCATCAGACCTTTATCGCGGAATGTGCGGGCGCTGGCCACCACCTTTGGCTCATCGACCGCCAGCCCCCAGCAGTTCCAGCTGTTCCATCCCATGGGCGGGGTAAGGCAGATGCGGTTTCCGACAGAGATGATCAGCTCCCGCGAAGTTGTCCCCCGGGCGTTTTTTGCCTTAACCTGGATTTTGTATTCACCTTTTGCATCAACCTTTCCGGTAATGATCCCGGTCTGTTTATCAAGATGCAGCCCCTTCGGAAGAGGATCGACCTCAAAACGCATGGGTCTTTCACCGGATGCCGGAATGGCAAAAAGAAAGGGTCTCCCCGGCCGGGAAGCAGCGATGGTTGGTCCGTTGATACGCGGTTGAGCAGGGGTTTCAGGAGTGGTGATGTAAGGTGTTTCATCCGCAACCATTGCACTGTCGCCCGATTTTGAAAAATCAAAGCGATAGGTGATGAGTGCAGACTGATCCGGAGCCTTGATTTTCAGATCGAATGGCAATGACTGACCCGGGTTCAGAAGGAGTTGCCTGTTGTTTTGCAGGTAAATTTTTTCACCTGTAAGTTTGTTGATCGCCGTGATGGTAAAATCCCCTTCCATGGTATAAACACCGGAGAGGTTTCGAAGGGTGATCGATTTACCCAGGTTTTTCTTCTCAAAGGTATAGGGACTGATGTTGTTTTCAATGGCCATGTAATCCGAAAGCCTGGTCATTGAAATGGCCTGGTCGCCGGTATACAGTCCACCCTGGCCACCCTGGTCGTAAACCCGCACGGCGATCAGGTTTTCCTCGTCCCACCTGATCCGCGAATCATTGAGTGCCAGCGTATAGGATCGCTTTTTATCCCAGTAGTTTATCGGCGCATGAATGAAGTTTGTATCGGTAACCCTCTCCGGCAGGGCATTCTCGCCATTGATCCCAATGAGTTTTCCGTTAAGAAAAGTGTGGTCGAAATTGTTGATCTTGCCAAGGTAAAGGCGCAGGCTGTCCTTCAGGGGAGCCATCTTTTTCAGGGAAGAGGGGATCACAACCCTGATCCGGTACCAGGCGTATCCATCGTAGGGGTCATACCCAGAGGCTTCCCATATTTTATCCACCGCAATGGTTTTCCACAACGCATCATCAAAGGAGGGTGACGCATATCCGGGCTGATCGCCTTGAATAAATTTCCAGGGTACATTCAGGTTCAGAACCTGGCCGGCCATTTGTACAGGAATTCCAAGGCACAGGAGACAAAAAACAAGGATCAGACCTTTCTTCATTTTCTTTACTTGTATAGTGTCCATGATTGATTAATTGTTTATATCCTTCAAAATTACCAATTCATTCTCATTACAGCAAGACTGTAACCCTGAATGTTAGTAATAAACTTCCATTCACAATTTTTTTATTAAGTTTAACAGATTAAATGAAATAATCATGAGCAGCAATACTCGGCATTTTCAATTCCATCAGCGACAGCGTTTTCCAATTGTCTGTCGAAAATGATGAGAGGTATCGTTTTACAGAAGCCAACCAGGCATTCTGTAAAATCATCGGGCTGAACCAATCACAGGTGATAGGAAAAATGGTGAATGAGTTTATTGTTGAACCTACCCTGACCCGGGTGCTGGGTAAATACAAAGAGGCCATCATGAATGGCCATCTTGTGAGGTTTGAATATGAAAGAACTGGACATTGGATGGTCACCTACCTCCACCCAATTTTAGGTGATGATGGTCTGGTCAACCGTATGGCAGTCTACAGCCATGATGTCACGGAGTTAAAGCGAATGAAAGGTTTAATGGAGTAAACCAAGCAGAATTACGAAGCATTTAAAATTTAGAATAAATCTGAATAGTTTCGCCCGCCGGCTATTGGTATGCTATGACAAACATATGTTAAACCCGCGTGTTTGTTGTGAAACAGATAACATAATAACGTCAGGCAACTTATGAATATTTTTGCGTCACAGTAGTAATCGTAAAATAGTATTCATATACCTAAATGAAATTATCGATGATGAAACAAGCACTCTTTTTCCTGGCCGCTTTGATTGGTTCGGTATTATTTATTTTAACAGTAAGTTCATCCGCAATGGCCTATCCTACCGGAGCACCGGCCGGATATACAGGATCTCCCGGCGATGGACACCATTGTGTCAGCTGCCATGGTGGGTCCGCCACAACGGTTACAGGCTGGATTACCTCCGACATTCCATCCCAGGGGTATACGGCTGGCACGGTATACAACATTACGGTCACGGTGACCGGGACAGGAAAAAAAGGATTTGAAGTTTCTCCACAGGACGCTACCGGGCTTCAATTAGGAATATTGGCAGCCGGATCCGGAAACAAACTGGTCGGAGGAACGAAATATGTAACCCATTCTTCTGCAGGGAGCTCATCAGCAACCAAAGTATGGAATTTCACCTGGACGGCGCCTGCTGCTGGAACAGGAACGGTTACCTTTTATGGTGCAATGGTAGTCGCGAAACCGAATATTAAATTATGTACACTGGTTGCCAATGAATATGTTGCAGCCCCGCTTACGGCTACAGCCTCGGCTGTGCCCACGCTTATTTGCGCAGGGCAAAGCTCGCAGCTCAATGTTTCCCCGGCCGGGGGAAGCGGAACCTATACCTTTTCATGGACCTCCATCCCTCCGGGATACACCTCTACCCTCCAAAACCCGGTAGTTGCGCCCTCTGTAACCACCCATTATATGGTTCAGGTTTCTGATGGTACACTTGTTACCGACGCTTCCACTGATGTGAATGTGAACCAGGCAGCAGCAGACAACGCCGGTAACGATACCACCTGTGATTACATTGTTACACAGGTTCCTTTGTATGGCACCGCTTCCAATTTTTCCAATCACGTGTGGACCACTTCGGGCAGCGGAACTTTTAGCGACGCCAATGCACTATCAGGATATTATTATCCAAGCACCGACGATAAAAATATGGGATCCGTTACCCTTGCCCTGACTGCATCAGCCTTGTCCCCCTGCACCACCCCGGCATCCGACTCACGGGTCATTCATATCAACGGCCCGATTGGCATAGCCGAAAATCCTGGGACACAGGTCAGGATGGTCATTTCCCCCAACCCTTCACACGGCCTGTTTACCCTTCGGATTAGTGGGATTGACAACAATGACCTGACCATCACGATTTCGGATATCGCCGGCAGGACCATTGCACATCGCGCGTTGAACGGTTCATTAAGTCAACAGGAGCAATTCGATTTGTCGGGAAGTCCCAAAGGTCTTTACCTGGTGAAAATCCGGACATCCGGCGAATCAATGGTCCGTAAACTGGTTATTGAATAAACTATATTTGCAATCACCACAATTCTAAACAAGGAACCATGACACATGTAGTTAATACCTCCTGGAAAGGAAATATGTTATTCGATGCCAATGTGAGCGGGCATAGTGTGATGATGGATGCCACCGTTGATAATGGCGGTGAGAATAAAGGATCACGGCCCAAGGAGATGATGCTTGCAGCCCTGGCTGGATGTACAGGAATGGACGTGGTTTCCATCCTGAAGAAAATGCGGGTTGAATTTAGCGCGCTGGATATCCGCATTGAAGCGAATGTGACCCAGGAACATCCAAAGCATTATGACCGGATGCATGTCATTTACGAATTTACCGGAACTGATCTTCCCATGGAACAGTTGAAAAAAGCAGTGGACCTGTCACAGAACCGTTATTGTGGTGTATCCTTTGTCTATAAAAAAGCCATGGAGGTGACCTATGAGATCCTTGTCAATAAATAAAAAATACCCAAATACACATAGTCATGGAATATTACTTTAGCACCATCCTGGATTGCAGTTTCGAGGAAGCTGAATCAAAAGTGATCAGCACCCTGAAGGAGCAAGGGTTCGGTCTGATCACCGAAATCGACATGCGTCAGAAACTAAAGGAAAAGCTGGGTGTCGAGATGAAAAAGTATAAAATCCTGGGAATGTGTAATCCGGGTTTTGCCTACAAAGCGCTTCAGGCTGAAGAAAAGATCGGGACCATGCTCCCCTGTAATGTCCTGGTGATCGACCTGGAAAACGGAAAAACTGAAGTTTCAGCGGTAAATCCAATGGCCTCCATGATGGCGATCGAGAATCCGGCCCTGGGAGAAATGGCTACAGAGGTGACGGGGATTTTGCAAAAGTTTATTTCAAACCTCGCATGAACCCCCGCGGGTGCATTCACGGCTGCCTGCGGCGAAGTTCATCAAGTGTGAGGCTGGAACCTGGCCATGCGAATTTCACTTGTCTTTAATGCACCTGATCGAAAATCCAAAGGCTTTGTAGTTGTCGATCCGGTCCATTCGGTCACTGCCGTTCTGAAAGTAACGGCACCAGGCCGTTTCAGGAGCATAGGGGGTTGAAGACCACAAAAAAGTATAGCTTCCCAGGCTGTGAAACTCACCCCGCACGCTCCTGTACCCGCCAGGCAGGGCCGTAAAGCCACTGACATTGGTCGCTCCTACATTGGGTGCGTTCCAGGAACCGGCTTTTGTCTCTTTCATTTTTCCTGCGGCAACGAGGTCCCCGCCAAGAAAGGAACTCAGGATATCCCAGTCTTCATCGCTCGGGACATGCCAGCCATCAGGGCAGATATCGCGGGTATCGACAATGGCGTACCAGTTATACAGGTGGCCATACGTTAATCCATAACTTGCATCATGTTCATAATTGCAAAAGGCGCCGGTAGTGAGTTTATTCCATTGGGGACCATCAGTCACCATTGGAATAGCCTCCCCGTTCTGGTATCGGGTGGTTCTCAGATTCTCAAGCATCCATTCCTGGGTCCCAATGATCACAGTATGGTAAACATTGCCGTCCTTGTCTTCAACCAGGGCGGGAGTCGGACTAAGCAGGGTAGTAACCACTTCACTGCTGTCCTTTTTAAAGCTTTTACAACTGCTGATACAAATGACGAGCAATAACATGAAAATGAAATTGTAAAACCTTTGGATGAAAGGTGTCGTCATAGGATGAATGGTTGAATTTCGCTATAAAGATAAAAAATCAAATTCTATTTTCATTCCCGGGGCCGTGAATCTTCCGTACTTTTACAAAGATGAAGATTACAGTTGTTATTCTTGCCGGCGGACGAAGTTCACGCATGGGATCAAATAAAGCCCTCATTCCATACCTGGGAAAGCCCCTGATACAATACTCCCTTGATTTAGCCAAACAGTTTACACAGAGCATTCTCATCAGCGCCGGCAACCACGATCTTGCCCCCCTGGGATTTCCGATGGTGAAAGACGTATTAAAGGTGAGTGCGCCCATTGCAGGGATCCATTCCGGTCTTCTGAACAGTCGAACAGCGTGGACCCTTGTGCTTACCTGTGATATGCCAAATGTTTCAATAATGGTAATTGACAGGCTGATATCTGCGGCGGATCATGATCTTCGGATGGTTGTTCCCAGGCATGCTGATTTTATTGAACCCCTGTGCGGATTTTACCACAGGGAGCTGATACCGGTAATTGAAAACAATGTTCTGTCCGGAAAGATGAGCCTGCTTGATTTACCGGGAATAGTTCCACATAAAATGGTCGACTTTTCTGACATCCCATCCGGGGAGATCAGCCATCTCTTTAAAAATGTAAATGAGCGCAAGGACCTGTTGCCATGAACCGCCGCAGGATTTAACAGCCCCCCGAAGCTTTTTTCTTCTTCTTCATGGGAACCACCCCGGGTTTGGGCGAAGTAGCTGCCGGGGCCGAAACAGCGGTCAGTGATGTTCCCTCACCTCCTCCCAACGCCATGGAGGCAGCTTTACGGAAATCATACCTTGCAATTTCATCGTTCGAAACAAGGGTCCCCGGTTTCAGCGGATTCAGGATGGTCTCCATCCAGTAATTCAGTCCGCCCTGCAAAACGTAGTTGTTCTGATAGCCGAGCTGCCGAGTCAGCAGCCATGCTTCATTGGCTTCCGTGGATCCGTTTGAATAAAAGATATTCATTTTGGTCCCCTGGTTGAGGAGATCATAATTGTTCTCCGAAAGAATATCCTGCAATGGCACATTGATGGCGCCCGGAAGGCTGAACATGTCAAATTCCCTGGGATTCCGCACATCGATCAGTTGGATGGAGGGGTCTTTCTGAACAATTTTATCTGCCACCTCATCGGGACTGATGAATTGTGTGCCGGTTCGTATCTCTGAGAGTAACTGTCCGGCAGTCAGTTTATAGGGCCTGGTTGTATTTTGCGGAACAAGGGCAATGACCAAAGCCAGGATTATCAGTACGAGCGTTAGATAATGTAAGGGTTTCATGATTCTCTTTTTTAAATTCTATTTTAATAAACCCGGTTCCCTTTTTCGAAGGAAAAGGATTTTTATTTCTAATATTCCTCCTGCGGAAATTTTTTCTCGATCCATCCCGAAACCCAAAACATCCCCAGCGCTACCAGTACAAGGATGAGGGCTAAAACTCCATCGCTCAGGTCGAGCATGGTCGACATTTTTGGGGATCCCATCGGAGCTGATTTGTAAAGAGGCTCAAATACCGGGTAGGCAAATGCAAAGAAATAGACCCCGATAAGAAGACCAAGAATAAATATCATGGCATCAAGCTTTCCGATGGCAGCACCGCAAAAGCTCGTTCCCGGGCAAAAACCGCCCATGATAAATCCGGCGCCCATGATCAGTCCACCTACGATGGCTGAAGTCAAAAAGGTTGGATTTACATAGACCAGATTGAGGTCAACCCAGCCAAACAGGCTGAAAAATAACAGCCCGAGCATGGCGGTCACCCCACCGGTGAAAAAAACCTTCAGAACGACCATGTCGTAACCATAAAAAAGTCCGGCCAGTTTCCGGCTGGATGAAAATCCCGATTGTTCCAGCACAAACCCGAAGCCGATCCCAATGATGAAGGCCAGGAAAAAATTGGTATTGGAGGAGATAATATCGTTTACTGCTAATGGTCCCATGTCAATTTTGATTTACGATTTTAGATTTACGATTTTTTTATATCCAGTTTTTCCGGAAAAAGTAAGCCAGGGCATACCCACCGCCAAAAATGGCCATCATGGTGATGATCCCTCCAAATGAAATGACTGCGATCCCGCTGAGCGCCGATCCGCTCGTACAGCCTCTTCCGAGTTGAGAACCTACACCGAAAAATATACCTCCGAGCAGGGCAAAAATCAACCTGCGCCGTGAGCTGATTTTCGGGCTGTGTTCAACCGTTAACTTCAATCTGCCAGCCAAGGCGCCTGAAGCAAAACCCCCGACAATAACGCCAAGCATCTGGAAGACCAGCCAGTTTTTCATGGGTGATCCGGAATGTTCTTCATGGTACTCTTTGAAGTATTTTGTTTTCGCGGTGTAATTTGGTGCGATTGACTGAGTGGTGGCTACCACGACACTTTTTATAGCGCCGCTGGCCCCAAGTCCACGCCCCGAAATAAAATTCGCAGCCAGCAATACAAGCCCAAGCAAAACCCCGCCAATGTAAGGATTCATATACCTGTTCTTCCTAGGTTGATCTTTTGTTTCCATATCCGGTATCTGTTTTGAAAATCAAAGTGTTTAAATCAAAAATCGTCATTCGTCATTGGTAATTGGTATTTGGTCATTAGTAAAGGTATCTGCTCGCCTGCCCGGCATATACGATGATGAATCTCAGAAAAATACCACCGGTCAGCACGAGGGTTGAGGTAATGATGATCGGAATTTTATAGCCCAGGAGTTCAAGAGACTCCAGGAATGCAGGCAGCAACAGGCCGATGAAGACCACGAATATCCAGAATACCTCTGTATACGGCCCTCCGAGGAACATATTGGCTGCATCGATCTGAACCTGGGTGCTGGCCTGAAATCCCATGAACATATGAACGATCAGGAACAGCTCGATGGCTATCATCATCAGGTCGATCCGGCTGAAAATGTTACGTTCAAGGTGACTTTTTGCCATGAGCATGATCACGGCTGCCCCGGTAGAGAGGCTGGAAGCAAAGAACAGGGGTCCGAGGATGCTCGTGTTCCAGAGCGGCCTTGCGTTGAAGGCCGACAGCAGGATCCCGGTGTACACACCCAGGATCACCGCATATAAAAGCATGATCCAGGCAAGGATGAAACGATATTTGATAAAAAAGGTCTCTAATTGTTCCAGGAAAGGGTATTTCCAGTGCCATCCGGGAAACACCTCCTTCATCCAGGTGGCCGACCAGACAACAGACAATGGCGTAATGACCAGCAGGGCCCAGGCACCCCACGACATGGGTGATTCGAAGCGGACAACCAGGTAAAGCTGCCAGAAAAATGCTTTATGATTCAGGTCAAGAAACAGGGCTCCCAATCCAAGGATTAGTAAAAATGGAGCAACCATGGGCGCCCACTTTATTGCGGCCGGATATTTTTTCTCCCGGCCCAGGATATAATAGAGCGATGCAAAAAACAGGATGCCTGCTGCAACACCTCCGACAAAGAGATACAATGGAATCTGCCAGTGCCAGATGTTCAGGGTGGGATCCACCATGGGATTCATGCGACCGCTGATGATTAGCTCTTCTCTCATGGCGTTCAGATTAAAAAATAAAGATTGGGGTTGGTCCCGGCTTCAGGAATCAGCCTTTTATATTTCCGCTTTTTCAGCACCATGGATATTTCACTTCGGGGATCATCGGTATCCCCGAAGTAAAGACATTTTGTGGGGCAAACTGCAACACAGGCTGGGGGTAGTCCCTCTTTAACGCGGTGGACGCAAAAGGTACATTTATCAACATAACCTTTGGGATGCGTGTATCTGGCATCATAGGGGCAGGAGGCAATACAGGCCCCGCAGCCAATGCATTTATGCTGGGTGACCAGTACGGTTCCGCCATAATCGTAATGACTGGCTCCGGTCGGGCAGCACCGAACGCAGGGTGAATTGGAACAGTGGTTGCATCGTTCGGACCGGATTTCCATTTCAAGCTGGGGGTAAGTTCCATCATTCACCTCCACGACCCAGTCGCGGCAATATCCGATGGGAACTGCATTCTCTGTTTGGCAGGCAACGACACAATCGCTGCAGCCAACACACTTTTTGGTATCAATGGCCATTGCGAATCTCATGCCTTCACCTCCTTATCCGGATTTTCAGTTAAAAATGTCACAAAATTCCCCCTCATCCCGGTTCCGCCCATCACCGGATCCAGCAGCACCTTGGTAATCAGGGCAGCATCGCTCACCCCTTTCCCGTAAGCTCGTGTTAACAGCGGATTCGTGTGACCGAAACCATGGACTATGTAAACCGAGTCCCATCTTATCCGTTCAGTAATCCTGACCTTTGCAGGGAAGTTGGTGGTTGCGCCATCCTGGTTTTTCAGCCAAACCTCCTGTCCCTCCTTCAGTTGCCAGTTGGCTGCAACTTTTGGGTTGACCCACACCAGGTTTTCCGGCATGATGGCCGACAAATTCGGGTTATTGGAGGTACGGCTGAAGGTATGGGATTGGGTCCTTCCGTAATTGAGGCGGTAGTATCCTTCAGGTGGTTCTTCGTGAGGCGTATACCTTGGAAGGGGATCAAATCCAGCCTGCTCCAGTTCGGTTGAATAGAGTTCAATCTTCCCCGAAGGGGTATCAAATGCCGGCGGATTTTCGATCGAGAAATAGAGATCCCCCGAAGTCCGCTCATATTTCTTTACCCCGATTTTTTTCATCTCCTCCAAAGAGGAATCCATGCGTTTCAGTTTATAATCCAGGAATTCTTCGAAGGTCTTCCACCCAAAATATTTTCCCAAACCCATTTTTGTCGCCAGCTCTTTGGCGATCCACCAGTCGGGTTTGGTATCGTATTTTGGTTCAGTTGCAGGCATGCGCAGGGCGATTACCGGTTCACGGTTGTGATCATTCCTGAGCACATCATACCGTTCAAGGTAGGTGCATTCAGGAAGAATCACATCGGCCCATCCTGTAATCTCCATCGGCATGGTATCAATGACAACAAGCAGTTCGAGCTGCTGAATGGCTTCGAGTGTCTTGCGTGAATCGGGCATCGTCATGTTCAGGTTGCTGCCATTGACAATCCAGCCGCGGTATTGAAAATCTTTTATGGATCCGGGAATTGAACCGTCCACGATGGCATTGGCCAGCGGGAGTTCGGCAAAGGGATACTGCCCGCCAAGAATATCGCGCCACGATTTATTCACCGGCGGGAAAGGCGGATGCGGATATTCAGGGATCTCTTTCAATTCAGGAAGGTAGAACCCTCCGCGGCGGCCCCACGAACCGAGCAGTGCATTCAGGATTGCAATGGCCCTCGAACGCTGGGTATCGTCGCCATACCAGGTGACATGCCGGCCCGGATGAATGATCACCGCCGGAGCAGCGTTGGCCATCTCCTTTGCGGTATCATGGATCATTTTTGGGTCGAGGGTCGTGATGCCATAGGCCCATTCGGGGGTAAATGGCTGGATGTATTCCTTCAGCTTGTCAAATCCCGTTGTGTACTTTTCAACATAGTCCTTGTCATACCAGCCATTGTTAATGATTACATTCGTCCAGGCCAATAAAAGGGCAATGTCGGTTGAGGGTTTGATGGGAAGCCAGAATTTTGATTTGCTGGCCACAGTTGAAAACCGGGGATCAACCGTGATGAGGACGGCACCACGGTCGATGGCATCAGCCATCTCCTGCACCTGGGTGTTGTGCATGTTCTCGCCGAGATGACTTCCGATGAGGACCAGGCAGCGGGTGTCGCGGATATCAGTAGGTTCGGGTGATTCGAGACCGCTTCCAAAAGTGAGCCCGAATGCCACCTCGCGCGGGCCTTTGCATTGTGCATAGGAGGGACCGGCAATGGAGTCGGAACCATAGGCCTTCATCAGGGTGGTCAGGAGTTTCCCCCCCGATCCATGGGTAATGAGTGCAACCGTTTCAGGACCGTATTTTTTTCCGATGAAGTCAAGTTTTTTAGCAACAAAATCAAGCGCTTCGTCCCAGCTTACGCGTTTAAATTCCTGCTTGCCTTTTGGTCCTGTGCGGATCAACGGCGTTTTGAGCCGGTCCTGGTCAAAGTACATTCCTACACCACCCGTTCCCCGGGGACATAACCGGCCATTGCAGTGGGGGTCATTTTCATTGCCGATGATCTTCCAGATCTCTCCCTGATCGTTTTTATAAACCCATCCCGCGCATTTCCAGAAACATATTTCGCAATAGGTTGGGGTCCGGAGAAACCGGGATTCGCCGGTGTGCATCTTGCCGGTAATCCGTTCAAGCAATGAGGGCTCTTTTCCTCCGCCTAACCCGATCGTACCAAACATGGCACCCCCTGCGCTGAGTGTTGAAATCCTGATAAAATTCCTGCGGTTCATTTAATTTCTTTTAATAATTCGCATCTTCATAACTTCGCTGCCTCAAACCTTCAAATACAATAATCTAGTTTCGTGTATACGATAAATGTGATAAAAATAAATTGTTAGTTTTGTAAAAATATTCGGTTCAAATTTTCCTGATGAAAAACAAAATGACGGTTGCCGGCAGAATTTGGATTGAAACTGAGGGACGAAATTTTTTAGGTGCCGGAAGGATTGAGCTCCTTGAAAGGATCGAGATGCTTGGTTCTCTAAGAAAAGCAGCCATATCCATGGGATTGTCCTATCGCAAGGCGTACTATGCCGTGCGTTCAATGAATGAACTTGCACCACTCCCCGTGGTTGAATTACGGCAGGGAGGAAAAGGGGGAGGTTGTGCAAAGTTGACAGAAACAGGTCGTCAATTCGTGGTCAGGTATCAACAAATCACACATGACTTTGTGATATTTCTGACAAAACATTCTGGTGCATTTTAACGGATTTTTTTGTTAATTTCGTATCGTTGTTCACCACAAGGAATAACGGGGATCTCATGGAAATCTCACTGCTTTTTTTTATCTCGCTGCTGGTAGTTTCATTCATGTACTCCATGGTGGGCCATGGTGGCGCCAGCGGATACCTGGCCGTGATGTCCATTTTCGCAGTCAGCACGGTTTACTTCAGAAGTTCCGCTTTGATCCTGAATCTCTTTGTTGCCGGGATCGCATTTGTCAATTTCAGAAGCGGGTTTTCCATCCGGTGGCGGCTTTTTTTGCCATTTCTGATCCCGGCCATCCCCATGGCTTTTCTTGGTGCCCTGATCCACATCAACCCAACAACCTATAAATTCATCCTTGGAATCCTGTTGTTGGTTGCCTTGCTGAGACTCTTGTACCGCCCATCGCGGGAGTATGAAATTAAACCTGCCCCAGGCATCCCTGCATCTCTGGTCATTGGCTCCATCCTCGGGCTTCTTTCCGGCATGATCGGCATCGGCGGAGGGATTATCCTCAGCCCCATTTTTATCCTTATGAAATGGTCGCATGTTAAGGAAACCGGGGTCTATTCCTCCCTGTTCATCCTGTGTAACTCGCTCGCCGGATTGATCGGGCTGCAGGTGAGCGGATTCCAGCTACCTACGCATTTTTTTTACTGGATCCTTGTCGTGGTTGCTGGAGGACTCATTGGTTCCATGACAGCAATGAAATTTCTCCCGGTAAAATATTTTAAAATTTCACTGGCGATGGTGCTGCTGTTTGCCTGCTTTAAGCTGCTTATTCCCTGACCCTGCTTATCTGATGACCCGAAAATCATTTCCCCAGTTTATCATCATCTCCGGATCCGGAAAAAAAGTGGGGAAAACATACCTGGCTGTCAACCTGATCCGGTCATTTTCAGGAAAGTTCCCGCTCCTTGCCTTGAAAATCTCTCCCCACCTTCATGATTCTCTGGGAAATTCGGGCATGGTGGCCGCTTCAGCCGGAATCAGGATTTTCCAGGATATGGAACCGCACCGGAAAAACAGTGGTAAATTTCTCGAAGCCGGCGCCGCTCGTTCCTTCTTCATGGAAACGGATGATGAACATCTGGCGGAGGCATTTGAACGCTTCATGAAGGAATGCAATCCGCAAAATGAACCGGTAATCATTGAGTCAGGGGCGTTGGGCCATCTTATCCAACCCGGATTGCTGATTTTCATCAACAGTCCTCCGGAGTTGACCAGGGAGGTTAAGTTAAAAACCATGAACATGGCTGACCTTGTGCTTCCGGCACGGTTATTTGATCCGGGGAAAATATCGGATCAGATCGGGTTTTCAGAAAACAGATGGCACCTGGTCACCGACTGAGGTCAGAGGACCTTCCGGATCATTTTTACAAGTTCCTCCTGCAATATCCCAATTCAGTTTCAGCCACACAAGCAGCAACGGCAATACAATCAATGCGTATTGATTGATATAGCGATCTCTGATATATTCCGGGAAAACATCGGTAGGAGAAAAACTTGAAATTATCAGGGCAAATAACAACAGTGCAATATCCAGTTTTGTTTTTTCACTTAAGATAAACCAGATGGCCACACCCGCAAAGCCAATGATAATGGTCGGGGATTCGCTGCCTGTGCTTGCAAGAATGACAAATAGCAGCGCAGATGCCAGTATCCGCAGTTGAAAAACAACATTTCCGAATTGTGATTTCCTGATGTAGGATAATGCGAATATCAACAGTCCGGGAATAATAAAATACAGGTTGGATAATGTTGAATCGTGGAACAACCTGCGAAACATGCCCATCACGCATACATCGGTCCGGCTGTTTTCAAGCATGACATTCAGCGAGTTTTTATGTACCAGGACCCTGTACCAATCTCCATAACATTGAATTGTATAATCAATTCCCACAAAGGCCATGGGCAGGATAAAGAGGACCATTGTCCAGAAAACAAGATACAGCAGATATTTAGGTTTGTCCTCGACAAAAAAGAAAAATGCCAAACCAAGGATCCCGTACAGCTTTATAAAAACCCCCATGACAAGGAAAAACGCGGCCCAAAAAAATTGCTTTTTCCGTATATGGGTATAACTCAGAATAATTAAAGCGGCAGTCATGGCATGCACCTGGCTGTTGAGGAGGGAGGTGATCAGGCAATTGAATACAATCCAGCTGACGATTGCCCTGTTTTTATCACTGACCGGCAGTTGGTAAATCGCGTATAGCAATACCGTAGCGTTAAGAATAATCCAAAGGGTATAGCTGAACAATACCGGCAACAGGGCAAATGGGGCCATGAACAGGGCAAATAAAGGCCCATACAGGTAAAGGTCGGAATATTCGCCGGGATAAGCGATATAGAGGTCTTTCAGGTTTGCCAGGTGGGAAAAGCTGGTTTTGAAAATGATAAAATTGTTGATTTTTCCATTGGTCCCCAATAGATATTGAATGATTACGACACAAAGACCGGCTAAAATCCAAAGACCCACCGCAGTTCTTTTTTTCAGGAGGAATTGAAAATCGTATCTCACCTCAATTATTTTTGAATCAATGAACCCTTCTTTCTGCAAATAGTTTCGGCATATTCATGCAGGGTGATGAATTCCCCCTTCTCCTTTAACCATTGCAGGTATTTTTCAAGACGATCAAGTAAAAATGCCCCCGAATGCCTTTTCATATAGCGGGGAAGGTGAATCGATGATATGTCGGTGAATTCCCATGGATGAAAATAGAGATTCAGAAAGCCATTTTTGCGCAAGGTCAGGTTTGACAAAAATTTGAAGTAGGGCATCGGAAAATTTTTGAAAGATAACCAGAACAACGGGATCCTCAGGTAGGGGCTAACTGAAACAGGGATATTTAAAATTTGATCATAAAAGAAAGGCGTCAGCGGTTTATCACGATTATTGTATCTGCTGGGAATATGGGTGGGATTTAATGATGAATTATACCAGTACCCCGCCTCTACCAGATCGGGTTCATTCACGGGTTTTAAAAAAGGTCGCCTGAATCCTGTTACCTGCTTTCCTGTTATTTCCTCTAAAATATTTTTTGAGTCCGCTAAATCTTTTTTTGAATCAAAACTGCCGTGAAACATGGCGTGGGATGCAATCTCATGTTTTAATGAGACCTGGCGGACGAGTTCTTTATTGTGAAGTGCAAAAGTTCCCGTTATAAAAAACGTTGCTCTTATTGACAGTTTGTCCAGGAGCTGATTGATCAAAATCAATCCCTGCCTCGAAATTTCTATTTGCTCAATTAAGGAAATGGAACTGCCGTATTCTAACGGAAGGTCAAACTCTTCGACATCGAAAGTCAGAAATATTTCGTGCATGGATTCGGATTGGTGGAAAGTATCTGCTTGTTGATTGGTTTGGTATGAATTGAAGGGCTAATTTACTAAAAAACGCCAATGTGCAATATATGAGTGGCACCGGAAAAACTTACATTACAGCTTACACAAGGATGGATAAAAATGAAAAAACCAACTCCGGGAAGGGTTGGTTTTACTCGATTTTTGATTTAAGCGTTTCCTCTTTGATAGTTTTTGCGGAGAGACTGGGATTCGAACCCAGGGTACACTTTTGGCGTACACACACTTTCCAGGCGTGCTCCTTCGACCACTCGGACACCTCTCCAGGAAATTTACGATTTTTGAATTACGATTTACGAATAAAAACACACATCAAAATTGTAAATCGTAACTTGTAAATTGTAAATCGGTTTTACTGTGCAAAGGTAGAAAAAATATTGAGATTTCAAATTGTCATTTCTCCGCGCAGGGAGGTTTGTAGCAGTTGTTTTACACTTTCGGCAGAATAACCGCAGCCAAGAAGATACATCAGTTTGGTCACAGCCGATTCGGTGGTGATGTCGAATCCGCCTATGATGCCGATCTTCCCCAACCCGGCACTGGTTTCATATTTGCCCATCTCAACCGTACCACCTTTGCACTGGGTCACGTTGAAAACAATGATCCCCCTGGAAACAGCATCCTGCAGTTGATCGAGAAACCATGAAATGGTGGGGGCATTTCCTGCCCCAAATGTTTCGAGAATCACGGCTTTCAATCCTTTGGTGTTCAGGATGGCCTCCACGGTGTTCGGTGAAATTCCCGGGTAAAGTTTCAGGATCGAAATATTTTCATCCAGCACTTTATGCACCCGCAGCTTTTTAAAATTGGGCTTTAAAATCAGGTTATGGTGGTATTTGATATGAACACCTACTTCACCCAGCAGGGGATAATTTCCTGAAACGAATGCCTTGAAATTCTCCGCGTTGAGTTTGCTGGTCCGGTTGCCCCGGTACAATTTGTTCTCAAAGCAGATGGCCACCTCAGGCACAACCGGCGTATCTATCTCCTTCGCCGCTGCAATTTCAATCGCATTGATAAAGTTCTCACGACCATCGGTACGAACCATCCCGATGGGAAGCTGCGATCCGGTAAAGATCACCGGTTTGTTCAGGTTTTCGAGCATGAAACTCAGGGCCGAAGCAGTGTAGGCCATGGTGTCGGAACCATGCAGTACCACAAAGCCGTCATAATCCTCATACTTTTCTTCAATAACGGTTGCCAGGTGAATCCAGAATTCCGGGCTCATGTTCGAAGAATCGAGCAGCGGTTCGAAGGTGAAGAAATCAATTTTACAATTAAAATTCTCCAGCACCGGCAGAAATTTGTATAAAATGTCAAAGGTCAGCGGCTTCAGGGTCAATGTTTTCGGATCCTGAACCATCCCGATGGTCCCACCGGTGTATATCACCAAAATATTTGTTTGTCCAATCATACATTCAGTTCAAAGGACAAAATTACGACTAAAAGTGTCAGTCCCTATATATTAATCTCGAAATGCAACAAGAAATGCGTGGTGCAATCAGGGTAACAGAATCATTGTGTGTAATATTTACCCAGTGTATTTCGCTGATAAAATATCCCTTTCCGGGTACTTAAACGGCCAGTTCGCTGATCTTTCTTGTATAACTGTTCATCCGGTTTTACATTTGCTTCAATTCTTCATACACCAGTTCAAGGTAACACCCCAAAAAGCATGAAACATAACTACCCTGCAGGATCAAAACAATCAGGTTTACAAACAAAAAAAAACAGGGAATTATGAAAACGAAAAAAGAAAATTACCGGAAAAATCAGATTCAGGCACTGTTCATCCTGATCATATCAGTTTCATCAATTTTTGCCGGCTGCAAAAAGGACACGGCTGAAGATATTGTCTCTCCGACGACAAATCAGGTGGATCAATATACCATTACCCAGGCTGTGTCAGATGAAGCACAACGGAACACCATTGCATTCGACGGACTGGCCTATCTCACAGGAAACCTTGGTTCACAGTCGTTTCTCCCCCCGGGCAAGGTGGCTGACTACAGCGGGTTTCAATGCCTCCGCGACAACGACCCCACCAAACTGGGGCACAATACAAGTTTTGTGACCATCATTGCATTCAATGTATTGCATATTCTTACAACCGACCAAATCAATATGTATGTTTCCAGGGCGCAAAACCAGATCGACCAGATCAATGCCTTTGCCCTGAAACGCTTTCCATTGCTTAAGGCTTTCCGCCGTTTAAAGGAGGGGGATATCCCAAGCGGCACAAGCGGACTCAGCAAGGAAGCCGTAATGGCTTATGCAGCCGAATTGTACAGGATCGACGGGCAGATCAGCTATGACAGGGCAAAACTGTTTGGCACCGTGGTTGGTTCTTTCAGCGCTGAACAGAAAGCGAAGATGGATGCCCTGAAGGCGCTTAACGGAGTCGGGAACTGGGACAGCAGCCTGTCCAACCCGCTCGAAGGACTGAATCTGCCCCAGGACGTCAATGTTGCTGTAATGACTTATGCGAGCGAGATGTATGCATGGTATGCAGGTTCGGTTACATCCGATGTGTATTTCTGCCCTGAAAGACATGGCACCTATTTCGGGTCTTTTTACCTGAAAGACTGGCCGGCGATGGGAAATCCGAACTACACCATTGATGAAACCCTGACTGCCAGCGCCGGACAGAACTTCCTGGCGATTCTTACAGCGACCCAGGCCGATCAGGTGAAAGGGATTGTCGACCTCCAGCGCAGTGCCCTTACTGAACTTGTGGCAAAGAGAGAGGCTGTTTCGACTGAACTTCGTAAATTCCTTGCTTCAGGCATTGCCGATTCAACCACTGTGATCGCACTGTCGGAACGCTATGGAGAACTCGACGGGGAATTGTCCTACCATTATGCTTCGGTATTCTCCCAGGTTTACAGTACTCTTTCGGACGAGCAGAAAGTGAAATTGACCGGTCTGGCCGATGAACTGGGATACATTAATCCAGGCGGGGCTTTCCAATACTCCCAGCCTGTTACTATGCCCGAAATACTGAATACCGATTTCATGTTCAAGTAATCAAATTCCAACTCTCAAATAATCCGATTATGAAACCCCGTTTTGAATCTCAGAAAATCACAGGCATCGCACTTCTCTTCTTGCTGATGTTTTTTATTCAGGGAAAAAGTTTTTGCCAGGATAAGCCAAACCCGTCACAAAAATCTTCAGAAAAATCCCAGGCGCTCACACCTCAGCAAACGGCCACGATCAAAACCATTTTATCCAGGTACAATGCTTCAAAGTTGACGGCAGCCGATGCAAAGGCGATCCATGAGAAATTCAGGCAGGCCGGCATTCATGCAGGTCCTGAGACCAGGGACGCCATCACGGCAGCAGGTTTTGATCCTGAAAAGCTGAGGACACTTGACCCTCCCAAATCTCCTGACAACAACGGCAAAAAGAATCCGCCTTCGGCCGAAGAAAGAATGAAAACGGTCCAGGAAAAGATTATCAAGCCACTGGCGCTGAATACAACACAGAATGAGGTTGTGGCCAAGGCATATACTGACTTTTTTGCAGCGATGGAAAGCCTGAAGAAAACCCAGGCCAATCCGCAGTTACCTGTCGAAAAATCCAAAGTTGAACCTCTACAAAAAGCGAGAGATGAAAAAATCAGCAAGGTTTTAACGAAAGACCAATTTGCAAAATATACGGAGCTTGAAAAGGCTTCCAGACCGCAAAAGACTCCCGGACAGGATGAGAAAAAGAATTAAAATATCTTTGCAGCAGGGATTTTATTTCAACAAAAGGTGATCAGCATGAACGTCCGCAATAAAACAATCCTATTCACCGAGATCGCGCTGGTTGTATTTATTTGGATGGTTTTGCTGATCACGCCAATCTTGTTCAGGGAAGACAACAACAATCCTTTGTGGAAGAGCGTTGCGAACCAGCTTGAAATCCTTATCCCTCTGTCAATCCTGTTTTTTATCAACCGGTTTATTCTTGTTCCCCGGTTTTTATTCAAAGGCAAGATTAAGATTTATATTTTTTCTTTGCTTGGAGTGATTCTGTTCCTTACCCTGGGCTCCTATTTTTATGATGTGAATAAGGTTAATTCACCAAAACCAAGGGGGGAACAGGCTGATCGTCCCATGAGACAGGCGAAAGATTCCAGACCAAACCGGGATTCTCCAGAACGGAATCCTCCCGAGCGAAATCAGCCGGACCGGAATCCGCCCACGGGAGACCGCCCCTCTAAACAACGTCAGCCCAGGCCTGTTCCTCCCTTTGCGAACTTTTTGATCTTCTCGTTTCTGGTTGTCGGATTTGATACCGGTTTACGTTCAGGACTGCGCTGGATCGGGGTTGAAAATGAAAAGGTCAGGCTTGAAAAAGAAAACGTATCGAACCAGCTGGCACTTCTCAAGACCCAGGTCAGCCCGCATTTCTTCATGAATACCCTGAATAATATCCATGCCCTTGTCGATACCAACACCGATGAAGCCAAGGAGGCGATTATCAAACTCTCGAAAATGATGCGCTATCTCCTGTACGAAACGGAAACCGAGAAAACAACTTTAAAAAAGGAGGTGGAGTTCCTCGAAAGCTATATTAACCTGATGAAACTTAGGTTCAGCGCGAAAGTCAAAATCATCTTCAATTTACCGGGTGCAATTCCAGATGCAGCGATCCCTCCGTTTCTGTTCATTTCATTTATTGAAAATGCGTTCAAACATGGAATAAGCTATAAAAATGAATCGTTTATTGCAATTGACCTGATATTGGGCAAAGACCGTCTGCTGTTTGCAGTCAGGAACAGCAGGGCCGACAACAGCCAGAGCAAAGAATTTTCAGGGATCGGAATTGAAAATACACGAAAACGCTTAGATTTGCTTTATGGCGTTGAATACCATCTTGAAATCATCGAAAATGAAGAGTTATTTACTGTGAACCTGTCTATTCCACTATGATCAGATGCATTGCTATAGATGACGAGCCCCTGGCTTTAAAGCAGATTGCCGATTACATAAGAAAAACCCCATTCCTGGAGCTGGCCGGACAATGCGAAAGCGCATTGCAGGCAATTGAATTATTGGAGAAAACCCCGGTCGACCTCATGTTTGTTGATGTGAACATGCCTGACCTCAGCGGGATTGATTTCGTGAAAACCCTGGAAAACCCTCCATTTATTGTTTTTGTCACAGCATACAGCGAATACGCATTGGAAGGCTTCAGGGTCGATGCCATCGATTACCTGCTAAAACCGATCAGTTACAGTGATTTTTTAAAATCGGCAAACAAAGTTAAAACCTGGTTCGACGCAATGCAGCAGAAACCGGCGGAAGTCATGAGCAACAAGGATTTTCTTTTTATAAAGTCGGAATATAAGATCCTTAGAATTAACTTTGACGACATAAAATACATCGAAGCGATGAGTGAATACATCAGGATACACCTTGTCAATTCAAAGCCGGTCATGACCCAGCTAAGCATGAAATCTATTGAGGATCAACTGCCGGAAGACCGGTTCATGAGGGTTCACCGCTCATTTATCATCAACCTTTCCAAGATTTCTGTGATCGAAAGGAACCGGATTGTTTTCGATGGAACAGTATATGTCCCGGTAAGCGATCAGTATAAAAGTAAATTTCAAAACTACATCGATCAGAATTTTTTAACCTGATTCTATGAATAAACTGTCAGGTATTTTAATAGCGATCTTAGTGACCTGCTCTGTCCAGGCGCAGCGCTATGGAATGCCCGGGATCCATAATTACAGCCGCTCGGAATATGGCGGGGGCACCCAGAACTGGGCCCTTGCACAAGCTCCGGATGGAATGATGTACTTTGGAAACAACAACGGACTTCTCGAGTACGACGGGGCCCACTGGACTGTTTACACGGACCTTGGGCAGGTCATCCGCTCAATTTGTGCCGACAGTAATCGCATCTATGTCGGAGCTTTTAACAAGTTTGGCTATTATGAGAATGATGCGAACGGAAACCTCCGGTATCATTCCTTACTTGAATTGCTAAAAAACCGCATCAGTGATTTCGATGAAATCTGGCGAATCCATAAAACCAGTTTTGGCATTGTTTTCCAGTCATTTAGAGCAATATTTATTTATAATCACGGGAATATTGACATCGTATATCCGAGGTCAAAGTTTTATTTTTCTTTTTATGTAAACGGTATTTTATGGATCTATGACGAGAAGGAGGGATTAATGCAGTACCGGGAGGGGAAAGTTCGGCAGATAGCCGGTGGATCATTTTTCGCAGGGAACCCGGTTTGGACCATCCTCCCATTAAATGATGATCAGGTGGTTATCGGAACTGCAAAAAACGGATTGTTCCGGTATGACGGGGAAATAGTCACCGTTTGGGATAAACAGGTGAACGCCGTGCTTAAAAAATATAAGTTGTTTTCGGCGTCCCTCATTGATAAAAAATATTTTGCTTTCGGGACCATTCAGAACGGACTGATTGTTTCGGATACCGCAGGCCAGGTGATCTCTGAAATAAACAAGGAGGGCGGACTGGCTAACAGCACGGTCCTGTGCACCGGAAACGACCTGGAAGGGAATATCTGGTTAGGTCTCGACAATGGGATCTCGGTTGTTCATTTTAATTCACCCCTCACGTTCATACAGAACTATTATAATATCGGATCGGGTTATGCTTCGGCTCTATTCGGCGATAAACTTTACCTTGGCACCAACCAGGGTCTTTTTTATATCCGATGGAAGGATTTTATCAATCCGCTTAAGAAAAATAAAGACTTTCATCTGATCGAAGGCACTGAAGGCCAGGTATGGTGTCTGACCATGATTGACCATACCCTTTTGTGCGGACACCATCTGGGGGTCTTCCAGATACTGGATGAAACTGCTCTGAAGATATCCTCTGTTCCCGGTGGATGGAATATAATCAAGGCCCAAAGCAAGCAGCCGCTCCTGCTTGCAGGAAGTTACTCAGGCATATCGGTGTTGAAAAAGGAAGGTCCGCTCTGGGCATACAGAAATGAATTATCAGGCTATGACCAGTCATCCCATTATCTTGAGCAGGATACCAAGGGATTTATCTGGATCAGCCATGGATATAAAGGATTGTTCCGTTTAAAACCTGATGCTGATTTCCGGAAGGTGAAAGAGATCAGGTTTTACGACAATACCAAAGGACTGCCTTCAAACCAGGGCAATACGATATTTAAACTGAAATCAGGCCTCGTTGCAGGAACCCCTTATGGGATTTACAGATATAATGAAACCAACGACAAATTTGACCCCGACCTTCCGTTAAATTCATTGTTCCCCGGTATCAAGCAAATTGATTACCTGACTCAGGACAGCGCCAATAATATCTGGTACTATAACAAGCAGCAGCCTGGGGTTCTGCGTTTACAGGAGGATGGCGCCTATACGAATATTACGGCTCCTTTCGTTGAACTTTCAGGAATGGTGATCCCAGCTTTTGGTCATGTCAATGCACTGGATGCAAGCAATGTAATCATCGGCATCGAGAACGGATTTGTCCATTATAATTCGGGTCAGTTTAAATCATACAATGTGTCGCCGGTATTGTATATCAGTAAATTACGATCAGGCGACCCCTCCGAGGGTACCTACCGGTATAGCAGCAACTATCTGAGGCAGGAAGTCATCCCCAGGTTCAGATACAGGAATAACACGATAACCATCGCTTTTGCCGCCAGCCAGTTTTCCGAGCAACTGGTGTCATTTCAATACAAGTTGGATGGTTTTGACAAGGAGTGGTCTGCCTGGTCGTTTAAAAACTCCAAAGAATATACAAACCTGCCCGCCGGAAATTATACTTTCAAACTTAAAGCCCTCACCATTCAAGGTAAATCAACACCGGTACTGGACTATCAAATCCGGATTCTCTCCCCCTGGTACTGGACCATCTATGCATGGGTAGTTTATTTTTTGATTTTCGTTTGTCTTTTGTTCCTGGTTTATCAGCTCTTCCGGACGAGCATCGAGAAATCGCATTTGAAAGAAAAAGAAGCGCAAAAAAATAAATTCCGGCAGCGTGAGCAGGAGATGAAAGAAGAAGCACATATTACCGAAAAAGAGATGATCCGGTTGAGGAATGAAACCCTCAACCTTGAAATGATCCACAAAGAAAAGGAACTTGCCAACTCCACCATGCTGATCATTCAAAAGAATGATATCCTGCACAAATTAAAAAATGAACTCGTCAAGATAAAAACAGCGCTTGCCGATGATCAACTGAAAAACGACCTGAATGCCACCATCAAACGGATCGGGAAAGAAATTGACAATGAAAAACAGTGGCAGGTGTTCAATATGCATGTCGAGCAGGTTCATGAAGATCTGTTTAACAAACTGAAAAAACAATACCCGGTGCTGACTCCCCGTGAATTGAGCTTATGCGCTTACCTGCGCATGAATATTTCCAGCAAGGAGATCGCAACGTTGATGAACATAAGCACACGGGGTGTTGAAATTAGCAGGTATCGTATCCGAAAAAAGTTAGGTCTTGACCGGAATGCCAACCTGACCGATTTTATGATGAATCTTTAAATTCCCACCTGCATTCCGGGTTTTAACCTTCATTGCGTCATGTGTAGATACTGACGTGTTTTTCAGCTGATTTTATTATTACTATATAGTTCCATATCAAGCTAATATATGTAATCATGTATTAGCTTGATGTATTAATGATGTAATAAAAAAGTCATTCCTGATGCATTATTGATGTACGATAATATTTTGTTGTGCTATGTTCTCCACATTACATTAGCGGTCGTATTCAAGACTGCAAGACAGTGAATACCTGTTTATTTAACTTTAAAACAATTCACGATGAAAAAACAATTACTTTTTACATTTCTCAGCATTTTGTTTTCAGTATTCTGCTTCGGACAGGCAATGAAAAATCTGCCATTGACAGCGGTAAATCTACCTGTTACTTTCGACGATCCCGCAGTGAACTACGATCTGGTCGATTTTGGCGGCAACGCCTCCAGCATCGTGGCCGATCCAGTCGTGTTAACCAATATGGTATGTAAGGTCATCAAAACAAATACTGCCGAAACCTGGGCTGGAACTACCATTGGGGGTACAGTTGGTTTTGCAACGGTTGTGCCGTTTGCTCCCGGCGCTACTTTTATGACCATGAGAGTTTACTCACCCGATGCCGGAACTCCGGTCCGTATGAAAGTGGAAGACCCCAACGATCCTACAAAAAGTGTTGAGACACAGGTTTTAACAACCGTGGCCAATGCATGGGAGACCCTCACTTTTAATTTCGCAATCCAGGCTCCCGGAACAGCGGCCATTAACTTCTCCTATATTTATAAGAAACTCTCCGTATTTTTCAATTTTGGAACAACAGGCGCTGCCGCTGGTACCAAGACCTACTATTGCGATGATATTGCCTTTGGCGGATCTGGCCCATCTGGAATTAATGTTACATTTCAGGTGCAAAGTCCTGATATAGAACCGGTTTATGTATTTGGAAATTGGAGCGGTTGGGGCAATTGGCCTGGAGATCAGATGATGCTTGTCGGACCTGGATTATATGCTGCTACCCTTCCCTTTTCCCCGAATTCAACTTATGAATATCTTTTCGTGAATGGCAGCACACCTTTGAAAGAGGTTTTGAATCCTGCATGGCCATGTACCAATGGCAATGCCCAGTATACAAACAGGGTATTAACTTTAGGCAGTTCTGACACTACCGTTTGTTTTATCTGGAGCACCTGCAGTTCATGTGGCACTACTTCTGTGAATTCCTTGTCAAATGATAATATGAAGGTCAGTCTTAGTAAGGATGGAATCCGGATTTTTTCGAATATGTTTGTTGAAATTGATCAGATTGGTATATCTGATCTTTTGGGTAGGACCGTATATTTTTCCAACAAAAAAATGAATATCAACAGTCTGATACCTTTAAACCTAAACGTTGGTTGCCTTTATCTTATTTCTGTAAAAGTCAATAACCAGGTTCTAACAGTTAAAGGTGTAGTGCAGAATTAAATGATTTTGTTTCTGCCACAGGAAATCATCAATAAAAAGATATTCACTTCAAGAAAATTAGTATGAAAAAACGAATCCTATTTTCAATTTTCAGCATGCTATTCTCAGCCTTTGTTGTCGGACAAACTGAGATAAACAGGCCGTTGGCCACAGTCAATATTACATTTCAGGTTCAAAATCCTGCATTGACACCTGTTTATGTTTTTGGTAGCTGGAGCGGCTGGGGGAACTGGCCCGGAGATCAGATGACTTCAATCGGGAATGGTTATTATGCTGTCACACTGCCATTAAATTCCGGGACCACATATGAATATCTTTTTGTAAATGGCGGCACACCCGAAAAAGAGGTACTGAATCCGGCGTGGCCATGTACCAATGGCAATGCTCAGTACACCAACAGGGTGCTCACCACAGGAAGCAGTAATTCAACGGTCTGTTACACTTGGGCTACTTGTAACACATGCAACATCCCGGAATTGCTGAATTTGCCTGTAACCTTCGACAACCCCAACGTGAACTATAACCTGGTTGATTTTGGGGGCAATGCGAGCAGTATTGTCGCCGATCCGGTGGTTCCGACCAACAAGGTGTGTAAAGTCATCAAATCCAATACGGCAGAACTCTGGGCGGGTACGACCATAGGCGGATCGACCGGTTTTGCAACGGCCATTCCCTTTGCCGTGGGTTCCACCAAGATGAACATGCGGGTTTATTCACCCAATGCCGGTATTCCCATCCGTATCAAGGTTGAGGATCCCAACGATGGAGGCAAAAGTGTAGAAACAGAAAAGCTGACAACAGTGGCCAATGGGTGGGAGACCCTTGAATTTGATTTTGCGAATCAGGCTCCCGGAACTCAAGCCATCAATTTCAGCTATACCTATAAAAAGCTGTCGGTATTTTTCAATTTTGGAACTACTGGTGCAGCGGCCGGTACCAAAACATACTATTGCGATGACATCGCTTTCGGTGCTGCCCCCCCGCCCCTGGTAGACTTACCTGTAACCTTCGACAACCCCAACGTGAACTATAACCTGGTTGATTTTGGGGGCAATGCGAGCAGTATTGTCGCCGATCCGGTGGTTCCGACCAACAAGGTGTGTAAAGTCATCAAATCCAATACGGCAGAACTCTGGGCGGGTACGACCATTGGAGGATCGACCGGTTTTGCAACGGCCATTCCCTTTGCAGTGGGATCAACCAAAATGACTATGCGGGTTTATTCGCCCGATGCCGGTATTCCCATCCGTATGAAGGTTGAAGATCCAAACAACCCAACCAAAAGTGTAGAAACAGAAAAGCTGACAACAGTGGCCAATGGCTGGGAGACCCTTGAATTTGATTTTGCGAACCAGGCTCCCGGAACCGCAGCCATCAATTTCAGCTATACCTATAAAAAGCTGTCGGTATTTTTCAATTTTGGAACAACGGGCGCAGCGGCCGGTACCAAAACATACTATTGCGATGACATCGCTTTTGGTTCTGCCGGCCCGACTCTGGTAGACCTTCCGGTTACCTTCGACAACCCCAACGTAAACTATAACCTGGTTGATTTTGGGGGCAATGCGAGCAGTATTGTCGCCGATCCGGTGGTTCTAACCAACAAAGTGTGTAAAGTCATCAAATCAAATACGGCAGAACTCTGGGCGGGCACCACCATTGGAGGATCTGTAGGTTTTGCGAATCCTATTCCATTTGCAGTGGGTTCAACCAAGATGCACATGCGGGTCTATTCTCCCAATGCCGGTATTCCCATTCGTATCAAGGTTGAAGATCCCAACAATGGAAGCAGAAGTGTGGAAACAGAAAAGCTGACAACTGTTGCCAATGGTTGGGAGACCCTGGAGTTCGATTTTTCCAACCAGGCTCCCGGAACTCAAGCCATCAATTTCAGCTATACCTATAAAAAGCTGTCGGTATTTTTCAATTTTGGAACAACGGGCGCAGCGGCCGGTACCAAAACATACTATTGCGATGATATCGCTTTTGGTCCTGCCCCCCCCATCCCGGTAGACCTGCCGGTAACTTTTGACAACACCAATGTTAATTTTAACCTGGTTGATTTTGGGGGCAATGCGAGCAGTATCGTCGCCGATCCGGTGAATCCAACCAATAAGGTGTGTAAAGTCATCAAATCAAATACAGCAGAACTCTGGGCAGGCACAACCATCGGAGGATCGGTAGGTTTTGCGAATCCTGTTCCATTTGCAGTGGGTTCAACCAAGATGAACATGCGGGTTTATTCACCCAATGCCGGCACTCCCATCCGTATAAAAGTTGAGGATCCGAACGATCCAACCAAAAGTGTTGAAACGGAGAAACAGACTACAGGATCTGACCGTTGGGAGACCCTGGAGTTCGATTTTGCCAACCAGGCCCCCGGAACCGCAGCCATCAATTTCAGCTATACATATAAGAAGTTGTCCGTATTTTTCAATTTTGGAACAACTGGCGCAGCGGCCGGAACCAAGACATACTACTGCGATGATATTGCTTTTGGCGCTGCCGGCCCGGCCCCGGTCGACCTTCCGGTAAGCTTCGACAACACGAACGTGATCTATAACCTGGTTGATTTTGGGGGCAATGCGAGCAGCATTGTAACCGATCCGGTGGTTCCGACTAATTTGGCATGTAAAGTCATCAAATCCAATACGGCCGAATTCTGGGCGGGCACGACCATCGGAGGAACGGTAGGTTTTGCTAATCCTGTCCCCTTTGCTGCGGGCTCAACCAAAATGACCATGCGGGTTTATTCGCCCGATGCCGGAGTCCCCATCCGCATGAAGATTGAAGATCCAAACGATCCAACCAAAAGTGTGGAAGCAGAAAAACTGACCACCAGATATGGTCAGTGGGAGATACTGGAGTACGATTTTTCTAACCAGGTACCCGGAACAGCTCCCATCAATTTCAGCTATATCTATAAAAAGATGTCGGTGTTTTTCAATTTTGGAACAGCAGGCGCTGCTGCCGGCAACAGAACTTATTATTTTGACGATGTGACTTTTGGTGAAGCTGATACGACCACCGTTCAGGTGACATTTCAGGTTCAAAGCCCTGATTCAACCCAGGCCTATGTTTTCGGTAGTTGGAACAACTGGGTCAACTGGCCCGGAGATCCAATGAGTGCCATCGGAAATAATATCTATGTTAAAACGATGAGGGTTCCGGCAAACAGCAACTATGAATTTCTCTTTGTAAATGGCTCTTCACCTATTCAGGAAATTCTGGATCCTTCGTGGGGTTGTACCAATGGAAATGCACAGGCCACAAACAGGGTTTTGTCCGTGGGTAGCAATGATATCACACTCTGCTATAAATGGGCTTCCTGTGAAACTTGCGGTTCACCTCCCGCTGATTCCATTGACGTTACCTTCCAGGTCCAGAGCCCTGATTCAACATCCGTGTATGTGTTTGGAAACTGGAATAATTGGAGCGACTGGCCGGGAACACCCATGACCTCTATTGGAAACGACACCTATTCTGCCACAATGAGCTTCGCATCAAACAGTAATTTCGAGTTCCTCTATGTGAACGGGACCACGCCTGTAAAGGAAGTGCTCGATCCTTCATGGCCATGTACCAATGGCAATGCCCAGTACACAAACAGGGTCCTGGCATTGGGAAGCGCCGATACGACCATCTGTTATACCTGGGCTTCCTGTGCAACCTGCGGGTCTGCTCCCGTAGATTCCATTGCCGTCACATTCCAGGTTCAAAGTGCTGATTCCATACCGGTTTATGTGTTTGGCAGCTGGACCAACTGGACCAACTGGCCGGGAACACCCATGACCTCGATCGGCAATGAGACGTATGAAGCGACCTTGCAACTGGTAGCAGATCAGAACATTGAATATTTATTTGTGAACGGAGTCGGGCCTACAAAAGAAGTGTTGGATCCTACCTGGTCCTGTACCAATGGAAATGCTCAGTATACGAACAGGTTATCCTCCCTGGCCGGCGCCGATACAACAATCTGTTTCTTATGGAGCACCTGCGACGCTTGCGGAACCACCTCGGTAAATCCCATTTCAAATGATGAATTGAAAGTGAACCTGAGCGAGAATGGCATACGGGTTTTCTCCAACACAGTGACAGAAGCGAATCAGATCGGCGTATTTGATATGCTGGGCAGAACAGTCTATTTTTCAGACAAAAAGCAGGATTTAAGTTATCTCATCCCGATGAAACTAAATCCCGGTTCAATCTATCTCATTTCAATTAAAACCAGCAACCGGATATTTACATTTAAAGCGATATTGATGAATTAAAACAATCCGTTGATTATCTTGTTAGTATGCCGGGAGGTGCAGTTTGTATGGGCTACAAACTGCACCTCCCGGCATTTTTGCATCAGGGTAAATCGTTCGCAAGGTGTATACTTTTCATAATCTCAGCAAATTATTCATAATCCCATTAACAATGCGAACACTTCCAGCCATTGCGCTCATGCTTTCCAGTTTATTTACAGGGACTTATTCATTTGCCCAGTCCTATGATATTATCCTTGGAAGGCCTACATCTTCATCTGTGACCATCAGCATATTGTTCGATCAATCGACCGAAGTTTACCTGGAGTACGGTGTGTCGCCGGGAGGCTATAACTCCTGGACTCCTCAGGCCGTCGCAGCAAAAGATACGCCGCTTGAAACCGATATCACAGGGCTTCTCCCCGATACTAAATATTATTACCGGACGAGGTACCGGGCAAATGGTGCCACAACTGCTTTCATGACCGGTCCCGAGTACAGTTTTCATACACAGAGGGCGGAAGGCAGTGCATTTTCATTCACCATTGAATCAGATGAACATCTATACGATAAAAAGGGTATTCGTAGCCTCTACCAGGTATGCCTTGACAACCAGGCCAAAGACAATCCCGATTTTATGTTTTCCCTGGGAGATATTTTTGGTGATGACCACAATCCGAATACCACAACATCCGCCCAGATGGATGCCCTGCATAAAGATTACCGTCAATACCTCGGCAGTATCTGCCATTCGTTACCACTGTTTATATGCCTCGGCAATCATGAGGGTGAAAAAGCCTATTTCCTGAAGCAGAATCCCCCGGAAAATATTGCGGTTTATGCTACTTTATGGCGGAAGTTCTATTACCCAAATCCCAGTCCGGGGAGTTTCTATTCGGGCAATCCCGACTCTGAAGGATATGGCATGGGGAATCCCGAAAACTACTACTCATGGACCTGGGGCGATGCCCTTTTCGTAGTACTTGATGTTTACCGGTATGACTGCGATACTTCGGCAAAACCGAAGAACTGGGAATGGACCCTGGGTTCAGCTCAATACACCTGGTTGAAAAACACCCTCGAAAACAGTACTGCAAAATTCAAATTCGTATTTGCCCATCATACCCGGGGCGAAGGCAGGGGCGGAATAGCTACGGCAAAGTATTTTGAATGGGGCGGATATGAAGCAAATGGCACTACCTGGGGGTTCACGACCCAACGCCCGGGCTGGGATAAGCCGATTCACCAGCTGTTCGTCGATAACGGGGTGAATATTTACTTTCAGGGGCACGATCATTTGTTCGCCCGCGAGGTTTTAGACGGGGTGATCTACCAGGAAGTCCCCATGCCCAGCGACTCAACCTACGAGTTAGGGATGAAGGCCAATGCCGGGGCCTATGTTTCCGATACCCTTGATGGCTCGGGTCATTTAAAGGTTACTGTTACTTCAACCTGCGTGAGGGTGGATTTTGTACGGGCATATTTGCCGGCCGATACCATTGGTGGCATTCATCATAACAGGGAAGTGGCTTTCAGTTATACCATCGGGAATTGCCCGACAGGAATACAGGCTAAAACTGGTGTTGCCGAAGTAAAAGTGTATCCTAACCCGGCGAAGGAAAGGATAACTGTAGTTCTCCCCGAGGGCATCGGTCCTGCAGAGATCAGTCTGGTCAATATGCTCGGACAAACGCTGTTGCAGACAAAGTCGACCAGTATCGATGTCGGGGGTTTTGCCGAAGGGGTATATTTTTTACGAATTACGACTGTGGCGTACAAGGGGACTAAAAAAATTATCATCAACCGGTAGGATATGCCCTCAGAACTCCGGAATCCTTCGCTGAATAATTTGCTGATTCCGCGGGTTAAAACTCCCTGTTCATTGAAAAGATTTGCAGGAAAACCCAGGTAAAAATAATTTTGGCAAAATGAATAACTTAATCATCTCCCTATGAAAAAGAGCCTTTTATTGTCAAGCCTTCTCCTCTTTGCTCTGTCAGTTCTTTCCCAGGAAAATTTTATGGTGAAGACTGAAACCAGGTATTGGGATAACTCCAGAACCTTTGCCGGTTATACTTTATTTGGCACAAGAGGAATGACTTACCTGATTGATTTTGAAGGCCATGTTGTACATACATGGTCCATGGGCACAAATCCCCGGTTCACAGAGGCAGGAACCCTGCTTGATGCGGTGGGGGGCAATCCAAGCAATCAGAATATATGGAAAGAACTTGACTGGAACGGGAATACGGTGTGGCAGTATACCGAATCCCGCTCCAATTATCATGGCCACCATGACTTTGGAAAAATTTATAACCCCAAACTCGGTGATTCAACTTTCATATTTATTGCGAATAAGGACCTCACTGCCCAGCAATGTCTTGATGCTGGCTGTGACCCGGCACATAATTATACCGGCTCACAAATGGATGCCATTGTTGAGGTTGACAGACAGGGTAACGTGATCTGGGAATGGTGGTTCTTTAATCATGTTGTCCAGGACATTGATCCCTCAAAGTCGACCTATGGCGTCATTGCCGATACTCCTGGCAGGATCAACCTGAATATTCGGGGGAATCCTGTAAAAAGCGACTGGATGCACTGCAACTCCCTTGATTATAACCTGGATCTTGATCTTATCGTGATCAACTCCGTTCATGGCGAATTTTATGTGATCGATCATGGCAATACATTCATTCCCAATGATCCGGTTGGCAGTATCGCCCTTGCTGCAACTACTGCGGGTGATTTCAAATACCGATTTGGGGATCCTGCCAAATATGACCAGGGAGATCCTCCTTCGGTGCTTGATAACTGGGAGAAAGCAACAGCAGGAAACAAACAGCTGGGAGGATCCCATCACATTCAATGGATAAAGCCGGGACTGCCGGGTGCGGGTAATTTCCTTGTTTTCTGCAATGGACAGAACCTTTTCGAACTCACACCCCAATCGTATATCATTGAGATCAACCCATACCTTAACTCCTCAGGCACCGTTACATCAAATTTCATAAATCCTCCGGATGCGGGGTATAACATTGTGTCGTCGCCCGATCCCAACCTGATGAAGGAGAACAAGAACGTATCAAAACAGATTGTCTGGAGATATTCAAGTAAAAACAACACCTCATTTTACAGTACGATCGGCTCAGGCGCTCAGCGACTTCCTAACGGGAATACGCTGATATGTTCCATGAACGATGGCCATTTCTTTGAAGTTGCGCCCTCCGACACGGCCATCGTTTGGGAATATGTCAACCCCATGACCCGCGACGGGTTAAAGAGAATTAAAACTGATCATTATCCCACTTACAATGGTGTTTTCAGGGCCTACCGCTATGCTGCGGACCATCCGGCCCTGGCGGGTCATGATCTTACTCCCGGTTCAACCATGACCGGCGAACCTCCCGATTACTGGACTCCGGAAGATATAACCGCCGTGCAGGAAAAAAGCCAGACCACATCGCTCAGCGATGATCTGAAACAGAATTATCCCAACCCTTTCTCAACAGGGACCACGATAGGATTCAATATTGTGCAGTCCGCCAATGTCCTTCTGATTATCTATGATCTTTCCGGGAATTATGTGAAGACTCTGATGAAAAAATACTGTCCGAACGGGAATTATTCGATTTACTGGGATGGCAGCAATGACAGCGGATCGAGAGTTGCCAGCGGGATCTATTTATACATTCTGATGGCCGACAACCGCCAACTCAGTAAAAAAATGATTTATAACAGATAAAACCCATATGCAGATTATGTTGAGATTATGGATAAGTGTCATTCTTGCATCATGCAGCCTGCTTGCCGCGGCTCAGAATTTTACCGAAATTCTGGGCCGTCCCACCGCAAATTCAGTCACCATGAGCATTCTGTTTGACCAGAAAGCAGAGGTGTATTGGGAATACGGGACTTCGGGGGGTAATTACAGCATGAAAACCCCGACTTTCACGGCCACTATTGACGCTGCGCTCGAAGCGGTTTTTACAGGCCTTGCACTGGATACACGGTATTATTACAGAACCCGGTATCGTAATGCAGGCAGTTCGGGCGAATTTCTGAACGGAGCTGAACATACTTTCCATACCCAAAGGTCTGCCGGGAAAACTTTCTCATTTGCGGTAGAGGCGGATCCCCATCTTGACACCAACACCATTCCGGCCTCCTATGCACTCACTCTGCAAAACATTTTGAACGCTGGTCCTGATTTCCTGTTCGACCTGGGCGACACCTTCATGTCGGAAAAACTGCAGGCCAAAACACAGGAAAACATTACCTCCCGGCATCTCCTGTACAGGCCCTATTTCGGAGCCACCTGTCATTCGGTGCCGCTCTTCCTGGTCATTGGCAACCATGAAGGTGAAAACGGATGGATCGCAGGTGGTTCACCGGCTACTTTGCCGGTCATGGCTGCCAACACCAGAAAACTGTATTATCCGAATCCCGTTCCCGATGGATTTTATTCGGGAGACAGCATCCCAGAGCCGTATGTGGGCCTTCGCCAGAACTATTATGCCTGGGAGTGGGGAGATGCCCTCTTCATTGTTCTTGATCCATACTGGTATACCAAAGGCAAGCCTGACTGGGGATGGACCCTGGGAGGCGATCAGTATAAATGGTTCAGCAAGGTGATTTCGGGCAGCAAGGCAAAATTCAAATTCGTATTCTGCCACCAACTGGTCGGTGGTAGTGGTAACGATGCAAGAGGAGGCGCTGAGTTTGCCGGTTTATTCGAGATGGGAGGTAAGAACTCGGATCTGACCTGGGGATTTGATGCGTATCGTCCGGGCTGGGAGAAACCGATTCATCAGCTGATGGTTGATTGCCATGCCAGCATTTATTTTCACGGGCATGACCATTTTTTCGGGAAACAGGATCTCGACGGGGTGGTTTACCAGGAACTCCCACAACCCTCTTCAAAGAACATCAACAACGCGAACCAGGCATCACAGTATGGTTATGTGAACGGACTGTTCCTGCCAAGCCGGGGATATCTTCTGGTCACTGTCGGTGATTCCATTGCAACAGTCGAATATATCAAAACATTTCTCCCGGACGAAGAGACTCCCAGCCGGAAAAACGGGGATGTTGCCTATTCTTATATTCTGCATGCAACTCCATCGGCTGTGGAAGAAAAGATTAAGTCGGATCAGGTATATCGGCTTGGGCAGAATTACCCAAACCCCTTCAGCGGAACAACAGCCATTCCCTATGAAATAACACAGGCGGGAACTGTATGCATTAAGGTATATGACGCGCCCGGAAGGGAGGTCAGCACGCTGGTTGATCAATACCAACAGCCGGGGAAATATATTGTAACATTCAATCCCGGAACATCCCCATCTGCAGGCCATATATATTATTACAGGATTATTGCCAGCGATCAGTCTAAAACAATGAAAATGATTTGTATACAATAAACAAAATGGGAGGTGAACTATGTCAGGTACCATGTATAAACTTCTTTTAACAGCGATGATGAGCATGAGCCTTACGCTGTTTCCAACAGTGAACGCTCAGAAACTGGTTCCATTCAAACTGCAGGATACGGGCCAAACCGGCAGTTTCACATCCACCGAAGGGGAGGATTCGGATTACCTCATCAATACTCCTTCATTTACCGATAACGGGGATGGAACAGTAACAGATAATAATACCGGGCTGATGTGGCAGAAAACCGACGGGGGCGAGATGACTTTTGAGAATGCAGCCTCTTACTGCGATAATCTAAGCCTTGGTGGTTTCACCGATTGGAGAGTGCCCAAAGGGATTGAATTGTTAAGCCTCAACAATTACAACCATGTAAATCCTGCCCTGAATACTGTTTACTTTGCGCAGACTCAGGCGCAGTACTGGTGGAGCAGTGAAACCCAGGTGGGTGATCCGGCCAGGGTGTGGGTGGTCAATGCAGGTGGAGGTATAGGCGCTCATCCGAAAACAGAGACCCTGAGCTCCGGTGGTACAAAATTATTTCATGTGAGGGCTGTCAGGAATGCTATATCGGCAATTTCCCCGCCCGCTCATTTTACCGACAACGGCAATGGAACCATAACCGATCATAACACGGGTCTGATATGGCAGAAAATTCAGTCTTCAAACACCATGAGCTGGGAGGAAGCGCTGGCTTACAGCAAAACGATATCCCTCGGAGGCAAGACAGACTGGCGATTGCCGAATGTGAAAGAGATACAATCTCTGAACGATGTTACATTATCAAAACCTTCATTTAACAGGACTTATTTCCCTGATGTGATCACGGGGAATTACTGGTCGTCGACCACCCTTATAAATGCAAGCGAAAAAGCCTGGGATATCAATGTTGATTACGGAATTGTTTCATACAATGTCAAAACGCTCAAGGAGAATGTCCTGCTGGTCAGAGGAGGCCTGGACAACAGCAGTTTAAACATCACCGAAGTTTCTATTGCCGGGGGCGAATATGAGATGGGAGATCATTTCGGCTTTGTTGACCCGCATCACCCAAGCGATGAGCTGCCGTTACATGTTGTAAAGGTTGATTCCTTCAATATGACGCGAACCGAGACTACGAACCAGCAGTTCCTTGAATTTCTTAATGCGTCGAAGCTTGCCGGGTCGATACAAGTGATCGCCAACAAAGTGTACAATACAGGCGACACAAACCTTTTATGTTACACGCATGAATTTGAATCGTGCTACAGCATTTCGTATGACGGAAATGTTTTTTCAATGGCCGATTTCAGGGCCAATCACCCGATGGTTGGGGTCATGTGGTTCGGGGCAGCCACGTTTTGCAACTGGCTAAGCGCACTGAACGGTTTGCAGTCCTGCTATAATCTCAGCACCTGGGACTGTGATTTCACTAAAAACGGCTACCGGTTGCCCACCGAAGCAGAATGGGAATATGCAGGCCGGGGCGGGCATCTCAACCCCTATTATAATTACGAAAATGGAAATACCGTGATTGTTTCTGCAGCCAACCTTCCCAATTCCGGAGATCCATATGAAACAGGAGATTATCCTTTATCAACCCCTGTGGGGTTTTACGATGGAACAATGAAGTATAAAAACGATTACAACTGGCCCGGGAACATGACCGAATACCAGACCACCGACGGTGTGAATGGTTTCGGGTTATATGATATGCAGGGGAATGTTTGGGAACTGATCAACGACTGGTACAGCCAGAATTACTACAGCAGCAGTCCGTATGACAATCCGAAGGGCCCGACCACAGGATTTATCATGCCCGATGGAAAGCCATACCGCGGGATGCGCGGGGGCAACTGGTACAATGGATATGACACCCTTGGTGTAAATGATGGACATTCCAGGGTCTCGAACCGAAACCCATCCTATTACCGTGGCCCCCAGGACCCAAACCATCCATGGTATCATGTCGGGTTCAGGGTGGTGAGAAAGTATTCGCAGATCACCGGTATTCATGAGACAGGATCCCGTGAGGAAGGATCAGCCATTTTGCTGCAAAATTACCCGAATCCATTCAGCCAGTCGACTGTCATAAAATATTACATTCCGGCGACTTCGAGGGTTTCGGTTAGGATATACAGTTCTCTTGGGTTGGAAATTGCCGTGCTGGCCGATGGCTACGCAAACGAAGGCTGGCACACCCTGACCTGGGAGAGCAGTCAGGCTTCAAGCGGCATCTATTATTGCAGGCTTGCCGCAGGTACTCATCAGTCAATAAAAAAATTGGTCGTAATAAAATAACAGGAGGTCAAAATGAAAATCAAACTATTAATTATTGCAATGATCTTAATCCCGCTGGCAGGGATTTACGCACAAACCAGGACCATGGGTCTCTTTATTAACGACACTACGAGAACATTTGCGGGGTATACGCTGTTTGCACCGAAACAAAATACCATGACCTACCTGATCAATAACGACGGGCGCAAGATCCATGAATGGAAGGCCAGTACGTATCCTCCGGGGCAGGCGGTCTATCTTCTCGAAAACGGTCATCTCCTGAGGGCATGCATGACCCAGACCCAGCTTGGTACCGGCGGCGGTGAAGGAGGGCGGATTGAAGAATATGACTGGGACGACAACCTGGTGTGGGCTTTAGATTACTCGACATCAACCTATATGCAGCATCATGACATAAAAAAGCTGCCGAATGGGAATATAATTATGCTGGTTGTGGAGAAAAAGACCTATGCCGAAGTACTCGCAGCAGGCTTTGACCCGGCTAAACTGAATTCTGAGATACAACAGAAGGGATACATGCTGCCCGACTGCATTATCGAAATCGCCCCGACATATCCGGTTGGTGGGACGGTAGTTTGGGAATGGCATACATGGGATCACCTGATCCAGGATTTCGATGCCTCAAAATCGAATTACGGCGTCGTGAGCGCGCATCCCGAACTGATCGATTGTGACGGAGACCACCGGAACCTTCCGCTTTTCTGGAATCACATGAATTCGATAGATTACAATGCCAGCCTGGATCAGATCGCCATGAGCGTGAGAGGGAACAGCGAGGTGTGGATCGTTGATCACAGCACCACGACGGCCCAATCGGCTGGTCACAGCGGAGGTGTGCACGGCAAAGGCGGCGACCTGCTCTATCGTTGGGGAAATCCTTTGACCTATGGAGCGGGGACCGTGAGCAACCAGAAGTATTTCGAGCAGCATGATGTGGAATGGGTGAAGGCAGGCAATCCGGGTGCGGGGAATTTAACCTGTTACAACAATGGTTTAGGCCGAACCCCTCTTTATTCGACTGTTGATGAAATAACCACGCCTGTTGATGCGAACGGGAATTATCCTGTGAGCCCTGGATCGGCGTTCGGGCCGACCGCATTTACCTGGTCTTACACGGCCTCCCCTCCTGAATCATTGTACTCTGAGAATATTTCCGGAGCCCAGCGCCAGCCTAACGGGAATACGATTATTTGTGAAGGAGGACATGGAGATTTCACGGAAGTTACCTCCGATGGTGAGATTGTATGGAGATACCTCTGTCCGGTGGATGACAAAGGCCCAATGACGCAAGGTGATCCGATTCCCATCAATCCCGTCAGGCCCGATGAAACCATGAACCAGGTGTTCAGGATTTACAGGTACGCCCCGGATTATCCTGCATTTTCAGGCCGGGATATGACCCCGGGTGATTATATTGAATTGTATCCATACGGAATTGGTGATCAATACAATCAATCAACACCACTTGAGAGCTATCCAAATCCATTCACCAGTAAGATAAAAATATACAATACGACGGGGAAGGAGACCTATGAATTGATCAATAAAATGGGACAGACAATCTGGTCAGGGAAATTATTGGATCAACAGGATTTTTCTGCTTTGATCCCTGGTTTATATTTTCTGAAAGTGAATGCTGAAAGTTCAACAAGGACCATCAAAATCATAAAACAATAAACATCAGTGCCCGTTCACCCAATCCCGAACAACCTCAAAGCATTCGTGGTGGTAATTTCAGCGACCCTTTCCAGGGAGATGGCTTTTATCCCGGCAATTTTCAGGGCGATGATCGGGATGTAGGAGGGCTCATTTCGCTGGCCGCGATGAGGAACAGGTGTCAGCCATGGTGCATCCGTCTCTAGCAGCAGGTGCTCCAGGGCGATATTTTCAACCACGGCTTGCAGACCGGAATTTTTGTAGGTGACCACCCCGCCGATGCCAAGCATAAAACCAAGACCGGTGGCACGTTTTGCCTGTTCGGTATTACCGCTGAAACAATGGAATACCCCGCGGATTAACCTGTTGTTCCGGCTTTCCAGGATCTCCAGTACAATATCCATTGAATTGCGCGTATGAATCACGACAGGAAGATCATGTTCCAATGCAAGATCCAGCTGATCACTGAAGGCAATCCGCTGTTCCGCCTCAAATGTTTTATCCCAGTATAAATCGATGCCAATTTCACCAAGGGCCCAAAACTTCAGCGCATGATTCGAGAGATATCCTGCAACGATTTCCAGCTCATCCCGGTAATTTTGCTTCACAGAGGTCGGATGCAGCCCCATCATGGGGAAACACAAATGAGGAAAATCAGCAGTGACCTTTAACATCTTCTCATGATAGGCCGAATCAATGGCAGGAAGCAGCAGATGCAGCACCTCATTCTGCTCTGCCCTTTTCATCATGGCTTCGCGATCGCCATCGAATTCTTCTGCGTACAAATGGGTATGTGAATCAGTGAAAACCACGCAATTTAGATTTACGATTTACGATTTTTTTGTCACGCGTCACGCGTCACGAGTCACGTTTTTTCGATACCAACATTTTCTCATCAAGAAAAGCGATGATCTCAGCAAGATCAATCTCTTTCATACAACGGAAATGCTTTTTCGGGCAGGTTTGATATCCAAGTTTACTGCAGGGCCGGCATGACAAACCCTTCACCTCAGCGATCAGCGAATTTGCTTTGTATTGGTCTGGAAGATAGGGGTACATACCAAAGGCCGGAATGGTGTTGCCCCAGACCGACAGAATCGGTTTTTTAAAGGCAGCAGCCACATGCATCAGGCCGGTGTCGTTCGACAGCACGGCGTCTGCCTGCCTGATCAGTGAGGCAGATTGATTGATGTTAAACAGTCCGCATGCATTGAAAACCATTGTTCCTGTTGACGCAGCGATCTGTTCACCGCGTTCAAGGTCCTCTTTTCCGCCCAGAAGGATGACTGGCTGTGAAAGCTGGTTGCATACCCGGATAACCTGGTCGGCCGGGAAAATTTTGGTGTTGTGCTTGCCTCCGATGACCATGGCAATGAATCCATCCTGGTGAGTTCCCGGAAGTGCTGAAAGGGAAACTTCATCCTTTCCCGGGATAAAGTAATCCAGCCCGGAATCGTCATTTTTTACACCCAACTGCTCAACTGCCTTGAAATACCTGTCAACGATGTGAATGTCGGGCAGAAAATTGAACCTGAAACGAACCATCAGCCATTTCCGGAGATTCAATTTCGGGAAAGAATTACCTTTCACCCCCAGTTTATATCTGACAAAGGCTGAACGATAATTTTTATGCAGGTCAACAATGAAATCAAACCCCTGGGATTTCAATTGCGGGATCAGGTCTTTGAAATTGTGATCGTAGAGCCAGGTTTTATGAATGTGTGGATTCGCACCGGTGACAGGTCCGAACCGGGTCTTTGTCAAAAAGTGGATTTCTGAGTCAGGGAGTTGCTGCTTCAGGCAACGGACAACTGCGCTGGTGAGCACAATGTCGCCAATGGAGCTAAAACGGATTACCAATATTTTTCTTACACCTGTCACCCTGTCACCCTGTTACCTTGTTACCTAATCACCCTGTTACCTTATAAACGGATTATTCTCCATCTCATACCCGATGGTAGTCTCCGGCCCGTGTCCCGGGTAAACAATGGTTTCGGGAGGAAGGGTGAAAAGTTTGGTTTTAATACTCCGCATCAGGTCTTCAAAATTACCGGATGGCAAATCGGTACGGCCGATGGTATCCTTGAACAACACATCACCGGTGATTACGAAACCCTGGTGGTCACTGTAAAAACAAACGCTTCCCTCGGCATGTCCGGGTGTGAAAAGCACCTTTACTGATGAATTTCCCCAGGTAACGGTCTCGCCGTCTGTGAGAAAACGTCTTGGCGGGGTGATCCGGTCAATCGAAAATCCAAAGGAGGAGCCGATCTCTTTCAGGGTATGAAAAAACGGGGAGGAATTTTCATGGTATTCGGGATTGATCCCATAGGTCAGTGAAACAAATTCATTTCCCAGCACATGGTCGACGTGGCAATGGGTATTTAAATTGCGGACCAGTTTCAGATGATTGGAGGAGATGAAATTCTTCAGTGCATCCTGCTCGTCAGGATCATAACATGCAGCATCGATGAGGAGACACTCCCTGGTTTCGTCATACACCAGGTAGGTGTTAACCATGAAGGTGTTGAAGACAAATTTTTCTACGTTGATCATTCAGACAGCAGTATTTAACATGATTTGCAAAGATATGAAAATGCCGCCATGTGGCCGTCACATTGAAAATAATCGTACTTTAGCAGTTCCAATAAAATCCCTTGTACTACTGGATATGACTCAGGATGCATGCATGAACAGAAGATCAAAAAGCTGGACAGGAGCATGGATCATTCTTGTTTCCTCACTGCTTTTTTCTGTGTCCGGACATGCGCAGTTTTACAATGGTTCGCAGCTGACTTTTGGAAAGAGCAGGGTTCAATACAATGATTTCCTGTGGCTTTATTTCCGCTTCGAAAAATTCGACACCTACTATTACCTCAATGGGAAGGAGCTGGCTATTTATACCAGTGAATATGCTGACAAGCATATCAAGGAGATTGAGCTCTCGCTGCAATCGAATCTGGAAGAGAAGGTGCAGTTCATCATTTTTAATAAACTGTCGGATCTTAAACAGAGCAATATCGGGTTGTTCGGCGACTGGGATTATTACAATACGGGTGGTGTGACACGGATCATCGGCGGCCGGGTACTGCTCTTTTTCGACGGCAACTATGAGCATTTTGACCAGCAGATCAGGGCCGGCATTGCACAGGTGATCCTCAACAACATGATCTATGGCACAGGGATCGGGGCGCAGATAAAAAACAATGCCCTCTTTACAGTCCCTGAATGGTATCTCAACGGGCTCATTTCATTCATCTCCAGGAAATGGGATGCCGAGATTGAAAACCAGGTAAGGGATGCCATCCTCAACAAGCGATACGAGAAATTTAATGGCCTTTCAGGGATGGAGGCCACCAATGCAGGCCATTCGCTGTGGAACTATGTTGCCATGAAATACGGGGCTGCCTCTATTCCAAACATTGTGTATATGGCACGTTTAAGCCGCAATGTGGAACGTGGCTTTCAGTACGTTATCGGGGTAAGTTTCCAGGCCGTAGTCCAGGAATGGCTGGCATTTTATAAGGAGGTTTACACCAAACAGGAAATCGGCCGAACGGCGCCCGAAGGCGATCTGATCAATAAAAGGAAAAAACCCGACCGGACATACAGGGAGCTGAAAATCGGCCCTGACGGCAATAAACTGGCCTATGTAACCCACGACCTGGGAATATACAAAGTGTTTATTCAGGATGCCGAAACCGGGAAAAAGCGACGGATTTATCGTGGCGGATATCGTTTGGCCGACCGGCCCGATTATTCATTCCCGCTTATCGCATGGCATCCGAGCGGAAGGGTCCTCGCTATCCTGGTTGAACGTAAAGGTGAAATATGGCTCTATTTTTACAACCTGGACGACCGTAAATTCGAACACCAGATTATGGCTAATTTTCAGAAGATCCTGGATATTTCATACTCCGATGATGGAACTCTGCTTGTTTTTTCGGCAGTTCAGAAAGGCCAGTCCGATATTTTTGTCTATAACATCGCCTCGGGGTCGCACGAACAGTTGACTAAAGATATTTATGATGACCTTAATCCCAGGTTTATCAACCATTCCAGTGATATTATTTTTTCTTCAAACAGGGTAAATGATACGATCCGGTTCGATGATCCGGTGAAGATCAACGATCTTCATTATTTCAATGATTTGTTCCTTTACCATTACAGCAAGAAATCGAATGTATTGCAGCGAATGACCAAATCACCCGATGCACACGAAACCCAACCCATGCCTTACGGGGAAAACTATTTTTCCTTCCTGAGCGACAAAAACGGGATTGTGAACCGGTATCTCGCCAGGTACGACAGCACCATTGCTTTCATCGATACCACGACGCATTACCGTTATTTTACTACCTCTTACCCGATTACCAATTATTCACGCAACATCCTTGAGCAGGATATCTCTCCGAGGGCGGCTAAAATAGGTGAAATCGTTTTTCAGAATCGCAGTTACAAGATGTTTACAACGGACCTGGTCAGGCCAACCCATGTTACGAAGGTCGAAGTTCAGCCCTCTTTTTTCAAAGATTTCCAGGAAAAATTATCCATCAGGCAGGCTGAAGCCAGGAAACCCGATAGCGGACTCAGGTTGTCTGAGCCGTTCAAAACCCAGGGAAAAAAGCATTTTACAGCGGTTAAACGCAGCGAGGTGGTCAACCAGATCCTGTCGCGGGTCGATTCGTCGCAGAAGGCTGTTTTTCAATCAGGGAGAGATGGGACTTTAACAACCGATACAGTCGCCAATAATCTCCTTTCACTCTACAGGTCTTTGCAGGGAAAGGGCTACCAGCGGGGATCGCAGGAAAAGGATTCTGTGAATAAATACGCCACGGCCAAACAGTTGAACTATAATGTTGAGTACTACATTGACCAGATGGTCACCCAGATTGATTTCACCTATCTGAATTTTGCCTATCAACCCTTCACAGGGAGCTTGTCGCCTGTGTTTATCAACCCGGGGCTGAATGCCCTCTTTATGGTTGGGGTCACCGACCTTATGGAAGACTACCGGATAAGCGGGGGGGTGCGATTGAATGTAAGTCTCATCAACAACGAATATCTGTTCAGCTATGGTAATTATAAACACCGCCTTGACCATCAGATCGTATTTCACAGGAAAGCCGTGGAAGAGGTGGGCTATTATTCCCTGATCAGGCACAAGATCCATGAGTTGTACTATGTCGCCACCTGGCCGTTTAATCCGGTGTTGAACATCAAGGGGACGGCTGCGCTAAGGTATGACCGTGCAATCTATTTGTCGACCGATCAGTTTAACCTGAAGGAGCCGGATATTCACAATGTGTGGGGCAGCATAAAAGGAGAACTTACCTATGATAATACCCGGAGCCTGGGTCTGAATCTTTACCAGGGAACCCGTTATAAATTCTTCGGTGAATATTACCAGCTTCTGAATTCTTCCGGGAATAACCTGATTGTCGTCGGTTTGGATTTCAGGAACTACCAGAGGGTACACCGCACATTGATATGGGCAAACCGGTTTGCAGCAAGTACCTCATTTGGAAGCAATAAATTGCTGTACTATATGGGTGGCGTTGATAACTGGCTGTTCCCGTCGTACAACGTCAACACCCCGGTTGCCTTTGATCAGAATTATGCATTCCAGACCCTGGCAACAAACATGCGCGGTTTTGATCAAAACATCAGGAATGGCAACAGTTTTTTCGTCTACAACACCGAATTGAGATGGCCGGTTTTCCGTTATCTGTTTAATCGTCCCATCCGTTCCGACTTCATCAATAATTTCCAGGTTGTTCTCTTTGGAGATGTTGGCACTGCCTGGACAGGGGCAACTCCCTGGTCGGAGGACAACCAGCTATTTACGCAGTACATCTGGCGCAATCCGCTTTTCATTAAAGTGGAAATGCAAAAAGATCCCATTGTGGAGGGATTTGGTTTCGGAGCCCGGACACGCCTGTTCGGCTATTTTCTCCGGGCCGATCTTGCCTGGGGCGTGGAAGATGGCCGGGTCCGTAAACCTATTTTTTATTTCTCACTCAGTCTTGATTTTTAACCATGGACCTTCCCGAACAACGGATTGTTGATTTTATTGGAGAACATCATATTTTAACCCTGGCAGTGGTGAAAGATCATGTGCCCTATTGTGCCACCTGCTATTATGCGTATTTGCCGGCCCAAAACCTATTTGTATTCTCTTCCGGCCATGAAACAAGGCACATCCGTGACGTAGTGGAGGGCGGCAATTTTACAGTTGCAGGCGCCATTGCATTGGAAACGAAAATCGTCGGGAAAATCAGGGGTATTCAGATGAACGGAATGATCAGGGAATTGGAGGGAGATGAGCTGAAGAAAGCACGGACAGCCTACCTGAAACGCTTCCCCATCGCCCGGTTGATGCCTAACTTGACGCTGTGGATGCTGGCTCCTGATTTTATTAAAATGACGGATAATCGTCTCGGCTTTGGTAAGAAGCTCGTTTGGAGGGTCTGAAAATCTCTGAATCCAAGGCCAGTTGCGCATTTAGAGAATTATCAAAGTCTATGTTTTTTGAAGTCAGGTGTTTACCTGTGTTACCCCCACCCGATGTTAATAACTATATTCAGGTAAACCCGTTCTTCGTTGTATATTGCCTCTTCAAATTTATCCCCAAAAATTTATTGAAACGTTCGCAATAACAGATAGTTAAGAAATTTATATAATATAACAGGTAATTCTGTTCATGCATGGAAAAAAATACAGAAGTAAACACGGAAAAGGATTTAAAAGCCGATTATTATCAGGAGATGCTGGCTAAAAGAATTCGTCCGAAAATTGGGATTCAAGAATTGGAAATGGAAGAAAAGAAATTAGAGGAATCAAAGCGTAAGATTTATTCTTTTGCAGAAGTAATAGAGAAATCAACAGTTTATTTTAACGGCGATAGCCTGGCCGCCAATGTGTGGGCAAATAAATATGCACTGAAAAATTCCGAAGGTCATTTGTTTGAATTGACCCCGGATGACATGCACCGGCGAATTGCCCGTGAAATTGCCCGGATAGAAAAAAAATATCCAAACCCGATGAGCGAGGATGAACTCTTCGATCTCATGCGAAACTTTAAATACATTGTCCCTCAGGGTAGCCCCATGGCCGGGATTGGAAACGATTTTCAGATCGGGTCGCTTTCCAACTGCTTTGTGATCGGGAATGAAGGTGCCTCCGATTCTTATGGCGCCATCATGAAAACCGACGAAGAACAGGTTCAGCTTATGAAGCGCAGGGGAGGAGTCGGACATGATCTGTCGCATATCCGCCCGAAGCATAGTGAGGTGAAGAACAGTGCACTGACCTCCACCGGCATTGTCCCCTTTATGGAGCGTTATTCCAATTCAACCCGGGAGGTGGCCCAGGAAGGTCGCCGCGGGGCACTGATGCTAAGCATTTCGATTGCACATCCTGATGCTGAGCATTTTATCGATGCAAAACTTGAAACGGGGAAGGTAACCGGAGCCAATATTTCGGTTAAACTTACCGATGAGTTTATGCGGGCTGTTGTGAATGACACGGAGTTTGTACAACATTTTCCCATTAATTCAAAGAAACCGGCAGTTACCAGGCCCATTCGTGCCCGTGAACTCTGGAGCAAGATCGTGCACAATGCATGGAAATCAGCCGAACCCGGGATCCTTTTCTGGGATACCATTATCCGCGAATCCATCCCCGACTGCTATGCCGACCTGGGTTTCCGCACGGTCTCCACAAACCCCTGCGGCGAGATCCCTCTTTGCACCTACGACAGCTGCCGCCTGCTGGCCATCAACCTTTACAATTACGTTGACAAGCCCTTCACCCCCGACGCAAGTTTTGACTCCGAACTCTTTACCCTTCATGTCAATAAAGCCCAGCGTATCATGGACGACATCATTGACCTGGAACTTGAAAAGATCGACCGCATCCTGGCAAAAATTGAAAAAGATCCTGAAGCAGAAGATATAAAAGCCCGTGAACGCAATATGTGGCTGAATATCAAGAAAAAAGCCATCCAGGGACGAAGAACCGGCTTTGGCATTACAGCTGAAGGCGATATGCTTGCTGCTCTTGGAACCCGCTACGGCTCTGATGAAGCCACCGATTTTTCAGTGGAGGTGCATAAAATTCTTACCCTGGAGGCCTATCGGTCCTCGGTGATGATGGCACGCGAACGTGGTCCTTTCCCTATATACGATACAGAGCGGGAGAAGAACAACCCGTTCATCATGAGAATAAAGGAAGCCGCTCCCGATGTATATGAAGATATGGCTAAATACGGCCGCCGCAATGTGGCCATGCTGACCATCGCTCCCACAGGATCGGTTAGTATTCTTACCCAGACTACCTCCGGGCTTGAGCCGGTCTTTGCAGTGAATTACAAAAGACGCCGCAAGGTGAACCCCAATGATAAGAATGTAACGGTCACTTTTAAAGATGAAGTAGGCGATACCTGGGAGGAATACAATGTGTTCCACCACAATTTTGTTACCTGGCTGGTTGTCAATGGCTATAATGTGGAAGAAGTCTCCCACATGGAGGAGAAGGACCTGAAACAGATCATCAAGAAATCACCCTTTTATAAAGCCACGGCCAACGATGTGGATTGGGTTGCAAAGGTAAAAATGCAGGGTGCCGTCCAGAAATGGGTCGATCATTCCATCAGCGTTACTGTCAATGTTCCCAACGACGCCAAGGAGGAGATGATCAGCACCATCTATGAAACAGCCTGGCAGGTTGGCTGCAAAGGGATGACCGTTTATCGCGATGGATCCCGCTCCGGGGTACTGGTGAACAACGATCCGAATGAAAAGAAAGATAAATCAGAGATTAACGAATTCCACGAAACCAAAGCTCCTCATCGCCCCGACCGACTGGAGGCTGACATCGTTCGCTTTCAGAACGATCACGAAAAATGGGTGGCCGTTGTGGGAATTCTAAACGCACGTCCCTATGAGATATTCACAGGGGTGGCCGAAGATTTCTGGATTCCAACCTGGGTTCAGAAGGGCTGGATCGTGAAAACACGGCCCGATGGTGTTGGGTCACGTTATGATTTTCAGTTCGAAGACCGCCAGGGATATAAAATCACCATCGAAGGACTATCCCGCTCATTCAACAAGGAATACTGGAACTACGCCAAGCTGATTTCAGGCATTCTGCGCCATGGAATGCCCCTTCCTTTTGTGGTCAACATCATTTCCAAACTTCACTTTGAGGTCGATTCGATCAACACCTGGAAAAACGGGGTGGAACGGGCGCTTAAAAAATCCATTCCCGACGGAACCAAAGCAGCCGAACATGCCTGCCCGAAATGCAGCGATCAGAACGGATTGGTTTACCAGGAGGGTTGCCTGGTGTGCAAGAGTTGCGGCTATTCGAAGTGCGGGTAAAAACCTAAAATTTCTTTTTGTGGTAATCAAAGGTGGTGTTGTCACGCAGATCTTTGATGCGTTTGGCTATAAGTATAAAAGCCTGCAGGTTGTTCTTGTGAAACCATTCAATGGCTGCCTGCTTACCACGACAGGCCTCGGCAAAAACCAGGAGAAACGGATGGTTGTTTTTTTGTAACCATCCGCAGGCCTGGATGTTTTCATCAATGGCAGCATCCAGTGCAGCCAGGTGATAAAACTTGTTTTTGAAAAGCCAGGCGGTAGCCTCTTCGCTTCCCCTTATGGCATGAGCCAGGGCGGCCACTTCCGGGTAACCGTTCTTCATCAGCCAGGTCACGATTTCCAAATTCCCGTTTACAGCCTCCCCGAAGGCAAACCAGATCTTGGCAGGATAATATAGGCTTTCCATAGCGCAAATTTACACTCGTCACTCGTCATTCGTCATTCGTCACTCGTCATTCGTCATTCGTCATTCGTCACTTGTCATCCGTATACCTGAACCTCTATCCCGGCCGCCTCAGCACGCCTGGCAATCACTTCCAGCTCAACCTGGGTTATTTTCTCAAGGTTATGCACGGGGGTGGCCCGGGCAATGGGATACATCATAACCATCCTGGGTTTAATCTCCTGAAGGCAATGAAGCCAGCCCTCGACCGATTCGCCGGTCGTGTTATCAACAGCCTGGCCTTTGAAGCTCCCGCGCAGGAACATACTCTGGATGATGAGGTTGCCCTTGAATTTTTTTAAATTTTCGACCAGGCTGGTAAAGTTTACCGGTTCTACCGGATTATTGATGAGATTAAACAAACGGTCGTCCCCTGCATCCAGCTTCAGGATGTTATTGTCAAGTTTTTGCAGGGCATCAAAAACGCCCGGATCATGGATCATGCTTGAGTTGGATAGGACTGTGACCTTTGCTTCCGGAGCGTAGAAATTACGCAAGGCCGTTGTATCATCCACGATCCCGGCAAAATCAGGATGTACGGTTGGCTCCCCGTTCCCGGCATAGGTAATGGCATCGGGAAGGTAATCCTCATCGCTCAACTCCTGGAGCCGTTGTTCGAGGAACAGGGCCACCTCTTCACGTGACGGAAATTCCGGACTCCTGGTCATGTCGGGCGGGGTCCATCCACATTCACAGTAAATGCAGTTAAAGGTGCAGTATTTGGAATGGAGCGGCAGCAGGTTGATTCCGAGTGATAACCCGAGTCGCCTGCTGCGTACCGGGCCAAAAATTACTTCATGAAAAAGAAATCCAGACATCCTGTTTGTTTATTGTGCAAAATTCCAAATTTTCAACTGCAAATCCTAAATTACCAAAAGTAAAAATGTTTACTTTTGGGGTTCAATGAGCAAACCGTTGATATCACTCAATAAGATAAAAGAACCCATCAGGGAACCCATTGAGGCTTTTGAAGGAAAATTCAGGGCTTCGATGAAAAGCTCCGTGCCCTTGCTTGATACCATCACCCGGTACATCATCAAGCGTAAAGGCAAGCAAATGCGCCCGATGTTCGTTTTCCTTTCTGCCGGTCTTTGCGGAACATTGAATGAGAGCACCTTCAGAGCAGCATCCCTCATTGAACTCCTGCATACAGCCACCCTCGTGCATGATGATGTGGTGGATGACTCAAACCTCCGGCGTGGATTTTTCTCCCTGAATGCACTCTGGAAGAATAAAATTGCCGTATTGGTTGGCGATTACCTTCTTTCACGGGGACTGCTTCTGGCTCTGGAACAGGATGAATTCAAACTCCTGAAAATAGTCTCCAATGCAGTTCGTGAAATGAGTGAAGGCGAATTGTTGCAAATGGAAAAAGCCAGGAAACTCGACATCCAGGAGAGTGTTTATTTTGAAATTATCCGAAAGAAGACGGCCAGCCTGATCGCCTCCTGCTGTGCATGCGGCGCTGCATCGGTCAATGTTTCAGAAGAGCTTATCCGGTCGATGTGGACTTTTGGGGAGTACGTGGGCATTGCTTTCCAAATTAAGGACGACCTGTTTGATTACGAGCGCAACAACGCCACAGGAAAGCCCAATGGCACGGATATCCGCGATCAGAAGATGACCCTTCCGCTGATCTACCTGCTGAATCATTCGGATTATATGGAAAAGCGATGGATTATCAATACAGTGAAAAATCACCACGATGAACCTTCCAAAGTATCAAAGCTGATCGAGAAGGTTGTTGAACGCGGCGGGATCAGCTATGCCCAAGAAAAGATGCTCGAATACCGCCAGAAATCGCTGGATCTCCTTCAGACATTCCCCGATAACCCTTATCGCACTTCACTGGAACAATTGGTTATCTTTACGACGGAGCGAAATACCTGATTTCTCCCTCCTTCAGGAAGCTTTCTTCAGGGTGAACCCAAAAGTGGTTCCCACCCCGATGGCACTTCGCACATTGATTGTTTGATTGTGTGCCTCCACGATGTGTTTTACGATGGATAATCCGAGCCCTTTGCCTTTTTTAGTGGCAGCCCGGCCCCGGTCGGTGCGGTAGAAGCGTTCAAACACCCGCACCAGGTCTCCGGCATCGATGCCAATCCCATTGTCTGTTACTTCAATAAGGAAATTTTCACCCATGTCATAAAAGCTGATCTTGGTCCGTCCGTTTTCATGATTCCCGTAGCGGATGGAGTTATCAATGATATTGGTGAGCACCTGCCTGATTTTATCTTTGTCACCTTCGACCATCAACGGCTTGCCCGCATCATTCAAAACAAACTGGATTTCATGCTTTTGCGCTTTCATCTCCAGTAATTCTGTAACTTCACGGGTGAGGCTGACGATATTAAACCGGGTAATTTTGAGTTTCATCTGACCAGACTCCAGCTGTGAAATTTCATCCAGATCTTCAAGGATCTTTGCCAGCCGCTCAATGCTTTTTTCGGTCCGTTTCAGGTATTCCCGGTTGACTGTAGGATCCTCCAATCCTCCATCCAACAAAGTTGAAACGTAACCCTGGATGTTAAACAGGGGTGTTTTCAGCTCATGGGCAACATTCCCTATGAAATCTCGGCGATACTGGCTCAGCAGGTTGAGTTGTTCAATCTCACGCTGCTTTTCCGATTCCCAGTTTTCAACCTCTTTCTGAACATGGTCCATGAGGTTGCCTGCATGCTGATTGATGGGTAGCTCCTTTTTCCCCGTCTTTACCGTATGAATTGATTTATAGATCAACCGGATCTTGCTGTATATAAACTTTTCAAGGGTGTACCTGAAGATGGAATAGGATATAAAAAACAACAAACAGGAACTGGCAACCAATGCAATGAAGGTATAGAGATGGGAAAAGGCATTGGTAAAAATAATCTCTGAAGTGAGAATAAAGAGTACGATATAACTTCCGGTGATGATCACGGAGTTAAGCATGGCCAGGTTCCTTGGTTCATGAAATTTCATTCCTCTTCAAATTTATAGCCGACCCCTTTGATGGTTTTAATGCTGTCGATCGCAAGTTTTTCACGGATACGGCGGATATGCACATCGATGGTTCGGTCGCCCACGACCACATCTTCGCCCCACACATTTAAAAAAATTTCTTCACGCGTCACAACCTTCCCTGGACGGGATACAAGAAACTGAAGTAATTCAAACTCCTTCCGTACCAGGGTTATCTCGGTATCATTCTGCAAAATGACATAACGCTCCTTGTCGATTGTAAATCCCTTTAGCCTGATAATCTGGTTTTGTTCCTCCGGCTCCTTGTACCTGCGCAGCAAAGCCTGGATTCGGCTGATGAACAATTTCGGTTTGATGGGCTTGGTGATGTAATCATCGGCCCCGGCTTCAAATCCCGCGATTTGTGAGTAATCTTCTCCGCGAGCGGTAAGAAAAGCAATCAGGGTGCCCGCCAGATCAGGAATCTTCCTGATCTCGGCACAAGCCTCCATGCCATCCATCACCGGCATCATTACGTCGAGAATGACCAGGTGGGGTTTATGTTCCCTGGCCATTTTCAAAGCTTTTTGGCCGTTTTTTGCCTTTAAAACCTGGAAACCTTCCCTTTCAAGGTTGTACCCCAGGAACTCAAGAATATCGGGTTCGTCATCGGCCAGAAGGATTTTAATATCGCTGTTCTCCATTTATTCTGTATAGGGTGTAAAGGTATGAAACTTCAATTTGATACTGAAATTCTCAACCGTAAAGAAGTTCATTCATTCCCGGGATATGGGGCCCCCAGTTATAATTGGGGTCGCGATCACAGATTTTTCATACTTTTATTGAAAATTTAAGATGCGAAAGGTTGTCCTTTTTCTTTTATTATTTATTCCTTTTTTTGGATTTAACCAGAAATTCAATGGTGGATTGCTGGCTGGTGGTTTGGTGAGCCAGGTTGATGGTGACACGTGGGGGGGGTATCATAAATTTGGTTTCTATGGGGGTGCATTTGTTTGTTTGCAGGTTTCCCGGCGCTCCGCCTTCCAGATGGAGATGGAGTATATTCAGAAAGGAAGCAGGCAGAATGGAGATACCATCACCAATACAGGAATGACCTATCTGCTCCGGCTGCATTACCTTGAAATACCCCTCCTTTACCAGTTTTCTTTTCATAAACGGTTTTCTGCAGAAATAGGTCCTGCCATGGATGTCCTGATCGGGTCCGAAGAGCTTGTCAATGGCTTTGACCCTCCGTCAACAGTTCCGCTGAGGCCGGTAACTTTAGCAGGGATCCTTGGATTTAACGGGTATATCACCAGCCACCTGAGGGTGAATGTGCGTTTTAACTATTCGATCCTGTCCATCCGGAACGGTGTGGCCAATGGTTACCGGCGCATCCTGTTTGAAGTGGGCCAGTATAACAATGTTTTATCATTTGGATTGATCTGGGATTTCAAACCAAAAGAACTGTAAATCGTCATTGCAGATGCCAACACTTAAGATTATCGTAGGAATCACCGGTGCCAGCGGCGCCATTTATGGAAAATTGCTGCTTGAACGACTGCAGGGAATTCAGGACCAGGTGGAAACCTGTGGCATCGTATTCTCTGAGAATGCCAAAGCCGTCTGGAAATTCGAACTCGGGGAGGACCATGATGAGATGTATCTCCGTGGCAATTCGGGGAAGTTCAGGTTTTATGAACACGATAATTTTTTTGCACCCATGGCATCAGGGTCGGCCGGTTACGATGCGATGATCCTCTGCCCATGCACCATGGGAACCCTTGGCAGGATTGCTGCAGGTGTTTCGTCCGATCTGATTACCCGGGCTGCTGATGTCATGCTGAAGGAACGGAAAAAACTGATCCTCGTGCCCCGCGAAGCGCCTTTCAGCCTGGTTCACCTCAACAACATGAAACTACTTACCGAAGCCGGGGCGATCATATGCCCGGCATCACCGTCGTTTTACAGCAAGCCTCAAACCATTGAAGCCCTGGCCATGACCGTTATCGACAGGGCATTGTGTCTCGCCGGATTTGGGTTGGAAACCTTTGAATGGGGTTCTTAAAACGAGCGGCAGGAATAGGAAAGTACCATGATAAAACCATGTTCACTGTTGCGAAGCCGCACGGATATTCCTCATAAGCCTTGCATAACCAGCCCGTTTAACCGGTGAATTTTCAAAAATGCGCTCAAACGTTGTTTCGTCCAGGGCAAGCCACTCCTTTTTACGCAACTGCACCAGTGAGGCTGATGGCATAAATTCAGGTAATGCGCCGGGAATAGCAAAACGATTGAAAGGACAAACATCCTGGCAGATGTCGCAACCGTAAATGTGATCCTTCAACCTCCCCCTTAATTCCCCCGGGATTTCTTCCTTGCTCTCAATGGTCAGGTAAGAGATGCAGCGAGGAATGTTGAGTTGATAAGGTGTGTCAAGCGCACCGGTCGGACAGGCTTTGATGCATTTTTCGCAGGATCCGCAATGATCTTTTGCGGGAATATCAGGTTCAATTTCCAGGTTGGTGAGAATGATGCCGATAAAGAAAAACGAACCGGCCGATGGATGGATGATGAGGGTGTTTTTCCCCTGCCAGCCCACACCACACCGCTGGGCCCAGGCTTTCTCAAGCATGGGCCCGGAATCCACGAAAGCCCTGGTACAAATATCCGTGGCGAGGGAATTCATAAAATTGATGAGTTTTCCGAGTCGTTCACGCATGATCAGATGGTAGTCCCCGCCATAGGCATATTTGGCAAGAATAAAGTTGTCGGTTTCCGGAATGACTTGCTGCGGATAGTAATTCATCATGACTGCCACAACCGTTCTGGTTTTCTCCATCACAAGTTCAGGATGCAAACGTTTTTCAAGGTGGGTTTTGAGATATTCAAGCCCGGCCTGGCCTCCCCTTTGAATGAAGGCGTTATAAAAGGGCCTGAGCTCCTCCAGCGGTTGATTTTTTGCAATGCCGCAAAATGAAAAGCCCAGCTGCAATGCCTCAGCCCGAATCTGCTCTCCAATAATTATTGTTGATTTTTTACCTCCGGCTCCCAACATCTAAAATCAGAAATTCGTCATTCATCACTCGTCACTCGTCATTCGTCACTCAAAAGAGCCTGTCCTGTGTCCCTGCCTTCATCTTTCCCAGGTGCCGGTATGCCAGTTCCGTAACCTCGCGTCCGCGGGGTGTGCGCATAAGGTAACCCTCCTGTATGAGGAAAGGTTCATAAACCTCCTCTATGGTTCCTGCATCTTCAGAAACGGCGGTCGATATGGTTCCCAACCCGACAGGTCCCCCTTTGAACTTTTCAATGATGGTCAGCAGGATTTTATTGTCCATCTCATCGAGCCCGTTCTTGTCAACATTCAATGCGGAGAGTGCATACTGGCTGATGTTGAGGTCGATCTTTCCATCCCCCTTGATCTGGGCAAAATCGCGGACCCGGCGCAAAAGGAGGTTGGCAATACGGGGTGTGCCCCGGCTCCTGCGTGCAATTTCGGCAGTGGCGGCCTTATCGATGGGAACATTCAGGATTTCAGCCGAACGGTGAATGATCCGGTCAAGGGTTCCGGCCTGGTAATAGTTCAGCCGGGAGTTAATCCCGAACCGCGAACGAAGCGGCGCAGTAAGTAATCCTGAACGGGTTGTGGCTCCTACCAGGGTGAAGGGATTCAGCTTGATCTGGATGCTCCGGGCATTCGGTCCGGATTCTATCATGATATCGATCTTGTAATCTTCCATGGCAGAGTAGAGATATTCCTCAACCACCGGTGACAACCGGTGAATCTCATCGATGAAAAGCACATCGTTGGGCTCCAACCCGGTAAGCAGCCCGGCAAGATCTCCGGGTTTGTCAATGACCGGCCCTGAAGTCACCCGGATGTTTACCTTCAATTCATTCGCAATGATGTGCGCCAAAGTCGTCTTTCCGAGTCCCGGCGGACCATGAAGCAATACATGGTCAAGTGCTTCATTGCGTTGCTTTGCCGCCAGAACGAATATCTTCAGGTTTTCAACAATGGCTTCCTGACCTGAGAATTCTATAAAACCGCTCGGTCGTAAGGCCTTTTCAATCTCTTTATCAGCCGGATTTAACAAATCACCGGTGGGATCCAGGTTTTCATTCATCCTTACAAAAGTAAATTAAATCCATAAATTTCTTTTGTAAATAATTTTAACTATTTTTACGTTATTATTCTTAATAAAACTGGTTATGCATCCTATCATTGTTGCGGTCGATTTTTCCAATACTTCCATTCACGCTGTCGAGTATGCCATATCTTTAGCCAACAAGATGAAATCAGACATCCATCTGATTTGGGTTGATAAAATCAGTACCCAGGAATCGGTCTACCCCGACACTTCAAATGAAAACAGGAATGAGGCCAAAAAACGGTTTGAAGAACTGATCGGCTTATATAGTCATAAGCTTGCCAAGGGAATCACCATGGAGTATAAACTCAGGAAAGGCAGGATTTACCGTGAAGTGGATAACTTTGCGCGACTGAACGAAGCTGAGTTGATCATTACCGGATCTCATGGCGTTTCAGGTTACGAGGAATATTGGATTGGGAGCAACGCATATAAAATCGTAACATATGCCTCCTCCCCGGTCATAACTGTACGGCATGATTTTAATATAAAAACCAAAATCGAACGGATCCTGGCTCCGATGGACGGCTCCACTGAAACGCTTCAGAAAATTCCTTTTATTGTAAAGCTGGCAACGCTCTTCAAATCAGAGGTTCATCTGGTTGCAACCCATAACAGCCATCTGAAATCCATCCAGCGTATAACCGAGAAAATAACACAAACTGCCGTCTCTTACCTGCAGCAACACCAGGTACGTTTCATTGAGGACAGCATAGTGGCCAATGATCTGACAAAAGCGGTCCTTTCCTATGCCGTTAACGTGGAAGCTGATTTAATTGCCATCATGACGGAACAGGAAACTCCGATGAATATTCTGTTGGGGGCACAGGCACAACAACTCATCAACCAGTCATCCATACCCGTACTGAGTATTCATCCACAGGAAAAACAAAACGGATAACTCTTAGATGAATCTAAAGTTTTGCTATAGCATCATCCTTTCTTTACTGCTGTTTCAGCCATTTATGGTCACGGCCCAGGAATCCGTTAACAGCGGTGGAACAGAGATCATTCAGGATTCAAGGGTTGATCTTCTGGTAAATAAACACATCCGGATCAACCAGGCCATCAAAACGATGGAAGGATTCAGGATCCAGTTATTCTCTGATTCCGGTAATAATTCAAAAACCAAGGCACAGGCGGCTTACGATGAGTTCCTGGCGAAATTTCCGGATATGGGTGTTTATCTTACCTTCAAATCGCCAAATTATAAAGTCAGGATGGGCGATTTCAGGACCAAACTTGATGCACAGCGATTTTTAAATGAAGTGGCCGGAGACTATCCCAATGCATTTATCATTTCCGATCAAATTAATTTACCCAAAGTAGATTAACCTAATAACCAAATGATATGAATAAAATAATCGTCGCTATTGATTTTTCAGAGTGTTCAATCAATGCGTTTTTACATGCACTATCCATCGCCGAGTTTTGCAATGCGGAACTGACGCTCTTATGGGTTGAAAAATCAGCGACTGAGAAGTATAAATATATTGATAAATCAAAGGACCCCTCCACAGAGGTGCAGCTTGCAATGGAAAATCTTATTGCAAAACATAAACTGAATCATCCAAACGTTAAAATATGCTGGAAGATCAGGAAGGGAAACATTTACAAGGAGGTGACCGATGAAGCAAAAGCTTCAAAAGCGATGCTCATCATTACCGGAACACATGGTGCATCCGGATTCGAAGAATTCTGGATCGGGAGCAATGCCAATAAAATTATCTCTTCGAGCTATTGCCCGGTCATCACGATCCGCGGGGGAATTAATATTAAACGGCCACTGACCAAGATCGTTTTCCCAATCGACAGCGCAGAAGAGACCAGGCAAAAAGCTTCATTTACAGGGTACCTGGCAAAAAAGCATAACGCCACGCTTTATATCCTTAAGCTGTATACCTCCGTGCTTAAGGCCATGCGACAAAAGGTCGACCTCTATGCTGCACAGGTAATCAGGCATTGTACTGAGGAGAACATTCCCTACCATGTCGACCAGGTTGATTGCCTGAATATATCAGATGCAACAATTGAATATGCCGAAAAAATCGATGCCAACCTCATTGCCATCATGACAGAGCAGGAAACAAAAACATCAAATATTTTCCTGGGACCTTACGCGCATCAGATTGTAAACCATTCACCCATCCCGGTGCTCAGCATCCATCCAAAAGACACACTGGCTGCAGGACAGGGGTTTTAATACCTGTCAATACAGTTCAGGTCGCTGAAGGCCACTTTGAGTCTTTCAACCATTGATTTTTCACCTTCACGGAGCCAGGCACGGGGATCGTAGAACTTTTTATTGGGTTTATCCTCTCCTTCGGGGTTTCCGATCTGACCCTGCAGGTAACCGTTGTTCTTCTTGTAGAATTTCAGGATGCCTTCCCAAAAGGCCCATTGTGTATCAGTATCAATGTTCATTTTCACTACCCCGTAACCCAGTGCTTCGGTTATTTTTGCAGGTTCTGATCCTGATCCGCCATGAAATACAAAATTGACAGGATTCGGACCCGTATTGAATTTCTGTTGGATATACACCTGGGAATTATGCAGGATAACGGGTTCAAGTTTAACATTTCCAGGCTTATATACCCCATGAACATTGCCGAAGGAGGCAGCGATGGTGAAATTGGGACTCACACTGGATAAGGTCTCATATGCATGCGACACATGCTCGGGTTGTGTATAAAGCCGTGAACTGTCAATGCCGGTATTATCAACCCCGTCCTCCTCACCTCCGGTAACACCCAGTTCGATCTCAAGGGTCATCCCCATCTTGCTCATCCGCTCAAGGTAACGTTTACAGATCTCAATGTTCTCCTCCAGCGGTTCTTCCGACAGATCAAGCATGTGTGAGCTGAACAATGGTTTTCCAAATGCTTTAAAATGCTTCTCCCCTGCATCCAGTAACCCATCGATCCATGGCAGCAGTTTTTTAGCGGCATGATCCGTATGGATGATCACGGGAATTCCATACAATTCGGCAATCTCATGAATATGTTGCGCCCCTGAAATACTCCCTTTGATCGCAATGCGTTCGTTTTCATTTTTCAATGATTTTCCGGCATAAAACACACCTCCACCGTTTGAAAACTGGACAATAACAGGAGAATTCACGGCCTGGGCGGCTTCCATTACAGCATTGACGGAATCGGTTCCGATCACATTCACTGCAGGTATGGCAAAACGATTGGCCTTCGCTATCCGGAAAATTTCCTGCAAAGCGGGACCGGTTGCTACTCCGGGAGCAACTTTATCTTTTATTTTTTCAGACATAGTAAAATTATTTTTAACATTATTTGGAGTGTCAAAGATAAGAAAACTCAAAACTCAAAAATCGAAAATCAAAAATTAATGGATGAATTATGTATCTTTGCGCCCAGATTGGCTCCGTAGTTCAATTGGATAGAATGGCAGATTCCGGTTCTGTTGGTTGGGGGTTCGAGTCCCTTCGGAGTCACAAATACATAATGATTATCAGCGTGTTAAAAAAGTTTTGAACCGTTTTTGAACTTTGAATTGATCATTGGAATAAAAAGGTAGCATGTTTGTGCTGCCTTTTTTTATTACTTTGCAGTCAGGGAATGCCACAACAGGACTTAGAACTAATCTTTAAAGTTAATCGTATTTGAATGGATCCCAAGTCAGCAGATGCTAACCTGATTGAAAAGTACATAAACGGCAAGTTAACTCCTGCCGAGGTTCATGATTTTGAAAACAGGCTTGATGAGGACCGGGAGTTTGCAAGAAAATACAGGTTCATAAAGACATTCCCGGAGATGATGAAGGATGCAGGTGATGTTGAACCAGTAAAAATAGTAGCAGCAGAGAAACCCGACCCTGAGCTTGAAAGAGTATCTTTTAATTTATTCAAACCATTAAACCTTGTATGGCTGGCCATTGGAAAATACGCACATATTGACCCCCTCTGTACGTTTTAAGTTGACCCCCTGA
>JBAXVX010000012.1:0-105210 GCA_037128705.1 Bacteroidota bacterium | reverse complement strand
CAGGGGGTCAACTTAAAACGTACAGAGGGGGTCAATATGTGCGTATTTTCCACATCGACCCGGACGCCGGTATAATATTCCAATCTCATGCCGTGGAATGAATACCTTAAGATTATTGGTATATTTGTTTCACGGTCACTTCTGCCTTCAAGATAAAATTTGGGTATGGCCATAACTGGGTGTATTTGCATACGAAGTTACACCCACTTTTTCGTATTTTGACGTTTGTTGAAAAATATTCTTTTATCTATTGAAAAACATTAAGTATTGAAAATCAAACTGTTAATATCCGTGTTAATGTTGGGGAATGTCGGATTTTGTAGAAGGTTATATTCCCTGTCTCTCCGCAAAAACCCGAAAGAATATTCAATTCTCTTTCGGGTTTTTTATACTTTTAATTCCCATTTGAAACCAACCTTTGAATGTCTTCATCATCCCATGACAGATAACCGGCGAATCTTTTCACTCAATGCCATCCCTGATAAACCTGGTTGTGTCATCTACTGGATGCAGCGCGACCAGCGGGTGATGGATAACTGGGCCCTGCTCTATGCACAGGAACGTGCACTGGCATCGCATCAGCCATTGGCGGTGGTATTTTGTCTTGTTCCGGACTTTCTGGGGGCCACTTCCAGGCACTATGGTTTTCTGGTGAGGGGACTTGAAGGTGTGGCTGAGAAGTTGGCAAAATTCAATATTCCATTTTTCCTTTTACAGGGTTATCCACAGGATGTACTCCCCCGATTTATTCTTGAAAATGAGGCTGGATTGCTTGTCACCGATTTCAACCCGCTGCGCATTCCGATGGATTGGAGGAAGAAAATAGCCGACCAGGTCACTGTCCCCTTCCATGAAGTTGACGCACACAATATCATTCCATCCAGGTTTATTTCAAATAAAGATGAGTACGCGGCTTATACCCTGAGAAAAAAGGTTGACCAGCTTCTGCCTGAATTCCTGGTTGAATTTCCGGCCCTGCTGAACCATCCCTGTTTACCTGGTGGTCGCGCCGTACCTGAAATCGATTGGACAGGGATCAGGTTGTCAGCGAAGGTGGATCAGGATGTGCCTGAAGTAGATTGGGTGCTTCCCGGCGAAAGCCATGCCTCCGCTGCACTCGGAAATTTTATCGGACAACGGTTAAATGCCTATAATTCAGAACGCAATATTCCCTACAGTAAAGGACAATCCGACCTTTCCCCGTATCTGCATTTTGGACAACTTTCAGCGCAGCGTGTTGCACTTGAGGTCATGAAATCGACCGGAGACCCGACGTCAAAAACCGCATTCCTCGAGGAGTTGGTCGTTCGCCGAGAACTGGCCGATAATTTTTGCCTTCACAATGCCCAATATGACGATTTTAACGGATTTCAGCCCTGGGCAAAGAAAACGTTGAATAAGCATCGCGATGATGAGCGTGAGTTTCTGTATACTGTCGGGCAGTTTGAAGGATCATTCACCCATGATGACCTTTGGAATGCAGCGCAAAAAGAAATGGTTGCCACCGGGAAAATGCATGGCTTTATGCGGATGTATTGGGCCAAAAAAATTCTGGAATGGACCCGCTCTCCCGAAGAAGCCGTGGCCATTGCAGTTTATCTGAATGACAAATATGAACTTGACGGCCGTGACCCCAATGGATATGCAGGGATTGCCTGGGCGATCGGCGGAACCCACGACCGTCCGTGGAGCGAACGCAAAATATTCGGAATGATCCGGTATATGAATTACGCGGGATGCAAAAGGAAATTCAATGCAAACAAATATATCATGGGTATTCCCCAATCCCAAATCGTAAATCCCAAATCGTAAATCGTAAATCGTAAATCAATAATCCCTCTTCCTATGACAGAAATTTCCTCTTGTTCCTGGCCCTCCAACGACCCCTTGATGATCAAGTATCATGACGAAGAATGGGGCGTACCCCTGCATGATGATCAGAAGTTGTTCGAGTTCATGGTCCTGGATGCCTTCCAGGCCGGTCTCAGCTGGAAAACAGTCCTTCATAAGCGCGAGAATTTCCGGAAGGCATTCGATGGATTCAATGCGAAAAAGATTGCGGAATATGGGGAAAGTGATTATGAACGGCTCCTGTCGGATGCCGGGATCATCAGAAACCGGGCAAAAATCCTCGGAACCATCAATAACGCAAAACTTTTCCTGGATGTACAAAAGGAATTCGGAACCTTTGATTCCTACATCTGGCAGTTCACCGGAGGAAAGCCCATGGCCAACAAATGGAAAAGCCTGGGAGAACTACCTGCCTCATCAAAAGAATCGGACGCGATGAGCAAAGATCTGAAACATCGCGGTTTCAAGTTCGTGGGCACCACGATCTGCTATGCCTTCATGCAGGCCGCCGGGATGGTGAATGATCATTTGATTCATTGCCATAGGTACGGGCGATAAATTTGTTAGTTTTGTTTTATATAGAAAAAACATGAACAGGTTCACTGACTACGAAAGAGACGCAAAATTTGAAATATTCCCTGAGTTGCTTGATATCATTAAGCAGGATGACCATTATCAGGTTTTTCAGGGAAAGGATCCGCTGCTCACCCCCGGCGGAATCCCCGTAAGCCATGAATCGGAGCGGTTAATTCAGTTGATCATCACCGATCTGTTATTCCGGGGAATTGATAAAAAAACCGGGATCTCTGCCTCCATGCTCTTCGCCTATCAAAAAGATACCGTCGAAAAGGGAGATGGTCCATTTGAATCGGGCTGGGACGATTTATTGAAAACCGATCCTTTTGTCATAATTAAGACCACCAATAAAAATACTTTTCAACCCTTCAGGGCCGATGACAGGCTCTTTTCCTTTGCCTTCATCACCTTGTCGGCCCTGATTAACTCAATCAACGATTTTGTAAATGAGACCATGGGCGAAGTTGACCTTCAGGACACTGAAGCACATCCCTTTCCTGAACTGTTAAAGTTGAGTTACAGCCAGCTTCCTCCGGCGCAAAAAGTGGTGATCCAGGCCCTGGGCGGGCTGCATCAGGCTGGCCTTGTTCTGCCATTGGTCCTGGTTTCAGGTATCATCAGTCCGCTTGAATATTCCAAAGGGCTGGTTGCGATGAAGATACAGCCTGAATCGTACTATGATTCCATTGTACGGGATGTGACCTGTGCAATGGATTTCCTTCAGTGTTCAAGGCTTAAATCCGAGGTGGGACAACAGTTGAACCTCATGATCCACCAGGGGGAAACAGATGCCATCGAGTTCAAATCAACGCTTCGCTGGGATATCAGGGCAGGAAAAACGAATCAGGCTGTTGAAAGAGCCTGTCTGAAAACGATTTCAGCATTTCTTAATTCAAAGGGAGGAACCCTGCTGATCGGCGTTCGTGATGACGGATCCATCGAAGGGATTGAAAGTGATAAGTTTGTGAATGAGGACAAATTCCTCCTGCACCTGTGGACCTTGATCCGTACCTGCCTCGGAAGGGAGGTGAGCCGTTACCTTAGAACCCACCTTGAAAAAATGGAAGAAAAAATGGTATGCGTTGTTCAATGCCTTCAGAGCAGCAGGCCGGTGTTTCTGAGACAACCCGGATTCAATGAGGAATTTTTCATCCGGGTGGGACCATCAAGCAATGCCATGGATATCAGTGAAGCATTAAAATATATTGCTGATCATTTTCCGGGCAGGTGATGGGTTTTCACCTTCCGAATCCGCCGCCCGGTATAAAGGACCCTGAATGAAAAGGATCAATGTAATTGTGATTGCAATTGTAGGGATTCATGCCTTCTGAATACCGGAAACTGCCCTGGATTATAACATTCTTGCCAACTCTGTAGCTCACATTGAAATCAATTCCCTGGGCTCCGTTTTTCGACACGGGGTTGAACGGATTATAGGGTAAAGGATCCTGGGTGATCAGAAATTGTTTGAAAGCTGAACCATAAATGGTAAGCCGGTCATTGACAAGATATTGTCCGCTTACAAAGAGTACGGCGCTCGTATAATTCCCATTGCTGAAGGAATTTTGCTCATTCTGGAAATAGGATTTTGCTCCGAAATAATTTGTCTGTATGATGCTAAATCCGCCGCCAATGCTGAACCGTTTGCTCACGTTATATGAAATTCGCGGCGTTACATAGGTGCTCAGTCCCGATCCGAATCCTGAAATGGAGGTGAATTCCGAGCCAAGAGTCAGTCCGTAATCGAATTTGCGGGGTTGAAATAAATGAGGTGAATCAGTTGCCAGTGTATCTGCCTGTTTTGTCTGGGAGAACAGCGGAACTGCAATAATTAGGATGATGGCCGATAGGATGATCTGTTTCATCATGAAATGCAAAGTTAAGTAATCTCCGGTTGCTTCGCAGACTGACTCAAAGTAAAAAAAGTCTGATTCTCTGTAAAGTGCATTTCCAGCATCTTAAGTAATAAAAACCTAACGAGGATACTTTCCGCTTTATTGCGGGAAATACCCGCATATCGGGTGAATTTTGACAAAGTAATGGAATCATTTTTTTCAAGGTCATCCAGCAGGAACCGCTCGGCATCTGTAAATTTCAAAAGAACCCCACGCGGTGCATTTTCATTTTTCCAAACCCGCATAAGGATTCTGTTGACGACGAAATTCTGATCCTTGACACGGTGATACGCTATCCAGGTGCCGTCCTGCTGCTGCGCATAGTGGGGGCGGTTTGTGCTTTTCGGGATGATAACCTCGAGAATGGTCTTTTTGTTCAGGTTCCACTCTTTCACACTGAATCCGACAGGCAGCTTGCAATACATTTTTGCCGCTGCTTCGACCATGTAAAACTCCTCTTCCGATCGCACCCCAGCCAGGTTCCCATTGTCTTTCACCCCAACCAGCAATCGCCCGCCATCGGTATTGGCAAAAGCCACCAGCGTGCGGGCAATTTTATGGGCATCAGCAATCTCAAATTTGAAATCAAGCCGCTGGTGTTCTCCTTCGGCAATCAGTTTTGTAATGTGATGCAACATCAACGGAAAGAAATATTGTCACGGGCTGTGATCTTCTCACAATAATGACAACGAAGCTTTAGATCCTTTTTATCGATCACAGTGAATTTGGTGGCGATGTCCTCATTGTTGGTGATGCAATTGGGATTAAAACATTTTACGATGTTTTCGGCATAGCCGGGGACTTCAACTTTTTTCTTTTCAATGACCTCGAAATTTTTAATGATGATCAGGGTAGCGGTAGGAGCAACGAGCGCAATTTTATTGATTTCATCGCTTTTGAAAAATTTGTTGCTGACTTTGATGATGCCCTTTTTTCCCATTTTCTGACTGTCGAGGTTGGTGGCTATCAGCAGCTGGTTCTGGTATTCGGTCAGGTTCAGGATTTTAATGACCTGGAACACACTTTTCGATGGGATATGGTCGATAACCGTGCCATTTTCGATGGCCGATACCTTCAGTTCTTTTCTCAAATCTTCTTTTTCCATGATTCTTGTTTTATCGATTAATCAGCAACTCCCAGAATAGATGCAAGCAAAGCCTGTCTTACAAAAACACCGTTAAGGGCTTGGGTAAAATAGTATGCCTTCGGATTGTTATCCACATCGGGGGTGATTTCATTGACCCGGGGCAGTGGATGCAATATCTTCAGGTTTGGCTTGGTTCCCTCAAGCATATTGTTGTGGAGTACATAGGCGTTTTTCACCTTTTCATAATCGAGCGGGTCAGAAAACCGTTCTTTCTGAATTCGCGTCATGTAGAGAATATCCACTTTGGGAATGACGTCGTGAAGATCGGTCGACTGATGGTAGACGAGGTTGCTTTTCTTGATGTCTATTTTTACAGCGCTGGGTAATTTCAGCTCAATCGGGGAGACTAGGTGGAATGTGGTATTGTAATGACAAAGCGCCTGGACCAGTGAATGTACCGTTCTTCCATACTTGAGGTCGCCGACAAAGGCGATGTTCAGGTTGTCGAGCGTCCCCTGGGTTTTCCTGATAGAATACATATCCAGTAAAGTTTGAGTCGGATGCTGATTTGCACCGTCACCGGCATTGATCACCGGGACTTTCGACACCTCACTGGCAAACCGTGCACTTCCTTCACGGGGATGGCGCATCACGATGATATCACAGTAGTTTGAAACCGTGAGGATGGTATCGCGCAATGATTCTCCCTTTTGCACACTTGAACTGGATGCGTCGCTGAAACCGATAACCTTGGCTCCCAGTTGGGTTGCGGCACTTTCAAAACTCAGCCTGGTGCGGGTGGAGGGTTCGAAAAACAGCGTGGCAACAACGAAATCCTGAAGAATCCGCTGCTTTGGACGCTTCTCAAAAGCACCGGCAAGTTCGAGGATGCGGATGTGCTCCTCCCGGGTAAAATCATTGATGGAAATTAAGCTTTTGTTTTTCATTATCTGGATGTTAACGGTTGATATTGATCCTGCCAAAATTAAAAAAAAATCCCGGCAACGACCGGGATTTGAATAACTATTTTATTTTGTGTTTTTTCAGAAAACCATTCAGGATATCAGTCAGGTCGGGTTTCCCGATTTCCTGGAGATCATAATAAACCCGGGTGTTCGGTTTTTTGATTTTCACCAGGCGGTTTAGATCGATCGGGGTGGCAATGATGACAGAATCGCAAGGCACCTTGTTGATGGTCGCTTCGAGATCCTTCACCTGCTGATCACCGTAACCCATGGCGGGCAGCAACTGGCCAATGTTGGGGTAGATTCTGAACGTTTCAGCCAATTTACCCACAGCATACTGACGCGGATCAACCATTTCGGCAGCACCGTATTTCTGTGCAGCAACAGTACCGGCTCCGATCTTCATTTCACCATGGGTGAGGGTGGGGCCGTCTTCAATGACCAGAACCCGCTTTCCGCGGATGAGGGATTCATCATCCACGCGGATCGGGGATGCACCATCCACAACGATAGCCTTCGGATTGATCTTCTGGATGTTATTGCGAACGGTCGTGATGTTTTCCGAGGAGGCAGTGTCGATTTTGTTGAGTACGACAACATCTGCAATGCGGATATTGACTTCACCGGGATAGTAGCTCATTTCTGCACCCGGGCGATGTGGATCGGCAACGGTGACCATCAGATCGGGCTTGTAGAAGGGGAAGTCGTTGTTGCCGCCATCCCAGAGGATGATGTCACAACCGGATGGATCTTTCTCGGCAGCACGCAGGATGGCCTCATAATCAACCCCGGCATAGATTACATTTCCGCGGTCAACATGGGGTTCATATTCTTCCATCTCTTCGATGGTGCATTTATGCTTGGCAAGGTCTTTAACCGTGGCAAAGCGCTGAACCTTCTGTGCAACAAGGTCTCCATAAGGCATCGGGTGACGAACCGCAACAACTTTTAAACCTTTCGCCATCAGGATCTCGATGATCCTGCGGGAGGTCTGGCTTTTTCCACAACCGGTGCGGGTGGCACCAACTGCAATAACAGGCTTGGTGCTTTTGATCATGGTGTCCTTCGGACCGATCAACAGGAAATTGGCACCTGCCGCATTTACAACGGAACTGACGTTCATAACCCTTTGATAGGGAACATCGCTGTATGCAAAGTTGCAGATCTCAACATTGTGTTTTTTGATCAGGGCGACCAGTTCTGATTCAGCATAGATGGGAATGCCTTTGGGATACAATTTTCCAGCCAGTGCGGCAGGATATTTTCTTCCATCTATGTCCGGAATTTGAGCAGCCGTAAAGGCTACCACGTTAAAATCTGCGTTATCGCGATAATACGTGTTGAAATTGTGAAAATCTCTTCCGGCAGCACCAATAATAATTACATTTTTTTTCATGCTAACCTCGATTTTTGGGATTGTTAATATTGTTTTTGAAATTATATCTTTCTGGAGATTATCTGCAAACCTACTCCTTTTTCAGGAACAAACAAAGGCAAAATTAAAAAAAAAACATCCGTTTCCTGATCCTTCCGGAGCCGCATAAGTTGTCTGAATTCATGAATTTAGCGTAAATTTGCCGGGAAACATTAGCGAGATGATAGAGACTAAATTACTGGAACAAACCTGCGAAGCTGTAAAACAATTATATGGTCATGAAATCAAACCCGAATCCATCGGGCTTGAAAAAACCAAAAAGGAAATTATCGGAGATTACACCATTGTTGTATTTCCACTTCTTAAAATCTCAAGGAAATCACCTGAAGAAACTGCCAGAGAAATAGGTGGTTTTTTATCCGATCATTTGAAGGAAATAGTTGAATTTAATGTTATTAAGGGCTTTCTTAACCTGGTCCTGAGCGATCATTTCTGGATGAATTTTCTGGTAAGCCAGGCAGATCATACCGAATTCGGGTTTCGCAAAACCAGGGATACCCACCCGGTAGTTCTCGAATATTCTTCACCAAATACCAATAAACCGCTTCATCTCGGTCATATCCGCAACAACCTGCTGGGATTTTCGCTGGCCGAAATCCTGAAGGCCAATGGCCATCAAGTTGTTAAAGTAAACCTGGTAAACGATCGGGGCATCCATATCTGCAAATCGATGCTTGCATACATGAAATGGGGAAATCATGAAACTCCCGCTTCAACCGGTATAAAGGGCGACCACCTGATCGGAAAATATTATGTGCTGTTTAATGACTACTACAAAGCAGAAATTCTTGACCTGATTGAAAAAGGGCTCACCGGGGAAGAGGCTGAAAAGCAAGCGCCGCTGATCGTCGAAGCACAGGAAATCCTGAGAAAATGGGAAGCAAAGGATCCTGAAACTGTTGATCTGTGGAAGACCATGAACGGATGGGCCTATGAGGGTTTCGATCAAACCTATCGCCGCCTGGGAGTTGATTTCGACAAAATATATTACGAGAGCGAAACCTACCTTCTTGGCAAAAGCCTTGTCATGGAAGGTCTTCGTTCCGGTGCACTGGTTCAGCAGGATGATGGAAGCATCTGGGCCGATCTGAGGGAAGAGGGACTTGATGAGAAATTATTGCTCCGTTCCGACGGCACCTCGGTATACATGACCCAGGACCTGGGTACGGCTGAGTTGCGATTTAATGATTACCATCCGTCATCCATGATTTATGTGGTCGGAAATGAACAAAACTATCATTTTGATGTGCTGAAAAAAGTACTCATAAAACTTGGAAAAGAATATGCCAGCCATATCCATCACCTTTCATACGGGATGGTGGAACTTCCCCAGGGCAAGATGAAATCACGGGAAGGAACCGTTGTTGATGCCGATGATCTGATGGATGAAATGTTCAGGACAGCCGAGGAGACTACCCGTGAACTTGGAAAAGCCAGTGAACTTTCAGATGAGGATGCAGCCAATCTGTTCAATAAAATTGGTTCCGGCGCTTTGAAATACTTTATTCTGAAAGTCGATCCACGTAAAAATATGTTGTTTGACCCCGGGGAATCGATCGATTTCAACGGGAATACAGGTCCGTTTATCCAGTATACCTATGCCCGTATACAGTCGTTGCTTGGAAAAGCGCGGATGGCTGGAATTCAATGGGAGAATACAGGTGTTTCCCTGCATCAGCCGCTGTTGCCACTGGAAAAGGAGACGATTGTGCGGCTGTACCAGTTTCAGCCGGCCGTCATACAGGCTGGCGATGAAATGAGTCCTGCAGTGATTGCCAACTATGTTTATGATCTGGCAAAGGGATTCAACCAGTTATATCAGGAATTGCCTGTGTTAAAGGAGACGAATGAAGAAAAGGTCTTATTGCGGATTTTGATCTCTGAATTTGCCGGAAATATCATTAAAAAGTCAATGACCCTTCTTGGAATTGAGGTGCCCGAACGGATGTAAAATAAAAAAAACGGCCGCCTCATATTTTGAGACAGCCGTTCTGATAAGGGAACCAATTGCTTAGTTCACTACGATTTTTTTGTTAATGGAACCATCTGCCATGCTGATTTTCAGGTTATAAATTCCTGATTTAAGATCAGATGTATGGATGGTTACACTGGTGCCATCAGCTTTCACGCTGAGAACAACCTGTCCGACCATATTCATCAGGGTAACCTCTTTGATATTTGCTGAAGCCTGGATGTTCAGCACATCCTGAACAGGATTCGGGAATATCGAGATGGTAGCGAGAGACTGCTCGTTTACGCCAACACCACCAACATAGATATAACCTGCTTTCGTAATGGTGTTGCTTCCATTTGCATTTGTCGCTGTGAGGGTTACATCATAGGTGCCGGAAACGTTATAGGTTATAATAGGGAATTGAAGGGTAGAGATGCTGGGGGTTCCTCCCTGGAAACTCCAGTACCTTGAGGTTGGGCTGCCAGTTGAAAGGTCGGTAAAATGCACCACACCACCGATCGCAACCGCAGTAACATCGGCGCTGAAGTTTGCAACAGGAATCATCGGTGCAAGGGGAGGTCCGTCATAAACATACATCCCACCAGTCGTATTGACGTTTTTCTTTGCTGCAGCGATCGATCCCGACCAACCCACCGAATCATTCAGGAATGCAGTGGCGCAAAAATCGTAATCTGAAGTAATGACACTCCAGTTAACGCCACCATCGTAACTGACGGAAATTCCATTTTCTCCGGCCAGTGCGGAAGAACCAACATAGGTATTGGTAGTTCCGGGAATGAAAGAGAAATAACGTGAATACATATTTCCGTTGATGCTAAGGCTGGTCCAGGTGGCTCCGCCATCATCTGTTACATTTAATTCAGTTCCCAAACCAAGATCCAGGTACGAACGGTAAACAATGCCATTCAATGTGTCAGCAAACACAGGTGCAATCGTTTCGGTATTCCCGAATGCTGTCAGTGAAACTGCCCAGTGAAGTCCCTTGTCGATTGAACGGAAAACCCTGCCTTTGTTTGTGCCAAACCATATGCAGTTGGTACCAGCTGCACAATAGTTGCCGGTTATGCCATATTCACCCGAGGTAGGGGCCGGAATATTGGCAGAGGGGACGCGGGTCCATGTTTCACCGCCATCGCTGGTAGTGTATATTTCAAAATAGCCGCCAACGGGATCTCCCATTGCAAATCCGTCACTTTCGTTAAAAAAGTGCATGGCATCGGCAAAGGATGAATTATTGAAAACACCACCCTTTTTTACCCATGTTGTTCCACCATTAATGGTTTTGTAAATACCCTGTGTTGCACCGGTGTTGAAAAGGGCCCAGCATACATTTTCATCAATGGCGAAAATTTGTGAAAGTCCTGAACCTGCATTGAATGTACCGGCTGTCCAGGTTGCCCCGCCATCGGTCGATTTGGAAAATTTGTCAAGAATTCCTCCTGAGGCATCGATTGCATGAGCCCATATGGCATCCGCATTGTTCATGCCGATGGCGAGCTGGCCAACTCCCTCGCCAGCGAGAAAGTTAGAATTGGCCCCTATCCAGCCCGTCTGGGCAATAGACCAAATGCTTAAAAACATCGAAATTGTTAAAATAAGTAAATTTTTCATAGACCTTGATTTTTCGTTAATACCATAGTTAAATGCAAACGTACAAAGAAAAACAGATTACTTTAAAAAATATCAGAAATATTTCTTAACTGCCAGGAGGTTGGCTGTTTTGTTATCCAGAAGGGTAGGACGACCATATTCAATCCTTCGCAGCCAGTGTAAATTTAAATTGTTAATTTTGCAAAATTATTGGAAAACCAGCTGAAATAAATTGTTTTTCCTGCTTGCCCCCGGGATGCAGGTTGTATAAAAAATGTAGAATACAATGTTTGAAGGATTAAGTGATAAATTAGACAGGGCCTTTAAGGTTCTTAAGGGACATGGCCATATTTCGGAAATAAATGTCGCCGAGACGCTGAAAGATGTCAGGAAAGCCTTACTCGACGCAGATGTAAGCTTTAAAATTGCCAAGCAGTTTACCGATCAGGTTAAGGACAAAGCCATAGGTCAGAACGTGTTAACGGCTGTCTCTCCCGGCCAGCTCATGGTAAAAATCGTTCATGACGAGCTGGCCGAACTTATGGGAGGCCAGAAAACAGAGCTGAACCTCAAGGGAGAACCGGCGATCATCCTCATTGCGGGGTTACAGGGATCCGGGAAAACTACCTTTTCGGCTAAACTGGCCAATTACCTGAAGACAAAGAAGGGGAAACGTGTCCTGCTGGTTGCGTGTGATGTTTACCGTCCTGCAGCCATCGAACAGTTGAAAGTATTGGGAGGTCAGATTGAGGTGGAAGTCTATACTGAGGATGCAGCCAACGACCCGGTAAAAATTGCCAAACGGGCATTGACTTTTGCCAGGGAGAATGGGTATCATGTATTAATTGTTGATACGGCAGGTCGTCTGGCCATCGATGAGATCATGATGGATGAAATTGCCAACATCAAAGAGGCCATTCGCCCGCAGGAAACACTGTTTGTTGTCGATTCAATGACGGGTCAGGATGCCGTGAATACCGCGAAAGCATTTAACGAACGCCTGGATTTTGAGGGAGTGGTCCTTACCAAACTGGATGGGGATACACGGGGCGGGGCAGCGCTGAGTATCAAGTCTATCGTAAATAAACCCATCAAATTCGTGGGTCTCGGTGAAAAAATGGATGCCATCGACATTTTTTATCCTGAGCGTATGGCCGACCGCATCCTTGGGATGGGCGACATCGTTTCGTTGGTTGAAAAAGCACAGGAGCAGTTTGATGAAGAGGAGTCGCAGAAACTCCAGAAAAAAATTGCCCGGAACCAATTTGACTTCAACGATTTTCTTGCCCAGATCAAGCAGATCAAAAAGATGGGCAACGTGAAGGACTTGCTGGGGATGATCCCCGGGATGGGAAAAGCCATCCGCAACCTTGAGATTGATGACAATGCGTTCAAGGGCATCGAGGCGATCATACACTCCATGACTCCGGATGAACGCGTTAATCCTGCAGTTCTGAACGGCAGCCGCCGGAAAAGGATTGCAACCGGATCGGGAACCACCATCCAGGATGTGAACAGGCTGATCAAGCAGTTTGACGATACCCGGAAAATGATGAAAATGGTTACGGCCAACAAAGGAAAAAATATGGCCAACGTTATGCGGAACATGAAAAACATGAATTAATTCCTCATCCATGAAACTGCTTGATGGTAAATTGATCGCCGATCAGATCAAAACCGAGATCGCCACGGAGGTAAAGACTGATTTTTTTGACAAGGGGATTGAAGCTCCCCACATCGCAGCCGTCCTGGTTGGTGAAGATCCTGCCAGCATGACCTACGTTGCTGCAAAGGAGAAAGCTTGTCGTGAAGTGGGATTCATATCTTCGGTGTATCGCTACCCGTCAAATATTACGCAGGAAAAACTGCTTGAAGTTGTTGATTTTCTCAATGACGACAGGGAAGTCCATGGATTTATTGTCCAGCTGCCGCTCCCTGCCCACATTGATGAGCAACGCATCATCGAAAGGATTGACCCTAAAAAAGATGTGGATGGCTTCCATCCGGTCAACATCGGAAAAATGGTGCTGAACCAGCCCTGTTTCTTACCCGCGACCCCCTTTGGCATTATCACGTTGCTGGAAAGGTATAACATTGAAACTGCCGGAAAGAACGTAGTGGTCCTTGGCCGCAGCCATATTGTCGGAACGCCGGTCAGCATCCTTCTTTCACGAAAGTCGGCCGTCGGGAACGCCACGGTCACGTTGTGCCACAGTTTTTCGCGGGATATTCCTGCCGTTGCTGCACAGGCTGATATTCTCATCGTGGCCATGGGCAAAATGGGATTTGTTACAGCCGACATGGTTAAAAAAGATGCTGTCGTAATAGATGTAGGGGTTCACCGGGTTCCATCAACTGAAACCAAATCGGGATTCAGGCTGAAGGGAGATGTGGATTTTGACCGCGTTTCACGAAAGTGCAGCTATATCACACCGGTCCCGGGCGGAGTAGGTCCGATGACCATTGTATCTTTACTCCAGAATACACTGAAGGCGGCAAAAAAAGAAATAATCTGAATGCCTTGAATCAATTCCAGGATATTTTATTGCAGGAGGGGAAACTACTTCCGGTGATGGAAGAGTTTTATTCCTTGCAGGGAGAAGGATTTAACACCGGCCAGGCAGCCTATTTTATCCGCGTGGGCGGTTGCGACGTCGGGTGTACATGGTGCGATGTTAAGGAATCCTGGAATGCGAATGATTTCCCGCCGGTTTCAACCGACATAATTGTGGCGCATGCGGCATCCTATCCTGCCAAAGCCATTGTTGTTACCGGAGGCGAGCCGCTTTTGTACAATATGGATTACCTCTGCAGTGAATTGCATAAAAATGGAATAAGCCGGTATCTTGAAACATCGGGTTCACAGCCCCTGAGCGGAACGTGGGATTGGATCTGCATTTCCCCGAAAAAAGATGCCCCTCCTCTGGATGAGGTTGCCCGTCAGGCCAGTGAGATTAAAGTAATCATCCACGATCATACTGATTTTCAATGGGGGGAGGAGAATGCCCGCCGCGTCCCCGCAGCCTGCCTCCTGTATCTCCAGCCTGAATGGAGCAGGCATGAACAGATGATGCCCGAAATAATCCGTTATATCCAGGAAAATCCAAAGTGGAGAATATCCTTGCAAAGCCATAAATACATGCACATCCCATGATCCCCCGGCGATTTCTCCTCATATTGGTCATTGGTCATTGGTCATTGGTCATTGGATTGGGTCAGGGGCAGCCACTTTCCACCCAGAACAAAAGGGCTGAAAAACTATTTTACACCGCAATTGACTCCTACCAGGCAAAGAACTATGATAAGGCGCTGGGTGAATTGAAAAAAGCAATCGAACAGGAGCCATCATTTACAGAGGCCTATATCCTGCAGGGTGATATTTATGCCGATAGCCAGCGGCCCGAAAAAGCGATCGATTCCTATATTGCTGCAATCGGAACCAATCGTCCATTCGCCCCTGAACTGTATAATATCCTTGCAAACACGCAGTTGAGTGTTGGCAGGTATGCCGATGCCCGGCTGAATTACCGGCGTTTCCTTGAAAACGGCCAGCTGCCTGAACAAAAAAGACAGCAGGCTGAAAAGGGGATCAGGTCGTGCGATTTCGCAATTCAGTGTGTGGCCCGCCCGGTTCCGTATGAACCTGTAAATATGGGTGACAGTTTGAACACGAAGTATGATGAATACATTAACGCGATCACGGCTGATGAGGAGTTTATCTACTTCACAAGGTTGAATCCCGTTGATGAGCAAACCATTGACCAGAACCAGAACGGGGAGGAGGATTTCTATATTTCCCGCCGGACCGATTCATCCTGGTCGAAGGCAGTGAATCTTGGGCCTCCCATCAACACCCATGGAAATGAAGGGGCTTTATGTATTTCACCTGACGGGAAATACCTTTTTTTTGCAGCCTGTAACAGGCCAGAGGGATATGGCCGGTGCGACATCTACTGGGCTCATCGCCTGGGTGATCATTGGTCGGTGCCCGAAAACCTGGGGACAGAGGTTAATTCACCCCAGTGGGATTCACAGCCCTCCTTCTCTTCCGATGGGAAAACCCTGTATTTTGCAAGTACCCGGACCGGAGGTAAAGGCAGTTCTGACATCTGGAAAACGGAATTGCAACCGGATGGACAATGGAGTAAACCGGTTAACCTTGGAGATTCGATCAATACCCGGTACGAAGAAATGGCGCCATTCATCCATCCCGATGATCAAACACTCTATTTTTCCTCAAAAGGACATCCCGGCATGGGAAAGCTGGATCTTTTTTATGCCCGGAAAACATGGAATGGCGAATGGAACCGGCCGGTAAACATGGGCTTCCCGATCAACACCTTTGCCGATGAAATCACGCTGGTTGTCAATGCGAAAGGTTCCGTAGCCTATATATCTTCTGATAAACTGGGAGGGAAGGGCCGCCAGGATATTTATAAATTTGCTCTTTACCGCGAAGCACGTCCCTTGCTGACTACCTATTTCAAAGGCATTGTATATGATGAAGTGACCAAGGCCAGATTAGAGGCAAGGTTTGAACTCATCGACCTTCAGACTTCAAAGATTGTGGCCGAGTCGCGATCGGACCGGATCACCGGGGAGTTTTTACTGGTTTTGCCCACGGAGAAAAACTACGCACTGAACGTGTCAAAAGAGGGCTATCTCTTTTTTTCGGAAAATTTTTCACTGAAGGCGACAACAGAACTTTCCCGGCCATTCATAAAGAATATTCCGCTCAAACCGATCAAGATCGGGGAGGCGGTGGTGTTAAAGAATATTTTTTTCGATACCGACAAATTCATTCTGAAAGATGAATCCATTGCCGAACTTCAGAAATTGCTGGAACTTTTGCAGAAAAATCCGAACCTGAAGATTGAAATCCGGGGTCATACCGATAACATTGGTACCGAAGAACACAACCTTGAATTATCACGAAACCGCGCAGGAGCTGTATACAATTACCTGATTCAGCATGGAATCGCAGGCTCACGGCTGTCCTTTGCCGGGTATGGATTCAGTCAGCCCATTGATCTCAATTCAACAGAAGAGGGTCGTGCAAATAACCGCCGCACTGAATTTAAAGTGCTGGGTAATTAAATAAAATTCTTACCTTTGCACCCCTTAAAATCACCCTTTGTCCATGATTAATATTACTTTACCCGATAATTCGGTTCGTCAATATCCTGAAGGAGTTACAGGAATAGAGATTGCCAAAAGCATCAGCGAAGGATTGGCACGCAATGTTCTTTCAATCCAGGTTAACGGTGATATATGGGATGCAACACGCTCAATTTCAGCTGATGCTACAATCCGGTTGTTCACCTGGAGTGATCCGGAAGGTAAAGCCACACTCTGGCATTCTTCTGCACATCTGATGGCTGAAGCGATTGAATTGCTGTACCCGGGAGTGAAATTTGGCATTGGTCCCGATATCGACAATGGGTTTTACTATGATATTGATTTTGGAAATTATTCGATTTCATCGGATGATTTTACTAAGATTGAAAAGAAGATCCTTGAACTGGCAAGGGAGAAACAAAATTTTATCCGGAAGGAAGTTTCAAAATCCCATGCCACAGAATATTTTACCACAAAAGGAGATGAATATAAACTGGAGTTGATCCAGGGCCTTGAAGACGGGCAGATCACCCTGTATGAATCCGGCAAATTTACCGATCTGTGCCGCGGTCCGCACATCCCTGATACCAGTTTTATCAAAGCCATCAAATTGCTCAACATTGCCGGCGCTTACTGGCGTGGCGATGAAAAACGCAAACAGCTGACGCGCGTTTATGGGATTACCTTTCCGAAACAGAAGGAACTCGACGAATTTTTGGTTTTTCTTGAAGAGGCGAAAAAACGTGATCACCGGAAATTAGGCAAGGAACTTGAATTATTTGCCTTTTCACAGAAGGTCGGACTTGGGCTTCCATTATGGTTGCCGCGTGGAGCCGCTTTGCGTGAGCGTTTGGAAATGTTCCTGAAAAAAGTTCAGAAAAAAGCGGGCTACGAACAGGTCATGTGCCCCCACATTGGCAATGTCGAATTATATAAAACCTCGGGTCACTACCAGAAATATGGCGAAAGTTCTTTCCGCCCGATTACGACCCCTGTCGAAGGCGAAGAATTCTTCCTGAAGCCGATGAATTGCCCTCACCATTGCGAAATATACAAAGTAAAACCCCGGTCGTACCGCGATTTACCGGTCAGGCTTGCTGAATTTGGCACCGTTTACCGCTATGAACAAAGCGGCGAGTTGCATGGCTTGACCAGGGTTCGCGGGTTTACCCAGGATGATGCCCATATTTTCTGTACGCCCGAACAGGTGAAAGATGAGTTCAAAGGGGTGATGGATATCGTGATGTTGATTTTTAAGGCCCTGAACTTTAAAGATTTCATTGTTCAGATTTCATTGCGTGATCCTGAAAATAAAGAAAAATACATAGGCTCTGACGAAAACTGGGAAAAGGCGGAAAAAGCCATCATGGAGGTGGCTGAGGAACGCGGGCTGAATACTGTGATTGAGCTGGGCGAGGCTGCATTTTATGGCCCCAAGATGGACTTCATGGTAAAGGATGCCCTTGGAAGGAAATGGCAACTGGGGACCATTCAGGTTGATTATAACCTGCCTGATCGGTTCGAACTTGAATACATCGGAAATGATAACCAGAAACATCGTCCGGTCATGATCCATCGGGCCCCATTCGGGTCAATGGAACGGTTTGTTGCAGTCTTATTGGAACATACGGCCGGTAATTTTCCGCTGTGGCTTACGCCTGATCAGGCTATTGTATTGCCAATCAGCGAGAAATATCAGGATTATGCAAAAAAAGTTTTACATTTGCTAAATAATTCCGAAATTCGCGCCAAGATTGACGACCGTAATGAAAAGGCCGGTAAGAAGATCCGCGATGCTGAATTGATGAAAGTTCCCTTTATGCTGGTTGTTGGAGAACGTGAAGAGCTTGAAGGAACAGTATCGGTTCGTAAACATGGACAGGGAGATTTAGGTCCGCAGAAAATTGAAGATTTCATCAGGCTCGTTCAGGAAGAGATAAAGAACGAACTGGGAGAAATCGCTTAATAAATAAAATGAGTATTCACTAATCATTGGAGGAATCACAATAGTAACACAATTCAGCGGCCCGAGACGATATCCGAAACCGGGGAAAAAAGAAGAACCATATAACATCAACCAATGGATTAAAGCTCCAGTTGTACGCGTGGTTGGAGAAAACATTGAACCTGGCATCTATAATATTCGTGAAGCTTTGAATATTGCTGAAGCCAAAGGCCTTGACCTGGTTGAAATTTCACCTACTGCCAATCCTCCTGTTTGCAAGGTGATCGACTATAAAAAGTTTCTTTACGAGCTTAAGAAAAAGCAGAAAGAAATGAAGGCCAAAACAGCAAAAATTGTTGTTAAGGAAATTAGACTTGGACCGAATACCGACGAACATGACTTCAATTTCAAACTGAACCATTCGATCAAATTTTTAAAGGATGGCGCAAAGGTGAAAGTTGATGTATTCTTCAAAGGACGTTCAATCATTTATAAAGAACAAGGAGAGCTGATCCTGTTGAAATTTGCGCAGGCTTTGGTGGAAATCGGGAAGATCGAACAGATGCCCAGGCTCGAAGGCAAACGCATGATCATGATCATCACACCCAAAAAATAAGATTACAATTCAATAATTCAATAATTCAATAATTCAACAAAAAGGTAACATGCCAAAAATGAAGACCAAATCCGGCGCTAAAAAACGATTCGCTCTTACGGGCACCGGTAAAATCAAAAGGAAGCATGCTTACAAAAGCCACATCCTGACCAAAAAAACCATCAAGCGTAAACGTAATCTTACGTATTCCACGACGGTTCATAAGTCGGATGAAGCCAATGTAAGGGAGATGCTCCAGGGTTAATTATTCATTGTCTAACTTGTGATTAGCTTCAAAAGATCCCGTTAATGGGGCGCTAACGCAAAAAAATCAGAAACTATGCCAAGATCAGTTAATGCAGTCGCCTCGCGAGAGAGAAGGAAAAAAATCCTGAAACGGGCGAAAGGACAGTTCGGAAGAAGAAAGAATGTCCTTACCGTTGCGAAAAATTCAGTTGAAAAAGGGTTAGGCTATGCCTACCGCGATCGTCGCACCAAGAAACGGAATTTCCGTGGACTTTGGATCACCCGTATCAATGCCGGCGTTCGCCAGTATGGAATGTCCTATTCCGTATTTATTGGAAAACTTGCTGAGAAGAATATAACGCTCAACAGGAAAACCCTCGCCGATTTAGCCATGAACCATCCGGAAGCCTTTAAAGCCGTTGTTGACGAACTCAACAGCTAAATTCAGGACTTAACAATAAAATGTAGCCGTTCTTTTTAAGGGCGGCTATTTTTTTTATGGTTTGGCGGGGTGCTTGATGTAATTCTCCAGGAACAGACCAACCTTATCAGAAGGAATACGCTTGGCAATGATCTCCTTCTGCTCATTCAGCAGGTAGATAACGGGAGTTGATATGATATCATATTGTTCATGGTAATCACCGGTCAATGTTCGGGGCCCGTTCACATTGATCCAGTTCATCTTTTTCTTTTTAATGCTGTTTTTCATTTTAACCATCGAAGTATCAGAACATATGGCAAAAATCTCTAAACCGGGATTCTCTTTGTTTTTATCATAGAACTCCTTGATTTTCGGCATCTCCTGTTCACAGTGCCCGCAATCGGGATCCCAGAAAAGCAGCATCAGATAATTGGCTTTTATGCCGTGCATTGAAACCAGTTGGAGATTCGTATCCAGCATGATCATATTGGGCGCTTTACACCCGATCAGCAAAGGGCGAATTTTGTTGGCCCGCTTAATGATGTTCTCATTCACGGTTTTATCCACCCAGGTTGCCTGGCCTGTTACGTAGTATTTGTCGACGATGTGGACAAATATTTTATCAAATCCCATGATTTCAGAGGTCTCATAATGGTATGTCGTAAACCAGATGATATATTTGAACATTTCAGGATTTGGCCGGCATTTTTCAGCCATGGCATCAACTTCCCGTATCACGCTGTCGGGAATCTGAATCAGAACATTATCGAAGTACTTTTTTAATTTATTATAGAATACGGGCGTCCTGATTAACCGGTCATCAGTAAAATCGACATCATCCCAGTAATGGGCTTTATAATATGTATAGGCGAAGGTGGAATCCTTACGGCCGTTTGAAAGAACAGGCGCCTCGGGAACATCGGGTTCCTTCATGGTATTGATCAGCAGGGCAGTGAAGGAGGATGGTTTAGTTTTGGCAAGGTCAAGCTTATATTTGATCATCTCCCTGTTGATCTCCTCTATTTTTTTTGAATAATAATCGGTTGAGTCCCTATTGTCCCCGGCTTTTTTCATTTTTTCCTGCCAACCCTGTATTTTACCGTATTTTTCACCGTTAAAGCGCAGGTACTGGTAAAACAGATCATTGTCAGGAGAATCTTTAATGACCATCTTTTGGATCGGATCGCTCCGGTCGGTTTCAATACTGAATTTGTGGTCGTTGTTAATGACAAAATCAAAATAGTTTTTTTCCGTAATAATAAACAGATACAGGCCACGGGGTAGGTTGGCCGGTGCTTTGAATGTACATCGGCCTTGTGCGTCAACCTTCAGGGTGTCCTTTACATAGGTGCCGTTGCTGTAATAATTGCCAATCAGGCAGGTGGTGTCTTTGCAACCCTTTATCTTAAACTTGATCACATAATCCTGCTGTCCGTAAGAGGACGATACAAAATAAATCCAACCCAAAAAAAACAGGGCAATCCTGATATTCATAGAGATGGTGTTAAATATGCGTTTCCAATTGCGTATCAGTGTTTTTTCAATAGTTCCGACTCGTAAGGACGAAAGAAGTAGCGTACATAAAAGTAGCCAATAGCCTCATTCATAGTCTCCCTGAAACCTTTGCTTGACCTCCACCATGAATTTGCGCCGTAGTAAAAGTTCGTGGTGGAAATGATGCCAACCTTGATTGAATCCCCCAGTGCTGCCTCGAAAAGCAGCCTGCTGCGCCCACTGTGTACGCTCATGGTCATCAGGTTGATGGCCTTGATGTCGGGCCGGTGGCTCCTGATCCAATTCTTTAGTACAACCGCAGAATTATACGTGCGGTCATTTCTGATTTCATCAGTCCCAATGATAACGAGTTTTGTGGAATCAAAACCAAGCTTGAGCAATGACATGCCGGCAATCCTGGCAGTGTTCCTGTAAGGGGCAAGAAATCCACCATATTCAAGCGGCGTCCCTGTGGTGATCAGGAGCTTGTAATGATTGTTTTTGAACTCCTTGATGGCCTCATACAATACATAATCGCTGACAAAACCTTCAAGTACCAGTATGTCAGTTTTTTCACGCTGAACAGGAGCAAGGACCGAGTAAAAGTTTCTGAATCCGTAGTAGAGCGGAGCCAGGATCATTAAAGCCAGAAATATCCATCCATAGACAGATAATCCCCACCGGACCTTATAATTGATAAGGAAATAATTTTTTATTGGTTGGTTTTTCATGGCTGGCCTGGAAGATGCTCTTTACGCAAAAGATCGTTGATTGTTTTCACGGGATTAAAAGTAATGATGGGAACTTCGACGAAAATGGTGATCCATTTTGCCATTGCACCATTCCAAAGCCCTGGTAATTCCTGGGCTTTCAGTATTTTACCTCCGCTTGATTTCAATGAGATGAATCCTGTGCTTTCATCAACAAATTCAGTTAAATCAAACAGGTTCCCTTCAAAATCTTTGGTAGTACAAACAAGATCGACAGGATTAAAGTGTGTGGATGCCCCGACAATGGCTTTTTGTTCGGGATTATGCATGTTAATCTGAGAGGCTTCCACAATCTGCAAGGATTGCCTGTTGTCATCTCCCATGACCCAGAATGGTCCGCCGCCCGGTTCCCCTTCATTTTTCACCATCCCGCAAACACGGATAGGCCTGTTCATCTGTGCAAACAGGAAATTCACCTGATCCTCAACCTTCATCGTATTAAAATGACCGGGAATATCCAGTAAAAGCTTTTTCCTGGCAAAAGAGGCCATATCTTCCAATTCTGTAAAAGTAACCTGTTTCTGCCTGATTCTGAAAAGGTAGCCGGCAATGGTCTCCTTCATGTACAGCAGGTATCCTCCCAGGAGCTTTTTATACTGAATGGTTGTCTCTTTTAACCTGTCCGGAACAATGTTGTCAATATTTTTGATAAAAATCAAATCTGCATCCAGTTCATTGAGATTTTCCAATAAGGCACCATGCCCGCCCGGGCGGAAAAGGAGGGAACCATCAGGGTTTCGAAAGGGTCGATTGTTCTCATCAACAGCAATGGTATCGGTCGAAGGTTTTTGAATTGAGAATGTGATTTCAAAATGAACCTTAAGCCAGTCCTCATATTTGCTCCTGACCACTGATATCATTCTCAGGAATTTTTCCTTATGTTCCGGAGAGATTGTAAAATGAATTCTGGCTTTATGGAACTGATCTGTTGTGTATCTGCCTGCTTCAACCATATGCTCCTCTGCAGCAGTTCTCGCACCATCGGCATACAAATGAAATTTCAGTAAAGCTTTTGGCAGATTGGCATAATCCAGTCCGCGATCAGTTAAAAGAAAATCGAAAAGCGTCGCATAGTCTTTATTTTCAAGGATTTGCTCAACTGATGTCCCTGATCTGGCAATTTGATCAGAGAGATCCAGGTAAAAGGCCATCTGATTCAAATGAGAAAGCAAATAATGTACGGAATTAAAGTCTGTCTCGCTGTTCAGCTGAGTATCTCCCTCAACACCGGAAGAATATTTGTCCCTGAATTCAAAAATATGTTTGAACATCCGGCTGGCTGCTCCTGAGGCAGGAACAAATTTGATGACATTGATCTTAGGAGCAGCATGGTCAAAATGTGAGATATAAAAGGCTTGTTCCTGGTCATTGAATACAATCATCCCATCTCCCGGTATAGCCGGGCGGATCAGGCGTATGAACGGAAATCCTTCAATAAAATGGTCGATTTGCCGGCGGATGGTGGAAAGTTGAATTCCCTTATTCTGAAATTGTTCAGAATCGGTGGCGTTAAACATAGAATCTAAATTTGTAATTTTAGACAAATTTACTGTTAAAAATGAAAAATTTAGCGATTATTCTTGTTTTTGCACTTTCAGTCTGGGTCCCTCAGCAATCCAAAGGCCAGGTTGCACCCCAGAAATACTTTGTCGAATTTACCGACAAGGCGGATTCTCCATTCTCCGTCGATCGTCCCCAGGAATTTCTTTCCCCCAGGTCAATTGAACGCAGAAGAAAACAGGGGATAGCTGTTGAACAAAATGATCTGCCGGTAAATTCATCCTATGTGAACAGGGTAAGACCATTCACCAATGACATTCTGACGAGGTCAAAATGGTTGAATGGCATTACCATTTACTGTCTGAATCCTTCATTCATTGACTCAATCAACAGACTTCCATTTGTAAAAAGGATAATTAAAAATCCAAAAACATTAAATATATCTTATTGTAATTCAGATTATAAGTTCATGTTAGAAGAATCATTACTTGAATATAATTTCATCCCATATTCATCAGTAAACAAATGTTACAAGGGTAACACCGGGTATGATTATGGGCCCTCCTTAAGACAGATTCAAATGTTGAATGGCGACAGTATGCACAAAATGGGGTACAGGGGGCAGGGGATGGTCATCGCCATCCTTGACGGAGGGTTTAACGGAGCAGACAAACTCGTCGCTTTTGACAGCTTATGGGCTAATAATCAAATAATTGGGACCAAAGACTTTGTAACTCCCGGAGCGAGTGTTTATACCGGGAATTCTCATGGGATGGAGGTCCTGTCATGTATTGGAGGGAACATCCCCGGACAACTGATAGGTACGGCCCCCAAAGCCCATTTCTGGTTACTGCGAACCGAAGATGTTAATACTGAGAACCTTATTGAAGAATACAACTGGGTTTCAGGAGCTGAGTTGGCTGACAGCGCCGGGGCTGATATCATCAATTCTTCATTGGGGTATACGAAGTTTGATGATACCACGAAAAACCACACATGCGCTGATATGAACGGGAATACGACCCCTGTGACAAAAGGGGCGAACATGGCGTTTGAAAAGGGCATGATTGTCGTAAACAGTGCCGGTAACTCAGGAGGAACCTCCTGGAAGTGTGTTGGTGCCCCGTCAGATGGGTACTACGTTCTGGCCGTGGCAGCGGTGGATTCCAATGGAGTACGTGCGCCTTTTAGCTCGGTGGGAGAAGCCACACACCGTATCAAGCCCAATTTTGCAGCCATGGGATCCAGAACAGTCGTATCATCCTCCATCGGGACCATCATGCATGCCAGCGGAACCTCCTTTTCTTCACCCCTGATAGCCGGGATGGCAGCATGTTTATGGCAGGCAGCACCAGATTGGAGTAATTATTTAATTGGACGTTCTATAGAATTGAGTTGCAATAAGATATTAAATCCTGATTCATTGTTGGGATATGGTATTCCTGACTTCGCTAAAGCGCTGAAAATACTGGCCATCGAGAAATCTCAGGAGAGAGGAGAATGTGTAATTTCTCCAAACCCTTTCACCACAGATTTAACCTTATCTGTTTTTTCTAACAAGGAACAACAGGTTCTATTCACTTTCTATGACCTCAAAGCAGGGTCGATCCGATTATCTCAGACACATGGAGTCAGGGTAGGGCAGAATGAGGTTAATTTATCTGATCTTTCCTGGCTGAGAAATGGGGTCTATCTTTTAAATATTACAGGTAATAGTTTAAATATAATTACAAAAGTGATCAAAATAGACAATTGAGATGCGGTGAGTGATTCACAGTTGTAATTACAATTGTAAACTACGATTAATCATTTATAACTAATTGAAATATAGTTATAATTCAGACTTGTCAATGAACAATATTAATAATACTAACAATATAAATCAATAATATACAAATGTAAATTACAAAGTTAAACAAACAATAATGTCTTAATATTTATTATATAATATATTTAAAACCAGTTATATAATACTTATATATAAAGTAATACATTCAATAATTATAAATTTTACAATTGGTCAAGACGTTTCACCTGTTTTTGTTAATTTTGTGAAAAGCTGAAATGATGATTGATCGGATTTTGGAATTACTGAAGGAAAAAAAACTGTCTCCTTCCCAGTTTGCTGATGAGATAGGAATTCAACGATCAGGGATGTCACACTTAATCTCTGGACGGAACAAACCTAGTTTGGAATTCGTGATTAAGTTATTGAAACGTTTCCCTGATGTCAGTCCTGGTTGGTTGCTGAACGGCACAGAGGATTCAAAACCTGAAACACAAAAAGAGTCAGGCGATCTGCTCTCTGAACCAGGGACCCTGTTTGATGATCATTTGCTGAAAGAAAGTAAACCGGCGGTTAAACAGCCGCGATTGGTGAGGAAGGAAAAATCAGAAGGACGTATCGAGAAAATAGTCATATTCTACGACGATCGGACTTTCAGGGAATATGAGCCTGAGAAATACGAATCAGGAACGTTCAGTAAATGAGAAAAAGAAAGATGCTTCACGTTCAGCACTTTCATCACTGTCTGACCCATGAATGGCGTTTTCACCAAGGCTCTTACCGTATAAATTACGGATTGTTCCTTTTTCTGCCCTGGCAGGATCTGTAGCACCAATAAATTTTCTGAACGCTTCCACTGCATTATCTTTTTCAAGAATCGCCGCTACAATGGGGCCTGAAGCCATAAAGGTGGTTAATTCTTCATAAAAGGGCTTTCCTAAATGCATCTCGTAAAAATGACCGGACTGGGACTTACTTAACCAAATCTTCTTCATGGCTTTAATCTTGTACCCGCCCTCTTCTATCATCGCCAGGATTTTTCCTGTATAGCCTGCTTCAAAAGCTGATGGCTTTATCATTGTAAAGGTAATGTTGCCTGTCATTCGTCTTCAGTTTTATTGAGCAACAAAATTACGATTATATTTTAAATATCGTTAATTTTGCATTCTCTTAAACAGCACGCTATTTGGAAAACATCGATTTTTCTGTCTTATCTGAAAAGCTCTCGGTTCCGTCACAGATATTGATAACCACGCATACCAATCCCGATGGGGATGCCATAGGATCAAGCCTTGCACTTTCATTTTACCTTAAAAAAAAGAACCATGTTGTGCAACTGATGGTACCCGATCCTTATCCTGAATTCCTGTCATGGATGCCCGGAATTAATGAAATATTAATTTATTCATCCAATCAGGATGCCTGTATTCAGGCCATTGACCGTGCCGATATCATCATTTCTGCTGATTACAACAGCCTGGCCCGTTTGAACGAAGCCGGATTATTTGTTCGGCAGTCAAAAGCCGTTAAACTGCTGATTGACCATCACCTGAACCCATCGGATGAATTTGATTACAAAATCTCAACACCCCGAATTTCCTCCACCTCTGAACTGGTATATAATTTTATCGAGAAGAATGGGGATGTTCATTTACTCGATAAGGACATTGCTGCCTGCATTTATACAGGAATCATTACAGACACAGGCTCTCTGAGTTACGCCTGCAACTATGTGGATACCTACCTGATTATTGCACAGCTTTTTCGACTTGGGATTGATGGGGAGCATCTGCACAGGCTTATCTATGATACCTATTCCGAAAGCAGGTTGAGGCTGCTGGGCTATTCGATCAGTGATCAGTTGGTTGTTCTTCCCGAATTCCATACAGCCTATATTACCCTTGCCAAGGAGGATCTGGATCGGTTTAATCATCAGATAGGCGATACCGAAGGGGTTGTTAACTATGCCCTGTCAATTAAAGATATTAATCTTGCTGCTTTATTTATGGAGCGAGATGGAATTGTTAAGGTTTCGTTTCGTTCAAAAGGAAACTTTTCTGTCGATAAACTGGCACGGGAATTTTTCGGTGGCGGGGGGCATAAAAATGCTGCAGGGGCAAATTGCACCACGACACTGGAAGACACTGTTTTAAAATTCAAAGAACTCCTTTCATTATTTCAGGAAAATTTAAAATCCGTTTATTGATTTGGAAGCAAAGAATCACATCTTTTTACGGATCCGGTTCCTGGTGATTTTTTCCCTGATTCTATTTGTATTTCTCTCGTGCAATGAATCAAAAGAGCGGCCGGAAACCAAACAAACCATAGGTATGATGAATGATTCATTAATTCAATATAACCAACGGATCGTTCAGGAGGAGAGCCGGGAAATAGAGGATTTTATAGACCGGTATCAATGGAAGATGAGCACAACCACAACCGGGTTGCGATACATGATATATACAACAGGGAAGGGTGCCAGTGCAAAAAAAGGAGAATTGGCCAGGATCAATTACAGCGTTCGACTTTTAAATGGTGATCTGGTTTATAAATCTGACTCATTGGCCCCTTTTGAATTTGAAATTGGGAAAAGAAGAGTTCCCAATGGACTCGAGGAAGGCGTAATCTTGATGAAGCCGGGGGAGCGTGCTAAACTCGTTGTTCCGTCTTATCTTGCTTTCGGACTGGCTGGAGACCAGGACAGGGTTCCCCCAAGGGCAATCCTGGTTTATGACATAGAATTGCTGGGTGTAAAACGGGCAAATAAATGAAGGAATCAGATCAATGTATCAGTTCAAAAAATGTTGAAAAAATAAATTTGTTCAGGATGAACACCAAGGCAGGACTTTACTATCTTGAGGTGGTCAAAGAGATGTGCCGATGATTGCACATCTTTAGTATTTTATTTGATGCAATGCCTTGAATCGATGGGTATTGCATCATTATTATCATTTAATCAATCAAATATTAACCTAAAGTTTAAAATGCAAAGTATGAAAAAAGTGGTTGTGAATCCGTTGGTCATTGTGATGTTGGTTGCATTGACTATGTTGGCTTGTTCATCTAAGTATGCCGGTTATGACAAAACGGATACTGGGTTATATTACAAGTTGTTTAAGGTTAGTAAGGATACCGTCAAGGCCAAAGTTGGAGATTGGGTATCGCTGACCATGCGTTATGCTTATAAAGATTCGATTTTATTTAACAGCAAAGCTGCCATGGGAAATCCCATCCGCTTTCAATTGCCGGCATCAGAGTTTAAAGGGGATATTTATGAAGGAATTCGTATGTTATCGCCAGGCGACAGTGCCGATTTCATTGTAAATGCTGATTCACTTTTTACGAAGACTTTTCGTCAGCCCAAACGTCCTCCGTTTATCGACAGTAACAGTGTAATTCATTTTTACATTTCTTTACTTTCAGTCGATTCTCCGGCTTCAATGATGAAGAAAGAAGAAGATGCGTTGAAGAAGTATATCGAGGAGAAAAAAATTACCGTTACACCTGCACCTTCGGGATTGTACTTCATTGAATCCGTGCAGGGTAAAGGAATGAAAGTTGATTCAGGTTGCTGGATAAAAGCTCAATTCAAAGTGTCGCTCATTGATGGAAAACAAATTTTCTCCTCATACGATCGCGGCGAACCCATGCAGTTTGAATACGGCAAGCGCTTTGACACCCCCGGGTTCGAAGAAGGTGTTAGCAAAATGCTGAAAGGCGGCAAGGCTACACTCGTTGTTCCTTCAAAAATCGCATTTGGCGAAATGGGCCGGGGTGCTATGGTACCGCCTTATTCCACAATCGTTTATGATCTGGAGATCATTGATGTTCAGTCAAAGGCCGATCATGATAAGCAGCAGGCAACTGAAAAAAAAAAGACGGAACTAAAAAGCGAAACTAATAAACAGCAGGAGGGAACCCTAATGAAAAAATACCTGAAGGATAAAAATATCACTGCACAGCCAACACCCAGTGGTTTAATCTATGTTGAAAAAGTTAAAGGAACCGGAGCGAAAGCAGTTGCAGGCAAAAAGGTGAAAGTTCATTATACCGGAACCCTGCTGAATGGAACTAAATTTGATTCATCGCGCGACCGCAATGAACCCTTCGAATTTACACTGGGCAAGGGACAGGTGATCAAAGGCTGGGATGAAGGAATTGCTTTAATGAATGTTGGTGGTAAAGCCATCATGGTTATCCCTTCAAACATTGCCTATGGCGATCGTGATATGGGAACAATTCCTCCCTTTTCCACCCTTGTGTTCGATGTCGAATTACTTGATGTTAAATAATAAATTTAAACACTGACAATTGAAAAGCCTGCTTTCATTTGTTTTCATTTCTTTTCTTTTTGTTACAGTACGGGTTGTTGCATTGCCAGACTCCGGGGGTACGTTGATTGTCGATTTTAATGCACCCTCTGTTTGTTCCGGTAATGTGACAACCCTTACGAGTTTGGCAGTTGTATCAGGCGACAGCATTATTTTACAATTGTGGGATCTGAATGGAGACGGAAAATTTGATGATGCCACGGGTGAAGTTGTAAACCACCTGTTTACTCCGGGATCACACGATGTAGGGCTGAAGGTATTGACATCGGGGGGAGAATCCAAAGCCATTTATAAGCTTGTATCTGTTGGGGAACTGGTGGTGGATTTTACTGCTCCAAATGGCTGCATTGGTCAGCAATTACAATTTGTTGATAAGTCAAAAGTTACCGGCGATTATATCATTGCGCACATTTGGGAATTTGGTGATGGCACTGATCCGTCGTACGAACAGAATCCTGTTCATGTATTCGACTCGGCAAGAGCTTATAACGTTAAACTCCGGAATTATACTCAATATGGTTGCATTGATTCGCTAACCCACTATGTAACCATTGGGGCAGCGGTAACCATTGACTTAAGATTCAGTGGAGACACCATCTTCCTCGTAGGCGACAGCGTCATTGCCTATGTTCAGGGAACGTATGACAGCATCCGCTGGTCAACAGGTTCAACTGCAAGTTCCATTGTAATCAAAACCAAAGGCAGTTATTGGGTGAAAGCCTATTCAGGCGGGTGTTCCGCAATGAAAAATTTCACAATCCAGGTAAATAAGTATGGAAAAGCTCCCATGATCATGACCCTGTTCACTCCAAATGGGGATGGCATGAACGACCGATGGGAGATTCTGAACCTGCTCTCTGTTGGCCCCTGTGATGCAACCGTTTACAGCCGGTCGGGGGAGAAGATTTTCTCAAATTCTGTTTATGGGAATGAATGGGACGGTACCTATAAAGGTCAAGCACTGGCAAATGACACCTATTATTATTTTGTAAGGTGTTTCGATGATATCCTGTTGCAAGGCACTGTAAATATTCTGAAATGAGAAAAATCATATTCAGGTTATTCTTCTTCCTTTCTTTGTGCTCTTCAGTACAGGCTCAGCAGCTTCCTGTTCTTGACAACTACCTTTTAAATCCAGCCTCTATTTCCACTGCATTTTCAGGCAAATACAATGTTTTCCAGGCATATGTCACTCACCGGTCACAGGAACCCAGGCTCGACGGTTCTCCGATAATCGGGAATGTTAATATTGACGGGGCCATCGGAAAAAAAATGGGCGTTGGCGGCAGTTTGATCATGAATAAAGCGGGAATTTATAAAAATTTCTCGGTCAACCTCCATTATGCCTACCATTTGCAACTTGCCAAATTACATTTCCTCAGTTTTGGCATCAGCGCAGCGATGTATCAGAATTCAATGGATCTCTCCTCTATTATTGTCAAAGATCCGACCGACCCCATGCTGATCAACCAAACCAACAGAACCGAATCCTATTTTAATGTTGGCGCCAGTCTTTTATATACTTTCCGGGATTTTAATTTTAGCATTGCCTTTCCAATGCTTTTTAATAACCGTTCATTTTACGTGGAATCGCCTTATCAGAATGTTCTTACCATGAGCAGGAATTTCCTGATATACTCAAACTATACCCTTGTGTTGAATGAGGACTGGAAATTGAAATTTGATCTCCTGTACAGGTATGTCCAGCAAGTTCCTTGGACCATTGAGGTGAGCGCAGTTGTAAAATTCAAAGACAGTTACTGGCTTGGTATGTTATACAGGAAACCCAGTGTGATTGGGGTGAATGCCGGATTGGAAATAATAAACTGTGTAGATATTAATTATACTTACGAATTCCTGGGTTCTTCAATGGTGGGAGCGAGTGGCGGGAATCATGAAGTGACATTGGGATATCGCCTTGGAGGAACAGCAAAGCCTAAAAAGGTCTTACAAATTAAAGACTATGCCAGATAATCTGATAAGCAATTTCTGTGGTCTGCATAAAGATCAGGCAGGTAAGAGGCCCGGGCTGATTATCCTTCTCCTGATCATTTGCCACCTTTCGGCCCTAAGCCAGAACAGCACAAAAACAGGAGGATTGTGTTTCAGGGTTGATGATAATCCATCGTTAACAAAATTGAATCAGTTTGATTCCGTATTCAACCGGCACAACAAAAATTTCTGCCTTGCCATTACCTCCTGGACCCTTCCAGCGTCACCTCCCTATGTCACACGACTCAAAGAGTTCATTGCCATGGGGCATGAGGTGATGGATAATACACCGACACATCAAACACAATATTTTACTTTGCTCAATGTTCAGGATACCTCCCTTTATTCAAACAACTGGGGTGTCGATCATTTCAATGGCCCACAGGTTTGCTTGAAGTACACCTCGGTTGATACTACCTATGGTCACGGCGAGGGACAGTTGAATATTTCAGGGAATCAGGTTATCAGTGTAAACCCTGGTGAATTTGCCAACCTGAACGGCGATCCGTATTACTTTGCATTTTATATAAGTTCAAAAAAGAAGGTCTATCTCTGGTATGATTTGCAGAATAAAAATCCCAATGATCCGGATACACTGAAATTGAAATCCTTTTGGGGTGAACCGAAGGACCTCGGTACCTTATGGTGGGCAAGTTATCACAAACTGACGCCGAGGGATGTTAAAATGAATCCCTACTCCATCCAGTTACTGGGTGTGCGCTCATTGAAATTATTTGATGACCTGACCATTCCGCGCCCGGTTACCTGGATTCACCCGGTAGGACAGATGCCATGGCTTAATGCCTACGACATTAAATCGAAAATGGGTGATTCATTGCATTTTACGACCGGATCTAATTTCATTAACTCCGCATATTTTTGTTATAATGAAGTGAATACCAGTAAAATAAAACAATTTTCGTTACAATCCGGAGATATTTCCATTGAAAATCATGATTTTAAATGGAATTTGTCGAGAATTGCAAATTCCTTCGCTAAACATTTTGTAAAAGTAGATGTGTCCTATTTATCACAGGTTCAGGGCAATTGGACCTCTTACCTCCAACGGGTCGACAGCCTTCTGACCTGGTGTGATGCAAGCAACATCCCGGTAAAAACGTATGGTGAATGGAGCAGCCTGGTGTATGACAGCATTCCATCAAGGGTTGTTAACATATTTCCGAAACTCAATGTTGATCTTGATAATGATGCGTTCCCCGACGGTTTTGATCAGGATACAACCTTTGGCGGGATATTTCAGACATACGGCGGTGTTGATGAAAGCGGAGGACGATGCTTCATTATCCCCGGAGCTGGTGATATCTGTCAGATTAGTGGACTTGGAGGACTGGAAAAAGGCTCCAATAAATTTTCCATCTGGGTCAGGAGAACAGCCCATGATACAAGCAAGGTTCTGATTGACTTCACCTTTCCCGAATCAGGGATAAAGCAAATACTTGAAATTCAGGTTGATACAAACAACTGGGTTTACAAACAACTTATCGTTCAGGTCCCTGAATCCGCATCCCTGGTTAATATTCTGATAAAAAATGAGGGCCAAAATCCGGATACTGTGATGATTAGTGGAATGGCCCTTCGCTCAGCAGGTTTCCTGAAACAAAACCAGTATCCTGAGCAAAAAATAGTTGCCAATGAACCATTTGCCTCTGTCGATTTAAATACCCTGGTCATCAGTTCTCTTTATTCCCCTTCGTCGATAAACTGGACCATTCAAGGGAACCATTCTGTTAATTTAACCATATTGCCCGGAATGATCCTGAAGGTCATGAAACCTGTTTCATTCTGGAGCGGAAAGGATAGTGCTTATCTGGTGGCCCATGCACCCGATGGACTCAGGGACAGTTGCTTTATGAAGTTTACCTCAGCACCCATTCCTTCTGCCTGCAGCGGGGTTCCCATCATGCTTTCGTTACTCGATACCCTTGATAATGATATAATAATTTGGAAATCAATACCATACGATTCGTCTATTTCAGATTCCACAATTTTTAATCCGATTGTTGCACCCGATACCACGACCAAATATATTATCACCTGCATTAATCCGCTTGGAAACGTGAACAGGGACAGTATCATTCTTGTACGGCATCCTTTTCCGATCCCGGGGTTACCCCCTGATACTTCCATTTGCGCCGGCAAAAGTGTAAAACTGACCGCAAAAGACGGCCCTCATTTTAAATGGAATACCGGAAACCCGGGCGATACACTGGCCTCGATTACCGTTGCACCCACTGCGACCCGATATTATACGGTCGCTGTGACCAATACGTATGGATGCACTGCCAGCGACAGTACCCTGATCACTGTCATTCAGTTCCCGGTCGCCCACCTGTATGGTTTATTGCCGTCTTACTGCACCAATGACTGGGTTGCAACCTTGAATGGTACTCCGGCCGGCGGAACTTTGGGCTCAACTTCACCAGGGTTGGTTGGTGAGCAATTTTTTCCGGATAAAGCCGATACCGGTCTCAATGTGGTTTGGTACACCTATATCAATTCAACCGGATGTGGCAGTACTGATACGGTCAAGGTCATTGTTCATCCTCTACCTGTTATCAAAAAGCTTCCTGATTCACTGTTGTGCGCCGGAAATTCCATTACCCTGAACGCAGGAACCGGTTTTGACAACTATCAATGGTCAAATGGTTCCGTTGAACCCACCACAACGGTTGATTCTGTCGGACATGGTCTGGGGGTTTATGAAATTTGGGTTTACGTGACCAAGAATGGTTGTGTGGACAGGGATACCGCATACATAGATTTTATAACCTGTTCCGGAATTCAGGATAAAGAATTAATCAAACAGTTTTCAATCTATCCGAACCCTGCCTCTGATGAAATAATAGTTAAGCAGAAGTCAAACAAAGCAGATTGGCTGATGATCCAGATTCTGAATATGAATGGGATGGCTTTAAGGCAAATGATCCTTGAGAATATATCAAACCATATTCCTTTATCCGGACTTCCAAGAGGTACCTACTTTCTCAGAATATCAAAAGGGGAGAAGCAGGTTGATTATAAATTCATTAAAATATGATGATCTCAGTATTTTAAGATTTCATTAGTCCCAGTCAAGGCTTTCGATTATTGAGATCAATTCATGGGGACGATAAGGTTTTGAAATATATTCGTCCATCCCTGCTGCTAAACACTTTTCACGGTCGGTAACCATCACATGGGCCGTTACAGCAACAATTTTTATTCGCCTGTCCCCTTTTTCCAGATCACGAATCACGCGGGTTGCTTCAATACCGTCCATAATTGGCATGGCAATATCCATCAGGATCAGGTCATACGAGGCATTCTTAAATTTTTCAACGGCTAATTTTCCGTTTTCTGCGAGTTCAACATGGTGACCGGCCCGTTGAAGACTGGTCATCGCAAATTTTTGATTTAACAGGTTGTCTTCAACGAGCAGAATAGAAAGAGGGGGGAGGATTTTTTTCTGAGCGGTAATGCCAATACGCTCACGGGTAAGCTGCTCTTCATCTCCCTTTTCAAAAACAATGGTAAACCAAAAAGTCGATCCTTTCCCCTTTTCACTGTGTAACCCGATTCTCCCATTCATCATCCTGGTGAGATTCTTGGAAATGGACAAACCTAAACCTGTCCCTTCGAATTGCTTGACAACCGAATTCTCAAGCTGAGCAAAATCATTAAACAAAGTCTGTTGATCTTCATCAGAAATACCAATTCCGGTATCAACCACTTCGAATTTTAACAATACCTCCTCTGGCCCCAAATCGGCACCGGTTTTCAGGTTTTCCGGAGCAAATTCGATAAAGTCGCTGAGGTTGATCCCCTTTATTGGCATGGTTTCAACAGAGACGACCACCTGTCCTTCATTTGTAAATTTTATTGCATTGTTGGTGAGATTGATCAGGATCTGCTTTAATCTTACGGGATCACCAATAACACAGTTGGGTACTGTTGACTGGATCTTGGAATACAGATCAATTCCTTTTCCTTTGGCTTTGATGGATAATAGTTTGATCACCTGGTGGATCTCTTCCTGAAGAAAGAAGGGCTTTTTATCCAGTTTCAGCTGACCAGCTTCAATCTTCGATAAATCCAGAATATCGTTTATTATCGTGAGTAAGTTAACACTTGAAATGTTTATGATCTCCAGAAATTCACGTTGCTCGCTTGAAAGCTCGGTCTGGCTCAGTACATTGTAAATCCCGATGATGCTGTTCATAGGAGTCCGAATTTCGTGACTCATATTCGCCAGGAACATGGTTTTTGATTTATTGGCATTCTCCGCTTCCTGTTTAGCTTTCAGAAGGGCATTGCGCACCTTTTCATGCTCTTCTTTCGAAACAAACCCTTCTTTATTCCCTTGTGATTCTTCCATTTTAAAATTTATTCAGTTGATTTTTTATAATAGAGTATAGTTCCTGCTGGTTGATCGGTTTGGAAATATAATCATCAAAACCAGATTCCAAAAGTTTTTCTTTATCCCCGGCCATGGCATAGGCTGTTTGTGCCACGAACGGAATAGTTTTATACTCTTTCCATTTTTTTCGAATTTCCTGCATGAGCCGCGTTCCGTCCCAGGGCGGAGGAAGATTGATATCAAACAACATGATATCAAAGATCTTTCCGCTATTGTAGGTTTCCGTCATAATCTTCATTGTTTCATCTCCATTGACTGCAGTAACCACGTTTCCAAGGGCTTTCGTCATCTCATATAAAACAATTTTATTCATCAGGTCATCTTCAACAATGAAAATTTCCAGACCTTGCAATGATTTGAATTTTTGTTTCCGTGTTGTCTCCTTTTTATTAGGATCCTCCCTGGTTGACTTTTCAGGAGGAAAATAGATGGTAACGGTTGTTCCTACCCCTTTCGCAGATTCAATTTCAATGCGTCCGCGCATCAGTTCAACGAGGCTTTTTGACAGAGGTAATCCAAGACCGGCACCTTGTGAATCTTTTGAATAACCCAGGCTGTCCTGCCTGAAAGGGTCGAATATCAATGGCAGGTATGACGGGTCGATTCCCACACCGGTATCCTTTACCCGGATGCAGATCTCATCCTTCTCACTGATAAATTCGGTTGAAACGTTAATGAAGCCGTTTTGGGTAAATTTTATTGCATTTTCAACAACAGCACTGATGACCTTAGTCAGCCCTTTCTCATCAACGCATGCTGCCGGAACCTCATTGGTTTTTAAATTCAATTTCAGTTTTTGTTCATTTGCTTTGAAAATATACAGCTGGGTCGCATTGGCCACGATTGTGTTTAAATCACATGATTTCAACACAATATGCATGTCGTTCGCCTCCAGTTTGCTGATATCTATGATGTTGTTCAAAAGATGCAGCAGCCGGTCGCCACTGTCTGAAATAGCGCGTGCATAATCGAACAATTCCTTATTTTCAAGCAGGGATATTTCTGCCTCCAAAAGGCTTGAGAAACCGATGATATTATTTAAAGGGGTCCTGATTTCATGGCTGATATTGGAGAGAAAGGCATTCTTCATGAAATTGGATTCTTCCGACCTTTTCAAGGCCCGTTTCAGGGTAAAATCGGATTTTTCACCCTCTTCAAATTCATCTTTGATGCCCTGGATCCTTTCCTGTACGGTCGTTTCAATGGAGTCTTTCAGTTCTTCATTATGGACAAATGCCTTGTCGAGTTCAGTGGATTTGCTGGAAACTGCTTCAGCCAGTTGCCTGTTTCTCTTCCAGAGGATATAAATAATCACGATGAATATAATGATCGTGACCAACAGGATGAATAATTGGAGGTAGATACTTTGCATCTGGTCAGTTATTTATAGGCAACATATAGATCTTCATCAGGATTAATCGCAAATTGCTGAATGTTCATTGCCCATTTTTCCCTGGTTGGATTATATGTTTTTACCACGAATCCTGCCTTTTCTAGTCTGCTCTTATAATCCTGACCGTAGATTCGAACATGATCAAACTGACCAAAAAAGCGTTCCCTTGTTTCCGGATCAATAGCTGTAGGATCTTCAAATGTTTTTTCCAGAATTTTAGAAAGGGGGACTTGTAAAATTGCCCAACCTCCGGGTTTCAAAATCCTGTATAATTCCCTGATCGCAAGTGCGTCGTCCTGGATATGTTCGAGCACATGATTGCAGATTACCACGTCGAATGCTTCGTCATCATAAGGAATGCTCGTAATATCCAGGAGATCGGTTAAACGTGCATAATAATATCCTTCGAGATATTTGACCCCTGCGACATAGGTGATATTTGACATAGAGGACAACATGGCTCGCAGGCAACCTTCGGGAGCAACATGGAACAAGGTGAGAGGTGAGGTGAAGATTGTGGACTTTTCATGAAGAAACAAATAGATAAGCCGGTCCCTGTCTAAGGAGTAACAGCGAGGGCATACATTGTTTTGTCTGTAACCTGCACCTACAATTTGTTTTTCATAGATCACGGGAATATCGGATCCCCCCGGTAGAAACTTGCGAAATGATTTTTTGCAGTAGGGACAATAATATGAACCACCAGAATAGAGTAAACCGCTTATCTTTTGATAACCTCCCCTGAGTTTCCTGCCCAGCCAGAACGGAATTATTTTTTTTAGTGCACTTTTCATGGTGATAAGTTTAGTTGGTCAATATTATTAATTTCTTTGTTATAAACAAGCTATTGCTTTTAAAAATCAGTGAATAGAACCCAGGTTTCATGGAATCCCCGTCATAAACGAACTGATATTTCCCGGGAAGCTGACCATTCCAGTTTCTTCGCATTAAAATTCTTCCCTGGTTGTCCAGTAATGAAATGGTGATGTCAGTTGGATAAAATAGCTGATATTCAACATTAAATCTTCCAGATGAAGGGTTGGGTGAAACTTTTAATTGAAGATCTGCTCCGGTTTCATACTCAGGGGTATCGAGCAGAGATGAATCCTGGCATTCAAATGCACCGACATCATAATATTTTGCAAAGGGCCGGATCCGGTTAAGCAAATCAATATGGAGTTCCATGGCACTAACCGGAGCCCCGCTGTTAACCGCAGGGGAGTTGGGTTTTAAATCATAATTTTCCTGATCCGGGTTTATAAACTTCACAGAATTAATATCGAGGGTGGTAAGGTTATTTAAAACAGTGACATCTGTTGAAGATGACCCCAGGTTTATATAGGCGTTTTCTCCCTCGGCGGGAAATGAACCAGGGTCTATGATAATATTGTCTGCCACAAAGTTCCTCGTGCTTTTATTATCCGTGAACTTTACCCCATCACTTTTTGGAGAGATAATCGTATTGAAAATGATCAGATACGAATTTGACTGGGCAGAATAGTCACTTCCTATATAAATGCCATGTTTTAACCATGGAGAAAAGTTACTGTCAGGTTTATATGCGCTGCCCGGATTCAGGATCAGGTTGTTATAAATGTATTGCGAGCCCATTGAAATCACATCAATGCCATCTCCAAATCCATCTTTTATCTGGTTGTTGAAAACTTTGGCATTCGTGCCACCCCCGATGAGGATTCCTGACATTTGATAGGTGACAGCCAGTTTACTGTCCCTGACAATCACATTGTCATATACAGTGCATCCTGAATCAGCTGAGCTCACCTGGATGGCATCCCAGCCCGACTCTTCTACAATGTTACGATACACTTTGACTCCCTTCAGAAGATGGGGTAAAACAGTCGTATCTTTTCCTCCGCAGGTGATCGTCTGTCCCATGAATTTTGAACTTCCAAGGTACATCCCCTCCATGCCGGTAATGCGAATGTAGTTATCATGGATAATGAGATTTCTCAAGGTGAATTTTTCCCTGGTTGAATTGAACTGGCAGTTTGGATCTGTTTTTGCAAAAATTCCTGCCAGGCCGGTATTGCTGATCTCAACATGCTCAATTTCAATATCCGTACTTAATCCATCTACAGAAAGTCCTGCTCCAACCGTGCGGTCAACTTTGATACCATATTTTAAGGGAGAAAAACCTGCCCCCGAAAATTTCAGATAGGAGCAGGAATCGAATTTAACTCCATAATTTGAAGTGTTATTAATGAAAACCAACCCGTCAGTGTTCTGAATGACAATGGGATTGTTTTTTGATCCATGCAGGTATGAAAAGAGCAGGAATGATTTTTGTCCGGGCTGCAGGCATATGGTATCTCCCGGAAGAATGCCGGCCGCATTGCCGTGCCCGGTGATCATGGTTACGGATGCATCAATGGTAAGTTTGCATCTCCTAACCTGGGTCAATCCTGAAAACGATAAACCAACCAAGACAAAGGTCAGCAGGAATGATCTTAATACCAGAAAGGGAATTATGCGTAACATTGTTTAAGTTTAGCCTCGTTTTGCACGTTCCCAGTTAACTGATTGCCTTTTTTTTATATACCGGTTAAAACCAAGATAGACAGCAAGGTTCATGATAAAGAAATAATAAGGAATATAAAACAGTTTTACCTTGATGTTCTTTTCTTCAAGGTACCACCCAAGAAGTGCAATTGAATAAAATAGAAGCTGTGCCCAGAAAAGCCAGGTATAGATATTTGAAAAATCAAAAATGCCGAGCATCAGGGCGATGGCCAGGTTGCACAAAAGAATGATCGGTAAACCTAAAGGAGCAAGGGTCCATCTCAGAACCCGGTGGGAGATATACTGAAATGAAAGTACGCCAAACCTGAACGGATTCAGCAACTCTTTAAGCCTGACAATGGATTGGATGCCCCCGGCTGAGATCCTGATTTTGCGCTTTAATTCCTCCCGCACATTGGCTGATGGATTTTCAATGGCATAGGCATCGGGATCATATTGAATGGTATATCCCTTAGCGGCAATGCGGAGCGAGATGATAAAGTCATCAAGGAGCGTATCCTTTTCAACCGGTTGGAAAAGTTCCGTCCGCAATGCAAATAATTCACCTGCTGCACCAACCACGGTGTAGAGCTCAGCATCCAGCTTCTTTAATTTTGACTCGTACTTCCAGTAAATACCCTCAGTCGCAGCAGTCGTATCTTTAGAGAAAATGCGTTTTTCACCTGAAACACATCCAACTTTAGGATTGTTAAAAAGCCTGATGATCCTTCGGATGGACTCTGTTCCCAGCAATGTATTCCCATCTGAAAAAATCACGATCGGTGTTTTAACGAATTGCATTCCGCGATTCATGGCTGCGATTTTCCCGGTCCGCTCAGGCAGATGAAAAACTTCAACACCCGGGTATTTGCGCAGCAACTCAGGAGTTCCGTCGTCAGATCCATCGGTGATCCACACATGCCTGACCTTATCTTTGGGATAATCCAGCGAAAAAGAATTTTGAAGTTTCAGATCAACAAAATCCTTCTCATTGTACGCTGTAACAAACAAGGTTACCTCAGGTTCGAATACCTCCGGCTCCTCTGTCACTTTATTTTTTGTTAAAACCTGCTTAATCTTAACAAGAAAATAAAGCAGGATGCCGTAACCTAAGTAAGCATAAAAAACCAGAAACACAAAAGTCCAGAAAATGATTTTCAGTATGAGCATGGTTATTTCCTTTCCCACATTTTAGTTTCTTCATTGTATTGCTTTAAAAGTCTGGCAGGGTTACCTCCAACAATGGAGTAGGGAGGGACATTTTTAGTAACAACACTGCCGGCAGCAATTACTGAATGTTTACCTATCCTGACGCCGGCGACAACCACCGCATTCGCTCCAATCCATACCTCATCTTCCACCACGATTTCAGCTTTTGTGGTTTTTTGTTTCGTTGGAGGGATATCAATAATTTCATATCCATGATTTAACCCTGAAAGAACAATGTTTTGAGCAAACATGACATCATTGCCTATGGTCACGGGTCCAATCACAACGTTACTCATCCCGATCCTTGTACGATTCCCAATAATTACAGGGCCGACTCCGTTATTTATAGTTGAATAGTCTTCAATTGTTGAATCATCTCCCAGGATGAACTTATTCCATGGGAAAACATCAAGTCTTGTACGACGGCGTATTGTAGAGCGTTTTCCTCTTTTATGTTTGAATGGATTGACAAACAATTGTACCCAAAGCCGGGGCCGCGCCTGGTTTTTTGGAATTAGCAGAAAGAGCATTAATTTTTTTATCCTTGGTTTTGATTTGAGTCTTGAGATAAATGAACTTTTAAAAGAATCAATCCGGGGCGATGGATTCCTTTGAACAAGATCGATGGCACGGTATATTTCATTGGCATTGGCTTCCCAGGTATGGCTGCGGGCAAACTCTTCACGCGCTTTTGCCAATTCGGGACTATTCTCTTTCAAGGCGCGATCGACCAGAATTAAGTACTCTTCCTTGGTGGTTGCAAGGTACGTGAAATCTTCAAAAACCTGCATAGCCTCTGTTTTAGTAGCTACAACAGGCTTTCCCATGGAAAGGTACTCATCAATTTTTCGCGGATAATTACCGATTGTGACCTCATTCAAAATCTGTGGATTGATTGCGACATCACATTGGGCAAGATACATAGGCAGATCATCCGGTTTTTTGCTTCCCAAAAAATGAACATTGGGGACATGGTGCAGTTCACTGTTCTTGAAACCTTCATCCTCGGGCCCAATGAGTACGATGGACCAGTCGGGACGCGATTTGGCAAGGTAGGTGATAATCTCAATATCCAAACGGAGCGTATACAATACACCTATGTAGCCGATTATTGGTTTATGGATGTTCCTGATATCTTCAGGAACTGTATTGATCAGGTTGATATCAAAAGCACTCACATCACATCCCTGGCCTACATAATAGGAGTGTGGATTGAATTTTTTCAGATACCGTGCCAGATAAACCGAATTGGCCACCGCAATGTCCGATTTTTGGATCAATGCAGCTTCAATGCGGATTCCCTGCCTTTTCCACCAGTCAACAGCAATCATATTATCCCGCGAATAATATATGTACAGCAGAGGTTTTAGGTATTCTTTCAGGTAAAAACTTCTGAACATGTCACTGTCATTGAAAATGATGTAGTTCTTAAACCCAAGTTTTTCAGCAGCCCATGAAATTTCCCTGGCAAATCGTTTATTGTTGATCCTGTTAAAGAAATCGAACAGGGTATTGTTTGGCATCTGACTTATTGATTCGAGGATAGTCCGGGGGTAAAAACTCCACAGGTTCTCATTGATTTGAACGAGGTTTTCAAGCTCTCCCTTACGCATCCTTATCCGTTTTTGAATCTTCGGATTATTTTTTTCACGAAGAATTGTTAACCGGTCCAAAGGATAGTTCACATAAAGTACACGATGGTGTTTTGCGAATTCAATAGCCAGGTTAATGCAATTGCATCCGATATCACTATCAAAAGGCTGTAAACCGGTTATTATAAAATCCATGGCTTCAATATTTTAATTTCTCATTTGAATTCAACTTCCTGGTAAAGGTTCAGTACGTTTTTCGCCATGGCTGCCCACGAGAATTTCCGTGCATTTTCAAATCCGTTCCTGATAAGGGATTCACGCAATAAGGGTTCTGCCAAAAGCTTTTTGATGGCTGTTGTTATCTCTTCCGGTTTATAGGGATCGACATAGAGAGCGGCGTTTCCACCCACTTCGGGCATTGAACTTGTGTTGGAAGTAATGACCGGAATTCCACATGCCATGGCTTCCAGCATTGGAATTCCAAAGCTCTCGCGCAGTGAGGGATAGAGAAAAATGGTACTTAAGGCATACAAGGCAGGCAGCTCACTGTTGGGAACGTAACCGGTAAGTTTAATAAAGTTGTGAAGGGAAGGATCTCCTATATTATTGATGATTTTTGTTAATTCATTCAGGTCAAAATCCAGCATGACCAAGGGTATTTTTTCTTCAGAGGAATTCAGAAAAAGAGAAAAGGCCTTTAAAACCCCGGGGGTGTTTTTCTTTGGATCGGTATTTCCGAAGAAGAAGAAATATTTATCGGGTAAATTGTATTTTGCTTTGATCCTGCCCAGGTATTCCGTATCAGAGATCGGCTTGAAATGATCGCTCACTCCATTATAGATGGCTTTCAGTTTATGATCATTCACCTTGAAAAAATCCCCGATCCGCTTCTTTTCAAATTCTGAAACAGTAATGATTTTTGCGCTTTTCCGTACAACCTGGGGAACGACATATCTCCGGTACATGTTGCCGAATTTCTGGTAGGGCGTAAATCCCTTTTTCAGAACACTCATGCTTTCCATATAAATAATGTCGTGCAGTGTAACGACCAGTGGAACAGAGGTTACCACCGGGGCTGTATTGCTCGTACAATGGAGAATATCGCAATGATATTTCCTGGCAGCAGCCGGCAGGTTCACCTGCTCCCAGATCGGGTAGGGTGCTGAAGGAACGTCGATGATTCTGAAATTCGGAGTGTCGGACAGGCAGCGGTCTACATCATTTTTTACAAAAATGAAATATTCATTTTGTTTGTCCAGTTGCTGAAGATTTCTGATCAGCTCGAGTGCAACCATATCCATTCCATGTTTTTTCTGACGGAAAAGTCGCTGGCCTTCAATTCCAATTTTCATGATTCTGGTTTTTTTTCCGAATCGGCATTATAGGTATGGGATGTATGGTGAAATTCCTTGTTGGTGCCCCTGATTTTCAGGATAATCATAAACATCAGAAAAAATATCTTAGGCAGGGAAAAGAATGCTTTCATGGTTTTAATGGAAAAGTATTTTTTCGGAACCGAGATAATCATGGTGGTAAAAATCATGATCAGATTAGCCAGCCAGTAATACTGGAGTTGAGGATTTGGAACGACAAGGTTGAGCAGGTTCATGAGAATAATAATGCCGAGAAGCATCACGCGGGGTGGCAATGAAAACTGCAGCGTTTTGTCAAGGTAATCAACATTGCCGTGTGCAAACAGATGCCAGACGGAAACGATAAAATCTCTCCCAAAGAAGTAGAATTGCGCATAAATCCATCGCTTGCGTTGTTTATAAAAAACATGGGCATTCTGAACTTTTTCGTCGAGGACATAAGCATCCTGCAAGTATTCAATTTTTACTTTTTCACGCAAAATCATCAGTTCAAGTTCCTTATCAAATCCTCCGATGGCACTCAGCTGAGGTATATAATGGCGGAACAGATTTGCATCAAAGACCATGGCTGAGCCAATCAGTGCTGATGATATTCCAAGGACCCGGTGACCGGCTCTGAAGATGTTGTTATTGATCTCTTCACTGATGGCATCCAAAAGGGCAAAAGAGGTGTTGGTGTTTTTTGCAATCCTGTGGCACTGGATCACTTTAAAACCCGACTCACAACCCATGTTGATTTTTTCAAGGAAATGATCTTCCATGATATTGTCAGCATCAAGAACAACCACCAGGTCGGTTTGGGGGGGGAGGTACCCGAGGGCAACCTGCAAAGATTTAGCTTTCGTACTGAAATCAAAATGAGCCTCAATGAGCGTTATGGGTAACAATCGCAATTCCCTGAGCGTTTCCTCCCTGAATGAATCCGCTACCAAAATCACGGTGAAAGAGGATAATGGATAATCCTGATTCAGTGCTGACCTGATGCCTTCTATGATCACCGGATCTTCCATGAATGCCGGTACAACAATGCTGATATGTCTTTTCCTGGTAACAGGAAATACCCTATCTCTCCTTTTAAAGATCCCTGCAATGGCAAAGACCATTAAATAGAGGGATGCACCGCTAAAATAGGTTAAAATGATTATTTGAAGAACATGCAGGATTGCCAGGACTGTATCCATTTCTTGCTATTTTTATTGTTTGGGTGTCTCATTTTGCACCGTATGCGTGGTATGACCAAAGCTCCTTTTTGCTTTAAAGATCCGGAAGAGGGATCCCAGCATGAAAAAGAAACCCTGTGGCAAATACATGACTGCCTTTAATGTATCCAGGTTGAAATAGGGCAGGGGAACAGAAATGAGCAGCGTGATGGTGCAAAGTGCTGTCAATGCTATCCATGAAGTGGTAATCCCCAGTGGATTCACAAAAATGGAAAGGAGTGAGATGATCACGAGAAATCCCATCAGGAAGATCCTGGGAGGTAAAAACTGTTGAAAGACTTTGTCGAAATAATCGATGTTCCCGTTGATAAAAAGCTCCTTTAAACTTGACAAAAAATATTGCTTTGCATAGATAAACTGGTTGGCCAACCACCTGGTTCTTTGAACCATAAACACATGAGATTTCTGAACTTTCTCATCATACACATAAGCATCCTCACAATATTCAATGCGTTTTTTATCTTTTAAAAGTTTTATTTCCAGTTCCTTATCTTCGCCAAAGGAGTCGATGGTTGACATATATTCTTTAAACATCGCATATTCGAAGGCCATTCCGCTTCCAATCAGTGCTGAAGAAAGCCCCAGAACGCGATGTCCTTTTCTGAAAATCTGGTTATTGATCTCTTCGCTTACTGAATCCAGAACAGCAAAAGAGGTGTTCCGGTTTTTTGCTTTCCGGTGCCCCTGCACTGCAACAAAACCACTGGATAGGGCGTTGTTCATTCTGGAGATAAAGTCCCTGGCCATAATATTATCAGCATCCAGGATGATTGCCGCATCAAATATATCGGGAAGAATACTCATCGTTTTATTCAGAGCCCGTGACTTCGAACTTTTTTCAAAAGAGACTTCCACAACCCGTATTGGCAATTTGCGCAATTCATCCAGGGTACTTTGCTGAAAGGAATCTGCAATGATGATCACTTCAAACTGGCCGGCGGGATAGTCCTGATCAAGCGCTTGCCTGGCAACATCAATAATAACTGCATCTTCCTTATATCCTGGAATAAGCACAGCAAACTTGCGTATTCGGCTATCCTTTTTTGGTCGGAGACGGTAGCGGAAAAGTCCGGCAATTGAGAAGATTGAAAAATACAATGCTGCAACAAGGAAATACAAAAACAGCAATGCCTCAATACCCTGCAGAAAGTATAAGATATAATTGTGTACCATAACTATACGATATAAAAAGAATTCAGGCAGTCCCCCTGAAGCAAAGTTAAATATAAATCAGTCCGAATACAAGCGAAACGATTATAAATAGGGATTGTCATGTATTTCACGACTGACTGATCTTTTTAAATGCCAGCCGATTGCTCTGACGTAAGCGTAAAACAACGCCACCTTCCCTTTGGCAAGGAAAGTCAGGGCATTTCTTGGAATTGCAATTGTCAGCTGGTACAGTATCCCGATCACGAAATCCATTCCAAACACGTTCCTTCGCATGAACACAAGCCGGTTGCGGTTAAGGTAATAAATTTTCATGGGGCTGAGTTTCCCCACAGAGATTGATTCCTTATGATAAACCAATGAGTTGTGTACGTAAAAGATTTTGTACCCTGCCCTTTTAATGCGGTAACTCCAGTCGGCCTCTTCATAATAAAGAAAAAAGATGTAGGACATCAGCCCGATTTCCTTGATTACCCTCATGGGGACCATCATGGCGGCGCCATGGGCGTATGAAGTTTCTGAATCGCGATCGTACTGACCCTTATCTTTTTCCTGATGACCAATGGCAAAATTTCGCATGGTCCTGTGATTTATCGGCGTATAGCCTGCATACTGGATCATATTCCGATCGTAATAATAGCGCAGTTTAGAACTCACGGCGCCTATGGTTTTATCAGATTCCAGTTTGTCGACCAGGGGTTCAAGAAACCCTTTGTCAACGATCGTATCGTTATTCAGTAAAAGCACATATTCGCCCCGGGCACGCATAATGCCCTGGTTGTTGCCACCAGCAAATCCATAATTGATGATACTCTCATAAAGGATTACGGATGGGAACCGTTGCTTAATGATTTTTGGATCGTCGGCGGGGGAAGCATTATCAATGATGATAATTTCAATATTGGGATAGGTAATTTTTGTGAGTGATTCGATAAATTCGCAAGTATCCTCGGATCCATTGTAATTTACAGAGACAATAGACACAAGCGGATAGTTTTTTCGGATCATTGGACAGTTTCAGTATGATTCAGAATGAAGTTTAATTCAGATGCGGACTTTCGTGCAATTCTTTGTTGTTCAAATTTTTCAGATGCCAGAACACGGCATTGATATATGCGGAACATAGCTTGAACTGTCCTTTTAACAGGAATGTTGTGATGTTTTTCGGGATGGCAATGCTCATCTGATAAATTACGGATAAGATGGCTTTCCATCCATGAACATTCCGCCGCATGTAAAGCAATCTGTTCCGGTTAAGGTAAAATATTTTAAGAGCGCTCATGGTCCCGGTTGTGATCGAATCTTTATGAAAAACCAGGGAATTATGCACATAAAATATCTTATAGTCAGCGTCCTTTATGCGTTGCATCCAATCCATCTCTTCGTAATACAGGAAAAAGATGTCGGCCATCAGGCCCACCTCCCTCATCACCTTTAACGGAATGACCATGGCTGCCCCAAATGCGTAATTCGTCCGGGCATCTGCGTCATATTGCCCATGGTCGATCTCGTTAAATCCAATGCTGTTGTTCCGGATGGTGATAGGGTTAATGGGGGTAAACCCGGCATATTGAATGGTGTCCTGATGAAAAAAATATCTGATTTTAGGACTGACGACACCTATATCAGGATTGTTCTCTAATTTGGCAATGAGCGGTTCAAGAAATCCCGGGTCAACTTCCGTATCATTGTTTATCAGTAACATGTGTTTCCCTTTTGCCACCCGGATGCCAAGATTGTTCCCCCCGGCAAAACCCAGGTTTTGATCACTTTTAATCAAAGTAATGTTGGGATACTTTTCCAGAATAATATCAGGATTTTTGGTTGGAGAAGCATTATCAACAACAATGATCTCGATCGACGGGTAGGTAATATGGGTCATCGATTCAAGAAAATCACAGGTAATCTCCGGCTGATTGTAATTGACCGTAATCACGGAGACAAGCGGGTAACTTGAAAGGGGTTTTTCGGTCAGCATGTTTTGCATTTAATCAGGTGATCAGGGTTTAAAATCCATGGATGGAATAGATCATTTATTCATCATCTCACGACGATGCTCCTCCTCTTTGGCTTTGTCTATCGCTTTTCTATATTGATACATTGCGGTTAGAAATCCAACCGGAACAAAAAGGAGAAGACCAATAAGCATGTGAACAGCAACGCCTTCCATTTATATTACAATGTTTTAGGTTGAACAATCGTTTCATTTTCCTGCAATTGTTTATCCAGGTCAGGGGCTATAAAAACATAAGCCATACTGGCATATATCAGGATACCTGTCGGGAACTGTCCGAGCACGGCATTCCCATAACTGGCAATGATAATTCCGAAAACGCCACTCAGGAGTGCCCCGATCTTTACGAACAGATCAGGATCTTTAATTTCAAACATGCAGATAAACGTTCCCTTTCCTAGTATAAATCCAAGAATAAACAGGTGAAGGTACAAGCCAATAATCCCGTTTTCAACCCAAATCAGCACAAACCAGCTGTCTGTGGCAATAGATGCAAGGTAGGAGTCGGGTGAATATTGTTTTGCTTTGTCGCCTGACTGGCCGACCCCACTTCCGAATGGTCTGGTCTTCAGGTACTCTGAAAGAATTCTCTGGTTGGCTAAACGGACCTGGTAGGAGGCATCATCTTCAGGGACGAATGCAGTCCGCATACGAAAAATCTGATAGTTGGAATTGCCAATATAGGTATACCGGAAAAATGAATAAATCATCATAAACACGATGCCCCCGATGACAATTACTTTGACATTCTTACGCAGGATCATGTATAAAAGTAAGCCTGCCATGGGAACAGCAATAGCGCCGCGTGTACCCGAACTGGACATACCATAAAAGCCAGCGATCATCACGGCAATCCAGAAAATCCGTTTTTTTGTGTTTTTTTCATTCAGCATCAGGATGGTGGCAATTAATCCGATCTGCGATTGGGCGGCGCCAAACTGGCCGGCGTCCGTATAAAAAGAGAAGGCCCTGAGGTTTCCCTGAATGAGATGGGTAATTCCGCCAATTGTATCCAGCCATTGTTGTTCCCATGGGTCGGGGCCGAGATTTAACTGCATCCAGGCTTTCACCGAAGCCAGGATGGAGAAGACTCCCCATATCATAAGAAATTTTTCCAAATGTCGTGGGGTATTGAACAGCATGAAGACGAGGGGGATCGTCAGCAGCATATAGAGTGCGATCCCACGAAAAGCTGCGAACCACGCTGCCCGGCTGATTGCTTCAGGGTTGAAAAATTCAAGGCTGATGTAAGCAAACCAAATGATTGTCAGAAGGACCAGATCCATCTTTACAGAACCAAATGGGAACTTTTTATCAAAATAATGGAAAAAAATGGCAATATAAATTACGATGAGCGTAATGTCCATTACATACCCTAATTTGACGGGCAGGTATCTTGTAAGCCCCATCAGGATAAAGTTGATGATAAAGGCAAAGGTCAGTCCGATTTCAGGTTTTGCGATCAGCCTGTTCAGGGCATAAACCAGGAATGGTAAAACCATTAAAACCGAGGCGATGGTCATTCCACCTTTGGCAATGATATATCCGATGCCAACCGACATGATGAGTAATGACCCGATGAGGAAGGGATCCTTAAGGCGGTCGGCGCCGGTCTTGGAAAGAAATGGATTAGTTGGATTCATTTCTCACAGGTTTTTTCCAAAGCAGACGGATGGCATTTTCCTTGTAAAAAACATATCCTTTCCTGAAAATTTCCCAAAAAGAGATGTCGATTTCCTGCCGGAGAAACCTGTACCCGACAAAAATTCCGATGAGGGAAAACACAATGGATGCAATGGCGACAAAAAACAGCAAGGTGGTTACCGGTAAAGCCGGAAACAAATAATGCATCCCGAATACAGCAAAAATATCACCAAGGATGTTGGCAGTGGTCATGTATAGTACCTTTTGAAAATTCCGTTGCGGTTTATTCAAACTGTCAAGAGCAACTCCCGTAAAGCGGTCAAGTGGCAAAAGGGTACAATATACTATAAACATCATCATGATGTATGAAAGGGGAGTTAGTGAATCTACATATTTACTGCCCCCGATAAATAAAATGAAAAATTTGTTCAGGAAAAGGCTGAGTATGGCTATTCCTATGAACATAAACACAACAATACCGGTATAGGAATAAAAAATATTCCGGAACCGGTTCGGGTCATTGTCCATGCTTGCCTTAGATAATTTCGGGAAAGCTGTTGTAGCAAAGCTGATCAGGGGAATTTCGATAAGTTCTACATATTTCAGTGGAATGGCATACAGAGCCACCCCAATTGGTCCGCAATATGCACTGAAGGAGATGATAAAACTATCAGCTCCTTTCAGCAGGCTGCTTCCGACTTTGGTTCCCATGGAAAACTGCCCGTATCTGAGCACTTCCTTCATTTTAGCGAACGAAATATATCTGATAAATTCAAGCCCGGTCCACTTTTTAACCAGGCAGAATGCCGATGTCGCAAAATTCGTGAGCAGGTAGATGATCACAACCACTGTAATATCAATTTTAATCACAAAGTACGCAATCGATATAATGATAAGAAATGAACAGAGGTTGAAAAATCTGATCCAGAAAATTCTTTTAAAATTCAGTTCAGCCTGAAAAATAGTCCAGGCATAATTCCATGGCAGATTAATCAGGGCGAGAATGGGGTACCAATAACAAAAAACATCATATCCGCTTGTATTCAGTGCTTTTGGAATGAGGAATGTCAGTCCCCACAGGATTATCGCAATGGGGATCAGAATTAAAAAACCGATGGCCCAGCTTGATCCCAGATAGTATTTACGATTGGTTTCGGTTGGAGATGACAGAAACCTGACCAGGGCTTCTTTGCTAAGTCCGAAACGCATCATGTCTATCAGGGATGCAGGTGCGGTAAAGAGGACCCATTTTCCGAAATCCGGGATTGAGAGCATTCGCATCAGGATCATAAAGGATAAAAGACCCATGATCGCGGTTGAAAAATTAGCCGCTAAGGATAGGAAATTCAGATCATTGACTAATTTTGTCAGTAGCTTTTTCAACCTAAATTATATTCTTTTCACGAAACCGGAAAGTCAAAATCTGTTTTGCCTTTCTTCTGAATTTTGATCTCGGACGAGGAAGCTCTCCAAAGATATCATCCAGATAAAGCAATTCAACCCCGTTGAGTACGATTTGGGTGTTTTGTTTACAAAGGGGGAGGAATGCATTCAAGGCTGTATTATCAGCCATGGTCCATGAGCGGTTTGCCCTGGTAACGATTAACGACAGGTCAAATTGCTGGATGAATTCCAGAGGATATGGGTTGTTAATCAGGGAAGGAATTTCAACAATAAGATAATCAATGCTTTCCAGGTCAATATGTTCATATCCAACCATCAGGGAAGCCAGATCTTTTGTTTCAAAGAAATTCTCTCTGATCGAATATTGTATCTCATCGTCATTGGGGGGGATCAGGTCTCCGCCCATCATATAGGCGGTTCCTCCTCCGGTTTCTTTGACGTAGTTCAGAAAGAGCACATTTTCACCAAATGACTTTAGTTTTCTGCTGAGTTCACGCCCAATACTGGTTTTACCTTCGGCATCGCGTGTGCTGAAAAGCAGGATCATGATTGGTTTTTTATCTTGAGCCAGGTTTGCTCTAACCAAAGTCAATTTGATGTTCTGGGCGAGGATTTCAACAAGCCTGGGAATGATGAACCCAATATCCACATCATAGATTTGTTTGGCTATTTGAGGGTAAACCCCGGCGACTTTTAGCTTAATAAACCGTTCGGCCCTTTCGGGTGTTTTAATGGTTGTATCAAAAAATTCCATCGCAAGGAGAATGGCCACGATCAGGATAAAGCCGACAACTGCTGCCGCAAGAACAAGCAACAGCGCTCTTGAACGGATGGGATTCAAAGGATAATAAGGCGGGTCGACCACTTTAATGTTGGTTCTCAATTCATCGTCCTGTTGACGGAGTTTAGCCAGACTTAAATCATGAAGAAGTTGTAAAAACTCACTTTCAGTAACGCCAATCAATCGCTCTATCCTTTTCATTTCTGCTCCAAGAGGAGCGAAAACTTCATATACATGCTGGAAATACTTTTTTCTTTCGGCCAGAACCCTGAAGGCAGCCCTGCTTTCTTCGTAGGCAATCACATTTTTAAGCCAGGCGTCCAGCAGTTCCTTGGTAGGCAATCCTTCAACTGTATTTGTTATCAAATACAGGCGGTCGATGTTGTTTTTAATTGCCAGCTTGATATTTTCAACCCTGGACTTAAGTCCGGCGAGTTGCTGTATTGTCGCCGAATCGTTTCCCAGATCGATCTCGATATTGGCGATTTGCATCGTGGTTTCGGATAATTCATTCCGAAGGCGAAGTATTGCGCTCGTATTTAAAGAAATTTTGGCATGCGCCTCCAGTTTCTTTTCAATGATTTTAATGGCTGCATCGGAAGAGGCAAAAGAGATCTGCTTGTTCTGCAGCGACACGTCAAGTTCTTCCTTGGTGATAGCAATAATTTTAGTTTGCTCGTAATAGTTGATGATGTTGTTTCGTTCGTTAAAGATGAGCAGATCATTTTCGGCCTTCTTTAAACGGCGGGCCGCATCTTCAAGTTGACGCTTGAAATACTGGATCACTGCATCCGTTTGATTTTGCTTCAGAAGTTTATAGTTGGCGATAAAAACACGTGTCAGAAAGATCAATGTTTGCTGGCAGATACCCGGATCCGGATTTGTATAGGTCAATTTAATAAGGTCGCTGCTCTGGACCCGGTAAATCCCGATGGTTGAAAGGACCTTGATACTGTAAAAACGGTCATCTTCGGAACTCCACAGTTTATAAATGAAGTTGTAGTTGTTTTGATGCCCATAGGCGAGTAATCGCCTTACAATCCTGTCAAATGCGGATGAATCCTGTATCCCGCGGGAAGCAGAAATGAGTGTGTCGCTGCTGTAAAAAAAATCAGTAACCCGGGTAGCTGAGTCTGAACCAGAATTCTGGCTTGCAGGGGAGGGCTCCGGTTCATAACCTTCGTCGGGAGTAGGAGAGGCCTCAGGTAAATTTTCGTTGTTGTTTAAAATAAGTTTCTGCCCGACAGTCAGGTCATTTTCTTGTAAATTGTTGTATGTCATTAACTCATCAACACGCAGTCCATTGGTTTTAGCGATGGAGTACATGGTTTCTCCCCGCCTGACCACATGGAATTTCTTCGAGTTATTCAGGCTGGAATGGCCCTGGGAATAACTTGCTATTTCTTCCTGCAAATCGTTCTGGTAGAGTGCGGTGTCCAGACTGGAGGTTCTTTTTGAGGGTGGACGATAATACCGTTTATCGTTCCGTTTGGCTTTTTTTACGATATCGATGACATCTGCAGGGACTTTTAACAGCAAATCTTCATAATTTTCTTTGGAGATAAACCGCGGATCATAATGATCAAGTAACAGATGCTGGGCAAGCAAGCTGACAGAAACTTCTTCAAGCGTCTGCCTGGCTTTGATAAGGTTGATCAGGTTGTCGAAAGAGGCAGCCGTCGCCATAAAATCGATGTTGGCCTGCTGCTGAACAGAATATCCGGAAGTAACGCCAGTATAGATTGTTGTTTCTGAACTATAGGACCATTGGCTTTTCCTGGTAAGTAAAAAAACAACCAATGCAATAATCAGTGGTACGAGTATTAATAGTAAAATATGTCTCTGAAGTAATCGTATGAAATAAATAATTTTCATTAATCTATTTTATTTATTACGTTGAACTTAATGCCAGCAATCTCCTGAAGGAGCATATAGGCATTGTAGAATGCAAACCGTGATTCTTCAAAGTCCGTTACTGCTTTCCTGTACATTTCATTGATAAAGGCCAACTCATACAGCGTTATCTGCCCGTTGATATATTCTTTATCGCCCATCTCTTTCTGCAAAGCCTGGGCATATATATTATCATTGGCTATTTTAAGAATACGTTGATTTACAATTAACTGATTGTATTGTACAATGATTAACTTTCGCAATTCAATTATTTGGTTATCCTTAATGGCCATCGATTTCTCAACCTCTTTTGTTGCAGTTTTAACTCTGTTCCTGCGATCCCATAAATCATCCAGCGGCAAGCGAAGGCTCAGGGCCGCCAATGCCCGGTTGTTGTTCTGAGTGGAAAGTACAGAATTGTTATCCCCATAGTTTGTCTGATTGTTGGTCAAGGCATCCCATGTGTCATTTTGCAGAAGAGCGTCAATATACAAGTTTGACATCCAATCTCTTCTGGCAGTTTTAATTTTATATTTCCAGATGGCAATATCCGCATCCTGCGATCTCAAAGCCGGGGAGTTCATGATGGCAGAGTCAATCAGGTCTTCGAGTGGTGGAATGCGCAGGGTGATATCATCCACAAAGGGGTTGAATGTTGCGGTTGAATCCGGTGAACCCCCAGGTTTTGATGATCCCTGTCCAAAAAAATAGAGTGGAAAGTTCAAAAGAAAAATAATCATTAAAATAATATATCTTGCTCTCATATCCACTTATTGCTGTTTATCGGGTTCTTAGACATTTTCTTTTTGAATGAATACTGCAAAGGTTCGGATGATCAATTTTATATCACCCCAGAAAGAATTGTGTTCAGCATAATAATTATCCAGGGCAAATCTTTCTTCTTCAGACATGGTTCCCTTTTTGCCACGTTTTTCAACTTGCCACAGGCCGGTTAAACCTGATGCAGCCCTGAAGCGTCGGCTCCATTTTTTTTTCGTCAGTGCTTCTGCTTCATTCATTGGCAACGGGCGGTTCCCCACAATCGACATATCTCCTTTAATGATGTTAAAGAGTTGCGGCAATTCATCAATACTGGCCATCCTTATAAATCTGCCGACCCGGGTTATTCTTGGATCATCCTTGATTTTCAGAAATGCTTTTTTTGCGCTGCGTTTTCTATTTGCAAGGCGCTCGCAGATTTCTTCACCATCATAATATACGATGGGTGAACAGGTTTGACCTGCAGCTAGTTTATCACATTCCGAACAGGTAGCCTCAACCGATTCGCCAATATATTGGTTCAGGTGAGCCACATCTTTAATGCGGGCATCTGCATCAGGATACATGGATCTGAACTTGTAGAAATCGAATATTCTATAATTGGCACCTACCCGTTTGGCTATATAATAGACCTTGCCACGGGACTCAGTTAAAATGGCAATAACAGTCAGTAGCATAATTGGGGATAAAATCAACAGAGCCAATAAAGCAAGGGTTACATCGAAAATGCGTTTTGGCAATGGAGTCTTATACGGCGTCATGTTTTCATCCTGAAGCGACATGGGCTTGGGGACATATTCGGTCTTAAACTTTTTCAGAAAAAGAATACGGCTATGGATATTGAAGAGATTTAATTCTTTATGATAAAAATCATCGATGCCCATATTAAATGACTCCATTTTGATCCCTTCATCCCGGACCAGGGAAATGATGATAAATGGAGTTTTCTGATAGACCTTGTTCAGTTTAAGCTTGCGATAGAAGGATAAGCCATTTATTCCCGGCAGGATAAATTCGCATAGGATTGCATCAATCGCATGCGTTTGCTGATACACCTTTTCAAACCGGGTATCCTGATCCAGGTCAAAAAGATTGAAATTACTGTTTGTTAAAAAATAAAGTGAGGCAAGCCCGTTCGGGAGCTGAGTAACGTCAAATAAATCGCTTTTCTGGAATAGATCAATGGTTTTCTGATCATTGCCAATATAAAGAATTTTCAAAGGTGTGACTGAAGCTTCATCCATAAAACACTAGTTCCCTCTGCGTTGCGAGTATAATTCCTTAAATTCCAGCCGGCGTTTGATTCTTGCTATGAGTTCTTTGGGGTTAAATGGTTTAAGAACATAATCATCGGCCCCCATTTCAAAGCATTTGATCTTGTCGGCACTTTCTTCTTTCCCGGAAAGCATAATCAATGGAATCTCATCAAAGAAGCCACTTTCACGAATCCTTCTGATAAATTCAAAGCCATTTAAAACAGGCATTTCAACATCACAAATAATTACATCCGGCAGATTTCCGGTCTGCAAATAAAATAAGGCATCCATGCCGTTACTGATCGAAGTAACTTCGAAATCCTTATTAAACGTATTTTCGATGATAAACCGGATACTCTTTTCATCATCAATTGCGAGTATCTTTTTCTTCATGAATCTTATTTTGGTAAGCAAATATATTCAAATATGTATGAAATGCAGAAAGAAGATATTAACAAAGGATAAAAGTTATTTACGTAAGGAACATCACTGATTATCCTTAATTGACAGTCCTTCAAGCATTTTAGTCAATGATTTAAGTTCATCCCGAAGCCGGGCTGCTTCCAGAAAATCCAGGCTTTTTACGGCATCCTCCATCGCTTTCCTGTTTTTGCCAACTAATTTCTGCAGTTTTTCCTTCGAAAGGTACTGAATTATCGGGTCGGCTGCGATATCTGAATACTCTTTTTCAATATAGGCAGAAGGTATTTTTGATTTACCGTCAGCGACTGTCGTCTGACCCAGAATTTCACGGTTGCTTTTGGTGATCTGTGTCGGGGTTATATTATTCAATGAATTGTAGGCGATCTGCTTTTCTCTCCGGCGGTTTGTTTCGTTCATCATCCGTTTCATCGACTCGGTGACTTTATCGGCATACATGATTACCCTGCTGTTAATATTCCGGGCAGCCCGCCCCGCAGTCTGGGTCAGGGACCTTTCAGAGCGCAGAAAACCTTCCTTATCGGCATCAAGGATGGCTACCAGTGAAACTTCAGGGAGGTCGAGACCTTCGCGTAACAGGTTTACCCCGACCAGAACGTCAAATGTCCCAAGCCGAAGATCCCTTAATATTTCTACCCGTTCAAGCGTATCTACATCCGCGTGGATATACCTGCACCGGATGCCAACCCTGGTAAAATAGTTTGTAAGTTCTTCCGCCATTCGTTTCGTAAGGGTAGTCACCAGGGTCCGTTCATTCTTTTTTATGCGCTGGTCAATCTCCTCCTGGAGATCATCAATCTGCCTTAAACTTGGCCTGACTTCAGTGTAGGGATCAAGCAAACCTGTCGGACGAATTACCTGCTCAACCATCACCCCTTCGCATTCCTGGAGTTCAAAATCGGCAGGAGTTGCGCTGACATAGATTGTCTGGCTGACTATGGTCCAGAATTCCTCGAATTTCAAAGGCCGGTTATCCATCGCCGATGGAAGCCTGAACCCGTATTCTACCAGGGTTTGCTTGCGTGAACGATCCCCTCCATACATGGCCCTGACCTGGGGAACGGTAACATGGCTTTCATCGATTACCATCAGGAAATCATCAGGAAAAAAATCAAGCAGGCAGAATGGGCGCGAACCTGAGGTTCTGCCGTCAAAATACCTGGAATAGTTTTCAATGCCTGAGCAGTAGCCAAGTTCACGCATCATTTCGATGTCATAACTTACCCTGTCCTCGAGCCGCTTTGCTTCCATTTCCTTCCCGTTTTCCCTGAAATAGGCACACTGCTTAATCATGTCATCCTGGATTTCAACCAGGGCTTCCCTCATTTTATCCTGGGAAGTGACGAAAATATTGGCCGGGTAAAGGGTCATTAATTCCATGGACTCAATTTTTCGTCCGGTTAAAGGATCGAATGATTCCATAACCTCCACCTCGTTCCCTATGAAAATGACCCGGTAGGCGATGTCAAGATAAGCAGGGAAGATATCGACTGAATCTCCCTTTACCCTAAACCGCCCGCGTGTAAAATCTCCTTCTGTTCTTGCGTAGAGACTATTGACCAGGGACTGCAGCAGTTTTTTCCGGCCAACCTGGTCTCCGGTTTTCAGACGAATTACATTCTGGTTGAAATCATCAGGGTTCCCAATCCCATAGATACAGGAGACCGAGGAGACGACGATGATATCGCGTCTGCCTGATAAAAGGGCTGAAGAGGCGCTCAATCTGAGTTTTTCAATCTCTTCATTGATTGAAAGATCTTTTTCAATATAGGTATTGGTTACCGGGATAAAGGCCTCGGGCTGGTAATAATCATAATACGAAACAAAAAATTCAACCGCGTTTTCAGGAAAAAACTGCTTAAACTCACCGTACAACTGGGCTGCCAGTGTTTTGTTGTGGCTGAAAACAAGGGTGGGTTTCTGAACCTGCTGGATCACGTTGGCAATTGTAAAGGTCTTCCCTGAACCAGTCACACCATGCAGAACCTGAGACGGATCACCGCGCTGAATGCCTTCAACGAGTTGTTTTATGGCCTCCGGCTGATCTCCGGTAGGAATAAATTCGGATGTGAGTTTAAAATCCACCGGCGGAAGTTTTAGGGGTTTAAAATCAACGTTGTGGTAATCGGATAATGATCAGAGAGGTCAACCTCTATTTTCTTATATACCAATGGTTTAAATTCCTTTGAATGAAGTATATAATCAATTCTGAAAGAGGGCAGCTTTCCGGAATAGGTTCCTTCAAAAAACACTTTGCCAACCTCTCTGTAGGTATCAAACAGACCTGAGGTCAATTGATGGTAGGTGTAGGATGAAGGTGTATCATTGAAATCTCCTGCAAGTATTACCGGATATGGACAATCTGCAATATGGGATGCAATCATCTGAACCTGTTTCGACCTCAGGATAAACGATCTCCGGAGTTTTGACAACATGCGTTTGGATCCTTCACTGAGTGGTGCTGTCTCTTTGGCCGGCTCGGTAAACTGGGCATAGAACGAATAGTCATCATTCCCAAACCGGATCGATTCCAGGTGGAGGTTGAATACCCGGATTGTATCTCCTTTAATGACTATATCAGAATAAATTGAAAATAACAGCCGGTCCTGAAGCTGAAAACAGCCGGTATTTACAATTGGATATTTTGAAAACGAGGCAATGGCAACAATCTTTCGTTTATTATAAAAGGTCTTATAATTTTTAAAGGCATAATGATCCATCCGGATCGATTTCGCAAATCTGTCGAAGGTTTTGGAAAAGGTATCCCCAATGGCAAAGAATTCCTGGATACAAATGATGTCTGCCCCTTCTTCTGCAAGAAAATTGGTGATTTTACCTCTTGTTTCTGGTATGCTTTCGGCACGCTGGTTTCCATAAAAGTGATGAACGTTAAAACTAACCACTTTAAGCGCCAGTCCGGCAGGGATTACCGGTTGAGTAATACGAACGGGAAATAGGGAGAGAAGGCTGTTCCATCCGAGCAGGATTGCAATAAGGGAAATAAAGGCAAATCGTTTCCAAAGCATCAGCCAAACCAGTACAAATATGGCATTGATAATCAGAAAAAGGGGATAGGCCAGTCCGAACAAACCAAACACCCAAAATTTATCAGGACTGATATAGCTGGCACCGTAGGAGGCAAATAAGCCTATCACTGCCAAAATATTTATCGATAACAGGAACTTAGCTAAAAAAGATCGACCCACTTTCATTAAACCCCATGTTAGATCATCGCTTGTTGGATGTCCTGAATAAAAACTCCTTTTCTTCCTTGGTCAGGCTGTCATAACCTCCTTTTGAAATTTTCTCAAGAATGTCATCGACTTTATCCTGACTAGCCTTTTTATTCCGGTTGTAGTCATCATCGGAGACAGGCCTGGAATAATCTGGCCGGCTTTGAAATGGCTTATTTTTTCTCCGAAATTTGTCAAAGAAACTGTTTAGAAATGATGATGAATCACCGGTCTTAAATGAATTTTTCGAAAGATGGACCACCTGGCTGAAAATCACCCCGAACAAGGCACCGCCAATATGGGCAAGGTGACCTCCTGCATTGCCTGACGGGATCATAAAGAAATCAAAAACAAACAAAATGATCGCGAGGTAGAGAATCCTGATCTTCCCTACCAGGAAAAGCTGGATGGTATAATCGGGCACATAGAAGGAGATTGCTGTTACGATAGCCATCACAGAGGCGGAGGCCCCCAGTGCAAAGGAAACAGGAAGTATGGCCCCAAAAACCGGGAAGGTGTTAAAAGCAGCAACATAAACGAGCGCACCTGCAAACCCACCCGTCAGATAAACGAAAATCAAATGCCTGGAGGGTAAAAACTCAAGGAAAATTTTTCCGAACCAGTAGAGCCAGATCATGTTAAAAAGAAGGTGCCAGATATCAATATGCAAAAACATATAGGTCAGGACTGTCCACGGCCTGGCCATTATTGCTGGAACATTTGCAGGAATCGCCAGTGCATGAAGTACAAGCGTGCCGGCTGCCTCACTGTCGGGGTTATTATAAATGAATAAGATGACCCTGAGCGCCTGGATAAAGACCCACACAACAACATTGATCAGTATCAACACGGACAAACTTGATCCCTGCCTGAAGAATTTCCTGAATTCCTCAAGCGGGTTTGATGGTTGCCGGTAATTGTAGTTCATCATGTTGAAAAATGGTCTTGACGTTTACGGTAGTATAAAATTAAAAAGAAACCAAAGATCATACCTCCCAAATGGGCAAAATGTGCAACATTGTCACTGGGATTGTTTGAAATTCCGGCGAAAAGTTCAATTGCGCCATAGGCGATCACAATCCATTTGGCCTTTATGGGAAAAAGAAAATATACATAAACCAACATGTTCGGGAACATCATGCCAAATGCAAGGAGTATCCCATAAACAGCTCCTGAAGCGCCAACGGTCGGGATGTCCATCCTTAATTTCATTAACTGGCTGATATATTCCAGTGATTGTGGTATGTAGCCAGGGCTGTTCCTGGAAAGCGACCACTCACTGATAAAATTCCTGATGGTCCCTTCAGCATCATAATGACGGGGGTAATAATGCCTGACAAAGGCCACAAAGCTATCCAGGGTTGGGTTTGAAGCATAGGTTTGTGCAGCGGCCTGGATGGAGGAGATGTCGAGCCAGCTCACGAAAGTCTGAACCATGGCGGCGCCGATCCCGGTAATCAGGTAGTAGGTCAGGAAACGCTTGGATCCCCATACATTCTCGAGGAGGTAACCGAACATCCAGAGGGCAAACATGTTAAAAAGTACGTGTGAGAAATTCGCATGCACAAACATGTAGGTGACAAACTGGTATGGACTGAATAGATCTGACTGGAAATAGTGTAATCCCAGTATGCTGTCCAGCTCAATACCATAGGCAGAGTTCAGGGATACGGTTGCAAGGAAAAATAATCCGTTGATAATCAGCAGATTTTTTACAACTGGAGGAAGCAGGCTGAATCCTGCCGGGCTATATTGCTGAGACATAATTGATTATGATCATTAAATTTTAAATTTCCTGTTAAGCTCCTCAAATGCAAGCATGATCATGGTGGGTTTCCCATCCGGAGATGCATCGGGAATCCTGCAGGCAAAAAGATTTTCAATAATAGAGTCTATTTCCTGTTGCTGGAGTCTTTTACCCCGTTTTACTGCAAGTTTTTTAGCCAGTGTCTTTGCCAGGATCTGACTTTGGTTCATTTTGTTCTCTTTTCCGGGTGTTTTCAGTGATTCAAGCAAAGATTCTATAAATAACCCGATGTCTGCAACTTCCACTTTCACCGGAATTGCATGGATGACAAAAGATCCCTTTCCAAAATCATTGATTTCAAATCCAAGTTCTGTAAAATAATCCTTCCATTCCAGGAAAAGTTGAGCATTATCAGGGCTCAGGGTGATGGTTTGAGGAATCAATTGGCGTTGCACCGAGACATCGTTGGTTCGTTTCTGATCCAGGATGCGTTCGTATAGAATTCGTTCGTGGGCATTTTGCTGATCAAGGATAACGACTCCTGATTGCGTATGGGTTATGATGTAGGCGTTGGCTACCTGGAAACTCCTCTTCCGTTCTGAAAAATTTTCATCCGTCAGATGTTTTGGTGAATCAACCTTTGACTCCTGGCCGGCAGAAGGAAACTCAAATTTTTCTGCAGGCGGGGGCGCCGGTGAATAAAAATCCTGCCATCCCTGCACAGATTGAGTTTGTCGTGGTGAAAATGGGAACTTTGTTTGAGGTTCTGTTCTTTTTTCAAACGGGTTGTAATTGGGGTTGATCGTGATGGTGGGTTGTTTTATTGGCCGGTTTTCAGGAAAAAATGGTATGTTAATACTCTGTTCAACATCGAAATCCAGGGTGGGGGAGACATTGAATTTACCAATGGATTGCTTAACTGCCGCGTGCAGGATGGCGTAAATGCTTTTAATGTCCTGGAAATTAATTTCAGTTTTTGTCGGATGAATATTGACATCGATGGTTTGCGGGTCCACCTCCATGTAAATAAAATAGGAGGGGACAGAGTCATCCGGGATTAATTCCTTAAAGGCACTTTCGACAGCATGATGGAGGTACGGACTTTTCATAAATCTTCCGTTGGTGAAGAAATACTGTTCACCCCTTGTCTTTTTTGCAAATTCGGGTTTACCTAAAAAACCTGAAATATTGACAAGTTCGGTTTGTTGTTCGACGGGTATCAGCCGTTGAGCGTATGCCGGGCCATATAAATTTATTATTCTCTGTTTGAGGTTTCCCGCGGGGAGTTGGAACAGGACCTTGTCCTGGTTATAAAAAGTAAACGCAATGTCAGGATTGACAAGGGATATGCGGAAAAATTCCTCAATGATATATTTTAATTCAAGCGTATTTGATTTTAAAAAATTCCGGCGTGCAGGAACGTTGAAAAACAGGTTCTTCACACTCACGGAGGTGCCGTTCTGACAATTCACGGGTACCTGGCTTTTGAACTCGGTGCCTTCAATCAGGATGCAGGTTCCGATTTCATCTTCATGCCTTTTTGATTTAAGTTCTACCTGTGCGACTGAGGCGATGGATGCGAGCGCTTCTCCGCGAAATCCCAGGGTTCGGATAGCCAGAAGGTCGTCGGCTTTTGAAATTTTGGATGTTGCATGACGCTCAAAACACATGCGGGCATCGCGTTCTGACATACCGCACCCGTTGTCAATAACCTGGATGAGTAATTTGCCGGATTCTTTAATAATCAGTTTAATATCGGTAGCACCGGCATCAATGGTGTTTTCCATTAATTCTTTTACTGCGGAGGCCGGCCGTTGAACAACTTCTCCCGCTGCGATTTGGTTCGCGACTGAATCCGGTAAGAGGCGTATGATGTCGGTCATGATCAGTTTAAGTACCTAATTTTCAAAATCAAAAATTTTCGAGGATATCGTCCAACAATGGAAGATGCAGATAAAACGAAGCGCCATCGAAATAATTTTCAATGACGCGCCGAATTTTTATTGTTTCTCAGAACTCAATTCCTATCCTTAAGAGGAATAAAGAGTTACCCGTTAAAATCTGGATCGATCCAGAACAGGGAACCTCATCTGAACAAGATAGAAGGACCCGTAGAATACCGCAGAAAAGAAGGTGGTTCCAAGGAGATCATTCAAAAAGAATGAAAGACCGTTGGTGGCATCACGGAAAAACATCAGGCCTGCAATGTAGCATTCTGTCAGGCCTGCAAATGTTTGTGGATAATATGGGCTGGCAACCCAGGATGAAAAATTGGTAATCACGAAAAAGATAACCGATGATGAAAAAGCTGCCAGTACTACTGATCCCACATTCACTTTGTTTCGGATCGTCATACCAATAAGAACCGTGATGGCAAAACTAAAATAGACAGCAGGCATATTGGCATGCAGACCTAACACGAGATCGCTGATGAACATCGCGGCGATCGGAATGGCGAAAGCGTATTGCTTTCTGTCGAAATAGGTACCAGCAAAAAGAGCCATGGCTGCGATCGGCGTAAAGTTTGGCCAATGCGGCAGCAGCCTTAAAAGGGCTGCAACAAGAATAACTGAGAAAATGACAATAAATCTAGGATTGATAGATTTATATTTCATGAATATATTAGATTTAGAATGATACAAAAATAATAAATCATTTCAATAAATTTCATACCGGGTTAAAAATAGTTTCTATTTTTGGCGAACAATCAATAAACCAATATTTTAAAATGAATTACCGGGGTATTTTTTATCTGACCTTCTCAATTTGTTTTTTTAATTCCTGCGTACAAATGAAGAAGAAAGTTGATTTAATTGTCACGAACGGAGTGATTTACACTGCGGATTCCCTGAATACACGGGCAGAAGCGATGGCCATAAGCAATGGAAAGATCGTGGCCACAGGAACCAGGCAGGTTATTGAAGATGGTTTTCATGCGCCCGAAGTTGTTGATTTACAAGGAAAACCTGTTTTTCCAGGTTTCATTGATGCACATTGTCATTTCATGGGCTTTGCACTTGGGTTGCAATACGTTGATCTCAGCGGATTAACCTCTTTTGATGCCGTATTGGATCGTTTGAAACGGGCTCCACGGCCCGGGAACGGAAGATGGATCGTTGGCCGGGGGTGGGATCATAATTTATGGTCAGCCAAGAAGTTCCCTGACAACACCCTGTTAAATAAAATATTTCCGGATATTCCTGTCATGCTAATCCGCGTGGACGGGCATGTCGTGCTGGCAAACCAGGAGGCATTAAAAAGAGCTGGAATAGGCATGGATCATCATTTTGCGGACGGACAGGTTGAGTTAAAAAACGGGCGTCTTACAGGAATTTTAAGTGAAACCGCAGCCGACCTGATCCGTGAGAAGGTTCCGCAACCTGCCGGTGAGGAGTTGACTGAGTTACTTGAGCAGGCGGAAAAATCATGTTTTTCAGTTGGTCTCACAATGGTAAGTGATGCAGGTCTGGAATATCCCCAGGTTCTTTTCCTGGACACCCTTCAGAAAAGCGGAAGAATCAGGATGCAGGTTTATGCCATGCTGACCCCTACGGAAAAAAATATCTCATCTTTTGTAAAACATGGTCCATACAAAACGGATAAACTGGTAATCAGGTCAATAAAGATTTATGCGGACGGCAGCCTTGGAAGCAGGACTGCAAGGTTAAAGCAACCCTATGCAGATGACCAAGCCACCTCCGGCATTATCGTAACATCGCCGGATTCAATCAGAACCCTGTGCCGCCTTGCCTTTGAAAATGGTTATCAGGTGAATACGCATTGTATCGGGGATTCAGCGAATTTTCTGATGCTGAACATTTACGCAAGCTTTCTGAAAGGAAAAAATGATCTCCGGTGGAGGATCGAACACGCGCAGGTAGTTGATCCAAAGGATATTCACCTTTTTGGCGATTATTCAGTCATTCCTTCCGTGCAGGCGACCCATGCCACTTCGGATATGCACTGGGCCGGAAACAGGCTTGGTCCAGGGCGAATGGCCGGGGCCTATGCTTACGGTACCTTGATGAAGCAGAATGGCTGGATTGCCAATGGTACCGATTTTCCAATAGAAGGGATCTCCCCTATACTCACGTTTTACGCTGCTGTTTCAAGAAAGGACCTGCAGGGTCTTCCTGAGGGTGGTTTCCTGATGAACAATGCACTCACGCGTGAGGAGGCATTGCATTCGATCACTAACTGGGCCGCAAAGGCTGATTTCATGGAATCGGAGAAAGGAAGCCTCGAGCCGAGGAAGGATGCTGATTTTGTCATTCTCGACCAGGACATCATGCAAATTCCTCTTTCAAAAATACCTGTTGTGAAAGTTGAGCAAACCTTTATCCGTGGAGCAAAGGTCAAATAAAAAAGGCCGCCTGCGGGCAGCCTTTTTATCGGGTTGAATCAAAATTTATTTGAAAGCGTTCTTGCAAAGAAATTTTCCCAGTTCATCACCAGCCCGGTCATAACAACTCTGGATGCGGCTTCCCGTATCATAATCATATCCCATCATATTCACACTTTGCAGTTTTGGCATATCAATAACCGCAAGCGGTTTATCCTTTGCAGCGGTTTCAACCAGCACAACTTCAATGTTAATGTAGGCATTTTTACGGGTTATCCCGACATTGAATCCAGGTTCGACAAAGGTTGTATGAATGATGAGTGTATATTTTGCATCGGTCGCCCCCTCCTTTGCGGAAACTCCAAAATCCGAAACTTTCCCGTTAAAGTTTTTTTCAAACATAGGATGAAACCGGGTACTGCGATCATTTGTCCAGGATTCGGCCCACTGATCTCCGGAACCGGGATTTTTCTTATTCATATCCGCTTTTCTGTCAGCCACGTATTCATCGGCCGACTCATATTTTCCAACCGCCATATTTGAATAATCATATTCGAGGTTGATGGTTGTCTGACCTTTTAAAACCGTAACATCCCCTGATTTAAGTTTCTGCCCAACCACAACGCAGGCAACAAGCAGGAATGCCAGTGTGAGTGTTGTAACGCATATTTTTCTCATGGTCTTTGATTTTAATGTTAATATCATTTAGAATTATTTAGGCTAAATTAAAATAACGATTGGGAATTTCCAAATTTATCCTGAAAAATTTCCGTTTTTTTCGCGGTTATCGATAAACTTCACCGGTTTTCTGCTGATTTCAGGAAACTGCATTTTCTGAATATTGGTTTCTGAGGTGAAGGTTATGATGGGAGCTACCCTGAGTTTAGCCCTGAAATGGTCTTTGATATCCTTCTCTTTTTCTTCGCCGATCCCTTTTCCACACACATGAATCAGGATTTCATCGGTGCCGATGTGGTTCGTATAGACCTCAACAATATAATTGGAGATATAGTCAATATTATCAAGGATATCGTAAAGTGAGGGCGGGAAAAGGGTAGTTCCCTTGTATTTTATCATCTGATTTTTTCTTCCAACCACAGGACCCAGCCTGATCGTGTTCCGTCCGCAGCGGCAAGGTGAAGTGTAATGATGACAGACATCCCCTGTTTTAAACCGAAGAATCGGCATGCCTTCGACACCCAGCGTAGTAACGGTGACCTCCCCGAGTTCACCCTCATTGACCGGATTATCATGGTCATCTAAAAATTCAACAATGATCAGTTCCGGATGATGATGTCCTCCGATCCCTTCATCACATTCAGTAAAAGAGGTGCCCATTTCGGTGGAAGCGTATGTTGAATATAATTTCAATGGCCATTTTTCCTGGATTTTTCGCCCGAGGGTATTGAACGTCAGGTCGTTTTTTCGCAAAGGTTCCCCGATGCAAATGGCTTTTTTAATGCTGCTGGCCTGATAATCAATATCATGCTGCTCAGCATATGCGATGATCTTCAAAATAAATGAAGGAACAGCAATAATGGCATTTGGTTTTATACGCTGGATGGTGTCCCACTGCAGCTCCGGTATTCCGTTTCCAACCCGCACCACGCTGGCTCCAAGCATGCGGATTCCAAGAAAGTAAGCGAGTCCGGCCATGAAACGCCTGTCGATGGTTGTCATCAGTTGGTAAACATCTGCGGGGCTGCCGCCGGCGCAGGTAAATGAGATGGCCTCGTTGTAGGCAAGACGCTCAAGATCCTTATCGGTCATCGCGAATGTCACCGGATCTCCGAGGGTTCCTGAGGTGGTGATGTAATCGATAATCTGGCTGCGTGGCACACAAAGGAAATCTTCATTTCGCAGCTGGAGGTCATCCTTTTTCGTGACAGGAATGTTCACAAGGTCAGAGACCGATTTTATCTTCGTAATATCAATGGAATGTTTCTGAAAAAAATCCCGGTAAAATGGGGATGACTGCTGCAGATAAGTTAATCCCTCCGTTAGCTTATTACTCTGATAGCGTAGAATTTCAGCGGGTGATTCCTTTTCAATGCTCGGGAAAAAGGGGATACTCATTTTCAGAATTTAAGGCCTATCAGGACCCTCATGGTATTTGCCTCGATGGTCTGTGTCGGACGTTCCTTATCGAAGTTATCAAATTTCATGTTCCCGAAGTTATATTCAAAGGAAAATCTCATGATCGAATATCTGATTGCCAGGCTGACCTCATTTTGAAAGAGGTTTGCTCCATATTTGGAATAATCAGAGCTTGACAAATTATTCCATTCATCAAAGTGATATGCAAAGTTTGCATTCAGTTTATAGGAAATATCAATCATGAGGCGGTCAATGGGGTTAATGGTCAACAAGGGTCCGAATTTTTGTCCTGCATAGTAATAATAGTGCTCATAGCTGTTGTTCGGATCAAGAACAGGTTTGGTCGAATTGAACCAGAAACTCAGAAATGTGGCGTCAAGCCCAAGCCGGAGGTGGTTGTTGGCAAAAGCAGGACCAAAATAGATCAGGAAACCCAAATCTAAGGCTGCACCGATTCTAGCCGGAAGATAAGATAGTTTAACTGCAGACCCTGATGTTGGCACTACAATCTGTCCTTCAGAATAAGCCCCAACAGGGAATACAGGACCTATACCGAGGTAAAATCCTCCTTTGATGAAATTTTTTCTATGTTCTTTTTGAGGCTGGATTGTGTCCTGGGATTGGCTTTTGAGGGAAATAAGGGAGAAGGCAAAAATTGATAAGAGAATGTATCGTTTCATTTTGTTTTTTTAGGATTGATTTTTTTTCAAATATACAAAAAAGTCGATCATTGATATTTGTGCCTGTTCATGTGTTGACTAAGTCTTTCCCTTATATAGGCACTGTGCTCCTGCGTAAGAGAAAATTCATTTTTCCTGAAACCTGCTGTTTGCCTGAGAAAGGCATGTACTCTGGATTCAAATTCATCGGTAAATGCCAGGTCAAGCACCTGATACATTTTTTTCAAAACCTCCACGGGTTTTATCTCCAGGTCTTCAAACCTTATTTCTGTGTAGTGTCCGGGCCGCAAGCGGGTGCTGTCAGAATCAATGGTTTCCAGCATACTCTCCAGAACACCGACAACCTCTTTAAAATCCGGACGGGTAACAGGACTGTTCAGCCGGTTTTGCTTCTGCAGAATGTCCCACATATGGATGGTTGAAGGCACAACATCATCCGGATGGCGCACAATATGGATGAATTTGGCCTCAGGGAACATCTCGCACAGGGTTTGAATCCTGCAGGAATTGAAAGGATTTTTTGAAACAATTCTTTTTTTAGTGTAAAAATGAAGCTTTTTATAGAATCCCATAACCTCCGTCTTCCATTTTTCCAACAGGTCGCCCGATGGTGAAAACGGGGTACCATGGTTAAGGAAGTATGCCCCTGATTTTGCAAAGACCAGGTTTTCAAGAGGTGAATAGCTTGTGATGCGGTATATGGCATATTCATCCTCCTGTGGTTCATCCATGCCGATTTTAACCTGATCCATCGGACGGTGTTCTGAGATAATCCGTTTAAACAGTGGCCGGTAGTAGGGAGCGGAAACGAGAAAACTGTCAGGCACGGCCACCTGAAACAAGGTAGGTGCAGTTAACTGGGGATCAAGGCTCATCAGCTGATGGAGCAGCGTTGAACCAGTTCTCCAGTGCCCGATGATAAAGAGAGGATTGTCAGGGACCTTTGCATTTTTCAATGCTTTGGAGTACCTTATTTTTTCTATCCATGAAAAAAAAGATGACCAGGTTGCGCTTTGAATCAGAAAAGCGAGGCGCACTATATTTTTCGAGGTATAGTTGATGTGGTTTCGGTTTAGAAGCCGAAACAACTGATCAAGTTTGATTCCGGCAGTGAGGTAGGAATCCTTCAAAATATAGCAGGTTAAATAGCGTGATCCTGTGATTGTTGAATGGTCTGTTGCTCTGTGATAAAATGCGCAATGCTGTTGATGGAACGTACCACTTCGCGTGCCAGATTCTGATCGGCAATGCGCAATCCATAGGTCCGTTGAATGGCCATAATTATTTCTATGGCATCAACCGAGTCAAGGGTCAAAGCGTTGTCTCCTCCAAACAGGGGTTTTTCATTATCCACATCGTCTGGGTTTATATCGGTGATGGCCAGGGTTCCCATGATCAGTTTCTTTATCTCGAGTTTCAGATCATCCGTAGGTATAGTCATATATGAAAACTTAATTTTCTGTTATTTAATTGCATTGGAAAGAGATTTAAAAAAACGCTCTTCCACATCTGCCCGGTCGTAGATCATATCGCTCAGCTGTTTTAGTTTTTCAGGACCAAGATCCCTGTTTTTGCCGATGCGGGCTGTAAAAAGTGAAATTTCCCTCCATCCATCTCCGATTGTCATCAACTCACTGGACAGGGCTTTCAGTTCAGGTTTAGCTACCACATCAGAAGCCTGCTGAAGGAAGGTCGCATACATGAATCGAAAACCAGCGCCCCCGGTTCCCTGGTCTTCAAGCAGGATATTAATTTTCATAATTTCATGTGATAAATGCTCAATATCCCTGGCGAATTTAGGCCATTCCACCACTTTTTTTGCGAACATACGCATTCCTTTAATTCCGAGGAAGGGAATTGGAATTTTTAACATGTAAAAACAGGCTTTTTTAATCCCCCGGATGATGGCATCATTGTAATCAATATCAGAAGGAAGTTTATCCAGATGAAAAATAAATCCCCTTGGCGACATGCTTCCGCCTGCGAAACGGCCCTTTTCCAGTGATGCTGACTCAAGTTCGACCATTTTGGGAAAGTATGCATCGCTGATGACGTACCGGCTTTCCACCTTTCCGGCAACCACCAGAAAGTGAACGTTGATATGAACACGCTCCCACACGGGAACATAATCCATATAGAAAAAATCAACCTGCGTGCCAACCGGAATGTTCTGGCTTAACAACAGATCCAGCATTTGCTGACCACGAACCGTATCCTTAAAATCATACGTTTTAAACCGGACACCCAGTCGTTTTTCAAGGTTGGTACGCATTTGCCCGGGTTTATTCCTGACAATAAAAGTAGGGAAGGCAAAAGATTTCATTTTATGAAAGTACCCGAAAAATATGCCGCTGGCAATGCCAAAAACCATGGGCTCCGTGATCTGAAGTCCTCCATGGTTCAACAGCGATGTAATCGTCCCTGATTCACAGTGGGCTCCCATTTTATGGTTGAAATTCTGTATGGCCATCTATTTTCTTTCTTCGATTTTCGTCAACACAACAAATGGATTGACTGTGGTAGTCTGAGTGACTGAAATTTTTTCGGCTTTATTTTCTATGATGAAATTGGATTCAAGGCTATCATGATCATTCACCAACAGGACCTGGAGCAAATTGGCAGCCGGTATATTAAAAACGGCTGCATACCTGCGTAATTCGTCTGCAGTGACTATTCCAAAATGCTTTGGATCAAGATGTTTTTTTACCTGTGATTTACGAATTCCCGCTCTGGAAGATAATTCGGAGAGGGACAGGTCTTCAAGCACCATGTAGTATTTCACCGGGCTTATGTCATTATTGGAGAGTTGTGCCCTGAGTTCAATCTCCAGGTTCCTGCGCTTGAGGATATAATCGTCCATGTAGTGGGCTGAAATGTAGGAACCGGTTTGCATCGGTCCATAGTTGCCGTCATCTTTCTCCACATAGAGAATCATCTGCTGTTCAGGATAATCTATGAATCCGTCTTTTTCTTTCATTGAATGAACATTAGTGATTCCGCTTATTTCCGTCTTGCAAAAATAGCAATGCTTATGATCATTGCAAAACCAAAAAACAGGATCAGTAAAATCGTATTTGGAAGGATTGATGAAATATTTCCTTCGCGTATAAAGAGGTTCAGGTAATTTTCGATTCCCCATCTGATAGGAGAGAGGTAGCTGATGTACTGTATAAACCGCGGCATGAGGTGGATTGGCAGGAAGGTTCCGCTGATTACGCCCAGCAAAACCACCATCACCGACCCGAACAAGGCGGCCTGGTTATGGGTGGTAGCTGCCGCACCGACAATGATCCCGAATCCGATCGCAGCCAGTGATGCTGCAACGGTTGCAATAAATATGGCCAGGTGCTGATGGCCTACCTGAAGCTGGGGTAAACCAAAGTAGGTCGGGAAAACCCAGGTTCCGATCACCATCATCAGAAAGAACTGGAGGAGACATACAACGAGGTAGGCCACGACTTTCCCGCTTAGAATGGCAGTCAGTGAGACCGGCAGGGAACGGAGGCGCTGAAAACTCCCTTCGTTTTTCTCAGTGATAAGGCTTCCGGCAAGCGGAATGACGATAAAAAACATGGCAAACAGGATAAAACCGGGAACATTGTTTTGTATCACATTGGGTTTAATGTCTGATTTCTCCCGGAGGGCATAGGTTTCTGTAATATTGGGAAGCTTTCGCATTTTTTCGGCCACCAACGACTCGATGACCGGCCTGATATTTCCCTGCAGGTTGCTCAGGATATCCGTCATGACCTCCCTGGACTGTGTCCCCCGGATGATAAAGCCGAGGGAATTTGTGACTGCATTTTTGTAATTTTCCGGAAGGGTGGGGTCAATGAGCAGGACAATGTCGGAATCACCCGCAGGGACGATTACCCCGAATTTGTAATCACCGCTGCCAATGAGGGTTTTAGCTTGCGACCTGGTTACCCTGGCCTGGTTTATCTTTTCTAACGGATGAAAAAAACCGGATGAATCAAGGTTTGCAAGGAGTTTCTTTGCAAAAGGGCTTGCCGATTCATTGACGAAAAGGATCCGGGTTTTGGAATTCTGGCTTTTCAGTGCGTTTTCCTGGGCCAGCGTGACTACAAAAATGAGTAATACCGGCATCAGGAACAGGATGATCAATCCAGGGATATCCCTGAACAGCAAAAGAAATTCCTTTTTCAGGATAAACCACAATTTTCGCATGGAGCAAAAATAGAAAGATTTATCCATTCTTTTTTGCCTCGATCAGGCTGATCGGTGTGATGGTGGGAATAATCCGTTGAATTTCAAAACCCGAATTTTTGAGGAGGCTGGCAAACTCGCCTTCTGTCCGTTCTTTCCCCCCAAACATGGTTGCCATCATCTGGATATCCAATAATTTGGCTAGTGAAGGTTCAATACCGGATGGAACAATCATTTCAATGATCAGTAAGAGACTGCCCGGATTCATGGACTGCCTGATTTTCGTCAGCAGTTCAGCTGATCGTTCATCGCCCCAGTTATGGATGATATTCTTCAGGATATAAAGGTCGGCTGAAGCAGGAATGGATTCGAAAAAATCGCCCGGGAGGATCTGTATCCGGTCATCGACCCGAAACCTGGAACTCATCTGAGGTGCTTTTTCCAGGGCCCGGGGTGTGTCCATGAGTATTCCCCGGCAGGCGGGATTGTCATGAAGAATGTTGGCCAACAAAAATCCTTCGCCACCACCTATATCCGCCACCAGCGGATATTTTGAAAAGTCGAATACATGGAGAATGGGGGCAATGCCCAGGTCGGATAGATTTGACATGGACTTGTCGAACAATGCATTTTCGTCGGGGTGACCGGCAAGGTACTCGTATGTTTCTTTACCATAGGTCTTTGCAAATGCATTATTTCCTGTTCGCACTGCGTATTCCAGGTTGCTCATTGAATTCCAGTTAACAGGTCCCAGGTGATGAAGGATCATATAACGCAAGGAACCCTGTTCATCGAGAAGTCCCCTGGCCAGGGCATTCAACCCAAAACGACCGTCACGGGTCTGTTTGAAAATCCCCGTGCTTGAAAGCGCCCGTAAGATACGGTGGATGTTCTCCGGTTCAGCATTGACTTTTCCTGCAATTTCCTCCGCGGTCAGCGGCCCTGCTTTCAGGCAAGTGGCAATATCGAGTTTTGCGGCGACATATAATGAGGGCAACATCCAGAAATGCTGGACCTGTTCATAGAGAACCACATTGCCGGGAAATGTTTTCCTGTTTAATCTGAGTAATGAATTCCTAAACCAATTGATGGCTTTGACAAGCCATACGGGTGGCACCCTCATACAATCGCCTCTTCACATTGGGGGATGGCAATATTCCTTAACTGAATCTCGAATTTTTCAAGATCTGAGATCAGTTTCGCATGTTTATCCCGGAAGTTTAACTTCATGTTCGAAAAGAGTTCCTTATAATATTGAATTCCTTTGTCAAGATTATCACGGAAGGTTACAAAATATTCCTGCTGTTTTTCTGACAAGGGAAGCGATGTTTCGTCCATTTTATTTTTCAGGTAATCGATGTATATCATCAATTCCTTAATGAACATGTTGGGCCTGTCTTTATGTTTGATGACGTTGATCTTTCCATAGATATGATCGACCATCTCCTTCAGGGTCATCACCTGGGAAAAATAGGCCATGTTGGGGCCAGGGCAAACGGATACACCCGGTTTTTCAACCCTGGTATCGAGATGGTTTACAAGAAGGGCTGAAGTTCCGAGGCCGACACAGATGCATGATTTCTCGACAATTTTATTATATTCCTCCTTATATTCAGCTTCTCCCAGACCCTTTTCCTTCAGTTCTGCTATTTTCAGTTTTTGAAATTTTCTCGATGCAGTACAGAGTGTAGGTTCTCCGAATTCATTGCTCAGGGCTGCATATTTTTTTGAACATGGATTTCCAGGAGTATGCTGTTCAATATATTCCTCCTTTTCGATATCCTTTGTATTGCCTCTCACATTGTTGAATGGAACACCAAGCGGACTTATGTTGCTGACGTATAAATCATCCTCCTGGGCATTGCATAAAAGGCTGAGTGTTTGTTCATCCACATTGACTACCTCTGGTACCAGAAGGAATGGGGTTCCCCAACCCACAGAGTCGAGGTTGTAATGATCGGCCAGGAACTGATGTTCTTCAGATGTTCCAACTCCGCCCTGGGCTGTGATTTTAATTTCAAGGGGTTCGGCAGGGCAGGGGCGGTTTTTAGCTTTTAATGCCACCTTCAATAACGCAAAGGTCTGATTAATAAGGTCTTCACGGTTAGTATTGATCTCTTCAAGGACAGGGCCGAGCAGGTATCCGTTCGTCGGGAATGCATGCCCTCCGCAGTTTAGGCCGGATTCAATGCGGTATTCAGAAACCCATAATCCTTTTTTTGCAAGGTATTTTCCCTGGATCAGTGCCGACCTGTGATCACTTACCTTCAGGGTGATTTTTTTCTTAAGCTGAAAATTCTCGTCCGGGTAAAATTCATCAAAGGTCTCAAGGTAATTATACAGCCGGGGGCTCATTCCTGCCGACAATACAACAGAGGAGGTGAGATCGCTGTTGACAAATCCACGAAGCGCTGCATGGCCATCATTATATTCGATGGGGAGTTTTTCATGGTTGCGGTAATTTTCCTTATCTACCTTGGTCATGATGTTCACATCAATACTGCCCATGGAGAGGTTTTCCTGAATCCATTCTTTAACATCCAGTTTATCCCAGTCCTGCTTCAGCTGATCAAATTTTTGTTTCAGATGGGAAGAATCATGAAGCATATCAATGTATTTCGAAAATTCACTGCTTTTTTGATCGTAGGTGGCCTTTAATTCTTCGAATTTATCCCTGGCAATTTTATCGATCATGTTAAGGTATGCGGTAATCCTCTTTGCCCTGAAATCATCAATTTTTTCAGAAATTGCCTGAAATGGAAAATCAAATTTCTCGCTGTAAAATTCTCGCATTTTTTCCATCAGCATGTCATCCAGCAATGAAATGACTGAAGAGATTCCAAGATGAGCTACCTTTACGGGTGTATCAATGGAATATCCAATTCCCAGAACCGGGATATGGAATGAATGGGGGCTGTTTTTATTCATTATCGGGGATATGGAATTGCAAAGATACGGCTTTTTAACTAGAATTGTATCCGCCAGGTCCCCATTGGAAAAAATCCCATGGTGAAGAAATCCCTGATCTCCCCTGTCTTAGGGTCGATCCGCTGAAGCGAGATGTTGGTAAAACTGGTCCTGTACTGCAAATCAAGAAAAAACTCAATGTTATATCCCGGCAGGTTTCGCCTGATACCGAAACGGAAAGCGATCCTTTTATATTCAGGATAACGGGGGGAGTATGCCTGGGACCAATCGTACATTGTTTCTCCATTGGCCAGGGTAGCATTTACATCATAGGGAATGTAAGGGCTGCCTCCGGCCCAGGTGGCCCTCAACCCAAATGACATCACGCCCCATTTGCGCTTACCCATCACAAACTCGTACCCCCCGGCAGCATTCAGCGCATAATTCACGTTGAATGCCGAATTTCGCGTGATGTTGTCGAAGCCATTATAATTCGAATTAAACAAAGAGGCCGAAAAAAGGAAATAATAGCTTTTTCTGAAAAATCGTTCAAAGGTACATTCGATGCCCCAATTCTCTCCTGTTCCCTGGTTGACAAGGCTGTCGGCGTACTGACGGTTGATGAAAAACTCATGTCCCTGGTTACTGAGCGCATATTGTGGAATGGAGCTTTTCACCGGTATGTCATACAAATACTGATAGTAAAGTTCCGTTTTAAAACGCAGATCTTCGTTGATCAGATAATTGTATCCAAGTGCAATCTGGGCGCTCCTGGTAAATCCGAGGTCCAGGTTTGGTTGTGTCACGGATCCGCAAAGTTGATGTGCCAGGATAAAATAGATCACCCGGGGCTGCATCTGGCTGTAGAGGCCCATCCCAAAGTTAAATGAATGGCTTTCGTTGATGTTCCAGTCGAGTCCGACCCGGGGTTCTGCCGACCATGCGTTGTTGAGTGTAAGCCAGGAGCCATAAATGCCCGCCGTTGACGATAGTTTTTCGCTGAAGTGATGCTGCCACTGCGTGAATCCCCGGAATAGCTGCATCTGTTCTCTGGAGTTGGTATTGACCATGAAGACCCCTTTATAGATTAAACTGTCGGCAAACGTCATCTGGTAGAAATCCCAGTAAAAGCCGCTGTTCAGAGAGTTCTGCAGGGAGAATTTTTTTGTCAGCGACGATGAAAACGAATATTTGACTTCTGTTGACCGTTCTCCGGCCCATGGCGAGGGTAATTGCTGGACGTTAGAGAAGGTGTCGATCCTGGTCCTGGTATCAGATGCAACAATGTAAAACATGTTTTTCCATCGCAGGTCCCTGTTAAAGAAATACTGGTGTGTGATTCCAAGCACGCCCAGATTTGATCCATTGGATAGGTCTTCACCATAGTCGGGAAATAACCAGCCCGATTGCTCCTTCCGGCTGTCAAAAAGTTCGATGTAACTGAGCCCGCCGATCCCGGTAATGGTAAACGTGCCTGCTTTTCGTGTGGGAATGTCGATCTTAATGTTCAGATCCTGGTATTTCGGGACAATGCCGATGCTTATATTGAACCAGTTAAGAAATTGCAACGGCGAATACCTGTATGAGATGAGATAGGAAGCCCTGCTTTTTTTCGAAAAGGGGCCTTCAGTGCCGAATTCAAGTCCGTTCCATCCAATTTCAAACCAGTATTCGTGTTTTTCAGGGTTCCCGTTTCTCATCTTCAGATCAAAGATCCCGGCCAGGGTATTGCCGTATTGGGCAGGGAAGGCGCCTGTGTAAAAATCGGAATTGGTGACGAGATTGTTGTTGAGTACGGTGACCGGGCCTCCTGTTGTTCCAACCGCTGCAAAATGGTTGGGATTAGGAATTTCCATATCATCAATGCGCCATTGGACGCCAGTCGGGGAGTTTCCACGAACGATGATGTCGTTCCGGTTATCAATGCCGCTGGTAACTCCCGCAAAATTTGCCACCATCCTGGCCGGGTCGTTGTAACTGCCTGCAAACCTGAAAGTTTCATCCACACTGAAAGATCTGACGCTCACGGTAGCCATTTTATTTATGGCCTCATTTTTCCGGTACCCCGACCGGATTTCAACTTCGGCTGCATTCAGGGCGGTTTCTTCCAGAAATACGGTGGTCATGGTCTCCTTCCCTGTCGTTACGATGAGTGGATCGGTCAGGGTCGTTGCATATCCCATGAAGGATATTTTCAGCTGGTACTGGCCGATTTTCAGACGGGGAATCCTGAAATGTCCCAGAGAGTCGGTTATTGCCCCGATAACCGGGTCTGTATCCGGAATTATTACGGTAGCACCCGGCAGCGGGGCTTGTGTCTGGTGATCGAGAACGGTTCCTGTAATGGCTGAGCGGAGTGTGGTTTGAGCCGGGAGGGATGCCGGGAAAAAAAGGCATGAAAAAGCAACCAGTACACCCTCAATAATTAGGGCAGACAGCGACAGGCAGGCTGAAATATATGAATGAAACCTCAACTCAGTTTATGATGGCGGCGCAAGATAAAAAAAAACAGGGATTATTCAATCCTGCATAATCGCGTCGACCTGCTTAGGCGAAAGTCTTGTCCAGGCCGGATTCACGAGGCTTTCGCCATTCCATTCGAATTTGACAAGGTCAAAGGTCTCTTCGTAAAATGCCAGTTTAGAATGAAGATCAGGGGTGTGTTCAATAAAAATGAATTGTTCGGGGGTGCATTTCAGTTCGTTCATGATGCTTGTTGCCAGAGGGGCACACCATTCAGTGACGGGTGTTCCGGGGTTTTGCCGGTAGATTTCTGTCGCAATGGCCAGTGTTTTGCCATCCTTGAGCTTTATAACCTTTAATCCACATTTTGACGGGCTTTCCCATTGTCCCAGGTAGCTGAAGTAGCGGTCCATGTATTTATCGAAGTCGGGATTGATTTCCATATCAGATAGCGAGGTGATGAATCTGCAATACTTTAATGATTAAGCGACTTTGGGCACTTTTTTCCCAAAACTGAGGTCTGCAATGTCGCGGCGGCGCGGGGTATAAGTTCCATCCTGGATTTCACGGGACACAACTTTGTTGATCAGGTTGAACATCTTCATGGTCTGGGGCTCATCCTTATAGAAGGTATCCCAGGCATACTGGTATAGTTCGGCCAATCGTTCGGCAGACATGTGTTTGGGATGGTAAACTACCTTCCCCGCATTGTAATGGTTCCAGTCTGTGTCGAATATCCGGCCCTGTTTCAACAGGTCGCTGTATGCTTTCGTATGGGGGAAGGGTGCCAGGACAGTAAATTCGGCAAGGTCAAGTTCAATCTCAAGCAGAAAATCAACCAGGCGTTTGATGTCATCTTCCGTTTGGTTGTCAAGTCCAAGCAAAATAGTGCCTTCAACGGCAATGCCATATTCATGGTACTGTTTGATGCGGTTTTTGATATAATCAGAAGTATCAAACACGGCCTGGTAAACATACCAGGCTCCCGCCTGGGCTGCGAGGTCGAGCACCTCATCCTTATCTTCAATGGTATGACTTACCCATTTCTTCTTCAAAGGGATCATGGCCTTGAAAAGGTCCTTCTCCCATTGGGTATCGAGCGCCAGGGAATTATCCACGATAAAGAGCCGGTTATTGTCCATTTGCGAAAGCTCCTCCACAACCCGGTCGATCGGACGAGGCCGGAACCCGCGGCCACCAAGGTAACGAACGGCACATGGATAACAGTCGTAGATACATCCCCGTGAAGCATGAAAAAGGTCAACCATGCGGAATCCTTTATGGTAGTATAAATCCTTTTTCAGGATATCCCTTTTAGCCGGACCGATGAGCCCCATTTCGGGCGGTTTGTTCATGAAGTTGTAAATCTTCTTCAGGTCATTTTTATCGAAATCCCTGAAAACTTCGCTGAGACGTCCCTCAACTTCACCCATGAAGACGGAATCGGCATGCAGCATGGTTTCTTCGGCATGCAGCATGGTTGAAATTCCACCGAAAATAACTTTTTTCCCAAGTTTGCGATACTGGTCAGCAATTTCCCAACCACGTTTGACCTGGGTAGTCAGCATCATCGAAATTCCAACGAAATCAGGGCTTTCATCAATAACAAGCTCTTCAACATTTTCATCCGTGAAGTCAATTTCCACATTTTGTGGAATCTCCGCGGCCATCACCACCGGTCCGTGGGGAGGCAGGTTGAAAATGGTTTGTCCTTCAAGCTTTTCCCACCGGGGATATATCAGTTTAAATTTCATGCGTCTTTTTTTGATGTTACATCCTGACAGAGTCAGGGTTATTCATTCATCGGACATTGCAACCGGCCAGTTTTTTTATGATGTTTTTCTTTTCTTCCCAGCGTGGTATTACCATTTTCAGCGCTTGCCGGTATTCAACGCCTGCCTTTTTCCATTGCTCCTTTCCGGCATAATAATCGCCTATCAGGTCAGAAACTTCGTAATACATGGGATTTGAATCCCGGAATTCATCAAAAAAAGAACCTGGCAGCTCCAAGGTTTTACCAGAACGGATAACATTTTTCAACTCTTTCCTCATTTGATTAAAGCGAAGAAAACGCTTATAATCACTTGATCGGAGGAATGAATCGGGTGGAATGGTTTTATCCGGTTCCGTAATTTCAACCTTCTGCTGAAGCCCGGCAAAGTTATGAAAAATTTTATTCAGGTCGTAACATACATAGGGGCCTATTTGCCATGGGTTTGTGGAAACCCAGACTAACAATTTTTCAGGACTGAAGATGATGGAGTGATGAGCGATAAGCTGGTTGATTGATTTCTCATTACCCATGCCAATGTTGGCAGCGTTCATTCCTTGCTGGTCGCGAAGAATGGCAGCCATGCCAGGATAATCTATGGGAGTGTTGCTGGTAATATCCTGCTGCAGCCTCCTGAACCGGTATACGGAGGCATTCTCTTTTTTATTACGGATATTTAAGGGATCAGCGGAGAATTCCTGCGATTGAAAATGATTTGCACAGGCGATGTAGTTTTCAGTTGGAAGAACCAATGCCATTTTAAAAGGAGATTTTTCGATGATGGCTGCACGTTTATCCCGGGCAGAGCCGATGAGAATGGACTCAGAGACGAAGGTTTCACGTTTTTGAGCGATGGCCCAGGCTTCCCCTATATCTGAGGCATATTGAAGAATTTCACGGGCCACGATGGAAATCGGCGTCCTGGAGGATGTTGGCATTTCCGATTTGGCAGCATTGATCGTGACAGTGAGGCCGGTTTCGTTCATTCCTGAGACAGTACCAATCATTCCACCCCAGGTGACCATCATAAAACCGTAGCCCTTGTCCGGTTTTTCGAAACAAACGATTTTATTCCGGGCAAATTCATCCCCCATATAAAAATCAAAATTCCGACCGATAAGTAGCGTGCCGTCCTTCGAATTGTCGCCCCAAACCGCAAAGCTGGTACATCCGACGAGACTATAATCCTGCAAAGCATGTCCAATGTCATGTGCCGAATGGTAGTTCAGCATGCGCTGATAATTGGAACCGATAAACGAAAACCGATCCGACGCGGAGAGTGATATTCCATAGATCTCCTGCTTGTATTCCTCAGGCATATACCGGTCCAGGTCGCGGTTAAACCAATAGATAAAGTATTTCAGAAAACGCAGGTAAAAATCTGAAGGGATCATCGCACGGATCTGGTCAACAAAGGCCTTCTCCTGGAATTCAATGAGTTTTTTACTCAATTTTCCATTGATTACCCCCCGTTCAAAGGGTTTTCCCCGGATATACATTTCATATAACCCGCTTGAACTTCTTTTGAGCCAGTTTGGGCCGACTTTATAAAAATCGGTGGCAGGATGTTCCACCCTGAGGTTTATGGATGCAGTGTCTGATGGTTCAGGAGGCTGAATCAGCGTTCTGTAATGGAACCAAACAGCCAGTGCGGTAATAACCACCGCAAGGATCAGTAAAGTGATCCCTGTGCGTTTTCCCCAGCGATTCAACCGGTTAGCCATTTTGAATTTTTTTCAGAAGATAATCCAGCCCGAGAATTTCACCACAGGTCACCACCGCACCGATTGTCACGCCAAGTACTCCATGGAGATTTGTACTCTGACCGGTGAAGTAAAAACCCGGGATTTTAGTCTTTGGCATTACGGTGGTAAGCAGCGGTTCATGAAAATTTTTCTGGATCCCGTAAAGTGAACCTTCAGTTATGCCAGTATAGTCGCGATAAGTCAGCGGCGTGGAAATTTCCATATGGTCAATAGCCCCCTTCAGCTCAGGGAATTTCCGGTAAACAAGCTCTAGCAGTTTTTCAGCGCGTTTCATTTTAAAATCAAGGTATTCCGGACCTCTTTTTCCAACGACGGTCTGGCTCCATTTTTTTACTTCGTCGTACTGCATATAGGTGAGAATCGTGACAGTTTCTGCATATTTCTGCCCCGGACTATGACAACCTGTAGATAAAAGGTACATCAGGGGCCATTTTGAATCACAGGCTGTTGATTCGTTCCATGGATCAGAAGCGTTGTGATGGTAGTAATTATAGTTCAGATAGGGAAAGGATCGAGGTTTCATTGAGAGGAACAGGATGAAAGAGGAGGCTGTATTCTCCAGTGAAGCAATGCGTTTTTGGAATGCAGGACGAACCATATCCACAGGCATCATCGACAGGGTGGCTGCGGGATGAATGCCGGAAATGACCATTTTTGACTGATATTTTTCCAGGTTTTCCGTGGTGATTTCGAATTTTTGCTGAAACTGGCCGATTGCGGTGACTTTCTGCCTGTTCAGGACTGTTCCTCCGTGTTGGGTAATCCCCTTCAGCAACACCTGTGAAATAAGGTCACTGCCTCCGATGATCCTGTAGGCTCCCGAAATAAAGGAGTGGTTGATCAGGGCTGCAACGTGCAGAGGGGTCAACGGGCTCCCGCCAAACAGGTAATTGTTACCGGCCAGGACCGAAGCCAACGTGATTCCAGAAGTGGGATCTTTGATCTGTGAAAAGGATTTTAAAAACTCGCAGGCACTTTGTGTCGTATAAAGGTGTTCACGGTGATCCTTGGGTAATTCAAGATGATACAGCGGAAAAGCGGAAACAACCTCGTGAATGGTCCTGGTGTATTCATTCAGTGATTGTGCTGCTCCGGGAAAGTGCGGGCCGAGCTGATCCTTGAAATTTTCAAAGCCCTGCGCCATTGGAAATTCCTGTTCTCCAAATGAAACTTTGTCGAAGCAGTCAGCATCAAGTTGCTGAAATGGCAACGCATTGGTCAGGCCAAAATAATTCCAGTACCGGGTGAGCGTCTGGTCTTTGCCAAGTGCGCCAATGTAATGCACCCCGGTTTCAAATTTACGCCCGTGACGGGCAAAGGTCTGAAGGTTGCCTCCCGGCTGGCTGTTTTTTTCAAGGATACATACCTTAAACCCTTCTTTACTCAGGATATACCCGCAAAGTAACCCACCGAGTCCCGATCCGATGATAATTACATCAAATTTATTCATGAACCGACCCTCCTGAAGAAGATGGATCAACGGATTGATGCCTGAGCACAAAAAGGTTATTTGAGGTAATCTTTTTGTTGTCAATAACCTCCATCGACAAATCATATTCGTTTGCAATAACCCTTATTTCCTCAGCTGAAGTGAAGTAAAGCTGCTTTTGAACGGTTTGTGTTTTGTTAAAACCGATGTTTGTCGAAAGGAATTCGGTTACCAACGCTTTCTTATGCCGCTGTTTAAGTTCGGCATTGGCTTCCCTGATGAGGATGGTACCGCCGCGATTCAGGTTGGAGAAACATTTTCTGAGAAGAATTTCCTGATTACCAGGTGCAAGGTAATGCAGCACATCGCTCAGCACAAATCCATCTTTAGCAGTGATTTCATATTCAGAAACATCGGCAGTCACGAAACTGATCCGGTCATTCCTGGAAAAGCAGTTTTCAGCCACTTCGATCTTTTCACCATCATAATCCACCCCTGTAATCCGCCGTCCATCACTTGTAAACATCAGCATGTAGGAGATGAATCCATACCCGCATCCCAGGTCAAGAATTTCTCCTTCACGGGGAATCAACTGGTTATAGATCTCGTAGTCGTCTTCCAGTTTCATCTTTACCCTCATGTACCATTCCAGGATGGGTCCCTTCAAAACATAATTCAAGGCCAGCTTTCGCCTGTAATAGTGGGCATTGCCTTCATCTGCTTTGAATTTTGCATATTGGGAAATATAAAACTGCCTGAATTGCCGTGTCCGCTCCTGGTAGGTTTGACCAAACGACCGATCCTCATATGAAACTCGGTCCAGGATTTTCATCCTGAAACTGTTGGGCCTTCCCCAGAATTCTCCTTTTCCGAGAAAATCACCGGTGCCGAAAACCAGCACAGGCAGGATATCGATCTGCAATTTTTCTGACAGATAAAATGCACCCCTGTGAAAGCGCTGAATATGGTGATCGGAGGATCGGTGTGCTTCAGGAAAGATCAGGACAGAGAAACCTTCATCCACCTTTTCTTTCAGCTGGCCGATGATATTCTCAATTCCCTTGTCGGCATTGAAATAATTTGCCAGACGTGCGATCGGGCCAAAAATAGGTGAACGGTAAACCCATGTGGTTGTAAGAATGAGGATCTTGGGGTGTAATCGGAGAAAAGCCGGCGTTTCGATCAGGCTCTGATGGTTGCTGATGATGATCGCAGGTCGGGTAAAATTTTCACCGGATTCATTGATCATTTTCCTGTCGAAGGCGAAGGTAAAAGCGATGTAAGCCTTGGTCAGCCTGTTGAACAGATGGTGGAAAAGCATCTCCTTTTTCGCTCTTTTGGCAGGCATGAAAAGGTTGATCAAGCTCCCGAGGATCATCAGGATAATGGCAATGGCTACGATGTTACCCCACGTTACAAGGGTTTTGATCAGGATACGCAGGGTAACCGGGAATTTATTCTTTTGTACCCTGTTTATAATCACCCCTTTGATAATCAAGGGCTGAAAGACAAAGGATAAAATGACGACAGCAATAATGCCGACAACCGAAATGAGCGCAATTGAGTTCAGGGCAGGATGCCGTGTGAAAAAGAGTGCACCTACACCGAACAGGGTTGTGAAGGAGGATAGCAGTATGGAAACCTTATAGGCCCGGAGGTCGTTTTTACCCGATTTGAGGGTATGCTGCAACCCGCGCATCATGAGGATACTGTAATCAACCCCAAGGCCGAAAATAAAGGAGGAGATGATGATATTGAAAATATTAAACCGGATGCCGGCAAGGCCCATAAATCCAAGGGTGATCAGCCAGCTGAAAAACATGGGAAGGGCGGTGATCAGCCCCAATCCAATACGTCCAAAGGAAACAATGAGCAGGAGCGTGACGAAAATCATCGAGAGCATCACGAGCAGGTCAAAATCATGCCTGACATTTTCGATGAAACGGTTGGTGAGACTTTGCCTGTCGAAAAGCACATACCGTGAATCACCTGAAAAAGCTTTGTAAACCAGCTCTTTGTTTGACTCGGTTACCTTGAGCAGGGTAGGAGCCAGGACCATTCCCGGCCCAACCGAAAGCCAGTCACCGGTCACCTGGGTTCCGATTGAATTCAATTCATTGATGGGAATAACCCGGTATTTGGTATTTATCAGATCGAAAAAAGAATCAAATGCAGATGCGCGGTATCCGAGATGGATGGACCGGGCCAGCATATCTTTCTTTAAATAATTCTTTCTATCCGGTGTCCAATATTTGTTCCACCTGCTGATCCTGAGTTGCTGCAACGAATCGGATGATAACAGCGCACCGGCATTGGATATGCCATGAATAATTCCCTGTTGTTTCAGGGCATGAATTCTGAAGGACACGGCGTCCTGGTTTCTCAGGGCCTCCTCGGTGGTTTTCCCTGTTGAAACCATGTAAAGGTTTTTCAGTTTATAGCTGCTTATTTTATCGAGGTCCGACTCGGCCCTGGCAAGTTCTGGTGTGACAAAACTGAGTGCCGACATGTTGGTCTCGAATTCAACCTTGCGCGCAAACCAAATGCTGGCGATTCCAAGGATCAGCAACCCCAAAATCAGCCATTTTTTGTCTTCATAAGCAATGGCAGCCAGCCGGTCAACAAAAGTGATCCGTCTCGCCTGTAAAGCCTCTATGTGTTTCCCTTTCAGAAAATGAGGGAGAACAACGAGGGTAAACAAAGCCGCACCCATAACGCTGAATGCCGCAAACCAACCGAGATCCTGAAGCACAACAGAGTTCAGGAAAGTCAGGCACAGAAATGCACCTGCCGAGGTGAGGCTGCACAGAATGATGGTTAGCGACATCTCTTTCAGGGTGCGTTCAATATCCTGTTTCGCACGAAAATGGTTTAAGAGGTACAGGGCATAATCCACGATCAACCCGAGGATGACGGATCCGATCCCGAGAGAAATGGCAGATATCCTCCCTTTAACCAGGAATAGAATGGCCAGTGAAAGGGCGCCTCCGAAGAGTGCCGGAAGCAATCCCAGCAGCGGGACCCTGAGACTTTTGAAATACCAGCCAACCAAAAGAAATATCAGTATCCCTGCGATAAACAGGGTCAATGCGATATCCTTTTTAAGCTGCCTGGCATTGCAAACAGCGACTGCAGCGCCTCCAAAATACTGCGCCTTACACAGGGAGCCTTTTGGGGTGGTTAAATTTTGGATCGCTTCATCCAGTCCTGTGACAAGCTTTTCATTCCGTGAGGTTTCGCTCGAAGGGTTGGATGGGACAATAAAGATGAGCAGATGACGTAAATCGCCTGTAAAGACGCACCCATTGTAAAGTTCATAATTTTCGCCGGCCCTGAGTGATTTCAGTTTTGCAAAGGCGATGTTTGAAATGCCAAGCGGATCAGATTGAATTCGCTTTTTCAACACCATACTGGCTGGAGAGATCAGGATTTTGTAATTTTTTTCCAGTGCTGTTTCAATGGATTGAGGAAGAAGAAGGCTGTCGAGTGTTTTAAAGTCAGAATCATCAAAAAAAACAGGTAAATGGCCCATGACCAGGTTCATCATGGCAGTCATCGCCGTATCGGAAGCCCTGAACACAACATTGCGGATGAAACTGGTATCAAACCGTGCTCGCAGGGAATCAACCAACTGCTGCCCAAAGGCGGCCAGATCATCCGGGCTGGCAGTGGCAAGGGAGTCCTTTAAGGTTATATCCAGGATCAGTTTATCACTCTGTTTTAAATTCCTGATCACATAACTGGTATGATCATTCCCGTTCTTCCCCGAAACCGATTGCGAAATGTCTTCCTCAAAACGGATTTTTGAAGCGAACAGGGCTATTACAGCAGAAATACATGCGAGCAGAAGATAGAAAAACAACTTTCTACCGGTGAAAAAGCGGTATATGTGAACAAAGAGGTCAGACATTCCTTTTTCTGAAAATAGAAAGAAGCAGGTAGGTGAAAGGTCCAAGCACAACTGTAAGCATGAACCCAAGGATAATGCTTCCTAGCAGGTATTGGATCAGGTTTTCCTTGATCCATTGAAGTCCCAGTCCGGGGATATAGCTCAGGTTGGATGCACTGACCCCCATAGCCCATCCACCAAGAAGGTAACTAAGAAAAATAATGAATGGCAGCATGGGTGGGAGGCTGATATTGGAAGAAGCCACTGCCACGAATTTGTTTAGTTTAAACAGGCGGGCAAGGCCAAATGCCGCAAGCATCTGCCACCCCCAGATGGGCATGACTCCAATGAATAATCCAAGTCCAACGGAGATGGCAATCTTTAAATTTGAATCCTGGCTGTTTACAATGTATTCCTGTACGAACTCCCGGACAGATTTCTTGCGAAGTCCTTTAAAGAACGACAAGGGGCGAACCCATAGAAGGGCCATGAATACAAGAATGCTGTTGGCAATGCTCACGCGGGTGAAATCCCTGACTTTTCTGAAATGTGAAACGCGGGATTCCTTTGGTGCATAATAGATTTTAACCGGAACAGAAAGAACACTCACCCCCCGCCAGGCCAACCGCACCAGTATTTCAACTTCGTATTCATATTTTTTTGATACCACCCAGCCAATCTCCTTGATTTTATTCAGCGGGTAGAGTCTGAAACCCGTCTGAACATCAAGCACGGTGATCCCGGTTTCAACCTTAAACCAGAAAATGGAAAATTTATGTCCGAAACTGCTCGTCGGGGGAACGGCTTCCTGGGTCATATCACGCGCTCCGAGAATCATCGAATCGGGGTGTTGCTCGATCATATCAAGGAACCGGGGTAAATCCTCCGGAAAATGCTGACCGTCACTGTCAATGGTAATGGCGTACCGGTACCCCCGGTCAATAGCTGCCCTGAAGCCCTGCCTCAAGGCCCACCCTTTGCCTGTGTTGACCGGAATATGGATTGACCGGATCTGAGGAAACCGGCTGAGAATTGACAAGGTCTGGTCGGTCGATCCGTCATTCACCACGATCACATCCCTTGAGTGTTGAAGGACTCCTTCAATCACCTCTTCCAGCGCATGTTCGTTGTTGTATGTCGGAATGATGATGCAACATTTAAGTTCGGTGAATTTTTGTTGCATCATGGTCAGATCAGGCATGATAGGCTTTAACAATTAAAATGTTTTATTGCAACAAATATAGGATTTTTCAGCGATCATCCGATAACGAGGTCCGGGTTCCCGGGGGCTTCGAAATGGAATTACATCCTGTGGGAGGACCCTGACAGATGAGCTGGAGTAACCTTTCTCGGAGATTTGATTAAATTTGTCCGATGAAAATCCTTTTGATCAATCCGCCCCGTTCCCCCGAAAATAATATTCTCAGATTTGCGCCGGAGGAGGCAAAGCGGTTTATCCACAAAAGACTGATCGGTCCGCCACTCGGGCTGCTTACCATAGCCGCCGCAGTAAAGGACCATGATGTCACCCTGTTTGATACCAAAGGGGAATATGACCTGGTAGCCGACACCCCCGGCCTGGATGTGCTGGTAAGGGAGCTGGTCATGAAACATCAGCCTGATCTGGTTGGAGTTACGGTGATTACATCTGAATTTAATTTCAGTATCGATATATGCCGTACGGTTAAGCAGCTAAATCCTTCCATCCTGACGGTTGCCGGCGGATTACATGCCACCTTATGTCCCAATGACTTCACTGATCCGTGTTTTGATATCATCATTCCCGGACAGTGTCCTCATGTTTTTCGTGAGGTTGTTAACATGAAGGAAAAGGGAGGCAGATTTGATTCCATTCCGGGGATCCTGATCAATTCGGCAGCCGGATTGAAACGGACAGGGGGAAAACCAGCGCCCTGGGATCCTGCAGATGCGGATTACCTGATGCCCGACCGAAACCATCTCAGCCGATGGATCGACACCTATAAAGTAGGCGACAGCCCTTACCCCAGCACCTATGTCTTTACTTCGCTCGGCTGTCCTTACAAATGCACCTTTTGCTCCATATGGTCACAGTTCAGGGGCAAATATTACCAGCGAACCGTGGAAAGCCTGGTCACGGAGTTGAAAAGCATTGATGAATACCCGGTGGTGCGTTTTGCGGATGCAAATACCGTGGTAGATGAACAGTTCATGCTCCAGTTGTTCAAAAGAATTGAAGAGGAGGGGATCCGTAAAACTTTCATCATGGATATCAGGGCAGATGTGGCAGCAAACAGGCCCGACATCATCGAAAAACTTGCAAGGGGAGGATTGAAGGTTGTAATTTGCGGATTTGAATCATTCAGGGATGATGAACTGAAAAAGTATCATAAAGATTCCCCGGCAATCGACAACCAGGAGGCAGTGAAGGTCTTTGAACAGAACGGGATCATGGTTCGCGGAAATTATGTAATTCCTCCTGATTACGGTCCTGGTGACTTTGAAGCACTGGCTGAATATGCCGATCGGAACCGGGTTGTTTATGCGGGTTATACAGTACTGACCCCTATGCCCGGAACAATATATTATCAACAGGTTAAAGATCAAATTGTTGATCATAATTACAGAAAGTACAACTTCTTTAATTCAGTGATGAAAACCGTGTTGCCGCATGATGAATTCCACAGACGGATCGGAAGTCTCTGGCTGATTAAGAAGGGGACGGATGTTATTTAAAGGTGACAGGGTAACAGGGTGACAGGGTAACTAGAATATTTTTTATGAAGCGGGTTTTGCTTGTGAATACCAATACAGAGAAGGCGCCTTACCCGGTGCCCCCGTTGGGATTATGTATGCTGGCCTCTTCGCTCAGGGATCACTATGAGGTAAAAATTTACGATGGAGTTTTTGATGAGGGGAAGAAATTGGTTTTTATGGTTGAGCAGTTCAATCCTGATTATATCGGATTCAGCATCAGGAATATTGATGATGTGGTCATGGACAGGGCTATCTTTTACCTGAATGATATTCTCGACAAATTCATTCAGCCGGTAATGGCCATTACGGAGGTTCCGATCATACTGGGCGGAAGTGGTTTCAGCATTTTTCCTGTTGAATGCATGAAATTGTCGGGAGCCGATTATGGGATTGTCGGTGAGGGTGAGGTCATCTTTCCGGCCTTGCTTGACAGGCTTCAGTTCAATCTTGATCTTTCCGTTCTCCCCAACCTGATAACTTCCGCAAACTGGAAAATTCAGCCAGGATCCGCTGCAGTTTATTCCAACCCGATGTTGAAACGGTTTCCCGAGATTGATACCTGGATTGATTTCACACCCTATATGACCAAGGGAGTTTATTCAATCCAGACTAAACGGGGATGTTCACACGGTTGTATCTATTGTACCTATCCGCTCATTGAAGGAAGGACATTCAGAACAAGAAAACCTTCGGATATTGCCGATGAGATCGAGCAGGCACACAAGCGGTTGGGATACATTACTTTTGAGTTTGTCGACTCAACCTTCAACGATCCAAGGGGGCATGCCGAATCGATTTGCCGGGAGATCATTAAAAGAAACATCAGGGTGAAACTCAGAACCATGGGAATCAACCCACGGCACACAAGCGAAGAATTATTTGAGCTGATGGCAGAGGCAGGGTTTGTCCAGATCGACGCCACACCCGACAGCGCATCCCCTTTGCTGCTCAAAAACCTTGCTAAGGGATTCAGCCTCCAGGAAGTTGAGAAAATGGCGTTACTCATTCGGAAGTTCAATTTCCCGACCATGTGGTTTTTTCTGTTTGGAGGGCCGGGTGAGGATGAGGATACTTTCCATCAAACCCTTGATTTTGTTGATAAATATGTCAATCCTGAAGATCTGGTTTATATGAATGCCGGATTGAGGATCTATCCGAATACCCCGCTATATTCCATTGCTGTTGAAGAGGGAAGACTGAGGGCAGGGGAGCATGTATTTCAGCCACCTGCCTATTATTTTTCAGATAAAATCACGAAGAATCGACTGGAACAATTGATTTACGAGGCCTCCCTCGTATTTCCCAACTGCATTCCCGCCCTCGAATCATCACCGCCACCCGCAATGATCACGGATGCCATGGCCATGCGACAAAGACTCAACCTGAATGAACCCATGTTCAGGACTTTGTTGAGGATCAGAAAATTATGGAGAGAAGAAGGGAAAATATAGCCTGTTGCCGGGCAATAAAAATCACCGGGAGCGATCCTCTGTAGCATCTAACGGAAATGAACTCAAAGTGTAAAACCTGAAATCCCCTTCCACAAATTTTGAGTTTTTGGTAAGACCTCTGGAGGGTCCGCACTCTACAAACACAGAAATTGCATGTTCCATCATGACCTGTTTTGTTCTGAACCAGTTTAAAGGGTAGTAAAGATTGTTGATCATCTCCTGCCTGATGATCTCCTGGTTTGAAAGCCATGTTTGATCGATCAGCGATATAACCTGATTTTTGGGATTTTTAATATCCAGATGGCTTATCTGCTCTGCGAAATTCCTGGCTCCCTCTTTTAAAAAGCTTGCGTGATAAGGAATGGAGACTTCCAGATCGCGGGTATGCAACGCTCCCTCATCCTTTGCCAACTCCATAAATTCAAGGATATCTTCACGAAAACCTGACATAACGAAGGAATGGGGAGCATTCTGGTTGGTAATCTCCACCCGGAGGTTGAACTGATCAATCAGATGATGAATGTCCCTGCCCGTAAGACCAATAACTGAGACCATTCCATAAGTTCCATTCCGGATGGCCTTCATCAGCGATTGGTATGCCAGGCTTATGATTTCAAGCCCGGTTTCGAATGAAACAGATCCGGCGTCAAAAAGAGATGCGTAGATACCCATGCTGTACCCGGCATTTATTGTTGGGGAAAATCCGAGATTTCTCAAAGCAACCGAGGAAGCACAGCCATAGATGTAAGTAAGGTACTGGGTTCGTAATTCATCGTTAAGGAATGTCTTTCCTGTGAAATCAAATTCAAGAAGGGCCGGGTCTGCCTTTCTTGCCGCAATCTCAAGTAAATTGTTGAAACAGGCATTGAAACCAGGAACCTGCAGGCCGGGATGGTCGGTATAGTTGCTTGTAAAAGCGGGAAAAATAAACGCTAGGTGATTTTCTGACAAAGTATCTTCTACCGTTATTGATCGATTTCCAGAAGCCGGTTTTCGTGCTCGATGATGAGCAACTGCATGTCGATCAATTGACCAATGGTAGCTACAGGATGTTTAACAGCGAATTTGCCAATGACTTTCAGTTCAATATCCAGGTTGTATTTTTTCTTAAAAATCTCAATCAGTTCGAGAAACATCAGTGAATCTCCATCGAGATCTTTTATTATGCTGGTGTTATCATTGATCCGGGCAATGTCAACTTCACATTCTTCGGCAAAAAAACTGTAAACAACCTCTTTGACTTCGCTTTTTGTGCTTTCAGTTATCGCGGCCATGAATCTTTAAATTTAGTTTGCAAAAATAGAACTTTTTGGCAAAATTTCAGGAGATGTATTTTTTAAGTACCAGGGTGGCATTGTGACCGCCGAAACCAAAAGAATTTGAAAGGGCGACCTGGATTGCCTTAGGCCTTGCTACATTGGGCACATAATCCAGGTCAAGGTCCGGATCAGGATCATGATAATTTATCGTTGGCGTAAGAATGCCGTGCTGAAGGCTCAGTGCGGTTATAATGGCCTCAATGGCTCCGGCAGCTCCAATGGTATGGCCGAGCATTGACTTTGATGATGAAATGGGAACCCGGCCGGCAAAATCTCCGAATACCTTTTTAATAGCCATGGTTTCATAACGATCGTTCAGTTCAGTGGCAGTCCCGTGTGCATTGATATATCCGACCTCCTCCTTTTGAATCCCGGCATTTTTAATGGCAAGTTCCATGGTTTTCGCCATCCCTTCGCCGTCCTTCATCGGGGCCATGATATTATAACCTTCGCTGGTTAGCCCATGACCGGCCAAAACGGCGTAGATATGTGCATGACGAGCCTTGGCATGAGTTTTTGATTCCAGGATCAGCACTCCGGCACCCTCACCGATTACGAATCCATCCCGGTCTTTCGCAAAGGGTTTGCTCGCCTGTCCGGGGGGATCATTGGCTACGGATAAAGCGTATAAGGCATTAAATCCCTGGATCTCTTCATAGTTAATGATCGAATCGGCTCCGCCTGCGATTACGATGTCGGCCTGACCATTCCTGATCATGTCGTATCCCAAGGCGATGGCATAGGCCGATGAGGCACAGGCCGTATTGATTGCGAAATTTGGGCCTGCAAGCTGGTACTCAAGAGAAATCCATGCGGGCATTGAATTGGTCATGGTTTTAAACACCGTGTTCTGAGGGGTCGTATCCCTTTCAGTACTTGAGTTGCCTGTGCTTACAACGCCCATGATCACACTGCATCGTGTACGGTCGGCCCGGTCAAAATCAAGACCTGCATCGGCCACGGCCATCCTGGCCGCAGTAACACACATCCGCGTCACTCTGGTCATCTGGCTTGCTGCCCGTTTCTTAATGTAGGACCGTGATAAGTCTTCAAATTCCTTTGGAACTTCTGCCGCGACCCGCGTAGCCAATGTTGCAGCATCAAAAAGGGTGATGTTTTTCACGCCGCTATTTCCTGCAACGAGGTTATTCCAGTTTTCTTCCAATGACAAACCCAGGGATGTAATGAGACTCATCCCCGAGATTACAACTTCGGTCGGCATCGGGAAATTTATTTTTGTAAAGTTTTAGCCCACCTGCAAATCATGTCAACTTCAGCCTGGGTCGGAATATCGGTTGGGTTATTGGCTCTCCACTTTTTTGGCGGCATCGCAGACTTTGTAAGCTCCTTACACAAGGCTTCCGCTTTTTTCATCTGCTTTTCAGCATCATACGTCTCCCAGACCGAGAAATTGATCTTACCTTTTGCCATGAGATTTCCATCGTCGGCATGACAGTCCATACAGGCTTTTTTAACCACTTTAGAGACACTGTCGGGAAGGGCGGATCCGGGTCCGCTCGCGGAGAATTTCTTTGAACCATTGACTGTTTGCGGGTTCAGTATTACAACCAGGGCAAACAGAATACTGGTTGCCATAAACGTAACAAAGGCAATCTTTTTCATGATTCGTGCGATTTTAGTTTTTACAAATATAATCAGTTTATTCGAACGGCCCTTTCTCAATGCCAAAATACTCTTTTATGGCCCAATTCATATCTCCGATCGGAATGTGTGAAAGTGCAGTAAACCGTTTTGATGAGGAGTAAAATGCTTGACGAAGATGATCCATGATTTCCGGTGATCCGTCAGGCTCCTCCATCACATCTGACTGTATGGGATAGGTGTAAAAACCCTGTTGGGTTTTAATACCCAGTTTGCCTTCTGAAGCCAGGTTACGCAAAGCGGATAGCATCGGTGAATAATAATCCTTGTGAGGATAATTCCTGGTGTAATTCTCAATGGAGGCAAGCATTGTATCGATTCCCACGCTGTCGCAGAAATCGAAAACGCCGAACGGCAGAAGGTGCTTCTTTACCAGTTGATCCATCTGGATAAACGTACAATGCCCTGCCTGGACTATCCGGAAAGCTTCATTCTGAAAATCAAGAAAGATTTTATTCAGGATAAAGCTGTTATTCTCATTTAACGTGATGAACCTGCGGTTAATGTCCTTTAAAAATAATTCGATTAACAGGATTGCCTGTTCTGAGGTTTCGTCAGTTATGGTAAATTCAATGATGTTTTTAAGCTGAACAGGATAGAAAAAATGGAGTCCGGCAAAAAGGCTTGTTCTTTGACCAGGAGGAACGATTTCAGAAGGATTGAGGGAAGATGAATTTGAGGTGAAAATAGCATCAGGCTTCACACATTCATCAAGATGCAGAAAAAGGTTTTTTTTCTGTTCCAGTACTTCCGGAATTGCTTCGATAACCAGGTCGCAGTCACACAAACCGGCAATATCTTGAGTTATCGGAGTAAGTAAAAGCCGGTCATATTGTTGCCGGTCCATCATTCCTGAATCCACCGAACGCTTGATTTTTTTGCCAAATTGCCTGCTGAGTTTTTCGGTATCGGCTTCCGGGCTGCACAGCCAAACCAGATCAAAGCCAAAATTGACCAGATAGTAAAAGATACCCGTCCCCATCTTCCCCTCACCGACAATGCCGACTCTGCCTATACGTTTTATTTGATTTACCTTGTCACTCATTACCCTGTTACCCTGTTACTCTGTTACCCTGTTACCCTGTTACTTTGTTACCCTTTTACCCTGTCACCTTTTTCTTCCACTGCCCCTTATCCTGGTCCATCACAATTTGCCTGTATGTGGTCATGTTCCGCTGGTGGGCCCGGATGTGGCGGTTATAACCCAACATGGAAAGCATGAATCCAAGCCCCTTGTCAATGGCGATTTGCTTTGTCCGGATGAGTTTCAAAATAAATGAAAACAGTTTTTTTCTCTCCGGATCACGGGTGAGAACAAATTCTTTAAAGGTAATCCATGAGAGTCTTGCTTTCATGAATGCAGAGATTTCACCACCTGGCCGGGTAAAGGCTCCGTTGCTGAGCAATGCCTCGCCCTTTTTCCGGATGGTGTCGAAGGAATAAAGCTTGATAATGGTATCCATGTATTTGTCAAAGATGTCGATCTGTGACATGTTCATGTACTGCAGGGTAGGGAAGTGACCCACACCCAGTTCCGGGTCACATGCGAGCAGTCTTCCCTCTTCCCTGAATTTCCTGTGGGTTTCTGTTCCCGGGGGGGCATTAAGCAGGTGAAGATTAACATGGGGAAGGTTGTATTGCATTGAAAAATCGAAAATCCTGTCGAATTCAGCCAGGGTATCGTTGTCGAATCCAACAACGAAGCTCGCATTGATATGGATTCCGGCTGCATGAATTTTCCGGATAGCCTCTGCATATATTTTTCCGCCACGGTTGTGATGTTTTTGAGATTCATCAAGGCTTTCAGGATTCAGCGATTCAAAACCTACAAGGATGTTAAAACAACCCGCTTCGGCCATCAGGTTGAGGAGTTCGTCATCAGTGGCGACATCGAGGCTGCACATGCACCCCCAGGATATTTTCAGCGGAATGATGGCCTGCATTAACTCCTTTGCATATTTCTTGTTGATGGTGAGGTTGTCATCCACAAAGAAAAAATATTTGGAAGGGGCCGCTTTTATCTCTTCCACTACATTCCCAATATCCCGGTAACGCATTTTTCTTCCGAAATTTTTGGAAACAAGGCAAAAGTCGCAATTGAACGGACATCCGCGGGAGACCTGGATGGCAACCTGAAAGATCCGCTTCATGTTAACCAGGTCCCAACGGGGAGGCCTCTGAGCGGTATAATCAACATAGGTTTCGGATTCATAAACCGGTTTCATGCAACCCTGTTCGAAATCAGCCAGGCATTGTTCCCACTTTCCTTCGGCTTCACCTGCAATCACACAATCACCGTGTTTCAAGGCCTCCTCCTGTATGAATGAGGCATAGGGTCCGCCATAAACTACTTTTGCGCCGGCAGCACGATACCGGTCACCCAGTTCAAACGCCCTCTTTCCTGTTGCGGCAAGTGTTGTGATCCCAACGACATCGGGTTTCCCGTTTTTCGGCAGATCCTCTATCTCCTCATCAAATATGCGGATGTCATAGTGATCAGGCGTTAGCGCAGCAATGGTCGGCAAGGCGAGCGGGATCATCAGCCTTCGCTTCCCGAACATTTTCGCCATCTCGCTGTGAGCAGGATAATTGACAAACCGCTGCCGGGGACTGATAAGATATAGGGTGTATCGTTTCTTTTCAATCATCCATATTTCTTTATAATGTATCCGCCCTGCATGAATTTGCTGACTTCAGTCACGAAACTCAGGATTATTTCGCCTTCTTCAAGTTTTTCCTCTTTCCTGATTTTATCCAGGCATAGCAGGGCCATCGGGGGACCAATATAACCCATGTCGGCCATTTTTGAATAGAGTGTCTGCCGTGATATACCTATTTCAGCGCATTCATCCATGATCAGCTCCGCAATATGTTTGGAGGGAAAATTGACCTGGAAAAACCTGATCTTGTCCATCTCTAAGGGGTACAGGGCAATCATCCGCTTCAATCCTTTCAGAAAAACCGATCCATCCCTGTCATGAAAATTTTCACGTAATTCCTCCTGAAACATCTGGGCCAGATGATGATATCCAAGTTCATATTCCTCCCTTGGATTCATAAAATAGGCCGGTCGCTTATTCCCCATGGCCGATGGTTTCTTCCCACCGATCGATTCCATGTAGTTATATTCAACGAACAGTCCGTTACTTTTGTCATCCGAGGCCTGTAATACGATAGCAGCAGCACCGTCACTTAAAAAATAACGTAAAAAAAGTTCCTCCTTTTTAACAAGCGGCTGGTTATAATATTCAGCGACCAGTTCCGACGAGGATATACCTGATGACACTACAAGCGCGGTTTTGTACCTCCCGTTACGAATCAGGTCGGAGCCAAGAAGCAGCGCCTTATATGCTGAAGTACAATTGGCATGAACCGAAATTTCTGCGCACTGTTCGATCCCCAGTGCCTCCTGGATCCGGACGCTGGCGGTTGGCATCTGGTCCTGGTGGGCACTGCCATATACGATCAGATCGATTTCGTCAATGGTTATACCGGTATCAGCAATGGCCGAAATTGCCGCCTTCGTTGCCATGGTGACATTGTCCTCCGTGAATTTCCGTGTTACCGGGTCCAGCGCGAAGTGATAATATTCGACATCGACCAGTTCCTTCATTAAATTCCTGATACGCTTTAACCACTTCCTGATCTTTTCAGGTGCATCAGTCAGTTCTCCAAGGAAATAATCAACCTCACTGGCAGGGATGGGCAATCCGGGAAGAAAAGAGCCGCTGCCGGCAACCTTGACAAAAATTTCAGAATCAGGCTTTTGCATGCGTTGGTTTGATGTATTTATGAAGATAGACGGATCGGTTTGCCATATTAATTTTATCAGGCAGGGCTTTTGCAATTTGTAGTGACACCTGAAGTAATTCTCCCTTGGGAACAACCGCATCAACAAGGCCCATGGCAAAAGCGTCGGAAGCAGGGAAGGTATTTCCCCGGAGTGTGATTTCAATTGCTTTCGCAGTACCAGCCAGCCTGGCGACCTGCCGGATGCCTCCGATGCCGGGCATGAGATTGAAATTCGACTCAGGCAGCCCGAGAACAGCATCCTCCGAACAAATCCTGAAATGGCTGAAAAGCGCCAGTTCAAAAGCTGATCCAATGCATACGCCACGAATAGCTGAAATAACAGGGATGTCAAGCTGTTGCATCATGACAAATGACCGGTAGTTTTCCAGCATAACCTGCTCATTAATATTTAGAAGCAATTCATTGATTTCTGCTCCTGATGAAAAATGCCGACCCATGCCGCAGATAATAACAGCTTTCAGGCCGGGAGTTGATTTGATTGTTTTGACGAGCGATCGCAACTCAGTGAAAAAACCAATGGTCATGGTATTCGACGGAGGCTGATTCAGTTTCAGCCAGCCAATGCCTTCTTCAATGTCCCACTGAAGCTCCATCGATCAGGCCTCCTCTGTTTTGCGGCGTTCGGCTTCATCCGTGGCCAGGCTGCAAAAAAGCCTGGTTTCCTCCGCCATTGCCATTTCCCGGCCAAATGTCCTGACGTTGCCCAACGACCGCATGATCGATTTAATTACCTTGAGCGGACGGTCGTTTGTCATTTTATGCATCAGGTTCAGTGAAAATTCAAATGCCTGATTTTTTGGAGCGATATAATCAATGAGTCCCATCTCTTTACCCGCTGCTGCATTCACCATATCCCCACCGAGGATCATATTGAGCGCCTTTTGATGCCCGATCAGACCAGGAAGCCTGTATGTTCCTCCCATGCCGGGCATCAGGTTCTGGTTAACCTCGGGAAAGGCAAAAAGCGCGTTTTCTGAAGCCACACGCATATGGCATGCCAATGCGATTTCAAGTCCCCCGCCAAAGCATATGTTGTTAATCGCAGCGATAACAGGAATATCAAGATCCTGAATGCGATTCAGCAGGAGGGTCCCTTCGTCCATAAGGCGTTGGATATCTGATGATTTCCTGCTTGCTTTAAAAATTTGTCCAAGGTTCCCACCTGCCGAAAAATTTTTACCTTCTCCCTTGATGATCAATCCTTTGAGATCATTTTGCCCTGTCCATTGTTCAAACACCCCAAGGGGGATGAATCCCGGGATTGGCAAATAGTTCCCCGGTGGAAGATCGAGGGTGATAATTCCAAGATGGTCTGTGATTTCAAATGTAACCGGATCAACATTATTCATGCGGGAGGAGCTTGAATTTTGTCTAAGATTTCAGCAGGAACATCTTTCGGAATCTTATCAGCATCAAGGAATATCAATTTGGTTGTTGCCCTGGCCGAAGTCATGCTGGTTGCTTTATTGATTATTTTTTGCTGAAAAATAAGGTATGGCTTTTCCTGGAAACAAAACGATTCGATCGTCAACACATCAAACAGTTTAATCTCACGTTGATAACGAATATGTACATCGGTTACAACCGGGAGATTCCCCTGATCCTTTAAAAACTGGTACAGGTCCATCTCCCGGAAAAATTCCCATCGGGCATGTTCGAAATAATTGAGGTACACCGAATTGTTGATATGGCCATATGAATCAAGCTCATAACCTCTGGCAGCGAAGGTAATTGAAGTTTTCTTTGACATTAATTTTCCAGTTCGAATTTTCCTTTGAATTTAAAAAACACTTTGTCACCTGATGATATTACTGCGCTAACGGCATAGTTGTTATCAGCAATATCCCTGATGCCAATGGCCAGTTCAAGCCGGGAAACTGACCTCGGATCAATCATTGATAAAAATTTTATATTATCAGATTCATACAGCCGGAGCGGATGATTCAATGCTTTTTCAACCATTTCCTTGACCATCTGGACCTGGGTAACTCCCGGGACTACCGGATTGCCCGGAAAGTGACCGCTGAAAATCTGATGATCGGATTTTAAGATAACAACCGCATGGAGCTGTTGTTCAGGCCCCTCGGTTTTCTCTAAGTTAAATAAGATTGTCTCAAAAAAATTATCTGCAAGCATTCCTGGTTTTTAGGTATAATATTGACTGACAAAGGTAAAAAATAAAAGAAAACGTTCAGTTCTATAATGATGTTCTGATTTTTCCACTACTTTTACAGGACAAATCGACAAATATCTCCGTAAACAGGGAAAGGGAAAACGATCAAATTTAACGGAGAATAAAAATATGAAACAGAAACCCAATCTACTGATCGTAGATGACTCGGAGGAGAACTTACTTTTTCTTGAAGCAATTATTAAACGGATCAAAGTAAACCTGATTCAGGCGTTGTCAGGCCAGGAAGCTTTGGACAAAACAGATGGTGTTGAACTTGCCCTTGCTATTATCGATGTAAATATGCCTGAAATGAATGGCTATGAACTGGCAGTAAAATTGAACAATGCCAGGCCGGGAGGAAAGGTGCCAATCATTTTCCTTACAGCGAGCCACCTGAATGAAATGCAGGTATTTGAGGGATATGATTCGGGAGCAGTTGATTATATATTCAAGCCAACTGACAATCAGATCCTGGTCAGCAAAGTCAACGTTTTTCTTGATCTTTTCAATCAAAAGCAGACCATCAGCCGGAATGCCATGTTGCTGAAGGAGACGGCCGATGCGTTGACCCGGGCCAATGCAGCCCTAACCAAAAGTGAGGAAAAATACAGGAGCTATATCAACAATGCACCAGACGGGGTTTTTGTTGCAAATCATTACGGTAAGTATGTTGAAGTGAACGATGCGGCATGCAAAATTACCGGATATTCAAAATCTGAGCTGCTCTCCATGTCCATTTCTGATATTCTGACTGAAGAATCACTTCAGGCCGGACTGGATCATTTCAGAGAGGGAGTTAATAAAGGTATCAGCATTTCGGATCTGATCTTCAAACATAAAAACGGGACGAAGCGTTGGTGGACAGTAGAGGTCGTTAAACTTTCCGATACCCGGTATCTCGGTTTTACCAAGGACATTACCGACCGAAAAGTGATGGAAGAGGCTTTGAGGATAAACCAGTTGGAACTTGAAACACAGAACGAGGAACTCGCGTTTTCCAAACTCAATGCCGAGGTTGCCTTTGAAAAATATGCCGAGCTCTATGAATTTGCACCTTCCGGTTATTTTACCCTTTCATTAAAAAATGAGATCATTGAGCTAAACCACAGTGGAGCCCAAATGCTTGGTAAAGACCGCTCTGAATTGCTTAACAGCTATTTCGAGATTTACATTTCGGAAGATACGCTCCCTGTCTTCAACACCTTTTTCCAGAATATTTTCAAAACCAAAGTCAAGGAGAGATGCGAAGTCATGCTCAAAGCAGAATCCGAAGGTAAAAGGTATGTTCACATTGATGGGGTAGTCGTGGGAAACTACAAACAATGCCTTATCAATGTGGTGGATATCACCGAACGCAAGGAGGCAGAGGAGACTGTGAAGGTTAGTGAAAAAAAATACAAGACGATGTTAAATGCATCGCCGGATGGGTTTTTACTGGTCGATTTAAAGCGTATCATTACCGAGGTGTCGGATATAGGACTTGAATTATTCGGCGCTGATAGCCGTGAAGACCTTGTTGGGAAGGATATTTTCCAGTTTGTCCCTCCTGATGAAAATGATGCACTGAATGAGATCTTTGAAAAAACAATGAATGAAGGTCTTGCACAAAATATCGGATTAAAGATCAGGAAGACCAACCAATCATTATTTCCTGCTGAAAGCAGCGCCACACTGATCCAGGGTCAGCATGGTGAACCTATTTCGTTTATGATCATTATCCGCGATATTTCACAACGCAAAAAGATGGAGACTAAGCAGATCCATGCCGACCGCATGGCTAACCTGGGTGAAATGGCCTCCGGCATTGCACATGAAATAAACCAGCCATTGAATATTATCTCCATGGTGATGGATAAGATTCTTTTTGAGTCTGCAAAGACAGATACCATCAGTCTGGAATATCTGAAAAACAAATCTGATAAAATATTTGAAAATATCACCCGGATCAGGAACATCATTGACCATATCCGGGCATTTTCAAGAAGCCACGACGACTTTGTGTTGTCTACCTTCGATATCAATGCCAGCATCGAAAATGCAGCTTCGATGATCGCGGAACAGTTCAAACATCTTGGCATCAGGCTCTTACTTAACCTGGAGGAACAAATTCCTCAAATCATAGGGAATACCTATAAATTTGAGCAGGTTATCATAAACCTGCTGGTGAATGCCAAAGATGCTGTAATGGATATGAAAAACAGTAAACGGGATGAAATAGACATGGTGATAGGAATCAACTCGTATCAGGAAACTAAAAATATCATCGTTGAAGTTACCGACAATGGCATTGGCATTAGCAACGAAGATATCAACAATATCATACTTCCTTTTTATACCACAAAGGATGAAGGCAAGGGAACAGGGCTCGGATTATCCATCTGTTACCAGATAATCAAGGAGATGAATGGAACCATTGATATTTCCAGTGAACCCGTTCATGGAACAAAAATAAAACTCGTTTTAAAAGCCAAATAATAAATTAATGGGAGAAAAAGAGAAAATCAGAATCCTTATTCTTGACGATGAGAAACAATTTACTGAAGAATTAAGCGGGTTTTTCCAGGGAGCGGATTATGAGTCATTTGAGGCCAATACCGAAAGAGAAGGAAGGAAAATTTTAACCCATCATGACATTGACCTTCTGATCCTTGATGTAAGGCTCCCCGGCGTGAACGGCCTCGATATTCTTAAGGATGTGAAAGTTCAATACCCGAATATGGAGGTCATTATCATTTCAGCTCACGGCGACATGGACACGGTGATCAAGGCCATGCGGCTGGGTGCATTCGACTACCTGCGCAAACCATTCCGGTACATCGACATACAGATTGCCATTGAACGTACCCAGAAATACCTCCAGTTGCACAGGAAACTGAAACAGATGGAGGAAAGAAATTCTTTGATTTCCAAAACACTTGAAGAGAAAATCGACCGTCAGTTTATCGGGATCAGCCCTCAGATTCTGGAAGTTTTTGAACAATCAATGACTGCTTCAAATTATCCCGATGCCAATGTATTGATCACGGGTGAAAGTGGAACAGGGAAGGAAAACATCGCCCGGATCATTCACTATTCCAGTACCAGGAAAGATCATGTCTTTTGTGCGGTGAACAGCAGTGCAATCACGGAAACGCTTCTTGAAAGCGAGTTCTTTGGTCATAAAAAGGGGTCGTTTACCGGGGCCATCACCGATAAAATGGGATTTTTTGAAGTATGCAACAAGGGAACACTTTTCCTTGATGAAATTGCGGATATGCCGCTCAGCCTTCAGGCGAAAATTCTGCGTGCAACGGAAGAGAAGGTCATCACAAGGGTGGGAGAAACAACCCAGATAAAAACCGACTTCCGCATCATTTCTGCTACAAATCATGACATCAATTACAGCGTTGAGAAGAAAAAGTTCAGACTCGACCTGCTTCACCGGCTAAACACCTTGCATATCCATATCCCGCCGCTGCGTGAACGAGTCCAGGATATAAAGCCACTGCTTATTCATTTTGTCCAGGTTTACGCAACGAAATTCAACAGGCCGAATCTTCAGATTGCCCCTGAGGTTTTTAATACGCTGCAGAAATATGATTTTCCCGGCAATGTCAGGGAATTGAAAAACATGGTTGAAAGAGCCATCATCCTGTGTAAAGGAAACTTGCTTGGCATCCATGATTTTCCCGTTAAACCTCAAAAAACATCCCCCCTGGATAAACATGCTGATTCGGTCAACCTGAAACTGAACGAACTTACCCTGATACAAAAGGCCCTTAAACGAGCCAATTACAATCAGCAGGCAGCAGCCGATGCGCTGGGGATACACCGTGATGCCCTGAGCAGGAAAATGAAAAAATACGATATCAGCGGCCCCGGCGGTGAGGAATTCTAGGCCAGGGCAAAGCAACCTCATGATATCTGCAATAAATTTTATTTCCTGATCAAACTCAGCGAGATTGAATCCTTAAACATCTGGATAACAGTAACCTTAATATCCTTATCTATTTTATCTATAATTGCATGTGAGGCGCCAAAAAAAGCAATTCCCATCTCTCCGTCGTGCAGTGTCACATTAATTTGATTTGCAATGAAAAGATCGCGGCTCACTTGTAATTCCTGGGATACCTTTTGATATGTCAGAAACGATTCAAGCTGTTTCTGCTGAGTTACAGCATTTTTAATATCTGATAAAAGGGAATATTCACTTAGCAAAAGCTCTTTATTTTCAGCGAGTTCAAGTCTGGCTCCCCTGGCAAGCAACCGTTCTATGATTAAATAGTTTTTGCTTCCGTTTTTAGCGGCATCATTTACAATTTTAATCCCGATTTCATCCACAACCGGTAAGCCGTCCTGGTATATTTTAATCCTGTTTAACGGCGTCCGCTTAAGCCGCCTGTAAATTTCAATTTCAACGTTGTTCCACGAGCTATCAACCTGTTCAAGATGGTCCCGCCAGAGAGAATCCCCGTATTTCCGGGCTCCTTCAGCTGATAGTCGAGAACCAAGCGATCCTAAATCGGCGCTGTTATGAACGATGGGTATATAAATTAATTTTTTCATATTGCTTTCAGGCGCAAAAATAATCAAAAATCAAATTTCCCGCACGTTCCGTTCTTTCCCTTCAAATGTGAACAATCAGCATTTTTCGCCACGCGTTTTCGCGTAATTACGTGTTTTTATTTCCTGAAGGAACCTGCATAAGAGATTCGGCCTTTATTAAAACCGGGACATTGAAAAAAAAAGCAACTTTTTTTATCATTCATTTTCAGCCCATTAGCATGGATAAATTGGATGGGATCATTATGGCTGCATTTTACGGCCTGCCATTTGATTAGACTGATCGCACAAGAGGTAAACCGTCCCTCACGTAAAGCACGGTTTTTACAAATCAAAAATAGGAG